>UQRM01000024.1 GCA_900543485.1 uncultured Eubacterium sp. | reverse complement strand
ATGATAAAGGCGCAGGATAAGGCGAAAGAAATCCGGCATTTGCAGGATACGGTACTTCCGAAGCTGAAACAGCAGCTTGCCGATACAAAAGGGATTTTCAAGGGTAAGGAGCGCAAGGCGCTCACAGAGCAGATACAGCGGACAGAAAAGGAAATCGCTGAAAAGCTGGATAAACTGCCCGATGTTCTGAAAGAGGACGGTTATCCCGATGTGCAGGCGTACATGGCAACCTACCGTAAGGCGGAGGCTGTTGTGGAGCAGTTCAATCGTGACCTTGCCGCATGGGAGCAACAGGTCAGGGAAAAACAGAAACCCGCCAAAAAAGAGCAGGCAAAGCCGCCTGAACGAGAGAGCGTGCTGAAACGCCTGCGTCAGCTTCAGGCGGAGGGTAAGCAGAGAAACCAGCCGAGACAGAGAAAGAAATCCTTTGACAGAGACAGCCGATAGGCACGAAAAACCGCCGCTATGGTATCACCCATGCGGCGGCATACATAAAAATCTTATTTGTGTTCTGCAAGCGTGACTTTCATATCCTGAGCATTGATGCTTGTTTCCTTTTTGCACTTCGGACAGTAGAGAGGGAAGTTTCTTAATTCTGTATCTTCCCGTATCATTGTGCGAGTTTTATTGCCGCAGATAGGGCAATATATCCATTCTGTGGCTTTCATGTTACTTTTCTAATTTCAAGTCTTTTATTTTTTGAGATATTCTCTCAATGACCTGTATAAAACATTCATCACTTTTGCCCGTCGGATCGGGAAGTCCCCAATTATCATCAAACGCTCTACCGATATAGGGACAACCGACATCACACCCCATTGAAATCGCAATATCGGGCGTAGGGATTTTATCAATCGTCTTGCTATACTGGCTTTGCTCCATATCTATCCCATAAAGCTGTTTCATAAGCCGCACAGCGTCCTGATTGATTTGTGATTTTGTTTCTGTTCCGGCAGAATAGAAATCAAACTTATCTCCCGCCAAATGTTTTCCAAGTGCTTCTGCAATCTGACTGCGGCAGGAGTTATGCACACAAATAAAGGCTACCTTTTTCTTATCCATCGTTAAAACCCCAGCTTGTGCAGCAGAGCAACCACATCAGCAGCTTTCAAAACCTTACCCATAGCAACAACCTTTTCGTTGACAACAAGGGCAGGCATACTCATAACACCGTATTCCATTACTTTCTGCATATCGGTAATGTATTCGACCTCTACGGAAAGTCCCATATCCTTTACTGCCTGCTTTGTGTATTCAAATTGTTCGTGACAGGATTTACAACCTGCCCCTAACACTTTGATACAGCAGATTTCTCCCTCTTTCAAATCAGGACAGCAATCGTTTGTAATGCTTTCTGCTTCGCTGGCAGCACAACCGCAGCTACAAGCGCAAGCAGGTGTTTTCTTTTCTTCTTCCTTTTTCTTTCCAAAGTTAAATAATGCCATAATAATAACCTCCTAAAATTGAAATTGGAATAAAAATAATCCCCAACGGTGATGTTGTAGCCGTAGTCGCACCAAAACGGCGGTGTCACAATGACCTCTTTTCCCATTTTGCCCAAAAGCTTATTTAAAATTACCCGCTGTGCGTCTTTTTCGTTCGGCGAAAGCTGGTTATATTCAAAACAAAGCGCCTTTGCTTTTTCAATTACGGCGTCAAACAAAGGGTTGTAAGACCCTTGAAAATAACAGTTTATCGGCACTTCCGGTCGCTTGTCCATAAACTCACCCCTGCATTTCCAAACACTTTAATGTCCACTGCAAACGTTCGAGCGCTTCTCGAAACCATCGGTTTTCCGGCTCAATCTGCAAAACGTAATTCGCCTTACCAATGAGATGTTGTGCGTAACGCTCTGCGTCCGGTATACCATCGCGCATAAATTCCGTGCGTTTGGCAAATCGAATACTATCCTCCAACCCGAATTTCAAAGCGTAATAAATTTCTTGGCGCAGCTTGCGCTTATACTCTGAAGAAACAGCGACTTTCTCGTTGACGGTCAGTCCCGTCACGCTTTGCCGACTTGCATTGGTAACAAAACGGGTCTTTTTCTCGTTCAACGTAAACCCCATGTCGTAAAGCATGGATTTGACTTTTTCGTAAACCGGATACAACGGCTTGTCCGACGAAAAGGTCATATCGTCACAGTAGCGCGTGTATGCAATCCCGCGTTTTTGACACCACCGCCCGAGGCTGTTGTCAAAATTGCGCATCACCAAATTGGAAAGCGCGGGGGAGGTGGGCGCGCCCTGCGGGAGCGCTTCTTCCCGACAGCAAAGCGAAGTAAGTATCACGCCGATTTGCTTCGGAAAATACCGCGTGTTAAAAGCCGCGCTGTAAACCTGGTCAAAGCGGATACTGCCGAAAAAGTCGGTAATATCCAGCTTTAAAAGATATTTTTTGCCGACGTGCAGCGCGGCATTATTTCGAAGTGTACAGTTTTTGCTGTACGCCGTTGCATACGGCGAAACCGGGAAATAGATTAAAATCTTTCGTAAAATCCCAGTCTGCAGGTGTTTTAAAACAATGTCGGGCGCGTAAATTCTCCGCTTGTCGCCGCTGCGTTTTTTTAAGGTAATCAGTTTATAACCCTGTTCGGGATTTTTGGCGTACTGAAATAAAGTAAGGCGTCCCACACCCAAAAATTTTGCGGCTTGATAGGTGTCATATAAAAAGGGAAGCGGGTTTACGCTTTTATAGTCTAGTACCATTTCCGTTGCCTGTGCGATGCCGAATTTTTTCACAAACGCCATGTCACACGCTTCAAAAATGACTGTATTTTCTTTCACAATCATAGAAAACCCTCACCACAACAAAAAGCAACGGTCTTTTGCAGTACTACGTGTCCTGACAAGAAGCGCAGGCGAATGGTAAATCACGAAGTGATTATTGAATTCGCCGAAGCGACGTCAGGCGTGCATTTTGCGTGCAAAATGAGACCCCGTTTTTTTGAGAACAAGACAGCGACTCGCTGCCCCTCTTAAAGAAAGCTTTAAGATGTACACTACTGCAAAAGGCCGTGTTGTGTATTTATTTTATCGCCTTGCACAACAAAAGTCAATGCGCGTTATTCTTGAAGCAAAAGAACCGCCGCCCTTTTTCGGTCCATCTGTCGCTATTGTAAAAAATCCGATAAATAGCATATATATTTACAGATAATGGAATTTTAATAAATTATATAATACAATATTTGACAACAAAAATTGTAAAATGGGTGAGAAAATTATGTTTTGCACAAAATGCGGAGCGCAATCTTCCGGCAACGAAAAATTCTGTACCAAATGTGGGGCACCGCTTGAAACATTCTCTTCTAATTTCAGTTCGGCGGCTCCCAACACTGAAAGGACACAATTTCAAAATTCTATGCCGAATGCTTGGTCCGGGCAACCGGGAAATCCGGGACAAGCCGCCTATGCGAATCCTTATATGAATGCGAAACCTAATCCGTGAACACGATATGCCGCCGAAGCCTGTCCTTGAGATAGATATGGCAGAGTTCCGTACCATGCAAAAGCTGATGATAAAGGCGCAGGATAAGGCGAAAGAAATCCGGCATTTGCAGGATACGGTACTTCCGAAGCTGAAACAGCAGCTTGCCGATACAAAAGGGATTTTCAAGGGTAAGGAGCGCAAGGCGCTCACAGAGCAGATACAGCGGACAGAAAAGGAAATCGCTGAAAAGCTGGATAAACTGCCCGATGTTCTGAAAGAGGACGGTTATCCCGATGTGCAGGCGTTCATGGCAACCTACCGCAAGGCGGAGGCTGTCGTGGAGCAGTACAATCGTGACCTTGCCGCATGGGAGCGGCAGGTCAGGGAAAAACGAAAACCCGCCCAAAAAGAGCAGGCAAAGCCGCCCGAACGGGAGAGCGTACTAAAACGCCTGCGCCAGCTTCAGGCGGAGGGCAAGCAGAGAAACCCGCCGAGACAGAGAAAGAAATCCTTTGACAGAGACAGCCGATAGGCACGAAAAACCGCCGCTATGGTATTACCCATGCGGCGGCTTACATAGTTTGATTAGTGTTCCCGCTTTTGAATAACGGTTATCTGTAAATCCTTTGCGTTGATAAGTGTTTCCTGCTTGCATTTAGGGCAGTAGAGGGGAAAATTCTTTAATTCGGTATCTTCTCGTAATTGAAGGCGTGTTTTACTTTTACAGATAGGGCATAATAGCCATTCTATTCTCATTTTGATTTTTTATCAAAGGCGTTGGTAATTGCAACGATAGCAGGAAACATAACTCCCGCAACAACCCAAATTATCCAACTCTGCCCCCAATTATTTGATGATAGACTATATCCCACATATACTGCTGTTGCTATTACCCAATATGCAGTATATACAGCAACTGCAATAGACGGTTTTTCCTTATTTTCTTTAGAATATTCTCCCTCTTGCAGAAGCTTTTCATAGCTCGCCCATATAATACCCGTCTTAATGAAGCAAATCACACCTATACCTGCAATGATAAATGAAAAGGAAAGCATAATTATTAGAAATAGGTCGTTATCAGCGTCAATTATTGCTCCAACAAAAAGCGGAATTAAGGCAGTAATACACAAACAAGTTCCTGCAATATTATTCTTTGTGTGCAAATCTTTGTATTTTGCTTTGCGTTCTTTAACCATTCCACTCACGCCATACTCGGTTTCAAACTTTTCTTTTTCCAAATATGCAAAGGGAGCGGTTTTGCTACCACTTGATATAAACATTACGGCGGCTATTGCTACAAAAATAATAAGAGCAATCATTCCAATTCCACCTGCAATATCTTCGCTCAAGCCGCCTGACGTACTTTCACTAATTGCACCCAATATCAAAAGAGCTATCGGAGATAAGATACACAAAAAAGCAGCATACGCTATTGTTTTAGCTGTCCTTGATTTTACAGAGAGAAATGCATTTGCTTCCTCCATAGAGACACGCTTTAATGACGGCATATCATTGGACGAGTTGATATGCTCTGCTTGCTCAATTTCGTCTTTAAGTAAATAATCTGTACTTACTCCGAATAGTTCGGAAAGGCGTATCATTTTATCAAGGTCAGGAACAGATTGTGCTCCCTCCCATTTTGAAACAGATTGTCGTGTTACATTCATTTGTTCGGCTAACTCCTCTTGTGACCAGCCTGCTTTTTTTCGTAACAAAATAAGTTTATCGGCAAAAATCATAATTTTGTCCTCCTGTTAATGTGATTGTTATATTTATTTTAGCGATTGATAAAGTTGCTAACCACCAATCAGCACCATTCAATATGTCAACTGGCAGTTGCAACTGCCCAAAATCCTTTTTTACTTCTCGTTGTTCTTCTTTCTCCTATCTATCGGTTTCTTTGCATCTTTTGGTATGAGCCATACTCTGCTTAAACGTACAACACCCTCAATCCTGTTTTCAGAACATAGTGTCTGTATTCTTCGTTCTGAAATATCCCATTTAGTTGCAGCTTCCTGTACCGTCATATATTCAAACATAACAAACCTCCACATTATTAGTAGATATATTATACTCGGTCAAACGAACAATAGCAAGAAACGAATCGTGAGCACCACCACCCAAAAGAACAGCGGCAGAGATTTCTCCCTGCCGCCTTTGCCTTATGCAAAAATAATCTTCCTCTCCACAATCTCCCTTGCACACGCCCGTATGTTATTGAGCCGCCCTGTCCATTCTAAGGCGTTTTCTGCCTTTAACTGTTCCATAATACCTTGTGCCTGTTTCATCTGCTCTACCAACCGAAAGAACATCTCCTCCGTCTGCTTATCAATGTCGGCAAGGTAAGCGTTCAGCCTGCCGCTTGTGAGCAGATTAAGGTATGTAATCCTGCGGTATTCTTTCAAATACTGCAAGTGTCGCTGTCCCCATAAGCCGATAGGCTGTTCTTTTTCGGCTGGTAAGATAAGACAAGGAATATAATAATCTCCTTGCAGTTCATACCACAGATCATTTTTATCATCGTAAATATACTTGTCCATTGAAAAATCCTCCATTATAATATATTCGCACATACATCACAGTTCTCCGATTGCCACACTTATGTTTATTCTTGTTATGAGATTTTCTTGCCCTTGCATTTGCCCTTATGAGCAATGAGGGAAAGAGTAAACTTGTGTGTGACCGTATAAAGAGATAAGGCGAACACATTGCGATAAATCCTTTATTTTCAAGGCTTTTGGAGGATTTTATTAAAACACTGTAACCTCTGTTGAGAGGTCATAATTTACTGATATTCAAATTAGCATTTTTCGCAACAGCAAAACGCGCGCTTTCAGATCTTTCAGCTGCAAGCGCGCGTTTCATTTCACTGTCTGAGAGCATCCGAACGTAAGCTCAAGCGGAAGCGTGACAGATATGCTTATGCCAGCACATCCTTCAATATCTTAAGGCCTTCGTCCAGCTCCTCGTAAGTTATGGTCAGCGGAGGAAGGAGTCTTACCCTGTCCTTCGCAGTAAGGATCATGAGACCTTTTTCAAGGGCATCGCTGACTGCCTGACCTGCTTCCTTTCCCTCTATCTCGACGCCCAGCATCAACCCCATTCCCGATACACTCTTGACTTGAGGTATATCCAGCAGTTTTTCCCTTATGTACTCGCCTTTCGCGGCCACATCCCCGAGGAACGCGTCATCTATGCGCGACAGCACCTCCACGGCACCGGCGCAGGCTACAGGGTTCCCGCCATATGTGGTCCCGTGATTACCCGGCTCCAGCACATCGCAACATTTTTTCCCGAATATCGCGCCCCCGATAGGAAGCCCGCCTCCAATACCTTTGGCGAAAGTCACGATGTCCGGAACGACACCAAAATGTTCGTATGCGAACAGCTTGCCGCTTCTGCCTATCCCTGTCTGTACCTCGTCTGCAATAAAGAGGATGTCCTTTTCGGCACAGATCCTTTCAGCGGCTTTTACGAAAGCCTCATCCAGATTGAGGACACCGCCCTCTCCCTGTATCATCTCCATCATGACAGCACAGGTGTTTTCATCCACCAGCTGCTCCAGCTGCTGGATATCATTGGCATCACAATAATCAAAACCGTCCAGGAATGGTGTGAAATATTTGTGGTATCCTTCCTGACCTGTAGCCGTAATTGTAGCCATGGTCCTTCCATGGAATGAATTGTTGAGAGTTATGATCTTGTTCTTCTCTATGCCCTTGCTGACCGAGCCGTATTTCCTGGCCGTTTTGATGGCCGCTTCATTGGCCTCCGCACCCGAATTGCCGAAAAAAACCTTTTCAAGTCCGGTCCTCTCAGTCAGCATCTTCGCCACCTTCACCTGAGGTTCAGTGTAATACAGATTTGACACGTGCTGCAGCCTGCCAAGCTGCTCCGTCACCGCTTTCACCCATCCGTCGTCGCAAAAGCCCAGCGAATTCACACCAATACCCGCTGTAAAATCTATATACTCCTTACCGTCAACAGAAATACAGCGAGCGCCTTTGCCGCTGCCTGCCACCATATCATATCTGTTATATGTTGCTACTATCTTTTCTTTATCCAGTTTTTTTATCTCATTGCTGTTCATTCCAATATTTCTCCTCATTATCCTTTATTATAGCTGTTCCTATACCTTTATTAGTAAATATCTCAAGAAGAAGACTGTGAGGTATCCTTCCATCCATGATATGCACTCTCGAAACACCTTTGTCTATAGCTTCTATGCAATTCTGTATCTTAGGCAGCATACCACCTGATATAACGCCATTTTCTATAAGCTCCCTGGCTTCTCCCGTGTAAAGCTCCGGTATGACCGATTCCGGATCTTCAGGGTCCATCCGCACACCTTCCACATCCGATAGATACGCCAGTTTCTCAGCTTTAAGAGCCGTCGCTATAGCGCTGGCGGCCTCATCAGCATTGATATTATACGATATGCCGTCCCTGTCCATCCCTATAGGGAACACCACCGGCAGGAAATCCTTTTCAATGAGATCCTTCAGTATCTTAGGATCCACCCTTGTAACATCGCCTACGAAGCCTATGTCCTGGCCGTCCGAATATTTCTTCTCCACCGTCAGCAAACCACCGTCCTGGCCGCTGATACCTGCCGCTTTTATGCCCATGGCCTGTATCTTCGTGACCAGTTCTTTGTTGACTTTAGCCAATACCATCTCAGCCAGCTCCATGGTCTCCGCGTCAGTGACACGAAGGCCATTGACGAACCTTGTCTCCATTCCTACCTTATCGACCCATCTGCTTATCTCTTTGCCGCCGCCGTGTACTATTATGGGCTTGAATCCTATCAGTTTCAGCAGCACCACGTCCTCGATGACATACTCCTTCAATTCATCGTCTATCATGGCGCTCCCACCGTACTTCACTACTATCACTTTCTTGCTGAAGCGCTGTATATACGGCAGCGCCTCTATCAAAACCTCTGCTTTATCCAAGTATTTCTGATTTACCATCGTCAGCTCCTGTAATCTCCGTTTATCTTCACGTAATTATAAGTCAGATCGCAGCCCCATGCCACAGCGCTGCCGCTTCCCTGGTTCATGTCCACCGATATGATTATCTCCTCTTCCGCCAATATCTTCGATGCCTCTTCTTCATTGTACTCCTTATGTCTCGATCCCTGGCACACCCGGACGCACCCCACAGCGGAACTCATCTCCACATCTATATCGTCGGTGGAAAAATCCCCCGGCGCATAACCTATGGCGCACAGCACCCGTCCCCAGTTGGCATCCGCGCCGAACATGGCTGCTTTCAACAGATCGGATGCTATCACCGACTTGCTGACAGCTCTGGCCTGCTTATCGCTTGAAGCTCCTTTCACACGGCATTCTATCAGCTTGGTAGCTCCTTCACCGTCCCTTGCCAGCTTTTTCGCCAGAGATATCGTCACCTTGGACAGCGCCTCTTTAAAAGCTGCCAGTGCCTCTCCGTCTTCATCGATAGTCTCATTGCCTGCAAGGCCGTTGGCCAGCACAACCACCATGTCGTTAGTCGACGTGTCGCCGTCGACACATATCTGATTATAGCTTGTCTTCACAGTCTCCTTAAGGGCTCCGTCCAGTATCTCCGGAGAGATTTTCACATCTGTCGTTATGAAGGAAAGCATGGTGGCCATATTAGGGTTTATCATTCCGCTTCCCTTAGCTATACCACCGATCCTGCATATCTTGCCGCCCAGAGAAAATTCCACAGCCACTTCCTTAGGCACCGTGTCGGTAGTCATGATGGCTTCCGCCGCTTCAGCAGAGCCTTCATAGCTGAGCTTGTCCGTCAGCTCTGGGATGCCTTCCTCGAATGGTTTTATGTAAAGCTCCTGCCCTATCACACCTGTAGAGCATACCGCGATATCTCCAGGCTTCACACCCAGGTTCTCCGCAGTGATCCTGCACGTCTCCCTTGCTATGTTCTCACCGTTGGGAGCACATGTATTGGCATTGCCACTGTTGCATATCACAGCTATGGCCTTTCCATCGGCGATGTTGTCCCTGGTGACCTTCAGTGGTGCTCCCTTTACTTTATTAGTAGTATATACAGCTGCGGCGCTGCACATGACATCGCTGACTATCAGCGCCAGATCCTTCTTATCTTTCGTGCCCTTGATACCGCAGGCCGTTCCCGCGGCTTTGAATCCGGCAGGAGCACAAACTCCGCCATCTGTAAATTTTACATCGAGATCCATCTATATCAATCCTTTCGTTTCTTCTATCCCCAGCATTATGTTCATATTCTGCACTGCCGCACCCGATGCTCCCTTCCCCAGGTTGTCGTACGTGGCTATCAGCAGTATGTTTTCATCATTTCCCTCGATGGCTATCTCCAGTTCATTAGTACCGGAAAGCCTCCCTGCCGCGATAAAGCCACCGTCGTCTACAGAATCTTTGACTCTGACGAGAGGCTGCCCCGCGTAATATTCACCTATTACATGCTCTACAGTCTGTTTTTCCAGACCTTGAGCCCTGACAGGTATCGTCACTTCCATGCCGCTGTAATAATCTGCTACCACAGGTATAAAAGCAGGCGCTGATGAGATCCCGGCAGCCGCCATTATCTCAGGAAGATGCTTATGGGTCTGAGTCAACCCGTACTGTCTCGGACTGCACAGCATGTCCTGCTGCCCCATGTTGCCTCTTTGCCGCTCCGGTCCTTCATACTGGGCTATCATCTTCTTCCCGCCTCCGCTATATCCCGTGAGGGAAAATGCGCAGAAATGATGATCCCGCGGTAAAAGGCCGGCTTCAAGAAGAGGTTTTATCAACAGGATGACCCCTGTGGCATGGCACCCTGGAACAGCCACTCTGTTGCTTTCCTTTATCAGCCTCCGCTGCTCCCCCGAAAGCTCCGGCATCCCATATACCCACGAATCATCTGTCCGGTGAGCCGTCGACGTATCCAATATCCTGCAATCCTCTGGAGCTGCAGCTGCAATTTCCCTGGCAGCCGCATCCGGCAGACACAAAAAGGAGACATCTGCCTTTTTTATCATGGAAAGTCTTTCTTCCATATCTTTACGCTTTTCCTGTTCTATTCCCAGCACTTCTATGTCATCGCGTTTTTGGAAATACTGATGTATCTTGAGACCCGTAGTTCCCTCCGCGCCGTCGATGAAAACTCTGTATTTCATTTATGCCTCCCTCGTGTTTTTCCTTTGAATTTTTATTAATTATTCAGCATATTTATTCACCATAAAGTTTATAATACACCAGTATACTACTGATTTCAATATCTTTTTACCACTTTAGCCCAATTTTTTTATTTCGCTCTGAAGCCTCCCTATTATCTTCTTTTCAAGCCTGGAAATATAAGACTGGGATATTCCCATCTTATCAGCTACCTCTTTCTGGGTAAATTCTCTGCTGCCGGCCAGTCCGAATCGCATTTCCACGATTTCCCGTTCCCGCCCTGAAAGTTTATCCATGGCATACCCCAGCAGACTCCTGTTCACCTCTTCTTCCAGATGACCGTAGACCTCATCGCTTTCAGTTCCCAGAATATCCGAAAGTAACAGCTCGTTACCGTCCCAGTCCACATTGAGAGGTTCGTCTAACGAGACCTCGCCTTTTATCTTGTTGTTCCTTCTCAGATACATCAGTATCTCGTTTTCAATGCATCTTGATGCGTAAGTAGCCAGTTTTATGTTCTTTTCTATCTTGAATGTATTGACCGCCTTTATAAGTCCAATGGTACCGATAGAGATCAGATCCTCAACATTGATGCCGGCGCTTTCGAATTTCTTCGCTATATATACCACCAGTCTCAGGTTATGCTCTATCAGTCTGTCTCTGTCCACTTTGTTTCCTGCCAGCGCTCCCATTATGGCCTTATGCTCCTCTTCGCCGGAAAGTGGCGGCGGCAGCGTATCGCTCCCACCTATGTAGAACAGCTTGTTTTTCCTGTTGAAAAACCTGAGTCGCAGTTTCCATATGATCCTTTTTAACATCATCCCTCTCCCTTCACCCATTCCTTTCCCACATATCTCTGGGAAGAAGCAGTTCACATCCGGATGCTCCTTCTCCATATATCTCCAGTTCTCTTCCACCTTTAGCGATGATACTGTCTTTCACGACCCTTTCTCCGGCTTCTATCCAGTCGACACGCAGCGTTTCCAACAGCCCACTGTTTCCTACCGTCTCATAAGGCACGACGCCTGCCCTCTCCGGTCTCAGCACATCTTGTTCCTCCAACCGTTTCCATAAGCTTTCGCCTGCGACAGCCACAGGCTTTCCGCTGACAGGATCCCTAAGCTGGTTTCCCGTATCGAAAAAGCCTTGAGCTTCAAAAACTTCTCTGCCGATGCATATCCTCACAGCGAAAACATGCTCCCCATAAAACTTCCTGGCTCTTACAGTCTTTACGACCTGCCTGGCCGTGAATGAGCACACCGCTATGAAGAGCGCCAGAAGAGCCGCCTTCATGTCTCCCGTATATATCCCTGCCGCCGTATAGATACCCGTGTTGTCGGTGATCAGCAGGAGTCCCATTGTCAGTCCGCCCATGAAATACGTTACCAGTATCATCACCAGACCTTTTTTCCATATTTTTTCCCTTCCCAGAACTACCAGACACACAGCGAAAGCGAAGGCCACTTCCGCGATGAGTGTAACCGGTGCGGCCACAGGAAGGAATATCGCCATGGAAAAGACACCGCACATGACCCCTCCAACCGCCAGCCTCATCTTTTGCCTGATTCCGGAAAAGCTTCTGCCGAATATCTCGCCGGTTATGTACAATATCACGCAGCCTATTATGAAATTCTCTATGAAAAGTATTTCCCCGTATACTATCAATTTCCTCTCCAATCACAGCGCTCTCCGCTCCGTTCTTTGCTCAGCGCTCCTCTGGCCCAAGTGTCGACATCAGCGCCGATAACAAGGATTATAGCCTCCTTTGTCAGCGAAATCTGTCGAAAGGAAGGGTTTCGGGAAATAAAACCTTGAGAAGCCGTTCCCGGATAAGTATACAAGTGATAGACATGTCTTTACTTCAGCCGCCTGGATCAGGGATACCTCAGAAATTGATTTTGGAAATAATTCTGGCCGGGAGATATTTCTCAGACACTTGCCCCAGGCTGAAAAGAAGCAGCGGAGCTTCCCCTGGATCAAGCAGGTGAAGCTTGACGTATGGGCCAAAGATAAGGACGATGTCATTTACGCTACTGAAAGCCAGAAGCGAAACACCTATTTTCACATAAAAAGCTGCCCACTGACAATCACTCATGTCAATGCGGCAGCTCTTTTCTTCTGCGATAATATTTTTCTCTTATTTTACAGCGCTTTCTTCGCGGTATCGCAAAGTGTCGCGAAAGCAGCAGGATCATGGATGGCCATTTCCGAAAGCATCTTCCTGTTGATTTCGATGTTTGACTTCTTGAGGCCGTTCATCAGTCTGCTGTACGAAATATCGTTCATCCTCGCAGCAGCGTTGATCCTGGCGATCCACAGCTTTCTATATTCTCTCTTCTTGTTCTTTCTTCCAACATATGCGGAACGAAGAGCTCTCATAGTGGCCGGCTTGGCAGCTCTGAAGGTCTTGCTCTTAGCGCCGTAATAGCCCTTGGCCATCTTTAAAACTTTTTTATGTCTCTTATGTGCGTTTAAACCTTTCTTAACTCTTGCCATTTTTCTACCTCCTTATTTGCTCAGTACCGCTTTAATTCTCTTAAGGTCAGCGCTCGTCAAAGTGGTGGCCTTCCTCAGGCCTCTCTTCCTCTTCTGGCTCTTCTTGGTAAGAATATGGCTCTTGTATGCTTTATTCCTCTTTACTTTACCGGAACCCGTTATCTTGAATCTTTTCGACGCGCCTCTGTGAGACTTCATTTTCTGCTTTGCCATGATGTATCTTCCTCCTGTTTCATATTTTGTTATTTGTCGCTTTTGGGCGTAAGTATCATCGTCAGGCTCCGACCTTCAAAGCTCGGTTTCTTGTCGATGTCACCTACTTCCGAAACGGCCTCGGCGAATTTGTTCATTACCTCCATGCCTCTGGCGACATAATCTCGCTCTCTCCCCCTGAATCGCAAGCTTACTTTCAGTTTGTCGCCGTCTTTGAGAAATTTAGATCCAGTCTTAGCCTTCACCATTATGTCGTGATCCTCTATGAACGTCGACAGCCTGATTTCTTTGACCTGCGTGGTCTTCTGCTTTTTCTTGGCTTCCTTTTCCTTTTTCTGAAGTTCGTATTTATACTTTCCGTAATCGAGAATCTTGCAGACAGGCGGGTTTGCCTTAGGTGAAACGCATACCAGATCAAGTTTTCTCTCCTCTGAGATGTCCAGCGCTTCCTGTCTGCTCATTATTCCCAACTGACTGCCATCGGTATCAATAACTCTCAGTTCCTTCGCACGAATTTCTTCGTTTATCATAGCTTCTCTGCTAATTTTACCGTACCTCCAAAAAAACCTTTCCGACGAAGCCGCTGCTGTCCTTTGCAGACCGCGGCGCTTGTCTATCAAACTACCTCGCCATTTTCAAGCAACAAAAAAGCGGATAACAAGTATCCGCTTCACTCACGCATTATCTCCGATCCTGCCTGAATGCGTAAACACACAGCAAAATCAAACCCTGCCGATATTGACCCAAGTAGCTTTCGCCCTTAGGTGAGAAGCGGACGACTTCTTCTTTCTACCTGCATTACTATACCATATGCTGTCATATGATGCAAGGCTTTTTATAGGGATACGACAAAAAAACGTCTCCCCTGCACTGCCTGAAAAATACAGAGCCCGCTGAATACCGCTGTTTCCGGCTCCGCGTCTGCGACTCAGCCTTACAACAAGTCCGTCTTCCACAATCCATGCTTGTTACAATAGGAAAACACTGCCACCGGCGCGTCTCCCGGGGCTTCCGCCGACACGCCGAAAGTGGCCCTAGGTTCTTCCCCGGCCCGCAGTCTGACAAACTGGCCGCCTCTTTCGGTCTGAAGATAGATCCACTCTATCAAATGATCATCTTCCATAGGATGGCTGATCTCGCCTACATCCACTCTTACAGTTCCTTCACGGCGATCCACCTTAGGCAGATGTTTTTCTCTGGCGCCGTCGGTCTCCATGGCTTTCAGCAATGTCAGTTCTCCACCGCAGCAGCCTGGCTTTTCGTCTCCATCGGTCAGAAAAGTCAATACAGCTCCACATTTTTCGCACATCAAAAATTTCGGTTCCATACCCAATACCCCTTTCTTTTTCTGACGAAAAACCTGCCGCACAGCCATCATTTCAAAACGCCTGCCGACTCTGGCGTACCGACAAATCCGCAGATATTCGCATCTGGGATCACAGTCCCAGTTCCTGTACTATCTGCTCCTTCGAACGCAGACCGACCAGCGTGTTCACAGCCTGTCCGTCTTTGAAATACATGAGAGTAGGGATGCTCATGACACCGAACTTGACGGCAAGCGCCTGTTCTTCGTCAACATTGATCTTTCCCACTTTTATGCTGTCATATTCCTCCGCGATCTCATCCAGGACAGGGCCCTGCATCATACACGGGCCGCACCACGACGCCCAGAAGTCCACCAGCACCGGCTTCTCTGAGGCTTTTACTTCTCTGTCGAAATTCCCCTGTGTTATCTTGATTATCTCCATATTTTTCACATTCCTTTCCTGTCATATTTTGCACGATATCATTCATATTTATACTATACCACGTCCAATGTGGACTATCAAGGTGAAATATCACCTTTTTCCTTTTCCTTGTAAAGGATATTTCGTTAAAGTATAATGTAACATGTTGAAAGAAATAATCTATACACATCGTTTACAGATAATAAGGAGGCTTTAAAAAATGGCAATGAATGCGCATGACTATGTAGCGGAACTGGTGAAAAGAGGACGGGCAGCCCAGGCCGTGGCAAACGGTTTCACTCAGGAAGACGTGGATCTTCTCACAGCTGCTGTCACTTACAATCTCACTAAACCGGAAAAAGCAGCTATGTTCGCTGATATGCTGGTAGAAGAATCCGGAATGGGTATCGCCGAGGACAAGGTAGCCAAGATATATGGAAAGGTCTGGGGCGCCTACATACAGATGAAGGACAAGAGATCCGTAGGACTCATCGATGACAACAAGGAAACAGGGATACAGCAATGGGCCAAGCCTATGGGTGTCGTAGCCGGGATCATGCCGGTAACAAATGGCGAAGCGACTCCTATCGTGAAAGCCAACATGGCCCTCAAAACGAGGAACGCCATCATCCTGGCTCCTCATCCAAAATGCAGAAAGCTTAACGTAGCCATCGTCAATGAAATAAGAGCCACACTGAAAAAGCTGGGATATCCTGAAGATCTGGTCCAGACATGCGACCCGGAATGGGTAAAGCTGGAGGTGTCCCAGGAATTGATGAAGCAATGCGATTTCATACTGGCAACCGGCGGTGAAGCTCTGGTAGAAGCGGCTTATTCCTCCGGGACTCCGGCCATTGGCGTAGGCGTCGGCAACTGCGTTTCCATCGTCACAGGAAAGACGCCTATGGATAAAGTAGCCGAAATGATATGCGTATCGAAGGCTTACGACAATTCCACCTCCTGCTCCACCGAAAACAACATCATCGTCTTTGAGAGCTGTTACGACGAATTCATAAAGGAGATGGAAGCTCACGGCGCCTATCTGTGCAGGGAAGGCTCTGAGGAAAAGGCGAAGCTCCAGAAAACATTATGGCCAAATACGCCTGATGACCATGTCCTCAACAGAGCCATCGTAGCTCAGAACGCTGAGCATATCGCTCACCTGGCCGGCCTGAATGTACCTGAAGGTACAAGGGTCATCATGGCAGAGGAGTTCAATGGTTTCGGCTTGGAACATCCTTTCACGGGAGAAAAGCTGTCACCTGTATCTGGGATCCAGAAAGCAAAAGACCTGGACGACGCCATCGAGAAAATGCTGGCCACGCTGGAATATCAGGGCAAAGGCCACAGCTGCGGTATCCATACTGATGATCCGGCCGACGTGGACAAGCTGGCGGCCGTCGCTCCTGTAACGAAGGTAGTCGTCAATCAGCCACAGTGTCTGACCAATTCCGGCGGCTGGAACTGCGGATATCCCGTTTCCATGACTCTGGGATGCGGAACATGGGGCGGCAACAGCGTTTCCCACAACGCGACTTACAAAGATCTCCTCAATTACACCTATGTTTCAAGGCAGATACCTAACTGGAAGCCGGAAGCGGTAACGGATTTTATCGATGCCGATGTCATCGCGAAAGTCGATGCCTGATAGCTGTCGTTTTTACTGGATATCATGGAGGAACCAATGTCATCAATAAAGAAAAAAGATCTTAAATACAATCTTCACTCGTGGTCAGCCCAGGGCAAGCTGGACCCTATCGTGATAACGAAGGCGGAAGGGATATATTTCTGGGACGAGGAAGGCAAACGATACGCTGACATGTCGTCTCAGCTGGTAAATTCCAATCTGGGGCATGGCAACAAGGCTATTGCCGATGCTATTGCCAAGCAGGCCCATGAGCTTTCATTCATCGGGCCATCCTTTGCGCTGGGATGCAAATCGGACGCGGCCGAAGCCATCGTAAAGGCCACGGGATTCGCCGATGGCGCAAAGGTGTTCTTCGCCAACGCCGGAGCCGAGGCCAATGAAAACGCTATAAAGATAGCCAGACAGTACACCGGGAAATACAAGATATTTTCCCAATACAGGAGCTATCATGGCTCGTCGGCAGGTTCCGGCATGCTGACAGGTGAGCCGAGAAGGTTTTTCAACGAACCCGGTAATGTTGGTTTTATCAAATACGACGTACCTTATCCTTACAGAGTCCCTAAGGCATGTCATTTCGAAAACGACGATGAGATCGCCGACTTTTACCTTGAATTGCTGGAAAACCAGATATTATATGAAGGCCCTGATACTATAGCCGCCATCTGGTTCGAATCGGTGGTCGGCTCCAACGGCGTCATCATCGCCCCTGTAAAATGGTATCAGGGAGTGAGGGCCCTTTGCGACAAATACGATATCCTGATGGTAGCCGATGAAGTCATGGCCGGCTGGTACAGGACCGGCAAATGCTTCGCATTCATGAACTTCGGATATGAACCGGACATGATCACTTTTGCCAAAGGCTCCACCTGCGGATATGTACCGCTGGGAGGTGTCGTAGTGCAGCAAAAGATCGCCGGATTCTTCGACGATCACGTCCTTGGCTGCGGCCTCACCTATTCAGGTCATCCTGTAGGATGTGCTGCCGCTGTGGCTACGCTGGACCAGTACAGGGAGCTGGACATCGAGAACAGAATGAAGCCAACGTCAAAATTGCTGGCTCAGACTCTAGACAGCTTCGCCTGCACCCACCCTTGCGTCGGTGAGGTAAGACATATAGGCCTTTTTTCCGCCATAGAACTGGTCAAAGACAAAGAAGAGCGCCAACCGCTCGTACCTTTCGGCAGCGATCCGGACAACATCATGGGAAAAATCTTCACTCTTCTGAGAGACAGGGGGTTCTGGACTTATACCCATGAGAATATGATAATCGTCGCACCGCCCCTCATCATCACGGAGGATGAGCTGAGAGCTCAACTGGCCATTCTGGATGATGTGCTTAGCCAGGTCGATGAAATGATATAGACATGACAGCATGCCCCTTCGCATCACAAGGCGCCTGTAATGGTACAGGCGCCTTGTTTTCGCAAAAAAATGCTGATTTTCCCATACTTTTTTGACATAAAATCGACACTTATTTACGCACACTTCAAAGAATCCCGTCATTTCAATGGTCTTATGGCTTCCAAAAACAGCAAACATGTACAGATATAAGCATTGAATGCAGCAAATATAACATATATAATATATACAGGATGAAGCCTGTGAAATGATGCAGGCCTCTAAAATACAAACAGCGAGGTGAAAGCAATGAAAGGATTTGCAGCATTCTGGGAAAGCATGAAACAGTATGTGAATCTGTATGCAGACGTAACGCGCTCATTCCGTTAATCAGACAGACATGTACTGTATCGGAGCATCATTAAAATAATAACGCAGATATTGTGTTTTTTCGCCGGTGGGAGTCATCCTGCCGTTTTTTCTTTTTGTCTTGCCGTATACTGCACATCCGGCCATTCTTCCGGACATGCTCCCGCAAGGAAGCGCTCGCTCCCGCACATCGAAAACATGTGTTTACTTTTTGTTCTTTTTATGATATCATGTTCTCATAAAGGAGGGTGTGCTTATGTTAAAAGAAAGAGAACAGAAGATCCTGGATTATATGAGGGAAGAAATAAGAAAAAAAGGATATCCTCCTACTGTGCGCGAGATATGTTCCGCGCTGAACATCAAATCCACGTCCACGGCTCACAAGGATATATCCAACTTGGTAAAAGCCGGTTATATAAAAAAAGACCCTTCGAAACCCAGGGCGCTGATGCTCGTTGAAGCGGACACATCCGATCAGACGACATATGAGACCGGCAATGATGACGGTGTTTCCCATACAGAAGTCATCGACATCCCCGTCGTAGGCAGGATAGCGGCAGGAACACCTATCCTGGCGGAGCAGAACATCGAAGACAGCTTCCCTGTTCCCGCCCGTTTTGTCGGGAACAATCCCAACTTCATGCTGACTGTGAGAGGAGAAAGCATGATTGAGGCCGGCATCATGGATGGCGATTATATCCTTGTCGAACAGCAGAACACGGCCAGAAACGGCGATATCGTCGTCGCGATGGTAGACGGATTTGAAAGTGAAGCCACGGTAAAAACCTTTTACCGCGAAGGGGATTACATACGACTCCAGCCTGAAAATTCAACTATGAGTCCCATTATCGTAAACGATGTGAAGATACTCGGTAAAGTACGCGGCGTATTCCGATACTTCTAAAAACCTTTAACAAACTTTTTAAGAGCATTTGAAAACGTCCGGGCAAACGCTGTCCCGAACGTTTTTTCTTTTCTGCTTTTACATTGCGTTCGCCTGCCGAACATACCCGTAAAGAGCGCCTCTGTCAGAGCCATTATTTGCGAGGCAGTTCTATTTTCCTGTTTTCCTTTGACGGTCTGTAAAGCACGAATTTGCGGCCGATAGCCTGGACGAACTCAGCATCAAGTTCTTCAGCTAGTCGGTTCGCCACATCTGCCGGCTTCATATCGCAGCCTTCCTGTAATTTTACCTTGACCAGCTCCCTGGACTCGAATCCCGTCTCCATCTCCTTTTTTATATTGTCAGTGACGCCGGCTTTCCCGATATATACCGTAGGATCAAGCTGATGGGCCAGCTTCTTCAGATATATCCTCTGCTTTCCTGTTATCATGTACGCATACTCCTTTTAGGCTCTTTATTATTTTGCTCAAACAGCCTTCGCGGCTGCCAGTCGTTCGAGTATACTATATTTCTATCGGATTTTCAAGGCCCTCTCCGGCTACAATCGCTGTATAGCGTCCATGGCCAGCTCAGAGCGCTCG
The DNA here is from genome assembly GCA_900543485.1 of uncultured Eubacterium sp. Taxonomy (GTDB): domain Bacteria; phylum Bacillota; class Clostridia; order Peptostreptococcales; family Anaerovoracaceae; genus Lentihominibacter; species Lentihominibacter excrementipullorum. Next base: position 12,666 of record UQRM01000024.1, on the reverse strand, counting down.
CATTCGGAAGCTGAAAACGTCAGCTGCCAGCACAACGGGCTCCCCTTCATGTGCTCCGATGCATAGCTGAGACCGTTGGTACGCTCATCGAGAAATGGTCTGTCTATTTGATTAGGATCTCCCAGAAGGATTATCTTGGTATCCTTACCCGCTCTCGTTATTATTCCCTTTACCTGCTCAGGCGTCATATTCTGAGCCTCGTCTATCATCAGATATGTCTTGGCGATGGAACGGCCTCTGATGAAGTTCATCGCTTCCGCCTGGATGATGCCTCGATCGAATATCTCGTCTATCTTCCCCCGCAGCTCGGCTTCGTTGGCATATCGTTCCTTTTCATCTGAATCTATCAGCTGCTCCAGATTATCTATAACAGGACGCAGCAGCGGCGATATCTTTTCCTGCTCATCGCCCGGAAGGAATCCTATCTCGGAATCGAACTGGGCGTTAGGTCTGCATATGAGTATGCGCCTGTATTCTCCGCTTTGCTGGTTCAGCACCTTTTCCAGGCCCACCGCCAGGGAATAAAATGTCTTGCTGGTCCCCGCAAGTCCCTTCACGATCACCAATGGTGCCTTTGCCGCCGGCTGCATCAGCGCCTCCTGGATGAAATACTGCCCGGAATTTCTGGGCGAAATGCCGTAAGGCTTCGACTTCTGATATTCCAGCTTCCTTATCATACCTTTTTCCACACGGCCCAAGTGAGTTTTCTTAGCCGACTGGTCAGCCTTGAGCACGATAAACTGGTTCTCGTAAAGCTCTGGCTGATATGTATTTCCCTCATCATCGATACAGTATATCTTATCAACCGACACACCCTTTTTCTTGAAATCCTTAAAGGCGTCTTCAGGCACATAGACCTCGGCCCGTCCCCTGTATTGGATCTCTTCCTCGGCCACCTGTTCAGTGGTGAAGTCTTCAGCTGCAAGGCCCAACAGCTGTGCCTTTATCCTCAGCAGCATATCCTTCGTTACCAGGATCACCGGCTGGGACAGATCTTCCGCCAGCCCTTTACACACCTTCAATATCCTGTTGTCTTGTTTGTGCTCATGGAAATCCTGGGGCAACTGGACGTCTACATAGTTCTTTTCTACCCGGAGAAGCCCTCCGTTTTCCATCTCCACTCCATCGGTCAACAGGCCTCTCACTCTCAGCTGCTCCAACGCCCTTATAGCTTTCCTGGCATTGATCCCTCGTTCTCCGTCGTCTCTTTTCAGGTTATCCAGCTCTTCCAGAACTGTTACGGGGATCACGACCGTGTTCTCCTCAAAACACCTGAAAGCCCCCGGGGCCTGAATAAGCACATTAGTGTCCAATACATATACTTTACTCATAACTATCCCTTCTCGTTTGACTTTGTTTCTACGATATGGCTATCGTATACTTTTCTTTAATATACAACGTTGCTGTATAATCTGAGAGGAGGTTGCAGTAAAATCTTTGTAAAAAGGCAAAAGGAAAGACCTGCTCCGACCTCAGGTCAGGCGCAGGCCCTCATTTGCTATTTGACTAACAGCTTTTTTATACCAGCTTCCAGCCCGTCCAGCGACAGCTCGAACATCGGGAATATCCCTGATATGGCGTTTATAGTCTTGGCACCATAGATCCAGTCCCACGAACTCTGGCTGATAGGGTTCAGCCATATCTGCTTCTTATATCTCTTTTTGAACTTATCGAGCCATATTATGCCCGGTTCCTCATTCCACAGGCCAATATACGAATTGCCACCTCTTTTGTAGAGCTCCGACGGCGCCATCGCCGCGTCTCCTACAAAGATAACCTTGTATTCGCTGTCCAGATTCCTCAACACCCAGTTAGTCTCTATCCAGTCGCCACGCTTGCAATAAGGCGTCGTATAAAGGTGATCATAAATGCAGTTGTGAAAATAGTACACTTTAAGATCCTTGAAATGATTGGCCTGACTGACAGCCTGGAAAAGCCTGTTGCACAGCCTGCTGTACGGCAGCATCGACCCATCTGAATCGATCAGCAGCAATACTTTTACGGTATTCTTTCTCGGCTTGTCATACACGATCTTCAGCATCCCGGCATTTTCACATGTCTCATCTATCGTCTTATCTATGTTCAGCTCAGTTTCCTGAGCGTCAACTCTCGATGAATACTGCCTCAACCGCCTGAATGCCATCTGGAACTGCCTTATATCCAGTATCTTGTCCTGCCTGAAATCCTGAAAGTTTCGTTCTCCTGCCACCTGAACAGCCGATTTATGGCGGCCCTGTCCGCCCGTCCTGATACCTGTCGTATGAAACCCGCCGCGTCCCATGACTGACGTACCGCCGGTGCCGATCCAGTAACAGCCTCCGTCATGCTTTTCTTTCTGCTCTTTTATACGTTCCTCGAACATCTCCAGCAGCTCCTCCAGCTCCTTGGGGAACTCATTGCCAGTCCCCTTATCGTCAAGCGGACGCTCATGGTCGCTCTCGTTGAGCCAGTCCCAGAACTCCTGGGGCAGATCATCCGGAGTCTGGACGTTCTTGAAGTATTCAGCAAAGACAGCATCAAATTTATCATATTCCGACTCAGTTTTTATCAGGATGCTCCGGCACAGGTGATAGAATTCCATCAGTGATGAATGGGCCATTCCCTTGTTCAGGGCTTCCTCCAGGATCATCCATTCGTTTATGGAAACCTCCAGGCCTCTTGCTCTAAGCAGGTAAAAAAAATCTAAAAACATATTTCTACCATCTCTTAAGCGAGTACCCTTTCTCTTTTATTTCATTCATCACGTCTATATCCTGGTTTTTCTTCAGAAGCACGCCGATGAACGGCATCTCTTCTTTCAGATTCTTGATGTTCACACCGCTGATCATCAATGCCTGTATCCAGTCGAGAAGCTCCGATGTGCTCGGCTTCTTCTGAAGGTCGTCCATCTCTCTTATCTCATAGAATGCCTCCAGCGCCTTTTCGCTGAGCTTTTTATCGATATCGCCGAAGTGGACATTTATGATCTCTTCCATCTTTTCCTTGTTTGGGAATTCGATATAGTGGAAGATACACCTTCTCAGAAACGCGTCAGGCAGCTCCTTTTCCGCGTTAGAAGTGATAATGACTATCGGTCTGTGCTTCGTCCTGATCGTCTCCTTCGTCTCATTGATGTAAAATTCCATCTTATCCAGTTCCCAAAGCAGGTCGTTAGGAAACTCCAGATCCGCCTTATCGATCTCATCTATCAGCAGCACCACCTGCTTGTCGGAGGAAAAGGCCTCGCCCAGCTTTCCCAGCTTGATATACTGTTTGATATCGGCCACATTTCCTTCACCGAACTGGCTGTCATAAAGTCTCTGTACCGTATCATAAACGTACAATCCTTCCTGCGCCTTAGTGGTGGACTTTATCCCCCATATGATCAACTCCATGCCGAGAGAATCGGCAATAGCTTCCGCCAGCATGGTCTTTCCGGTCCCCGGTTCTCCTTTGATGAGGAGAGGCTTTTCCAGGGCAATAGCCACGTTGACCGCGTTCATGAGCTCCTTGGTAACGACGTAATTATCGCTGCCTTTAAAAACATTCATTTCCATTTTTTCTATTCATCTCCTTGATCTCGTCTTTACTCCATTGCAAACTTTTTTTGCCACATCTGTTATGATATATTAAAAATCAGCCTTTTTCAAGATGTTTATGGCGGTGTTGTCTTTCATATACACACGATCCGAAGACCCAGACGATACAGTACAGCAAGGCCCCGCCATTGCCTGCAATGATATCCGTCACCGTATCCTCCATACCTCGCTGCATCCCGCCTCCCAGCAACTTATCAGAGGTGAACTCGAATATTTCCCATATCCCCGCGCAGGCCGACGAAAAGAAAAAAGCAAAGATCATTCGGGAAATTTTCAGAGCCTTACGTTTTCCTTCATCCGAGGACGCTGACAAGCCTTCCTCATCCGGAAAAGCTCTCTTCAACAGACGCGATATCATCATCATACCAAACCCTGCCAGCAGCATACCGCTTATGAAGTGTATGATCTTATCATACGGCCCGAAACGAGTATACATATCAAGTACTGAACCTATAGGTGAAGCAAAGTATACGAATCCACACCCCAGGAAATACAGTATATCGTCCATCTTCAAGATCACCGATACTGCCAGCAACGCCGCAATAGCAGCGAAAGAGCCCGCCACATCCGTGGCAGGCGGTTCTGTACCTGTCACAAAGGCTGCCCATACAGTGACCGCCGACATTGCTGTCAGGATCGTCGTGGCTGCAGATTTCTTTCTATTCATACGCCTTCACCTGATCCGCGATAAATTCAGCCAGCTTTTCGGTACACCCTTCCTGATTTTCCACGTATTTTCTCCCAAAAGCCCTCACCTTGCGCAGGTCATAATCATCTGACGCAACAGCTGCCGCCAGCTTTTCCGGATCTTCCGATATGACTCCCGGCATCTCAGCCTTATAATCGATGTAAAAATCTCTCTCCACTCCGTATCGATCATAGTCAAAAGCATAGAAAAACAGCGGCTTTCCTATTACCGCGGCCTCAAATATCACTGCTGAGTAATCACAGATGACGTAATCGGCCGCAAACAGCATTTCCAATGTCGTGAACTTCTCGTCCATGACAGCTGCATCGCAACGGATATCCATGAGAGGATGCTTTTTCACGACTACGATATACTCATCCCTTGAAAAGGCTTCCGCCAGCCTTTCCGTCTCCCTGGAAATATCCCGGTCAACTCTCTGCGTCGGCGCGTAGACTACCACTTTTTTCTTCCTGAATTCCGGGTATGTCTCATAGATACGCCTGAGAGCCCCTTCCTTGAAATCCCAGCCGGTCAGCTTATCGACCCGTGGAAGAGACATGACGACTATTCTATCCTCATCATAACCGAAAGCCTCCGCAAAATTGTGTATACACTGATGGCCGCTGGTAAGGATATAGGTGTAATTCCTGTGCATGGAAAAGGCGTCAGCCAACTCTCTGTCACGGCCTTCTCCTTCTCCCACTATGCTCAGTCCGAATTTTTTCAGAGAGCCGAGGGCGTGCCACATCTGGATGACCACCAGCGAATCCCGTTGCTTCAGAGCGCTCACGCTTATACAGTATGAATCCAACACCACGACTTTCGATGTGGCAATGTGGCGCATCTGCTTCAGAATATGGAAACAGTAGCTCACTCTTGCGGGAATACCATCCCCGAGTTTTTTACACAGAAAAACCTGCTCTATGCCAGGATATTTCTTTCTGATGACCTTCTCCAGCATTTCCATATCCTCGGACTTTTCGTCTGCCTGACGGCTTATAAAGGTCACTTTGTCCCTGACACGAGACAGCTTCATCACCCCATATATCAGATTCAAAACACCGATGATCGGCTTTACTATTTTTTTCATTTCTTTCCCCAATTCCTTTTATAGCTTTGTATTTTCTCGCCCGCTCATAAATAATATTTTACCATAAACGTATCAAAGTACAAAGGCCTGCCGGAAATTCTCACCATCTTCTCATAATTTCTCCACCCGTGCCGCTCCGCGCAGCCCCAAAGCTTCGACTGCTTTTCCGTGGAGCCTGGCTCTTCCGTTTTTCCGTACGAAAACCTGTCTTCAAATGTCAAAGCCTGCCCCTATTTCACCGGATTTTTTCCTCTATTATATAGTAAGGAGGAGATGAAGAATATGGAGAAATGTAATAATTTGTCGAAGAACTTAAAGGCATATCAAAATATACGCAGCCTTTCCCTCGTGGAGTTCTCTAAGGAACTGGATATCCCGATGTCCACACTGAAGGCCATATTGAAAGACGGCAACACGACACTGGCCACAGCTATACGCATTTCAAACAGCCTGGATATCGGACTCGACATGCTCATATACGACAAACACTTTCCTGAGAAATTATTTATCCTGCATTATATCGATAATTGCAACAACTGGTATTCCCCTTTCCCTGATGAAAAGAAAGATCAGATATCCGGCTTGTTGGAAGAGCTCTGGGAGGTGATCGATAAATGACGATTTCCGAAGAATTTCGCAGCGCGGGCCGCCTTCTGGCTTCATTAGGCATTACTGCCAATTATATGGGATTCTACTATGCTTCATATGCTGTGAGCCTGGCTGCCCACGACCCTGAGCGCCTGCTGTTCGTGACAAAAAGCCTTTATCCCGATGTTGCGAAGCATTACAGAACAAGCTGGAAATGTGTAGAACGCAACATTCGAACTGTAACGCGAATCTCCTGGGAGAAGAACCCCGCTCTTCTCGCCAAGCTGGCCGGCCATCCCCTGGATACGAGGCCCGGCGCAGCGATGTTCCTCGCGATACTGACTGCCGGTATATCTCGTCGCCTCCCGGATGACGAGCAGGTGTCATCCTTTTGATGCGATGAGCCTCTGTACGCTTACGGATAAAATCCGTCGGCGCGCAGGGGCCGGTCAGAGTGCGCCATTTACAGAATACTTGTCAGCATTATGACATATCTTTTTCAGCAAGGAACTGTTTCCCCTGTCTGGAAATAGTAATCCGTCGCAAGCCCTCGACCGTGGGAAGGATTTATTGCTGCAATGGTAGCAAAGTATTTACCTTCTCTATGTTTCTCTTTCCTTATTCACAGCTTATCCATCTCGTCCATCATCGCCGGTTATTTCATATAATCTTACTAACCGCTGAGAGTAATCTTTCACAAGTCCCGGATAGCTTTTCTCCATGGTCTTGCTTTTCTCCAGGATATCGATGCTCTCTGCCATCTGTCCTATGAAAATTAACCGCTCCACCGCATGCATTCTGGCCTTAGGAGTTTTCCAGTGTTTTCGTTCTATTTTTTCGACTTCCTCTGCAGCTTCTTCCGACGTATCCAGCCCATCTGCCGCCTCAAAGTAGATATCGAGCCATCTGGATAATCGGTACTCTTCTGACTTACCGGCGTTTTTCACAGTACTCCATCCCTCGCTTGAGGATGTGTGTTTCAAATTTATTCTGCCAGCTGTTCATTAGTATTCCTCATGCCGCAATGCGCTACATAGCCTCCAGCTTACCGCTGTGCTCCTTCAATACATCCTTGACGACATCCATATCGAGTTTGAGGCTATCCATCTCTTCCATTTTTACAACGTACCGCCTGTACGTATCCACATAACAGGACTCGATGTTCTGCAGTCTGGGCAAGACATCGTTTTCCATCAGCAGGTTCATGTGGTCGAGCTGATTCTGCATCTGGTCGAATCGCAAGTCCATGGTCCCCTGCATTTCGACAAATCTCGAATCCACGGTCCCCTGCATTTGAACAAATCTTGAATCCATCTGACCCTGCATTTCAGCAAATCTCGTATCCATCTGACCCTGCATCAAATTGAATCTCAGATCCATCTGCTCCTGCATCTGATCGAATCGCGTTTCTATCGGCTTCAGCTTCTTATCCATCAGCTCCGATATCATCAATATGTCATCGTTGGCCAACATCAGCACAGCCTCCTTTCAGAAGTTCGTATAGTACTGTGATTATACCACGGTTCGCATGTTTTGGGAAGCATCTTTATGGTTATTTTTTACATTTTTTTATTTTTTTGTAATTTGAAATGTGTGATTTCTCACTTTTTAAGTATAATCCAAAATATGAAAATAAACATGGAGAAAACTTATGCTTAAAGAAATGAAATGGGATGTTGCATATAAACTCTGGAAAGAGTGCTCTTACTCCCTTCCCAACACACTTAATGAACCTTTATCTGTAAAGACAATCTTTACGGAATACAATCAAGATGGTATCGATGAAATCCGCTCTGCAAAATCAACTGCTCAACTGCTGCCAAAAAATCTCAAGTCTTTTCCAATATCATCGTTTTAATCTATCTATTATCCAAAATCTTTAGACATCAATCATAAAATCATCTATCTCCCCAGCTTCTCCTTTATCTTATCTATATCCTCCCGCGTAATATGACGCTTCATCTTCTCCGTCAGATTCCTTATAGCTTCGTTTTTCCTGAAACCGACTTTTACGGAAAGAGGCGCTGCTTTCATTCCGGATCTTCGGATGATATCCTCATCCGAAAGATCTGTTATCATCACGCCTTTTCGCAGCTTTTCAAAATTCAGCGACTGATACATCTTGTTTACATCCTTCGCGGCATCATCGCCGAAGCTGAAGCCTGACAGCACCGCCTTTCTGAAGAGCTTGTTGGAAAAAAAGGTGTCATATCCCGTCAGTTTGCCGTTGCTCCTTCGCCCGCGCTTGGTATATCCGTAAGACGCACTCAGAACAGGTATCTGTTCGTACTTTTCCCCGTCAAATCGCTTCATGAGCATGGAAACGAAATCGATGCTGCCGTCCCTCATCAGAGAGAGTACCATCTGCCGCAGAGAATTCTTCGTAAACAGAACGAATTCGTTCAAAAGCATCACGTATTCGCCCTTTGCCGCCGCCAACGCTTCGTTTTTAAAAGGTGAGCCTATCCTGCTGTCTATCACCCGCAAGTTCATTTTCCTGCGATAGAGGTCGTCTATCTTTCCATAGGCTTCGACCGGTACGAGCACTTCGAATCGCGGGAAAAGCTGGCTGTATGTGCTTCCCAGCATCAGATTCAGATCCCTCGACGGCCTTTCTACCGCCAGTATCAGCGACACTTTAGGGGAGGCAACCATCTCCGCAGCCGTCATGAAGGTACCATCGAAGCCAATATCCTTATGGCGGCCCACCAGCCGCTCCCATTCTCCTTTGCTTATATGCTCTCTATACTGTGCCGTTCTCGCCGACATGCTTCCTATAAGGTCTTCCGTCGCCCGCCATATGCCTCTGTAATATCCGTTTATCATCTCTCCTTCTACGAAACGGACATACAGCGGTTCCAAATACCCTGTTCTTTCTTCGGCGCTCAGATGATGACGGTCAGCCAGCCTCTCGGCTTCCTGCAATATCCTGTCGTGAGAATCGAGCAGCCCGCCAAGATACTGACTGCTGATTATCTGGGTGGCTGAAGGATTTTCCCAGAAGGGTCTTTTAACATATTCATACGCTATCGTATCGCATCCGCATATCCTTTTCGCATGATTGAGGACGCAGAAAGTGAAGACACCATCTTCCGCATTGGACATCTTCTCCACTCTCAGTCTGTATTTTCGCAAGAATCCCAGAGAAAACATCTTGTTGCAGATGGACCACGCTCCGAAAAAATGTCTGTCGAGAGGGTCTATGTTTTTCCGCTTGGCCAGCTTCTGGGAATGCATGTATATCAATCGCTCCCCCAGACTGTATTCAGCCATCACACCGACCACCATGTCTGCTTTTTCCCTGCATGCAGCCCTGTACATCTTCTCAAGGCTGTCATGGGGAACGATATCATCCGGATCATAAAAAACCACGTATTCTCCTGACGCTTTTTCAATGCCCATATTCCGGGCGGAAGCAACTCCTCCGTTGGCCTTCACGAAAGAGTGAAATCGCTCGTCTTCCCTGCAGAAGCTGTCTATTATACGCTGCGATCCGTCAGTAGAGCCGTCGTTCACTACGATGACCTCAAAATCGGTCATCGTCTGATACTGCACCGACATCAGCATATCCTCTATATACTTCTCAACGTTGTACACAGGTACTATGATAGATACCTTACACATACTTCCTCTTCCCCTGTTCTGCTATACGTTCCACAGCATTATGGTCTTTCCACCGGCCTTGGCCATATCCTTCCTGAAAGCGACATGCATATCGTCTACAGTCCTTACATTCACCACGTCTCCCACGATATGCTTCATCAGCTCGTTCATCTCCGGGTGCTTTTCGAACATCTCTATGGTGTTGAGGAAATCAGCTCTTCCGGAGCGGCTGCTGCCAAACACTCTGAGTCCCTTTTCCAATATCATCCTGGTGTTCATCGGGACAGGGTTTTCCGAAACCCCCAGAAGGCCGATGGTCGCTTCCGGCCTTATATAGTCGATGATCTGGTCGATGGCCTTCGGCGCGCCGTTTCCGCCCACGCATTCAAAGGCGTGATCTATGATCATATCGTCGGGGATTGCTCTCACATCGAAGGTCCCGTCGGCAAATGAAAATCCGGAGAGCTTTTCGCGGCTGACGCCCATTATGTAAATCCTGGCGTCGGGATATCTGTACCGTAAGAGCAAGGCCGTGATATATCCCATATTTCCGTCGCCCCAGACGGCGATATTCTCCCGGCGGCCATGAGAAAATCTGTCGAACCGCCCTACGGCGTGATTGCTGACGGATATGATCTCCATAAAGGCCGCCACTTCTCTGTCGATGCTGTCAGGCAGCCTCACCACTCTGTCCCGCCCCATGGCGACGTTGTCCTGCATGAACCCGTCAAATCCGCTGGCCCTGAACCTGCTGGATCTGAGGTAGTTCTCAGCTATGAACTCGTCGCTTTCGACCGGAGTGTTTGGTATCATCACCACCGCTTCTCCCGGTTTGAATTCTCCGCGATTGTCCAGCACTACTGTGCCTATCCCCTCGTGGATGAGAGCCATCGGCAGCTTCTTCGCCAGCACCTCCGGCGCCCTGGTTCCCTGATAATACCGCTGATCTGCGTTGCATATGGAGAGGTGGGTCGGCCTCACTATGACGCTGTCAGCCTTCGTATCTATTTCATTGAATTCCACTTCGATTTTTCTGGGCTCCGTGAGCCTGTAGATCGTATTGAGCATTTTACACACCTTTCAGCAGGCTTTCGGCCACGGTAAGATCGTAAGGATAAGTTATCTTTATATTGGAGTTCTCTCCCTTTACGAGCTGCACCTGCTCTCCCTTGATAACGAAAATCTTGGCTGCGTCGGTAAGAACAGCTTTTTCCTCATCCGTCAGGCTTTCATATAAAGCCCGCAGCTTCACCGCGTTGAAGCTCTGAGGCGTCTGTCCCTGGTAAAGCACTGCCCTGTTGGGGATGTCGGAAATGACGCTGCCATCCCTGCTCTCGACTATAGTGTCCGTTGCCGGAATCACCGTATCGCAGGCGCCGCACTTCTGCGCCGCTTGGATGTTTTCCTCTATTATCCTGTACGTCACGAATGGGCGGACCGCGTCGTGGGTGACGATCAGCGTATCTTCATCAAGCTCGCCTTCCCTCTCTATATAGGCGATGGCGTTCATGATGGTCTCGTTCCTCGTCTCCCCGCCTTCTATGACCTTGATCTTCTCAGTTTCCGAGACGTATTTTTTAACAAGCCCTTTGCTGTACTCTATCCAGTCCTTTGGACAGAGAATCAGGATCTCCTCGAACTCGCTGCAGAGACAGAACTTCTCTATCGTGTGAACTATTATAGGCTTATCGCCTATGTTTATATACTGTTTCGGCTTTTCCCTGTTCCCCATGCGGCTGCCGACGCCACCCGCCAGGATCACTCCGTAGATCATTTTTTCTTTCCTTCCTGTTACTGATACTGAACGCAGGCTATGCGTCTTAAATATACCATACCGGTATCTGCAAAATGTTATCTCTCAGTGCGCCCGGCTGCGGACACAGACACACTATCGCTCCCATGCCTCTCTTTTTATCAGGCACTTTATCCAGCACGGTAAAGGCAGCGGTCTGATCCGCAGATACAGACGTTCCTTTTTTTATCTCTATAGGATAGAGTACTCCGTTTTCCTCTATTATCAAATCAATCTCGCTCTCTACAGTCACCTCTTCTCCGCCGCTTTTCATCTTCTTTTTATCTTTGCCGCGATAATAAAAGACGCAATATCTGTAATCGATGCCATTATTGGCATACGATTTGAGGATCTCCGATATGACAAAAGTCTCGAAGAAAGCTCCGCTCATGGCTCCACTTGCCAGCGTCTCGGGAGTCAGCCATCTCGTAAGATAAGCGGCCAGTCCCGTGTCCCTGAAATATATTTTAGGCGACTTTATGGCGCGTTTCAATACCGATGATGTAAAAGGCTCCAGAAGATATATTATCCCTGAGGCTTCCAGTATCGACACCCACCGTCTCACAGTTCCCTGGTCTTTCCCTATCTCATCGGCTATGTTGGTATAATTCAGCATCTGCCCGGTCCTCGCCGCAACCGCTACCATAAATTTTCTAAAATCGTCAAGATTGTGAACAGCTGAAAGCTTCCTGACATCCCTTTCGATGTATGTCTTTATATAACTTGAAAAAAAGGCGCCCCAATCCACATCCTTATCCTGAAGTTCAGGATAACTCCCGCGATGTATGATCTCCCATATATTATCTATCGGCTCGGCTGTTCCGCTCCTTTTTTCTATATATTCCATAGTGGGAACGAAAGGCTCGTGGAAAGAGCTCCCCTGTATTTCTCTCATGGAAAGGCCCGAGAGTTCAACAACGCTTACCCTTCCCGATAAGGATTCAGAAATCCCTTCCATAAGTTCTAACGCCTGTGAACCTGACAAACAGAACAGGCCCTTCGAATCACTCTCATCGCATTTGACCTTGATATATCGAAAGAGTTCCGGGCTTCTCTGTATCTCATCGAAAATAACCGGCGGCTGATTGAGCATCATAAACATATTGGGCTGTTCCCTGGCCTGTTCTTCGATAAATGGGTCGTCTAATGACACGTATTTTCTATCCGGAAACAGCTTTTTCAGCATGGTGGATTTTCCGGTCTGTCTGGCGCCCGTCACAAGAACACATTTAAAGGTCCTGTCCGATCTGAGCACGATATCTTCTATGCTCCGCTCAATATATTTCACTACACACCCCTCCGTTTTTGACTAATACAGATTTATTTT
>UQRM01000023.1 GCA_900543485.1 uncultured Eubacterium sp. | reverse complement strand
TATAAAGCTCATCACACATGCTGCATGGCACAAATGTATCCTTATCACCATGGATAAACAGAATAGGCAGCTTCGCCAATTTTATAAATACATATTGAAAACAAAGAGACAGGGCGCACTCTGCGCTCTCTGCTCTTCTATTCCGCCGTCTCTCCCCCTGCCTGCTGCCTTTCTATCTTCACACCGATCTTGTCTATCCTGTGCTTTTCCATATGGAGGACAGCGAACGTCACCTTAACGTTCTTATGCTCTACCGATATCTTATCTCCCTCCGCGGGGATCCTGTCGAAAATATTCAGAAGCAGACCGGCCGCCGTCTCACATTCATCGGCCTTCTCCGGCTCAAATCCGATGAGGTCTATCACATCGGATACAGGGAGCGATCCGTCTATGAGAAAGCGGTCGTATCCCAGAGTCACCACTTCCGAATCATCGCTCTGTATGTACTCATCATCATCTATATTGCCCACTATCTGTGTCATCACATCTGAAGACGTGACGATGCCAGCCGTCCCGCCGTACTCATCGACTACCAGCGCAAACTTCGTCTCTTTATCCTGCATTATCTGGAGAAGTCTGTCTACCGAAAGGGACTCAGACACGGCAATAATTTCCCTGACAGGCAGATTGTCATAGTCTGTTCCGCTTATCTGCTCATCGCTCCAATACAAATCCTTGATGTGGATGAATCCCTCTATCGTATCCTTATCACCTCTGCAAACAGGATATCGGGTGTACTTGCACCGTTTTATCATCTCCAGGTTTTCACTGTACGGCAATTCCAGATCGAAACATTCCATATCGGTCCTCGGCGTCATGATAGAATACACATCCTTATTGTACATCTCGAATATGTTGTCGACGATCTCGTTCTGCTTGGGATCTATCAATCCGCTCTGAGTGCTTTCATCCAGAAGTATCTGTATTTCCTCACCTGTATAAACTTCATGTTCATTGGCGATATCGTGCCCCAGCAGCTTCATCACGCCATTGGTGATAGAATTGAAGAGCCACATTATCGGTGATGTGAGCCTGTAGAACCACACCAGCGGCAACGCGGTCATCCGAGCGTATCTGTCAGTAGAGAATATTGCCAGAGATTTAGGTATCAATTCACCCGCCACGATATGGAGCGCTGTAATGATGGCAAATCCCAACGCTATGGCGATGGCTGAAACAGCCGATTCGGGAAGATCGAACACCTCAAGGGCAGGATGTATCAATTCCGATACCGCCGGTTCTCCCAGCCAGCCGAGAGCCAGCGACGCCAGCGTTATACCCAGCTGACATGCGGAAAGATACGCATTTACATTATTGGCTACCAGAAGAGCAGCCTTCGCCCCGCTCTTTCCTTCTTCCTCCGCTATCTGAAGCTGTGACTTTCTCACCCTCACCAGAGCGAACTCCGCCACCACGAAAAACGCGTTCATAAACAAGAAAAATACTACCAAAACCAAACTTAGCGCCACTGACAATAGGGAATCCTCCTTTTTACCGCAGACATTTTGCATGCCTCGTTACTTCAGTTATATTACAATTGTATAGTGTATCAATAATAAGCAGGTAAGTCAATCTCGCGAAGATCCTGACGGCAGCCGTGGACCACGGTCTTTCCATGCCCATACGGATATCAGATGTCATCTCTATCACCGGTTCCCGTCGTAACTGCTTATATCACTTTACCGCTCCAGAAGCATGCTGCAAAGCTCCTCCGGATCTTTCACCAACACCGACGCGCCCTTTTCTTTCAGAAAATCGCTGTCCCGAAATCCCCATACCACAGCGATCCCGTCTATTCCGGCGTTTTTCGCCGTCTCGATGTCAACCTCTGAATCACCGATATAGACAGCGTTCTCCTTAGCCACGCCCAGCTGCGAAATCACATGATTCACACTGTCAGGCCATGGCTTCCGCCTGATGCCCTCCTTCTCTCCGACTGCTGCGTCGAAAACCCCCGGAAAAAATCTATCGCACAGTTCGCCTACAGCGTAATCCATCTTGTTGGACACTACAGCTACCTTCATGCCTGCCGTTTTGAGAGCGTTTATACATTCCCTTATCCCCTTGTAAGGGCCGGTCCTGTCGAAACAGTGCTCTTTGTAATGGCTGCCGAAATCAGCCAGCACCTTTTCCTTTATCGCCCCATCGGTCCCTTCAGGGACCGCCATATCGATCAGCTCACCGACTCCGTTTCCCACAAAACGCCTTATCTCGTCTGTCGTTCTCTCCGGGAGTCCGCTGCACGCAAGAGCGTAGTTCGTACTCGCCGCCAGATCATCCAACGTATCCAATATAGTCCCGTCCATATCAAAAATAAACAACTGATATCTCATCTTTTCGTATCCTTTCTCATGTATGGCTTTCCTCAAACTACAGGCCACCTCGATCGTTTCATACCTTATACAGCATAATCAGTATGAGCTTTTGCGTCAAGATATTTTTCTCAGCCCGCAGTGGTGGCCGTCTCAGTCACGAAGTACTGCTCATAAGCGGGAATATGAAACCTGCCGCGCGCTTTTCCACTAAAAAAGCCTCTGTGACTTTCAGTCATAAAGGCTTTTCATTACGCTTCTTCTCTCCGGATCCAGGGCAAACTGTTTCTTTTCTTCGCTGTCTTCCTTACTTCAACGCCGCGACGAGTTCCGAAAAACTCATAGTCATGAAATCTTCCGATTCATGTATCCCTTCCGGGCTGCCATAATCCTTCAATTCCTTGATGTTTCCTATCATATATTTCCCGTTTTCATAGTCCTGATCCTTCACGGCCGCGAAAATATACTCCTCCATGTTCCATTTGACGAAGTTGGTAACTTCCGCATCTATATCGCCCTCGGATTCGACGAACCAGAAATCCCTGACCTCATCGCCCTTTTCCCAATGCATGATATAGGCGAATTTGACAGGCGTCACACCCATCTCCGCATTGATGCCGTTTTCAGCAAGCAATTCGATAAATTTTTCCTTCATAAATAATGTCACCTCTCTACAGATATATCCAACATTGCCCTGCTTCCAGTTTCTTAGCGAATATACGCGATGTATTCTCCCGCGATTTGGACTGATGGAATTTGAAAAGCATCTTTCCTTCAAACTCCCCCAGTATCTCTACTTTTCCTTCCGGAAGAGACATACAATACCGTATGCCCTTTCCCTGACCATTTTGCATATTTTTGGCGGCGTCCACTATCCTCGCCCCTTCCTCCAGCGAGACCTGGAATTGGTTTTTTACACCCTTCACCGGACGGCACTGGAAAATGTAATACGGGACGATCCCTGCGGCCGTAAGATCTCTCAGCAGATCACCCAACACTTCAGGGTCGTCATTTATTCCCTTGAGCAGTACCGTCTGGTTACGGACGATTATACCCATTTCCCTGAATATCCTTATACAATCCACGGCCTCTTCCGTCAGTTCTCTCGGATGATTGAACTGAGTGATGATGTATATCTGCTTCTTCTTCGAATATTTGCGGAAGATTTCCTGCAGCTCGCCATCCTTTCGTATCCTGTCCGGGAATACGACGGGTACCCTTGTCCCGAATCTGATGAAATCAAGATGGTCCATATCGGTAAATGTTTCCAGATATCGCTCGATCATCTCGTTGGTGAGCATGAACGAATCTCCACCGGTTATCAGTATATTGTTTATCTCCTTGTGATGCGTGATGTAATCCACCGTCGCAAGAAAATTACTGTTTATCTCCGCTTCCGTCGCGCCTACCATGCGTTTTCGGAAACAATGTCTGCAATACATCGCGCATCTGTTGGTCGCCAGTATCAGCGCCGTGAAAGGATACTTGTGCTGTACGCCCAGCATCACCGTATTGTCCGTTTCTCCGCTCGTATCCGACTCTCCTTCGTCGCTGAATTCCTCCAGACTCGGAATGCACATTTTGCGTATCGGATCTTTCGCGTCGGCCGGATCTATCAGGGAAAGATAATAGTCCGTGACCGCCATCGGGTATTCCGCTACTATTTCCTTCATCCTTTCCGCGTCCTCATCTGACATCCCTATAGCATCTTGAATTTCATCCACCTGGGTATAAATTTCATTTTGCTCCATATATTGCCCCCCTCTTCTGAAAGATTCTAATGCATACCAATACTCCCACTGTCTGATCATCCGCACAATAAAAAAGCAAATATTACTAGAATAAATGCTTTTTTATCGCTGTCGGTATTAATAATTATTCATTTTATCCCGTCTCGTAATATGCATTTATTTCTAATGAATAAAATAATACCATATTCTCTGAATCTTTTCAACATACGGAAAAATACAAAGACGCGATTCTGTATTTGGAAATTTTCCCGCGACCACTGCCTGAAATTCTGCGCCACCCGTGTATTATTATGCGCTTCGATGTATCGGACTGTTTTGCGGCCGCCTCTTCCGTCATATCTTTCCGCGAATGATCGCCGGTCTTCCCATGAAAAGCCTCAGTGATGTTTTCTTTATCCTCACATCACATACTAGCATTCAGTATCTCCACGACTTCATCACGGTCAAGGATCTTGTACCCGCCGGTCATGATACGAGTCCCGTCAGCGATGCCTTCTATCATCTCTTCTGTAACACCCAATTGGGAGATCTTCATCACCAATCCCAGCTCATTCATCCAGTTCTCCAGCGCCGCGAGCCCTTCTTCGGCTATCTGCTCGTCTGTCTTTCCTTCCGTCGTCACGTCCCATACCTGGACAGCAAACCGCCTGAATTTCTGCAGACCATAAGGCATGATATGACGATAATACGGCAGTGAAACAGCCGCCAGCGTCATCCCGTGGGTAGCGTCGGTATAGGCTCCTACCGACTGGCCCAGCATATGGACCATCCAATCTGTAGTCTTTCCTCTTGATATCAGCGTATTGAGAGCCCATGTAGCCGTCCACATGATATTGGAACGAGCCTCGTAATCCTCCGGATCTTTTATCGCTGCCCTGGAGCTGTAAACCACCGACCTCATCAGCGCTTCACTGATATAATCGCTGGTATTGTCGTCCTCTCCCGAAAAATACTGCTCGCAGATATGATTGAAGATGTCATAAATGCCTGCTACCATCTGATGCTTCGGCAGCGTGAAGGTGAATCTCGGATTCAGTATGGAAAACTTCGGCATCACTTCATCGCCGAACACATGACCTATCTTCAGCTTGCTCTCGCGATTGGTTATCACCGCGCCGCCGTTCATCTCGGAGCCCGTGCCTACCATAGTCAGCACGCACCCTACGGGGACTATCTGGCATGTCGGCTCTTCAAACCTCACGTAGTACTTTTCCCATGGGTCGTCATCACAATGAACAGAAACGGAAACGGCTTTGGCATAATCGCAGCATGAACCGCCTCCAACCGCCAGGATAAAGTCCACATCGTTTTCCCTGGCTATGCGGACGCCTTCATTGAGCTTCTCTACCGTCGGGTTGGGCATCACCCCTCCGTCTTCGAAAATCTCCTTACCGTTGGCCTCCAATATCTCCTTCACCTGATCGTAAATACCATTCTTCTTGATGGAACCGCCTCCGTAAACTAACTGGATGTTTTTACCGTACTTCGGCAGCTCATCATTGAGGTATTTCAGTGAATCCTCTCCGAAATAAAGCTTAGTCGGATTACAGTAGCTGAAATTTCCTAACACTTTCTCTCCTCCATTCCTTTTTCTCTTATTCCGTCAACGTAAACGCCGCAGTCGCATCACCGCTGCCATAGCCACCGGAAACAGCGTCTGCTTTATCTTCATTAACCCTCCTGTTGTCGTCCCAGGCTCTGATGAGGTCATTGTAACACCCACGGTTCCTAATAGCAAATATTCATTATACATATCCAATTATGCCCGCAAGCTATTGGACTCAACAGTATGGAGACCCTGTCATCATCTGTCAGCACGGATACTTGATGATCGTCCGCGTATTATTTTTATTGCGCACCATATTTCATTCAATCAGTCCTTCAGGCAGCCAATCGGAACTACATATACTCCATCCTTCCTTCTGTATGCGTAGTCTCCAACCCCAATCAGAACCATCAAACTTAAGCAAGGTATTTGTTGCCTGTGAGCCCTGGTTTCTGGCATAAGAACGCATGAGGCGCTTTACCCGCTCCGGATTTCTTATTACTCCATCAGCTCTGGAGATATCAGATTTTACAACCGCATCATAATAGTCAAAGGCCTGCTCAAGAGCAACCTCTCCTTCAAGGCCGGTTGCTCTGGGCCAGCCACCGCGGCACACCAGAAAAGCCACTTGATTCAGGTCAAGTGAATTTTCGCCTTCGATCTGGTCCGGTGTTTCAAAAAGTACTTTTAAACTCACCTCTCCAGTCGAGTCCAGAGATTCATATAAGCTCATAGGACGCATCAATATCCACGAGAAGCGTCCTGTTCCGGTATGATGAATATTACTCATAAGAAGCCGGAACTGCAGAGCCTGTTAAAATAAACTGTCCCATTTCATCCCTGTGATCGACCTCAAATCTGACGGCATCCCACAGCTTCGGCGCAATCTGCCATTCATCGATCAGCCGCGGGACTTTTCCCTTCAAAAGTCTCCCTGGACTGATTTCTGCCATTGTCAGATTTTGTTGTTCTTTTTCCGGATCTGCCATATAAAGAATACTGCCGGCAATCTGCTCAGCCGTTGTTGTTTTTCCACACCATTTAGCCCCTTCAATCAAAACAGCACCTTTTCCAAGCAGCAGCTATTTTTTTCGGTTATCTGGCTCTTTTAAATTTCTTTCATCGATACAGACAGACCGCTCCGCAATCTCCCCCGGCGCATACGCCTCCCCGAAATTGACACAGGCATAGACCGCCTTGGGATTTCCCGCTGTCATCCGCCAGAAAGTATACTTGATTATCACCGGAGCGCTATGTTTATTGTACGCCAAAAAACTTGTATGATGCGGCATGCCTTCTAACTACAAACAGCCGGCTGGATTGCTCCAATCGGCTGTGCGGCATGTAGTTTCATTATTTTACAATAGTATAGCTGGTGTTTCTCGCTTTTCCATTCTGCTTTAACAGGTTGCTTTTTACCAGCTTTTTTAGAATTCTGGCAGCAGTAGACGAACTTACTCCAAACAATCCGACTATATCACTTCTTGTAACAGCTCCATGTATCCGGGCATATTCCAATACTTTTTCTTCTCTGGCACTAGTTGGCACACCATCGGAAATGTTTGCCGACGGTTCTGACGGAAGTGCCGGATTACTGCCCTTTTCATATTTTACGTTAATATTCGGAAGTATGATCTTAAAGGCATTTTTCGTGGTTTCAATCACAGGCTTTTCCTCCATGCCTTCATATGCCTTCATTATTTTTCCCATTCCAGTACCATAGGCCTCAATTAAATGCAACCGATAGAATACATTCGCAAGATCCTGATTTCGACATACGGAAATACCCACCATAATATCTTCCAGGTCAATTCCCGGCATCAACCCACCAATGGACACAAATTCAATCCGGTCAGCATAAATACTGATAAGCGCACTGGCGCTAAAGGAATAATCTCGATGAACCAGTAAATTCAGCAATGCTTCCCTGACGGCGATTTCAGGGTAGTCCCTGACATCGATCCTCAATAATTTTTTTATGGTCGCACGAGTCTGATTGCGGAAGTCAATAAAATCATACGCTTCATTCATCTGTTGCAGCAGCGACCCGGTAAATTCCCGACGATCCTTAAAAACCGTCTGATCTTTTCCCTGAAAAACAGCAATTTTAATTGTATGGACACATTGATCGGACAGGAGTAGCCCCAAATTGCTGTAAAGGTTATCCTGATCGACAAACTTCAAAGTACGCATTTGCTGCGGACCAAATTCTATATTCCGAAACTCAAATTCCTTTTTTGTGGTTTCAAATGTAAGTTCCTGGTTCAGTGAGCGCATCGCTTCAAAGCGATCCCCATCCGTTTCCTTAATCATACGGCGGATCGCCGTGTCAGTGGCCGGAACCGAGGAATGCCCTTGCCTGACATATACCCCCTCTGGACGCATCCCTTTCTTTGCAAGATAATAAGGGCGATCTGTCCCTCGCTGAATATCAACAGCAACGATCTCTTTTCCATCTTCTTCAATGGTTTTATAGTGCAGAAACATCGTTACATCGGGCTTGATGGCATCTCGTACCATATTGCTGATTTGCAAAGATACGCCGTCAGGATCGGCCACTCCGACTACCGTGCCGTCATCCTGAACGCCAATATACAGTTTTCCGCCCTCACAGTTAGCAAAAGCAATGATTTCCTTTATGATTTCGTCCACAACAACTTCTTTCAGTTCTATGGTCTCACTTTCCCGAAAAAGCATACCGCCATCTCCTCCATTGTCATTAATGGTTCTATAATAGCAAATCGATCTAATCGTGTCAAATCATCCGGACCGATTATGATACGATTATGAACCGATTCTTTCGCAACATGCATAAATACAGTCATATTTCAATAGCTTGTCAACTTAAAAATCCGCTTTTTCTCTGGTAATATAGTCAAATTCAAAATGCACATCGATAGCGAACCGGCATTAAATCTGTTGCTTTTTACTTTAGTTTTTTTAATATTTCTCCAATATCTTTATTTATACAAACAGACCGTTCTTCAATGTCCCTCGGTGCACAGGCTTTCCCAAGATTGACGCAGGCATAGACCGCCTTTTGATTTCCCGCTGTCATCCGCCAGAAAGGATACTTGATTGTCACCGGAGTGTTATGTCCTCGTTCCTTCTGCAAAATACTGATTAAATGAGCCAAACCGGTACGTACCAGTTCTTTTCGTCCACAGGCAACAGATCGTTTGCCATGCAGATCACATTTCCGGTTCTGATCTCGACCTTCAAAGGCTCTAAACCTCCGAAAGCCGATTCCCTGGTAACGGGTTCCAATACCTTGAAGTTTTTAATGGCGGTCTTGCCCGGCGACGCCGATTTTTTGATCTCTATCGGAGAAAGCACGCCATCCTGATAAAGCAACAGTTCTATTTCTTTCTGGTCTTTATCCCTGTAATAGAAAACAGGCTGTTCTTTTCCTGCGTTCAGATAGCTCTTGTAAATCTCTGAAAAAACATAGCTCTCAAAGAACGCTCCGGACATGGCGCCTCTTTTCAGCGCTTCGGGATTGCCCCATTTGAAGCTTCTGTATTGTCCCAACCTGCTTAAACGAGTTCATATAACAAGGGGCTGGTTGACGGTTTTTATGTCGGATGCGAAGACCCAAAAAAGCGCCTCGCCAGACCAACTACTTCCCTCATTATATAAAATAAGTGCAGCAAGTAGTGAATGTTCTCTAACTGCTACACTTTTATGGTACTAAAAAGCCCCTGCCAAGTGCAGGAGCGAAAAGCGAATTTTATGTCGATTTCAAATGCACCCATTCAAGCAATTTGGGTGCATTGTATCAATTTGTGGTACGCAAGCCATATAGGGTAGCCTATCAGTATCCTGTCATACTGATCTATGGAATCCGGCAGTTTGGCGATGGCCGGCCGTGCGTCGCTGTCCCTTTCCTCGAGAGCCACATTGCCGCACTCGTTGTAAGAGGAATAATTCTCAGAAGGGAGTTGAATATCCATGGAAAAGAAAAAAGAAGACCTTCGGGTCCGAAAGACGAAGAAAGCCATCCGGGACGCATTCGAAGAGATGATATGCGAAATGGATTACGAACAGATAACCATCAAAGAGCTGGCCGCCCGGGCCCAGATAAACCGCAAGACCTTTTACCTCCACTACACCGACCTGGACGATTTGCTGCGAGAACTTCAGGATGAGATAGCCGAGACTTTCATCAGACAGGACGTGTCCTACAGCAGCATGAAGGACATCCGCGACCTCGTGCGTCTGTTTTTCGAGCACGCCGCCGTAATGTCGCCCCTCCACGAGAAGCTGCTGTGCAACGGAAGCTATCAGACGGTGTGGATGCGCATAAACAAGAAGATAATGGACTACAGGAAGGAGACCAACCGCGGCGTATTCGGCCTGGACCAGTACGCGGAAAATCTGGTCTTCGCCTATTACGGAGCCAACTCGGCGCTGCTGTACCGCCAGTGGGTCGCCGACGGGAAGAAGCTGCCGCTGGAAGATCTCATCGATATGGCCACCAGACTGATATGCAACGGCATGTCCAGTGTGGTCAAGGGATAGGTGAAACGGCCTGCCGGCCCGTTGAGCCGGCAGGTCAACAGGTCGCCAGGACCCAGTCCACATAGTAGGCCAGGCAGCCCCAAAGTCCCATCATCGCCAGATACTCCGCGAAAAATACAGCCAGAGGCATTTCCATATCGAAGAACACAAACTGGCTCCTCATCAACAGATAATCAGCTATGTTGTTGCGTATCAAGGCGTACCCGCCGAAACAACAGACTGCCAGCACAACTGCCCTGACGATCAGACTGCGCACCTTCGAGGCGGATGATATCCCCGCCGCCTTTTTCACTACGTTCATCACCATCCCCCAGTGCAGCCCCAGATGAACACTCATCAGTATAAATCCCCAATAAGCCGATACCATGTGGAGAGTCCTGGCAAAGCCCAGCCCTCCTTCCAGCGGCAGGAATGCAAACACCTCCCTCGACAGGATGATTCCGCTGACCATCAGTCCTGCCATGGAAAGGAATACCATAAAGTTGACACCGATCCTCAGGACACGTCCAGCGCTGTATCTGCCCTTGAACAGATTTCCATACCATTTTCTGTTGAGGATGTTGTGGACGATGAACATGACAAGCATGGCCGTCCCCATCCACTCGTGGGCCGTCTCGCCTATCAGCATATATGCCATCTGACACGGCAGCAGTGCCGTCATCACCATATCGACCAGGAGTTTCAGTTTCATCTGCCGTTTCAAGAGACCATCTCCCCTCTAATACCCCAGTTGACCCAGCCAGTCCATGATGTCATCTCTCGACGACGCAGCATCTTCCTCGTAGACATCGAAGACATTCTCGGATATCTCGCCGCCGCTTACAGAATCACTGATGTCCTCTACGCTGTTAGCCAGCCCACCCGTGCCGTGAGAGCAGAACAAATACACCTGTTTTCCGGAAAAATCGTAATCCTCCAGAAATGACAGCACCGCCATCGGCGCCCCGTACCACCAGTTGGGATAGCCGATGAAGACCGTATCGTAATCATCCATGTTCTCCACCTGGGCTGTCAGCTCCGGTCTGGCATTTTCAGCCCGCTCCTCGTTTGCCCTGTCAAGGCATTCATCCCAATCCGAAGGATACGGCTCCGTCACCTGTATGGTGAAGACATCGCCGCCTGTACCCTCCTGCACCCAGCCTGCCAGCCGCTGCACATCTCCCGGCGCCACAACGCTCGGCGACGTGACGGCATCCACGTCCTCATCCGTCTCGGCATTCTGCGCCCATGAGAAATACGCTATCAGCACACTGCCGTCTCCGTCAGCCGGCTGCGCTTCGGCCTCTGACTGATTGTCAGCCGGTTCGCTTTCACCGCTTCCCTGCTGCTCCTGACCACAGGCCGCCAGCGAAACGGCCATCAGGAAAACCAATATACATACTGTAAGTCGCTTCATAAACAGCACCTCCATCTTCTTTCATCTCATCGTTTCATATCCCCGCTTTCCCGACCGATCCCGCGCCGCCCGCAGCACAAAAAATGTAAGCCTGAAAGGGATATATTCTTCCTGTCACGCTTACATTATAGATTTGCTGTTTTACCATGTCTAATACCTTGTTTTTATGATGTTTCATGCTTTAAAAGCATGGATCGACAGCCGGTCCGACCGCAGGTTAGTTGAAAACCTGACTGCAACATTGAAATCATAACAACGTATTGAAAGACTTTTCCAGCGTTTCCTTCAGGAATTCGATGAACCTGGCGGCAGCCAGACCGAAGGGCTGTTGACGTTTCCAGGCCAGTACACTGTTGGCGCTCAATTCCGGCGACAATGGACAGCAAACTATCTTTTCCCTGTCCCAGAAGGATATCGACCCCTGTATCGCAATGGCGCATGCCAGCCTGTTATGCGCCATGACAGCGCTGTTAGAAGGCAGATTGCTGGTAAACAGTACATTCAGCTCGTCGTAATACTCACCGAACCAGTGGGCCAACTCGCTCCTGACATTGAGACGCCGAGGAAGGATGAGAGGTACCTCTTTGAGATCCTCCGCCGTGATATAATCTTTCTGTGCCAGCGGCGACCCGGGATGCATGACGACTATCCACCGTTCAGCCCTGTCCAGCCTGATGAATTCATATTTCTCCATATCGACAGGCTCCAGCAGCAGACCGACATCCGTCAGTCCCCGGTCTATCCTGTCCTTTATGTGGTCGGCAGTAGCCGTGTAGATGTCGAATGTAACTGCCGATAATGTTCATGGAAGCGGCGAAAGATATCGGGAAGGATCTGGACTGCTGCCAGGTCTCCGCAGCCCACTGATACGACTCCTCCTACATTTTTTTCCTGCTACGCTATTTCCTTTTCCGTCTTATCTACCAGCTCCAGTATTTCCTCGGCTCTCCGCTTCAAAAGCAGGCCTTCCTCGGTAAGTGTCACCTTCCTCGTTCCCCGCTCCAGCAGCCTGACTCCCATCCCCTCTTCCAGCTGAGATATCTGACGGCTCAGGGTCGGCTGAGTGATATGAAGCACCTCGGCGGCCTTCGTAATGCTTTCCTCCCGCGCTACGGCCAGAAAATACCGCAATACCCTTATTTCCATGTCCGCACCTCCTTACAGTGCCGTCCCTTTTTTAGGAACGAAAAACCTGGAGGTGTCCACCCCCTCATGTTCCAGCAGCCATATCTTCAAGTCGATACCCCCTGCATATCCCGTCAGGCTGCCGTTGGTGCCTACGACCCTGTGACACGGGATGATGATGGATATGGGATTATGGCCTACAGCGCCGCCCACAGCCTGGGCCGACATGGAGTCCTTGCCCTTCATGGTGGCTATCTTCCTGGCTATCTCGCCGTATGTAGTCACTTCCCCGTATGGGATATCACACAGTATCTTCCACACCGCCTGCCGGAACTCACCGCCTATGGGCGCCATCGGCAGCGCTGATATCTCCGGCTCTTCTCCGTTGAAATACCTGTCCAGCCATTCCCTTGTCTCATCGAACACCGGCACGTCGTCCCTGTGTATCATCTCCTCGTCCACCGTGTCCTCGTAATATTTCTGTCCTTCTATCCACAGTCCGACCAGGTTGTCTCCATCGCTTCCCAATGTGAGATTCCCTATCGGCGAGGGGTAAAATGTCTTGTAAAACATGTTCTTCTCCTTTCTCTGATCTGTGCTCCGATGACTTTCTTCCTGCTACTCCGAAGCGTTCCAGATACACATAACGGCATATGCTCGCCACGGCCGCCAGCTTTCCGCCAGTTCCAGCATTTCCTTCCGGCTGCGGGGAGCCAGTCCCTTCTTTACGCCCAGGTCCGTCTCCAGGAAAGCGTCAGTCCAGCCGAAAGCCCGCATGGCGATGTATCCGACTGTCCACGGGCCGATGCCGGGTATTTCCACGAGCCTTGTCATCTCCGCCTCCGGATCTGCCCACAGCTCGAAGCCTGTTTCCCGCGACGCTATCAGTTCTGCCAGGCTGCAGATAGTCCTGGCCCTCGATGAGATGATACCGAGAGCCGACAACTCTCCTTCCGTGCGATCTCCCAGGGAAAGTATCTGTTCGGCCGATGGAAATACGAAGTCCAGTCCTTCTATACCCGTCTCCGTCTGAATACCAAATTTCTCTACAAACCTTCCTGCCAGCGTAGTCGCCGCCTTTACGGTTATCTGCTGCCCCAGCACAGCCCGCACGCTCATCTCGAACATGTCGAAGCACCCCGGTATGCGGGTTCCGGGAACGAATAGCCCCGGCTTTATATCATCCATAGAAATCAGCTTCTCCTGCACTACCGACGGCTCGCAATACAAGTCGAACTGACGGCGTATGCGGCTCAACACCTGAGGCAGCACCGGCAGCAGAGAGTCGGATATGGTCACCTGGAGCCTGTCCTTATCATCATTGTTGCCGACCTTTATCCATCCCGTCACCTCCCGGCCGTCCTTCACAGACAGCCTCGCCGTACGATAATAGACGCCGTCCCTGACGATCTCCACCCCCGGGATCGCTCTGTAGCTGAGAAACTTCAACAGCCTGTCCCATTGATACGGCGGACGGTAACCCAGGCCCAGCGTAACGCCGACCGCCTTTCTTTCCCCGTCCTTTGCGACACTCCGTCTCAGGGCAGTGGGCGTCAGCCTGTACCGCTTCCTGAACAGCTCGTTGAATCGCCTCAGGCTCCCGAACCCGGATGCCATAGCCACTTCCGTGACAGAAAGCTCCGAGTCGGTCAGCAGCGTCTTGGCCAGCAACAGACGGCACGTCTGACGGTACTGGACCGGCGAGACATGATATTCCATCTCAAAAGCCCGTCGCAGATGTCTGTCCGTACAGCCCAGCTTTTCCGCTATCTCAGAAATGCTCTCGTCGCTGCCGCAGCCGCTTTCTATCAGCTCCGCGGCCTTTCGCGCCAGAGACGAAGTGGCATCCACAGGCGCAAAGCCAGGCGCCAGCTCCGGTCTGCATTGAAGACAAGGTCTGAACCCGGCCTTCTCCGCTTCCGCCGCAGTCCTGAAATACACACAATTCTCGGCCTTAGGCAGTTTAGCATTGCAGACGGTACGGCAATATATCCCGGTAGACAGCACTCCCACGAAAAGCCTGCCGTCATATCTGGGATCTCTGGCTTTCAAGATCTCATACAAGAACTCTCTCTTCTCTTTCATAGCTTCTCACAGCTCCTTCTTGCTAGATTATACCACGGCGCCGCGGAAAAACTAGCCGTTTTCGGACATGGAAATATTTATCCGCCTGAGGCATATCCGTCCGCCCGGCGCATGCTCGCCCACCCGGCGCTCATTCGCCTTGCGCGAGCGAAATAAAAAAGCGAGCCGCACGCCCGCTATTCTCTCAATCAAAGTTTTTAAAATCCATTCTGACCAGCTTTTTCCCGTTGGGAAGAGGAGATTCCGCCCTCCTGGACAAAACATATCCTGTTGCTGACATGGCTTCCTCCAACCCCCACTCCTCCATCTGATGATGAACTTTATCCAGACCGTCGAACACATGGATGTACGGAGAATCGGATACCCAACTTTCCTCGCCGTTGATTTGAATCCCACACGAAACGATCGGCGACGACACTTTTTCCACGACTCGCTGAAATGCCTCATACCCGATGTACTCCACCAGCAGATTGGCGATGACCATATCAGCCTGAGGCAATTCTTCCAAGTTTTCGCACAAGTCGATGCAAAGACATTCCAGCGTCTCGCCCATATACCCATATCTGGCCACTGTTTCCTCCAGATACCGGGGATTTATATCCACGCCGTATATCTTCGATATCCTGTCCGTTGGAACATGTCTGAGACCGTTTCCGCCGGCAACACCGAGTATCATCACGCTGAACACGGGATAATCGTTAAGCTGTTCCTTCATCATGCTGTCCAGAGTCTGAAGCTGCATGACGGAATCCAATTTCATATGGTTCTCATAATCATCAAGTGAAATCTCTTGCCACGGGTTTCTCACGTTCTTCCCTCCTCCGGTCCTATCTCCATTATCTTTCCCGGATCTCCGCTGCACAGCGCTTCCAGATTGTCGGATATCTTCTCCGCATCCCAGTCCCACCAGCGGAGCTTCAACAAGTGCTCGATCAGCGCGTCGTCAAACCGCTTTCTGATTACGCGGCATGGATTGCCGCCTGCGATGTGATACGCCGGGATGTCTCCTGTCACCACGGAGTCAGCTGCGATCACAGCACCATCTCCGATGTGGATGCCCGGCATCACCGTCACGTTCTGACCTATCCACACGTCGTTTCCCACGACAGTGTCACCTTTGATGGGCAGGTCCTCGATGGCAGGCGTACACTTTTCCCAGCCGCCGCCCATGATGTTAAACGGATATGTAGTCACGCTGTTCATCCGATGATTCGCCCCATTCATGACGAATTCAATACCCTTGCCGATGGCGCAGAATTTCCCGATAATGAGCTTGTCGCCGATAAACTCATAATGATGGGTTACGTGCTCCTGGAAATTTTCCGAATCAGCCGGGTCATCGTAATATGTGTATTCCCCGACGATGATATTGGGCCTTGTAATGGTGTTTCTGATGAAGCAAACACTGGGTATGTTTTCGTTAGGATGTATCGCTTTAGGGTTTGGTCCCTGCATGATATCACCGCCTTTCAGTAATTTTGTCTACAGATGGGCCACCATGATGTATTCCTCATCGGTTTCGTCCAGGATCTTAAAACCGGCCTTCAGATACATGGCCGCCGCGTAGTTTTCCTTCTGGACTGACAGGGAAACCATAGGATATCCGGCTTTCCTCAATGTACGGAGCATCTCATCCAGCAGCGCCGTCCCCGTACCCCTGCCCCTGTGTCCGTCCTTTACTGCCATAGCCATAGAAGGTGTGCCATCGTCG
Organism: uncultured Eubacterium sp.; assembly: GCA_900543485.1. Taxonomy (GTDB): domain Bacteria; phylum Bacillota; class Clostridia; order Peptostreptococcales; family Anaerovoracaceae; genus Lentihominibacter; species Lentihominibacter excrementipullorum. Next base: position 17,606 of record UQRM01000023.1, on the reverse strand, counting down.
ATATGCCCATAATCATCCATGATGCGTGACCATATGACGCCGACCACCCGGCCGTCTGTCTCGGCCACCAGCGCCCTGTCGTGCGCTGAACCTCCGAACCCTTCCGTGTAGATCCGCAGCTCAGGCTTTTCTACGATATCCCTCGGCGGAGGGTCCGTCCCCTCCGGAACGAATATAGCTTCGTAAAGGAAATCATCCAGCAGCTGTATCTCGTCTTTTCTCATCTTCCTTACGACGCAGCCTGTATCCTTTTCCATGATGAAATTAACCAGGGCGACGCCTCTCCTTTCCACCTGCTGCGCCTTCACGACCCTGTAACCTCTCCTTTCAAAGAAAGGTCTGGCCGTAATGGAAGCATGGACGACGACCTTGCCCCGCGCTTTTCGCTCCAATCTATCGCAGATGGCGGAGCCGACACCTTTACCTTGGTGCTCCCGGTGAACGTACAGTCTGTCCAGATATCCTCCATCCTCCATGTCTCCGAAACCCGCGATGATCCCGTCCCGAACCGCGACAACAGTATGATGCTCCAGAAACGACTGGTTCCAGCTTGCCAAGTCGATGTCCTCCGGCGCCCACGCATCCAGTTGCTTCCCCGTGTAGTCCGCCCCATTGACTGTATGAACCGTGTCGTAAAACAGCCTGGCCAGCTCCCTGCAGTCCTCTTCCCTGTATTCCCGCAGCTTCATCTTTCCACCAGCAAGGCACACTGAAAGCACAATGGAAACATCACAAAAAATATGATACTGTACACTATCCCTTTCTTTGTAAATATCAACGAATTCATTTCTCTGCCTCCGTATCCGTCTTCGCCTTTTTATCGATGTATATGCCTGCTATGATGACCGTCGTCAGCGCTGTGGCTGAAACCTTTTCATGCCATCGGCGTGCCGACTTCTATCAGATTGCCGTCAGGGTCATAGAACCTTATCACCTTCTGTCCCCAACTGTGAGTCATGAGCCTGTTTACATATCTGATGGAAGGATAGAGCCGTTGGAGGCGCTCAGCAAAAGCCTCTATATTCTTCTCCTCAAAATACAGCTCGCAGGAATTGCTCTCCGGCACGATGTCCCGCCCCAGAAAGCCTTTCCATATCTTCTCATCCTGGAGTACCAGCCCTTCCGTCAATATCACATTCCCATCGTTGTCGAGGACTACGTTAAGTCCAAACAAGTCGTGATAGAATCGCTTCGACCTTTCAATATCCCTGACGACGATCAATACGTTTTTCAATCTCATGGCCTTCACCTCCTGCCAAACGCGGCCACTGATATCCTCCTGCAATGTTTCCTGCCGGATTTTTAAAATTCTTCTCAAATCCGGCACGCCTGACACAACTTCTTGCCGGATTCCACGTTTTGATTGAAAATCCGGCACATCGCCTGCCGAATTCTCATCATGAGAGAGAAATTCGGCAACGGTATGTAAATAACTGGAACGGTTTCTCGTCTCATGACTCTCATCGCCGTGATTTACTGCCGAATTTTTTGCCTTCCCGGAAAACCCGGCACATTCTCGTGTCAAAGCTGCCGGATTTTCGCTTTCCATTGAGAATCCGGCAAAATTTCCTGCAAACCAATGCTTTCCGTCAAATTCTGTCCACTGAACCGATAGATCCTCCGATGCCGACGAGGATGCAATTAAACATCTTTCCTGTCCTCCTTACCTTCTACAGCTTACGCCGCAGATAAACCATGTGGATCAGCTGAACGCCGCCTTCATATATAGGATGATCGTAATTATCCGTGAAAAAATTTTTGATCATATGAGAACGATGAAAGCCGCACCTTTCATAGAAAGGGACCGTTGCCTTGCTATCGCCTGTCCCCACCTGTAAAATGCGATATCGTCTCTCATACCTTTCGCCGATGAAATCTATCAACGCTTTCCCATATCCCTTTCCTCGTGATTCCGGTTCTATCGCTATATTTTTGATTTCAAGGACCCCATCTCCCTCATCGGTAACGACGCATTCTCCCCGTACTGCGCCGCCCTCTGTCAATATATACATAGTCCCATTATCCAGATACCGGTCTATCATATTCTCCTGTTCATCCGCACAAAGCAGCAGGGAAAGATATCGCTTTTTGTCTCCCGTCACTTCACTTATCTTCATTTAAGTCCCATCTCCATCATCACGTGGGGGATTCCGTCTTCCAAAAACTCGTCAGATCTCACCCGGAATCCCAGCCCTTCATAAAAACCTATGGCATGAGACTGTGCCTTCATGACCAGCTTCTCTGCAACGCCTTCTGTTTTTATCAATCCCAGAGCATCTTCCATCAGTGCTTTTCCCAGGCCGCACCCCCGTCGAACCGTCAGAACCCTTCCGATCTGGAAGATCCCGCTCTCCCTGTCTCTCGGGAAGACTCTGAGATAAGCCAGTACTTTACCCCTTTCCTCATAGAAAAAATGGGTACTGATATGATCCACACCATCGATGTCCTGATATGGACATTTCTGCTCCACGATGAACACTGCCATCCTGACCCTGAGTATCTCATAAAGTTCCGCCGCCGTCAGCTCCTCAAATCTTTTGACCTTCAATTCCAACGCCGTTCCTGCCTTCATTTTTCAGCTGCTCCTTCCCTATTCTCCTTCACTCCAGCTGCCCCGGCAGCCTCAGCTTTTCCTTCTTTGGGAATCCGGCGTCAAACCGCGCCACCTCTTCCTCATCAACGAAATACCCATCCGGCGCGCTATAATTTCCGGTAACATTCTCAAGAAAACCTTCTTTCAGCTCCTTTATGAGAAAATACGGAGCATCGGCTCCTTCGGGATCATCACCGTAACGTATGCCCCTTTCAGCAGCTGCTACAAAACCGGACTTTCCATAAAACCCGATATCTCCCTCTATGCAAACGACCTTCGCTCCCATTTCTCCGGCCTTTTCCAGCGAAAAGTCCACCAGCGCTTTCCCAAAGCCTCTCCGCTGCCAGTCGGGATGGATGCTGAGCGGGCCGAAAGTCATGACGGGGATTTCACTGCCGTCATCAGCCTGTATCTTTCCACGGACGTACATGATGTGACCGATGATGTCACCGTCTTTTTCCAGCACCAGATCCAGCTGAGGAACGAAGTCCTCCCTGCCTCTGTAACGATGCAGCACATAGTGTTCATAACATCCTGGTCTGTAGACGTTCCAGAATGCCTCCCGAACCAGATTTTCCACTTTCCGATAATCGTCAGGTCCTTCTGCGCGTATCCTGTAATCGTTTTTTTCTGTCATTTCATCTCACTTCCTTTTTCTTTTCCGTCGCGACCAGTACATTGATTTTACTTCTTTTTTTGCGGCGATTCAATCCCTTTCCGGAGGTTTGGCCGCTGCGGTTTTCACAGCTCCCGGCGAACGTACATAACATATATGGAGTCCCTGATGACAAACCGGGACTCGGAAAGGAAAAATACCATGGGTATAACCAACGCCAATAAGGAAATAAGTACGGCCCGCATAAGCTGCGAGGAAACCTTCAATATAAAGTTATCGCTCACTGCTTCTCCGGATATCGTCAGCAACCCGACCGATATAGTCCTGTTGCTGGATCGTTCGCAGAGCATGGCCGGGAGTCCTCTCGCCAATCTGAAGAATGGGGTGAAGAAATTCATCGATATCATCGCGGATGCCACCGGGGGAACACAGGACGGTCAGATAGGCGCCGGAAGCCGCATAGGCATCGTGAGCTTTTCCAATACTGCTGTTGCCGAAGGCAACGCCGCCATCTTCCCCGATCCGGTCATCAACATCGACTGCGGTGAGGTCCTGGTGACCGAGCCTTGCCCTCAGCCACTGGACATCACTATAGACGGCTGTGAGGATTCTCTGGTATTCGATTCCTGAGACTTGATGATGCAGTCTGCCGGCCGCATCCTTCAGCTCAGCGTGACGCTGAAAAACGTATGCCCCGGCAAACGCGTAGCGTTGGCGGCAATAGTAACCGAGGTGGATTCGGAGGGTCTTGAATACAAGAGAGGCTTCAAGACCATGACTATCCCTGCTCACAACAGGAACAGATGCCGTGATGTGAAAATAGACTGCATCAAGTTTGTCCTGCCGGAAGACCTCAGTGTCGGGGAAAATCAAGACGGCTCTTCTATCTGCGGAGACAGACAGTTCAAGGCCAGCTTCATCGCCCACTATATCGACAACGACTTTCAATGCTGCGACGTAGTTCTATAACAAGCTGATACGATGCGTTTGCGCTGCAGCCTGCCTGGAGGAGCATACTGTAGAACATCCCATACACCCTTAAGATACAAGGCGAGACAGGAATGCTGCCTGTCTCGCCTTGTGATTATCTTTCATATGTGATTTTTCCATTCATCATGGTCATCTCGATCTTTACCTCATGGATCCTTCGTGGATCCACACTGAAAAGATCCTTTTCCAGCATCGTCAGGTCCGCGTATTTCCCGGCCTCAAGCGTCCCGATCTTATCTTCCATATGAAGCTGGTAAGCGGCGCTGGAGGTATAGCTTTCGAGGCACTGCTGCAAGGTCATGCCACCGCCTTCAGGCTCCAGTTCCGGAGCGTCCTCGACACCGTACATCTTCCTGGTCATCGCCATCTCTATGCTCTTCAGCGGCTCATATCCATACAGATCTACCGGCCTGTCGCTCCCCAGCGAAACCTTCGCCCCGTGATCGATGATAGGCTTCATGTAAAACGGATCCGAAGCCTTCTCGCTTATGATATTGCCCTTATTGGGCTTTCCACCATAATGCCACACGCCTGTGGTGTTGGCGATCACATCATACTTTCCAAAGAGAGGCGCATCCTCTTCCAATACATACTCGGTGTGGGCGTTGGTTATCCTGATATCATCATACCCCGCTTCGCGCACTGCCTTCGCCGCCATCAGCACCTCATGGATAGCCCTGTCGCCGATAGCGTGACAGTGGATGTCGAAGCCTTCGGACGCTGCACGCACGAAGAGATCCTGCAATTCTTTTCCTTCCAGAAGAGGCGCTACCACTGATCCGTCTTCCACGTAAGGTTCCATCATACTGGCGCTCCTGGACTCGATAGTCCCGTCCAGTATCAGCTTATATGTATCCACCTTGTAGAGATCGCCCGCGTACTTGTCACGCCGCTCCCTGAGCCTTTTGAAATTATCCTCCAGATCGTCGACAGACCCTGTGAAGGCGCAGCCCGAAACACGGAGTCTGCAATTCTCTCCATCGGCGTAATACTGCTGGAAAAACGGTATGCTGACCCCCTCCATATACTTCATGGCGCCGCAGTCAGCCAGTGTCGTGACGCCTGCTCTGCAATAATCGTCAAAAGCGTCGAGGTAACTCTGTCCCAATATCTCCTGATCGAAGAAATTTATCTTACCGAAAATCATCTCCTGCACATCTGTTTCCACCAGGTGCCCCGTAGGCTGCCCGTCCTCGTCCCGTTCAAAATACTGAAATCCCGGTACCGGATCCGGCGTTTCCTTCGTGATCCCCGCCAACTCAAAGGTCTTTGAATTGCACCAGCCCTCATGGCCTCCGCTGCCCAGGATCATCACCGGTTTATCGGGACACATGGCGTCCAGCACTTCTTTCCTCGGACCTTTCTCATCGTAAGCGACTTCCGGATATCCGATCCCAAAATATGTTTCCCGCTCCGGGTGCCGGTCTATGTATTCCTTTACCGCATCCTCGACCTCTTCCCTGGTCATGTCCACACTCAGCAGTATCCCCGATGAGAAAAAGGCGCACAGCGACGGATGGCAATGTGCGTCGATAAAGCCCGGAAGCAGCATCCTTCCCCGCAGATCGTATCTAAGGACATCCGCCGCAGCCATTTTCTCCGCTTCACTCAGCATTCCCACGTATAATATCCTGTCGTCTCTTACCAGCAGAGCCTCCGCCTCCGGATAGTCTCCGTTCATCGTATATATCGCTCCGTTATAGAATAATGTGTCTCCCATATTTTCACCTCCGCTTTTCCTCATTTAAAAACTATTTTAAATATACAAAAAATAAAGACGATAAGATATCCGTTTCTTGCCGTCTTTATTCGCGAAGTTGCTCTACTTTTATATATATATCCCTTCCTTCACATCTCGCTCTTCCAGACAAAGGCTGTCGCCGCCGCTGAGCCGCAGCCTTCGGTCGCCCATCTGGACGACGCACCCTCCCTCCGAAAGTCTCAGCGTTATGGTGACGGTCTCAGATCCTCCGCCTTTCATCGTTCCGAAGGCTTTCTCCACGCTGACGGCCTCCTCATCGAAGCCGGTCTTGCCCGGCGTATCGGCAGCCTTCGCCTTCCTGTATTTTACCGGAGACATATGAAAGCACATCTTGAAATACTTGTTGAAATACTGGTATGAAGAAAATCCCACCTTATCGGAGATGACGCCGGCCGGCCAGTCTGTCGCCAACAAGTAAAGCTCAGCCCGCTCCGCCCTCATTATTCCCAGCAGCTCCTGCAGAGAAAACCCGAAAGCGCGCCTTATCATATGCGACAGATAATACCTGCTGACTCCGTGAGCGTCAGCTATAGCCTGCAATGTAGGGGACTCATCATAATGATGACACAGATACACTATAATGCTGTTGATTCGCCTGGAAAGCATCTGGTTTTCGGCGAACTCGTTCTTCTCTTCCCTCACGATGTCGTAATTCTCTATATTATAGTTGTTCTTCAGGAAATCCAGCAGATCCCGCAGCTTTTCATCAGTCTGCCGACCCGATCCATCTCCTGTCTTCATGTCTGCCGCGAGAATCTCCCTGATCATCGTCTTTACCTGCTGGTGGAGATGACTATCCTTATTGTACAGGGTGGCCTGCCACATGAGGATGCCGTCCTTTTTCCCGTACAACTCCTCTCCACACTGTATTATAGCCGCGATATTGCCATTTTCGCTCCCCGCATCTCCCAGCGCATGAGTCTCATACGGATTTATCAGCAGGAAATCTCCTTCCTCCAGCCTGTAGGTCTCGTAACTTATCTTCACGTTGAGACTGCCTTTTATCAAATATAATATCTCACATCCGTCATGTATATGAATAGGATGATGTCTCACATTGACATACCGTATATCAGTACGCCTTCCGGTCCGGCATGCGACCGTTTTCATCAAGGCCAATTTCTTATAATCAGACATTCTCACCATTATTTACCACCATTCCTGCCAGATAAATATTTCGCAGATCTCATCAAAAATTGTCAAAAAACTGCTGCAGCTTTTCCACGAACTCACCTATATGTATGCCGTCCACGAAAGAGTGATGAGCCTGGACCGAAACCGGCATCACCGTCCGCCCGTCTTTCTCGTGATATTTCCCCCAGTCAAAAAGGGGCATCGCGTTATCCCTTTTTCCCGAATTGGTATGTGAAATATGTGTGTATGTCACCCACGGCATAGGAGAGCACTGGAACACGTCGTTTCCCAGTGGGCCGGTAAAATATTCCTTCTGCACCTGAGCTGCCTCCAACGCCGTTCGGCAGTACTCCGCCATGTCGTCTGTAAAAGGCACGTTCACTACTTTAAACAGCCGGTCACCCGGAGCCATATATGTAAAGGCCGTATCTATTCTGTCAAACAACACCACATTTCCGTCCAGGAAACGATATCTGAAAGCCTCTATCTCGTTAGCGCACTTCGAAACAGCGTAGACCATGGCCATAGTAAAGGAAAGGCCCTGCTCCTTCACCGCTTTTCTGAAATCGGTGATGTCGGCTTCAAAGGTCACACAGAAAGCCGGCTCGACACAGTCTCTGAAAACGGCGCAGTGGATCGCCCGCTCCCAGTTTCTCTCATCTACTATCTCATATCGGTTCATATTCCTTCCCTCCCGTCCGTCTCGTATTTCAGACCTTTCACTTTTTTCGAATTTCATAGGTGTGAATATCATTCCGTCGGCCGATCGACGGCTATCCGTATCTTCAGATCCCAATCTGTGAGAAACCTCCACAGCATAGGGAGAAGAATTCACCGTGAACGTCCGGCCGTCGTACCTTCCCAATGAGGCTTATCGCCCCGTCGATATCTCTCCCCTCGATTTTTCGTATATCCATCCGCTCCCCCCCTCTCACACATTCAGCCTGTTTATCTCACGCTGCACCGTTTCCAGGAATTCCGCCGCCGGTATACCGTCCATCTGGGTGTGATGAAACTGAAACGACACCCGAAGGGTAGTCCTGAGCAGACCCTTCCTGTACCGTCCCCAGATAAGAAAGGGATTGTTATAGACTCCGGAATAGATATTTACCGCTCCATCGATGTCATATCCCGTCAGGGCCGAAGTGCCGATGACCATCCGCTCCTGACTCAGGTCGTATGGCTGCCCGCTGATCCCGACCTGCTTCGTCAGTCGCAGATATTCACGGCTGAACTGTCCCATATCATCGCAGAAGGGGATGTCGCAGGTACTTATTCCCCCGCCTCCCAAATCCACCACCGTGCTGACAGCTATGCCGTCATAGACGATCATCTTATCGTCTTCCGGAAGCATATAAAACTCTTCCGTCTGTGACGCCGCCTTGCCGATGCACCAGCACATGAGCATATTGAATTTATATCCTCCCTTGCGGCTGAGCTTCACCAGCCTCGTCACATCTATAGTCTTGAACAGCGTCACCATAGGCATGGGCGCCTTTATCCACATTTCAAAGGCCTGAGCCCGCGCCGTCTCCTTAGGGTCTGTTTTTCTCGTCATATCCTTCCTCCAGTCCTCTGTCACCGCCTCTTTGCTCTCATCACTCCGTAAAAATTCTGAGTCCTGCCAGCATATCGTGGAGCTTATGCTCGTCGAAAGGCAGATATTCGGCAATGGTGAAGCCCACTACATTGGACTCTTCTGTTATCATCCCCAACACCCGGGACAGCCTTTCGAAAGTCATTCTTCCGCCGCCGCTGCCGTCTCCGGTCAAAGCCTTATTGGCAAAGTAAGTGGAATGGAACAGCTCCGCATCCAGCACATCGATATCAAAATGTACCAATATGTGCTCAAAGCGTCCGATGAAATCCCTTATCTCGCCGTCCGATACGAATTCATCCGTCTGTATCTTATGATCGACGCCCATCTCCCTGAGGAATTTCTCCTGATAAGGATGGAGCCCCTGCAATCCCACATACATTATCTCATCAGCTTTAAATGGTCTGTTTTTCATCAGCTCCGAAAGGGCGCTTTCCTCGTGTCCCATCAGTGCTCTCAGTACCATGGCATGAGCGTTGGGATAATCATCTGTCGAAGATACATCAGGATGGGCATCTATCCAGACTATCCCCACATCGTCGTACAGTCCGTGAAGATAATCGAAAGGCGCCTGGGAAACGATACAGTTACCTCCAAGGGTGATTATCCTGTCCGGTGCCGCCGATTCGATGACGGAGACGGCCTTCTTGATCCCGTCCACCACCTCAGCCTTTCCGTATATGCCATCCGTCACCTGCCGCGACCTTCCGTCAGGCGGTCCCAGCTCCACTCTCAGCAACGGCTGGTTCTCATTGGCCGGAACGATATGAGACAGCAGCTCCGCACCGAAGTAATACGTGTCCAGCCCTCCGCTCAGGTAATCAGGATATAATAATCTTATGGTTTTCATTTTCATTCTCCTTCGCGACATCTGTCCTTTGACTTATTAAACCATTATACCGTTTCCCGCGAAAAACTCAATGCGTTTATCTCATGAAGCCCATAAAAAGCCCAAAAGGGCTCATAACCCGCTTCCGTGGCCTTTCCCGTCTGGCGTACTATCACCGCTTGCTGTCGTACATCTCTAATCTCAAATACCCATCCCCGGTATTTATCGTCTTGAATTTATATCAGGAGTTAAATTCCCCATCGAAATTATACTTGATCTCATAAAAATGGAATTTTAAGTAGAGCTTGCACCTGCCCATATCTGTCAAAATCCCGTCCCACTGTTCTTTTACAACCGACTGGCATGCCGACGTGCAGCGCAAGCCATAAAAATACCCCCTCATACCGCGATTTTTCGCCTGCTTTCCATCCGTCGACTATACTTACTTTTTAATTTTCACAGAAAAAAGTATAGCTAAATTCCCAAAAAATACATTGACCGCCATCCGATCCACGATTTTTCACTCAAATCCCATTCTCTCACACAACCTTGATATACAGATGCTATAATTCCTGTAACATGAAAATGAGGTGATAAAAATGGCATTGATCAGATGCCCGGAATGCGGAAGGGAAATCTCTCAGTACGCGGATAAATGCCCCGGCTGCGGCTGGCCTGTGCCAAAGCCGACGGCCAGAGAGGGTAATTACAGCGAATGCAGCAATTACGAGGACAGCTACGAGGAATATCTGCGGCAGCGCCGCCAGGCCCAGCGTGACAGTGCGGCAAACGGTGCTGCAGACAACGAGGGCAGAAGAGGCGGCAGCCAAAGACGCGGTGGGGATTCATCGGAGCAAACCGGCAGCCAAAGACGCAGCAATGAACAACGCCGAAACGACGATCAGCCGCGAGAACGTACTAAAAAGAAATCCAGACGTTCCGGCGTTTCCGCGCCCAGGATGCCCCGCTCCGGCAGGAAAAAAATCGTCCACAAGACCAAAAAGAAAGGAAGCAGCGCAGGGACAGTAGCCCTGGCCGTCATCATAACACTGCTGATACTGGCCATGGCTGCGGCAGCCGCTTATTACTATTTCTTCGTCTACAAGGATAAAAGCAACGACCAGCCGGCTCAGACCCAGCAGACACAGGAGCTTCAGCAGGAGCCTGCGGAATCCTTGCCGGAGGAAACACCGACTGAAAGCCCTGAGGCCGAACCTACATCTCCATCCACAGACAGTAGCCAGTCTCCGGAAAACACAGGGCTGTAAAGGAGGAAAATCACCATGTATGAAGTTGAAATAAAAGCATCTATAGGCGATACGTCTTTCCGCCAGCTGCTGAACAGCGCCGCAGATCTGGGATTTGCCTATTGTATGACCGTCAGGGAAACAGACGTATATTACAACGGTGTCGACAGGGACTTCATGAAGACTGATGAAGCGCTGCGAGTCCGAACATGCTCTCGATGGCAGGAAGGGAATCCAAAGGACTCGGAAAGCACGTTGACCAATGCTCCGGAAAACAGTTCCCAAGATATATCGAAAGAAAGCTTCATCACGTACAAAGGCCCCAAGCTGGATGTCAGCTCCAGCACCAGGATAGAACATGAGATCATGGTCAACGATCCGGATGAAGCCAGGCAACTTCTCTCATCCCTGGGTTACATCCCGGTTTTTACCGTGGATAAGACTCGCCGTGAATTCAATCTCCCGGCCGGATCCGGACGGCCATTCCCCATTACCCTGTGTGTCGACTGCGTGACAGGTCTTTCCGCTCATATGGAATTGGAGACACTGGCCCCATCAGAAGACGCAAAGGACGATGCCCTTCGGCACCTCTTTTCCATTCTGGATGCGATGAACATACCCAGGGAAAATCTGACCAGAAAATCATATCTGGAGCTGCTGATAGCAGCCCAGACAGCCGGGAAATAAATAGGAAGCCTGATAATATCTCTCGTCTCGGATAAGGATAAACAGCACAGACGACTGCCGTATATGATAATAGTCAACATCATTGGATGCATAGGATTCGCTCTCTTCCTGGTACTGAAAGGCTTCAGCGGCCTCTCCGTAGCAGCCGCCCTCTACGGGTTCTTCATCGTGGGAGGAGCGCCACTCACGTTGACGTTCGCCGCGGAATCCTGCTATCCGACATCCGAAGGAACATCCGAGGATCTGCTCATGTTCGCCGGAAATGTGGCCGGTGTCATCTTCCTGGGTGCCGCCAGTCTTTTCGGGACCAACCACAGGATGCTGATGATAACAATGATAGCGGTCACCATCTTCTACATAGTGCTGATGTTCTTCGCCAGAGAAGTAAAGCTGGAAAAATCATCTTCCGGCAAATGATCCGGCCTTGCGGATCGACAAAACGGGCTGTGACGGATTCCTCCGTCACAGCCCGTTTTTCTGTAAAAGACAAAGCTCAAAGCTATCTCCATATCCTGGCTTTTTTCAATTCGTAATCTTCCGGCAAATCGAAAGGATAGAAACCTTTCGGCAGGTTCTTCCAGTCAAAGTATTCCAGATTAGACGCTCCCGCTCCCGGAGTATCCGCATAGCAGAAATCATCAGCAAAGGCGCTGTACGGTACTTTGAAAGACGTATTAGCCTTGACCACAATGAGATCATACAGTTTCGGCTCGATGCCGAAATGCCTGAGTATCTGAGGATCGCCCGACGCTCCCGGTTCTTCGCATACCATGATATCGATATTGCCGAAAGAAATGACAGCCGACATTCCCACATTGCACGGAAAACCTCTGCCTGCCGGTCCCTCCTGCCTGAAGGAGCCGTCGTGAAGGGAACGAACACGTCCTACAGCTTTCAGCGGCCCAGGCATTCCCGGCGTAAATCCGGCTCCTACCGAAAATTCCGCAGAATTGCCCACGCCAACTTCAAAGGCCTTTTTAACGGCCTCCGGATCCTTTACGAACATACCCGCTGAAACAGTCGAGCCTCTTTCCATAAGTCTGATGGCCGGAAGAACGCTGTCTCCTACGGCACCTCCATTAGGCGAATCGGCAGCATCGACCAGTATGACCGGTTTTCCCGTGGTATTGTTCTCCGCTTTATCTATGACCTCATCAACCGTCATCAGATCCGGCCAGAATTCATCGCGATTCTCATAGAGACGTTCCGCCAGCATATCCGCGTACTTTTTCGCTGTCTCCTCATCAGAGGCTACAGCAATTACCGTAGACCCGATCTCCTTGATATCCAGCCACGGCTGCACCTGAAGCACGCTGAAATCCAACAATTCTCCATCCTCCACCAGCTTTTTTCCACTGTCTATTATATCCTTGAACACCCCTTCCAGAGATGTGTAGCCGGTAGGAGGCACCATCATCGGTATCGTAGTCGCCGCCAATTTCACCGGCTTCCCTGCCAGCTTATCCATGCACAGGGTAGCCGCTCGATATCCGGCCTCGTAAAAATCTACGTGAGGATAGGACTGATAGCTGCATATAATGTCCGCGTTCTTCAACATCTTCTCCGTTACATTGGCATGGAGATCACATGATGCTGCGATGATCTTATCCTCTCCCACCAGATCCCTGAGAAACTGCAGAAAATCTCCACATGCGTCCTCTCTGCTCACTGTACAGGTAGCCCCGTGGAGAGATACGCAGACAGCGTCAAAATCCGTTACTGATCCGACGTAGTATTCCATCCTTTCACAGAGAAGCTCAAAAACACTGTCATCGACGATACCCCCTGACGGTCCATAGAGAGAAATGGTCGGGATCACCTTCCCGCCCTTTTCCTCCACACCATCTATCATGCCGTGGAACGCGCATGGTATCTTCCGGCAAAGGTCGTAAGCCTCCTGTCCTTCCGCATATCGCACAACCTTGAAACCCTCCACCGACATGACTACAGGATTGAAGGTATTCGTCTCTTCGTGAAATTCACAGATCAATATTTTCTTTTCGGAGTTCACTCCCATCGTACATCATTCCTTTCAATATCGGATATCGCAGCCTGCGGGAGGCAGGAATCTCTCCTCCCGCAGACCATCGACAATCGCCGCCGCCTGTATATCAGTATTTGCCATTCAACTCGTCGTATATCCCGCTGAGAGCCGGATACAGTTTGACATATACGTCGAACATCTTTTCATAGGTTTCAGCATATTCGCTTCTCGGCTCGAATGTCTTGTTTATTCGTACGGCGTCATAGATGGCGTCATAGTTCTCTATCTTGCCAAGACCTACCATGGCGCAGTAGTAAGCTCCCATAGCTCCGGTATATCTAGGACTTTCCGGAACTTCTACCTTTACCTGGAGGACGTCGGCCAGCATCTGCATCCAGACATCACTGGCCGCTCCGCCGCCCACTACTCTGATAGAGGACAGTTTCAGCCCGTTCTTCTCTTCATATGTCTTGAGGTAATTTCTGTGAGTGTAACATACGCTTTCCATGACAGCTCTTACCATATGGCGTCTGTCATGAACGGACGTGACATTGAGGAACAGCGCCTTGGCGTTCTTTGCCAGCGGCGGAAGTTCTCCCGTCAGCCAGTGAGTGGCGATGAGACCGTCGCTTCCCGGAGCTGTCTCGCTCACTTCCCTGTCCACGAGGCCAAAGACATCGTCTCCCAATATCTTTCTCTCAGCGTTGTAGAACTGATCGACAGCCCAGTCGAAAGCCATGCATCCCGTCTGCAGCGAGAACATCGCAGCTTCAAAATTCTTATCGAAGGTGAACCACTGCGGCGAATAATTGTCTCTTCTCTCACGCATCAGCTGCACCAGCCACGACGATGTACCCATGTAAATGTGGACCATATTTTCCCTGCAGCATCCCGTTCCTACGGTAATAGCCGGCAGATCTCCGAAACCTCCGAATACTGGTATACCAGGCACGAGCCCCATTTCATGAGCCGACTGCTCGTTGAGCTTGCCCACTTCATCGGTCGCCGGCTTGATAGGCGGGAATTTATCCAGATCTTCTTTAAGGCCTGCCGCTTCAAGGATCTTGTCATAGAGCTCCTGCATCTTCGGATTATATGAATGGATGAAATCGTCAGATGGCTCCGTTACGAAGGCTCCTGTAGCCTTCCATTTCAGATATGTGTTGAGCCCCATTATCCTGTTGGTGTTTTTCCAGATATCAGGTTCCTTTTCTTTCAGCCACATCAGCCTTGGCCAGTACTCCTGTCCCGTACCAACAAAGAATCCGGCGGCGTCGTTGAGCTTCTTCGCCTGTTCGGCCGCTCTGGCGTCTGCCCATATTATGCTGTTATAGAGAACATTGCCCTTGTTATCCACCGGAATGATGTTTTTCCAGTGCGCTACGAATACGAGGCCAATAACATTTTTAGGATCTATCTCGTTTTTTTCAACCAGTTCCTTGGTCGTATCACAGATATTCCCCCATATCACGGCCGGTTCTATTTCAGCCCAGCTGGCTTCCTTCTGTATCAGCGGATTGTCCGCTCTGGCATCGCCTATCACTGTACCGTCACTGCTTATCAGTACGGTTTTAAGGGCAGTCGTTCCGCAGTCATATGCGATAATGTACTCTTTTTTCATAATTACCACCTTTTCCTCTCATTTGTGAAACAGTATCGGTACTTATGCTTTTCTCTTGTATCTGGACAGATACATGTTGATGAACATAGCTATCAGACAAGGCGCTGCAGTCACATACCAACCTACCGTCCAACTGGTCTGATCAGCCAGCCAAGGCACGAATATAGGCGCGATGATACCGCCTGCTCCGGCTACCAGCAGCACCAGACCTACTCCCGAACCGGACGCTGCGCTTCCAAACAAATCAGCAGGAAGTGACAGCCCCGGGCCATTGGTTGCCGGCACGCCCCATCCCGCGATGAGAGCGACCAGCAGCGCGCATCCGATATTGAGCGGTGCCAGATGCGGCATCAGGACACTTCCTACAAGACCTACGAACAGAGCCGGCCAGATATTGGCCCATGTTCTCGCTTTAAGAGCGCCATGCTTGGCTACCCTCTTATCTGATATCCAGCCTACAAGCGGCGTAGAAATGATGGCAATAAGCCCGTTGAGCAATACGACGAGCGCCACATCGCCAGCCGAATAATCCAGCGTATACAGATACTGTGCCAGATATGCGTACATTCCATAGCAGTTGAAGAAGCAGCACAGTGTCGACAGTCCCAGCAACCAGAGAGCCGGTTCTTTGAAGAGACTTCTCTGCTGTTCCTCTTCCACAGTCACTTCCTCCTGCTGCTGTTCCTCTTCTTCAAGAGGAGGAGCTACTCTGACCATAGCATAGAATATTATCGCTCCTATGATGGATATAGCGGCGATTACCCAGAAAGCGTTCCTCCATCCCATTATAGGCGTGAGTATACCTCCAACGTATCCGCCGAAAGCCGAGCCTACGCCGATAGCTCCCAGCAGGATCCCGAGAGCAAGACCTCTCTCCTTTGTAGGGAACCATGAGCTGACAACGTGACTGGTGAGCGCTACCATGCATCCGCAGCCCTGAACGAATCTCAGCAACAGAATGATGTAGTAGTTGTTTACGATAGGAATAAGCGCCGACGCGATGATAAACGCGACGATAACGACGGTGAAAACTTTTCTCCATCCGAATCTTCCTATCAGCTTTCCTTCGATAAATCCACCAATAACATATCCTGCTATCTGCATGGATGTTCCCGCCTGTATCAGCGGTGCCGACAAATCGAACGTTTTAGAAAGTTCGTTTACCGCCACAGACCAGGATGTAAGCGACATGTACACTATAGTGAGCATGAGAGTACATCCGATAAGAGCAGCATACTTGCCTTTTGCAGAATTGCCTTCCATGTTCTACCTCCTTGTTTTCTGTTAAAAATGTGTGAAGAAAATGTTTATTTCATTGTAATTTTATGAAGTTTCATGGATTTTGTCAATAGTTACCGCAATAAAATGCAACTAAATACATATAAATACAACTAAATACAATCGGCTGCATCCCTTCCAACGCCTGCTGTCAGCCGCAATATCTGCCTTTCCGAGTGTTCTGCCGAAAAAATTTTTTCGAAAGATAGCATGTGCTTTTACCTGATTTTGTGATATGCTTAGAACAAAGCCACAATATATCTGTGCAATTAGACAGAAGATCCAAAGAGAGGTATACGATGCTCGCAAAAGAACGCCAAAACAGGATACTGGCAATAATACGTGAAAACAATTCCATACGCATGGCCGACATCATCAAGGAATTCCATGTGTCCCACGAGACGGCCCGCAGAGACCTGGACGCGTTGCAGGATCAGAATCTCATAATGCGTGTCCACGGCGGCGCCATACTCGCCGAAGAGAAAGCCACTTCTACAAGTATGGCAGGCCGGACAAATCAGATAGATCAGTCATCCGCTCAGGCCAGCGGCAGCTCCCAGAGCGCAGCCCTTCTTTCGGAGCCTTCTCAGGCCACAGCTCTGCAGTCATCCCGAACGCCCTCCGGCATGGCCGAGAGAGCGGCCATAGGAAAGTCGGCCGCTTCTATGATAAAGGAAGGAGAGACGGTCTTCCTGTCGGTAGGCCTGACTGTACAGCAGATAGCCAAGGCGCTGCGAAAGAGAAAGAACATCACCGTGCTTACCAACTCGGTATTAGTGCTCAACGAACTTCTCAACTCCGATATCCAGGTGTATATCCTGGGTGGTATGGTCAACAACTCCGAGAACAACATCGAAGGCCCTCTGGCTCTCCAGACGCTGATGAACTTCTACGTGGACATCGCCTTCATCGGCGCGGGCGGCATCACCCGTGAGCTGGGCATCTCAGATTACAGCCTCGAGGTAGCCAGACTCAACGAGCACATCATCCGCCACGCCAGAAAGTCCGTATTGGTAGCCCATTCCAAAAAATTCGGTATCAACTGCATGAGCGTCACCTGCCCGCTGGACGGCGTGGATACCATAATCTCCGATACCAATCTGCCGGTCAGTGAACAGGAATATCTTATAAAACAGGGCATTGAAACGGTGTTGGTCAACAGGTGAACTCCCCTTTCCAACACCGGGTATTTGGAGTAGTATCATTTAAATGCAGTCGTTAAATCCACCAAAAGATGATAATATATCATTAAGGAAGGTGGAGACATG
>UQRM01000022.1 GCA_900543485.1 uncultured Eubacterium sp. | reverse complement strand
CCAGAAAGATTCCGTTGTGCCGTAGCCGTTAAAAATGTTGGGGGAGAGAAGCTCCTGATAGCGGATGCAAGCGGCAGTATAAAGCGGCTGCAGGTCAATATGGCCAATATACGGAAGAAGTTCGGAAGCAGGCCGGGGAAGAACCGGTATATATTGAATGAACTGGGGGTAGGATACCGTATGATAGACGGTGAATGAAACGAATGAGAATATACAGTAAGATATAGAATACAGATACAGACAGGAGGATAATCAAAGGATATTCATGTTTAGATTCATAAAGAAGCAGCCGACAGGACGCATCATAGCCATGGGCTTTGCGTTGGCTATATTGCTGGGCTCAGTGCTGCTGATACTGCCGTGCAGCGTAAAGGAAGGAGTAGATCTGAGCTATATTGACGCTCTCTATACATCTACCAGCGCCGTATGTGTGACGGGACTGATAGCCGTCGACGCAGGCGACACGTTCACGTCGCTGGGGCAGTTTTTTCTGGGACTTCTGATACAGATCGGAGGACTGGGCGTCACGGCTGTGGGCGCCGGTGTCATCGTTGCCATAGGTAAAAAGGTGAATTTCAAAGGGCGAAATTTGATAAGGGACGCGATGAATGTCAACTCGGGAAAAGGGATGGTCAAGTTTGTCAAAAGTATATTTTATACGACCATAATATTCGAGTTGCTGGGAGCTGTATTCAGCTTCATTGTATTCGTTCAGGATTACCCGCCTCTCAGGGCCGCGGGTATCAGCATGTTCCATTCGGTAGCCGCGTTCAATAATTCAGGCTTTGATATACTTGGAAATTTTCAGAATCTGATACCATATCAGAACAATGTGCTGCTGAACATAGTCACATGTGTGCTGATATTCTTCGGCGGTATAGGGTTCCTGGTAATAAGAGAAATGCTGGCTAAGCGATGTCGCTGGAAGAGGTTTTCCATGCACACGAAGGTGGTGCTGTCGGTAAGTCTGGCGTTGATAGTGGCCGGGACTCTGTTGATAAAACTGACGGAAGATGTATCGTGGCTTGGAGCTTTCTTTCACAGTGTTTCTGCCAGAACCGCCGGATTTTCCACATATTCGTTGGGTGAATTCTCCGACGCGGGGCTTCTGGCTATCATCGTGCTGATGTTCATAGGGGCTTCGCCGGGGTCTACCGGAGGCGGTATAAAAACCAGTACCTTCTTCATATTGCTCCAGGGGATAAAGTCGTCGGCGACCAATAAGATGGAAGAAGCTTTTCACTATGCGGTACCGGCCAACGCCTTCCATAAAGCGGCAGTGATAACGCTGATAGCTATCGGAGTGATACTGACGGGAACGTATGTGATGGTGATAATGGAGCCGGGGGTCTCCACCATAGATGCGCTCTTTGAGATGACCAGCGCATTCGGCACCGTAGGCCTTTCTACGGGAATAACCCCTGACTTGAGTGTGGGAGCAAAACTGCTTTCCATCATGGTCATGTATATAGGAAGACTGGGGCCGCTGACAATAGCGTCTCTATGGTACTTTATAAAAGGCGAGAGAACTCGCTATCCAGAAGGCAATATTTCCATTGGATAATGACAGGAGGTAAAAATGTTCAACAGATATAAAAGAGGAAAGATGTCCTACGGGATCGTAGGCCTGGGTCGTTTCGGATACGCTCTGGCCAGTGAACTGGCGGCGATGGAGGCAGACCTGCTGATCCTCGATAAGAATGAGGAAAAGGTAAGAGAGATAAGGGAATACACGGAGAACGCGCTGGTGATAAAGAATCTGGATAAAGCGTCGCTGCTGGAGACGGGTATACAGAACTGTGATGTGGCTGTCGTCTGTATAGGAGAGCAGATGGATACGTCTATTCTGACGACTCTCAATCTGGTGGGAATGGGGATACCCAGGGTGATAGCAAGAGCCACCAGCAGTGAGCACGGTGAGATACTGGAAAAGCTGGGGGCGCAGGTAGTAT
Organism: uncultured Eubacterium sp.; assembly: GCA_900543485.1. Lineage (GTDB taxonomy): Bacteria > Bacillota > Clostridia > Peptostreptococcales > Anaerovoracaceae > Lentihominibacter > Lentihominibacter excrementipullorum. The sequence goes on along the minus strand of UQRM01000022.1, from coordinate 33,592 downwards.
ATCCTGAGCATGATATGGCGGCGCGTCTGGCAAACCGCCTTGAAGCGGCTAACCTGCCGAACTTCGCCCAGCTCAGTGACAGGATCAGCATATCGAAGCTGAATATCTCTTATGAGATGGAGGATGAAACTGTTGCGGAGACGGATTTGAAAGGGAGGTTCGGTGTCAACGTCATAGCCATCGAGAGCAGTGGTGTCGTATATAAGGATGTGGATCCTGATTATGAATTCAAGGAAGGAGACATCATATTCGTCATCGGTGACAAGGACAATATCAAAGAGCTTACGGAGTGGATAGAGGACGATTGATGAGTTTGATAGCATTAAAAAGGGGAGCCGCTGAGATGCGTCTCCCCTTTGCTGTAAGTCAAGATTATTTTTTCGATTCTCTTTGCGCGTCATCGCTTATTGGATGCGTTGAGGACGTTTCTTATCTTGTGCTGCACCATTCCTTTGATGGCGTCTCTGGCAGGTCCCAGATACTTTCTCGGATCGAAGTCCTCCGGATGTTCGGCGAAATGTTTTCTGATCTCAGCTGTCATAGCCAGTCTCAGATCCGTATCGATGTTGACCTTGCATACTCCGTGCTTGGTCGCAGTCCTTATCATATCCTCAGGCACACCCTGAGCGCCCGGTATGTTTCCTCCGTATTCGTTGCATTTTTCCACGAATTCCGGGAGAACGGTCGATGCCCCGTGGAGAACCAGCGGAGTATCAGGTATCAGCTTGTGTATTTCCTCCAGCCTCTCGAAGTCCAGATATGGAGTGCCTTTGAATTTGTAAGCTCCATGGCTGGTGCCTATGGCTACCGCCAGCGAGTCTACGCCTGTCTTTTCCACGAACTCAGCGGCTTCTTCAGGAACGGTGAATGTAGCGTTCCTGGCGTCCACCTTGATGTTATCCTCGATACCGGCCAGTTTACCCAATTCGGCCTCTACCGAAACGCCTTTGCTGTGGGCGTATTCGACGACTTCCTTAGTCAGCCTTATATTTTCTTCAAAGGGGTGCTTGGAGCCGTCTATCATCACTGAAGTAAAGCCGTCGTCCACGCATTTTTTGCATATGTCGAAATCCTCGCCATGGTCGAGATGAAGGGCGATATCCAGTCCCGTATCCTCGATGGCAGCTTCCACCAGCTTCACCAGGTATACCGGTTTGGCGTATTTCCTCGCGCCTGCGGAGACCTGGAGTATGAGAGGAGCCTTTTCCTCTTTTGCAGCCTCCACTATGCCCTGAATGATCTCCATGTTGTTGACATTGAAGGCGCCTACCGCGTAGTCCTGCGTCAAAGCTTTCGCGAACATGTCCTTTGTAGTAACTAGAGCCATCATTGACCTCCTTTTATTCAAATGATGATAAAAGTTATTCGATTATTATGTCCAGGATGTCTTCCTGTGTTGAACCTTCCGGGATCTGGAAGGTCCCCGTTTTCAGCGTCGCTTCCTCTCCGTCGGCAGTCTGACTGTTCACGTATTCTTCGAAGTCAGCGGCCGAAGAAACGAGACCTTCGCTTTCCAATGTTTCAGAGACTGTCGTTATGGTGGCAGCGTCGTCGATGGTTATGGAGACGATGTTGGAGTCGGTATTTGAAGTTTCCTCTTGCTGCTGAGATTCAGCCGCTGCCGCCTCCCTCGCCAATTGCTCCGGATAATCCATTATAACGCCTATCCTCGTATATATTATAAAGGCTGCCGCCGCCAGTATTATCAACACGATTATTATGTCGTTCTTATCGTAAAAAAAATCCTTGATCTTTCGCATTTCAATACTCCTTCCACATACATATTAACTTTAACATATTTCATATGGTTTCTCAAATCCAAAAGCCTGGTTTTTGATGAAAATTTCTTCACAGATAGGTTTTTCGCTACAATAAATTTGTATTTGGATGTGAAAGTGTTGTATAATTACATTTATGGTGCGATTAATGATAACCGAAAATGAGGCGGATCAGAGACTCGACAGATTCCTGCGAAAATATTTCAGACGTGCTTCTCTCAGTTTCATCTACAAGATGATAAGGAAGGATATAAAGCTCAATGGTCGGCGTGTCAGGGAGGATACCATACTCAGTATCGGTGATCAGCTGACTGTATATATGCCTGAGGAAAAGTTCAGGGAGCTGACTGCCGTGAAAAAGAAGAGCACCGTCAAAAAGCAGTTCAAGGTGGTCTATGAGGACGAGGATATCCTGATAGTGGATAAGCCTCGCGGGCTTCTTATCCATGGAGATTCCAGGGAAAAGAAGAATACGCTGGCGAATCAGGTGTGCGGATATCTTCAGGAACAGGGCAGCTACGACCCGACGGGGGAAAAGACTTTCACGCCGTCGCCTGTAAACAGGCTGGACAGAAATACGACGGGGCTTGTGATCTTTGGGAAAACTGCCGCCGCGCTGCGGAGCTTCACACGCCTTATCAGGCAGCGCGATGGTGTTGAGAAGTACTACCTGGCCATAATCTGCGGTCGTTTGGAGACGGCTCTGGTCCTGGATGACAGGATGAAGAAGGATGAAAGACGTAATGTTTCTGAGCTGGCGGACAGCAGTGAAGGTAAAGAAGCTGTCACCTATATAAGGCCGATAGAGTGCGGAGATCAGTTTTCCCTCGTCGAGGCGCGTATATTGACGGGCCGGACTCACCAGATCAGATTTCATTTGGCCAACGCCGGGTTCCCTATCGCAGGGGACAGCAAATACGGAGACGTCAGGATAAACGGGCGGCTGAAGAAGCATGGGATAACGACGCAACTTCTTCACGCTTGCAGATTGAAATTCGACGATTCGCCGGATATCCCGGAAGACCTGAGGGGCAAAGTGATGGAAGCGCCGGCTCCGTCCGACTTTATAAGAGCGGAACATCTGTTGATACATGGAAAGGATTAGCTTATGAGCAGCAGTGCAGCAAATCAGCAGGCATATGGAAGAAGAAGGAAGTCACCATATATGGTAGCCATCGTGTTGGCGATGGTCATGTTCATATTGGTGGCACCCGAAGTAAATGACGGTGATGCCATGTCTCCTACGATAAATGACGGGCAGATCCTGGTAGTCAGCAAGACTTCATATTCGCAGAACAGAGGGATCCCGGAACGGGATCAGCTGGTCATACTGGAAAAGAACGCTACCAATGCTCAGAAGGTGTCGGATGACAATATAATCGCAAGGGTGGCCGGACTTCCGGGAGAGACTGTTGAGATAAAGGATGGCAAGGTATATATAGACGGTAAGGAATATATTACAGAAAACGGTATTGAGGGTTCGGATGGAGAGATGTCGGTGACGCTGACGGAGGACGAGGTCTTTTTACTGTGTGATAACAGGGAAGAGTATATCGACAGCAGAAATGAAAAGCTTGGTCCGGTCAACATGCGTGATATAAAGGGCAATGTCCTCTTTTGCGTATGGCCGTTTTCCCGGTTTGGAGGAATCGACTGAAGATGAAGGAATTTATAAAGGACATAATAATAGCGCTGGTGATAGTCCTGGCCATAACGTTGGTGATAAAGCCTACGATAGTGAAGGAAAGCTCCATGGAGCCGACCCTTTATGAGAATAACTATCTGTTCGTCAATAAGCTGGCGTATGTAACTAAGGATCACCCTGATTACGGCGATATCATAATATTCAATTCCGATGTGAAAAAGGACGACGGCAGCGGCAATAAGATATTGATAAAGCGTGTCATAGGAGTTGAGAACGATGTGATGTCCATTTACGACGGCAATGTCTACAGAAACGGAGTACAGCTGGAAGAAGACTACACGCTGGAAGGGTATACGACAGGTGAGCTTTACGATTATGTGGTGCCGGAGAATGAAGTTTTCGTAATGGGAGATAATAGAAGTGTGAGCCTGGACAGCAGGTCAGCCGAAGTAGGCGCTGTCAGCGAAGATGACATAATAGGCAAAGCGTTTTTCAGGCTGTATCCTTTCAGTGAGATAGGATTGCTGTGATTTTCATCTGATGGGATGGGGAAAGGCCGGGAAAACAGGAAGATAGAGCAATACCGGGTACATATTTTCGACAGGAGGATCTATATGGTCAGAAAAATGGTGCTCTATCTGACAGCTGCTTTGATGGGGATGCTTGCAGCTGTCGCTCTTTCAGCGGTGTTTACCGTGACTTCAGTTACAGGCAGCGGGATGGAGCCGGCTGTGAAAAACGGGGAGAATATCCTCATCAATAAGCTGGCCTACAAATCATTTACCAGTGAGAAACCGCAGGTGGGTGATGTGGTGGCATTCGGCAGTGATGTCCATGGAGAGGAAGGAGAAGGATCCGTTCTGGTAAGAAGGGTGGCAGGCGGCCCCGGAGACAAAGTTGAGATAAAGGATGATATATTTTATCTCAACGACAAACCGTATGAGAAGCATATGGTCGAAGCTGTGCATATGGAACCGATGGGTGAAGTGACATTGGGGAAAGATGAAATCTTCGTATTGAGCGATGACAGAAGTTCACCTATGGACAGCAGGAATGAAGCGATAGGTATTATAGATATCGGAGAGTGCATAGGGAAGGTGTGCTTTCATTGAGAAAGGACGATATTGGATGAAGGTCGCGGCCAATAACAAAAAGGCAAGACATGATTATTTCATAGAGGAGACATATGAAGCGGGAATATGCCTCACAGGCACGGAGATAAAGTCTGTGAGACAGGGAAAGGTCAGCATCAAGGAAAGCTACGCGAAGATAGAGGGTGAGGAGATCGTGCTCTATGGGATGAACATAAGCCCCTATGAACAGGGCAATCGATTCAACGCTGATCCGCTGAGACCCAGGAAACTATTGCTCCATAAACGGGAGATAAGGAAGCTGATCGGCTATACTACGCAGAAAGGCTTGACTTTGGTGCCTCTGCGGATGTACATTAATGATAGGGGGCTGGCCAAGGTGGAAATAGCCGTGGCTCGTGGAAAGAAACAGTATGACAAGCGACATGATATCGCCAAGAGGGATGCTGACAGAAGGATGCAGCAGGCGATGAGAAGGTAAGGAGGCCGTGTTATGCAGAATTTCCTTAACAAAGTAGGCAAAACAGCGGGAGCTGCCGTCAACAAAGCGGGAAACAAGGCGAACGAGCTGATAGAAGTGAGTAAACTGAAAGCCAAGATAAGCACAGAGAAGCAGGACATAGAAACGTTGAAACAGGATATTGGCGATTACTGCTATTATCTTTTCAAGGATGGCAAGATAGAAGATGAGACCATTGCGGGGCACTGTGAGAGGATAAAGATCTGCGAGGCGATGATAGCGGAGCTGGAAAAGCAGATCGAGGATGTCAGAGAGGAGTACAGGGGAGGTTCTTCGGTCGATCTCAACTCTGAGGATGAAGCGGACGATCATTCTGATGCTTCCGAAGACGAAGGTAAAGCACAGTGATAAGGCATATTGAAACGCCGGGGACAGGAGATGCCTGACCGCATCAGCCGGCTGAGCCGGTGGCATAATAAGCAGATCTGTGATATAATATATAAGAGAGATATGGGGATGTTTTTGGTTTCGACGGGGGTGTGGAAGCCGGATAAGCGAGCCGTAGTCGCCAAGTCTACGTTAAAAGTGGCCGTTTAAATATAAACGCTAAAAAGAACAATAATTTCGCACCTATGGCTATGGCTGCGTAAGGCAGTCTGAAAGCTGTGCGTATCGTCTCCGGTTTACCTGTAGGCCGGATGTACGGTATCAAGCATACAGGAAAACTTCATGTGAAAGCCCGGCAGCATGAGGGAACAACGGGATAGCTGATGGAAAAGCCTGCTTCTGGGCGTTTTCAGAGGCGAAATCTTAAAACAGAAGATGCGCTCGGAGAAAGTCCGTCGGAAATGCTTTCGGACACGGGTTCGATTCCCGTCATCTCCACCACTTTTTGGCCTGGAATGCTGATGCGTTCCGGGCTGTTTTTGTAAATAATATGAAAAATAGTGAAATAATAGTGAAAAAATAATGTAACTAAGTCAAAAAAGGTTATAATAGAATCAGCATATGAAATACAGAGTAACGAAGGATATGTAAAAATGATAAAGGTTACGTTGACCAACGAAATACTGAAAAGAATCACTGCTATTAATGAGAATCGGTTCTCACTTAGCAAGACCTGTATGCCTGCAGCAACAAGGAACAGATTGAGAAAGAACTCAAAGAAAAAAAGTTCTTATGCATCAAACCGGATTGAGGGAAATCCGCTTACTGAAAATCAGGCAAGCGAGGTTATTGAAAGAGATCCTCGCAGACACTTTCTGAAACCGGAGCAGGAAATCCGCAATTATTTCCTGGCGCTGAATATGCTTGAAAAAATGGCAGAGCAGAGAGAAGCTTTCTCTTTGGAAATGATACTTAAGGTTCAGGCAGTAGTGGAGAAGGGTGCTTCAATGGAAGTTTTCAGTACGACAATGGTACATTCACCTGCGTGCCTCATACACTGGAGGAAACAGCTGAAAAAGAGGCAACTCATCTGACGCCCGGAAATATCCGGTATTATTCCTGCGATTACTGCGGCAGGATCTATGAGGATGCGGCGGGAACAAAGGAAATCTCTTTGGAGGAGACCATAATCGAAAAGCTTCCTGACCACACGCCGGATGGGTCTGGCTGGTATTCGGATGAAAATAACCACTGGAACAGATGTGAATGTGGTGAGGAGATCAACATCGCCCCGCATTCATATGTATGGGTGACAGATAAGGAGGCGACCGCGACGGAAGCAGGATCCAGACATGAGGAATGTGATGTCTGCGGATTTGCGAAGGCGGCAGTAGAGATCCCTGCCACAGGCACGACGGCAGACACCGGTAAAAATGACAGCCCAAATGCTCCGGAGACCGGTGATCATAATAATTACCTGCTGTGGTTTGTCCTTCTGGCGGTATCGGGATCGGTTCTGGCCGGAACAGCAGTTTACAGACGGGGAAGAAATATCAGATAAAAGAGTAAGTCGGGAGATCGAACCTTTTGCGGTTCGGTCTCTTTTTTCATTTATATCAACCGTTTAATTTGTTACACCCTATTGACTCAGCCCTTAGGGCAGAGTTCATAATCTGATGTAAAGACAGATGAACAGGATGAACAAAAGGTGAAAGAGGAGGATGAGTTCATGAGCACGATAAACAACAAACCGATTATAGTAGATGATGAGAAGACGACACTGGTGAGAAATGCCATAGAACACAGGGCGACATGGTTCTATCTTCTGCTCGACGAGGCGCGAAAGAGAGGTCTGGACATGGAAGAGGTGGGGCGAGCAGCTATTTACAGATGCGGATGCTTTCACGGAGTAGAGAGGATGCTCAAGAACTGCGAAGATCCGGAAGATCTGCGCTCATTTTTGAAGGTTTTCGCAGATGAAACGGGGCAGAAGGTTTTTGAGATGGAAATCGTTGAAAATACCGAGGATAAGCTGTATATAGATTTTCACTACTGTCCGCTGGTGGCGGCATGGCAGAAGCTGGGAGTCAAGGAGGATGAGATACCGCTCCTGTGCGATATAGCAATGGATGGAGACAGAGGGATCTGTTCCAGGATGGATGGATATGAGTTCAAACTGGGTAAGGTCATCGCCAAAGATGAGGGTATATGCGAGATAAGGATAGAGCGTCACAGCAAGTAATGACATGGTGGGAAGATAACGAGGGGGTTAAGATATATGAACAGAGAAGTGGAGACCGCGTATAAGAAAATATTGAGATATGAGCTCGTGCCTGCTTTTGGATGTACTGAACCGGGTGCTGTCGCCTATGCCGCATCGAAAGCGCGAACACTTCTTGGGAAATTTCCGGAGCATCTTGATGTGATCTGCAGTGGCAATGTCATTAAAAATGTGAAGGGTGTCGTGGTGCCAAATTCCGGCGGGCTGCATGGCATAGAAGCAGCAGCTGTGCTGGGGTCGATGCTCGATTGCGGTGACAGTGAGCTGGAGGTCCTCAGTTGTGCCGGAGAAGAGGACAGGCAACGAACGAAGGAGCTTTTGGGAACAGGCTACTGCAGCTGCGGACTGGAGCTGGGAGAAGGAAACATGTACATCCGCGTTCTGGCGGCCGGTGGTAACGATGAGGCCGAGGTGAGGATAAAAGAGCGCCATACCAATGTGATCTATATGAGGAAAAACGATGATGTATTGTTGGACATTTCCTCCGGCGACGATCAGAGCGATATGGAAAGAAGCAAGGCCCTTCTCAATGTAGCGGATATACTGGATTTTGCAGAGACAGCAGATTACAGTGACATAGAGGAGCTGCTCCGGGATCAGGCTGAGTTGAACATGGCGGTGGCAGAGGAAGGCATCAGGAAAGTCTATGGCGCCGCGGTGGGAAGGACGTTGCTGGAAAACAACGAAAATGACATAAAGACCAGAGCCAAGGCTTATGCCGCGGCTGCTTCCGATGCACGCATGGGCGGATGTGCGTTTCCTGTGGTGGTCAATTCATGCAGCGGAAATCAGGGGATCACTACAAGCATACCGGTGGTTCTCTATGCCAGGGAGCTGGGCATAGGGAAAGACAGGCTGTACCGCGCTTTGCTGCTGAGCAATCTCATAGCTGTACATATAAAGCGCCATATCGGTGTGTTGTCGGCTTTTTGCGGCGCGGTGAGCGCTGGCTGCGCCAGTGGGGCAGCTATAACTTATCTGTATGGAGGAACGTATCAGCAGATATGTCATACTATCGTAAACACTTTGGCTAATGTAGGCGGGATAGTGTGCGACGGTGCGAAGGCCAGTTGCGCGGCCAAGATAGCTTCATCTGTAGATGCGGCGCTTCTCGCTCACGATATGGCGATGGCAGGCAGCAGGTTCGCCGGCGGAGAAGGTATCGTGGCGGAAGATGTGGAAAAGACCATAGAAAACATCGGTATCGTCGGAAAGGATGGAATGAAAGAGACTGATATCACCATACTGAAGCTGATGCTGGAGGATGAGAACAGGAAACGGAGAAAAGACAACTGACTGTGTACGGGATATTGACTCATACTTTAATAAGCGTTATAGTACTGTTAGTTACATATAACAGGATGGAGGAGTATGAATACTAAAACCGTTTGCGAGAAATTATCTGTGACCCCTAAGATGCTCAGGGTATATGAGGAGCAGGGGTTGATCAAACCTAAACGGCTTGAGAACAATTATCGGGATTATTCCGTGGAAAATCTGGTTCAGATAGAGACCATCGCTATTCTGAGGAGGCTCGGGTTTTCCGTAAATGAAATAAAGTCGATACTGGCTTTCGACAGGACGAATAACGAGTATCTGGACATGTTCTATCTTCAATACAAGGCTCTTGAGTCCCAGATAACGGAGCTGATGGAGATAAAACGGGAGCTGAAGGGAACTATCAACAAGATGATAGAGAACCGTGATGGGGAGAGTCTCGATAAGATTATCTTGACCGGACGGGAAAACAGGAACAATAAGCTGATAAATTACGACGATATCATCGACTCATGGAATTTTGACGAAATGGCATCGGATTTTATAAATCGATATATGAAAGAAGATATCCCTTATCAGCGGACGATAAGAAAACTGCAGGATATGATAAAGACCATGGACGATAAAACCTTTACTGATGTAGGGTGCGGCACATGCAATCTGTGGGAGGAAAGCGGCGAAGGCACGGATGTGCTGGCCATTGACAAGAGCCTTCATATGCTTCTGGAAAGCAAGAAAAAGTTTCCGTGGGTGAAGGTGGCTATGGACGATATCCTTTCTCCGGACATGAAGCTTTATCGGAAAAGCGACGTAGTCGTATCAGCGTTCATGTTGCACCACATAGAATATCCGGATCAGTTCAAGGCTATAGACAATATCTTGGGGCTTTGCCGTGATGGAGGCACCGTTCTCATTGCGGACAGGTGTTATCAGGACTCCTCACTGAAAGGTGCAGATCCGACGGAGTTCTTCATAATCGCGGAGGAAGTGGAAGAATATCTTCGATTGAAAAGGACTGACGTGTATGCGGAGTTTACCGACGATAACATGGTGATCTTCAGAGCGGAACGGCGATGAGGCGGATGTCGGCACAGGAAAAAGGAGGGGGCGAAGTTTTATCAATAACAGCAACACATTGGAACCGTCAGTTCTTGCCGGATTCCGGGAAAGTTCTGATAATCCGGCATGCCGAACACGACAACTTGCCGAATTATCGTTATTTCCATAAAATCCGGCAGCTCGAACACAAACCTGTGCCGGATTTCCCTGTGGAGCGAGAAATCCGGCAGCATTTACAGTCAGTTCATATCAGAAACTTCGGCAGTAACGCTCATGCGCGGGCGATACTGCCGATTTTTTATGCCGGAATGAAAATCCGGCAATCGCAGGCGTCAGGACTGCCGGATTTTAGTCGGTACGAAAAGATTCGGCAAGCAGCTGTGTTGCAACTGCCGGATTTCACTTTGTATAGAAGAATCCGGCAAATAGCAGCATCTTCAGCCTTTTTAGGGATGCGCTGCGGATGGGTGCTTTGATTTTTGCCTTTCTGTTTCCTTTGGATCTTGACAGCCGTGCGTCTTGACATCTGCATTCGCTGTAGTGTAAAGTAGTGGAAAAATTCAATCTATTTTCATGAGCAAAAGAAACGTTAAAAGGTGAGAGAGATGAGATATAGTGCGTTTATCAGGCAAAATTATGATATCCTCCAGGAAATAATAGATAATATGCGGACAGGTATCTGGATAACCGACGGTGAGGGAAAGGTTCTCATCGTAAACAATGAGTCTGTGAAGACCGGCGGTTTGACGAGGGATGAGGTGATTGGGCGAACCATGGATGAGCTGCTGAAGGTTGGATACATAACGGAGTCAGCGACTCTCAAGGTTATGGCCAGCCGTAAGGAGGAATGTATCGTTGAGGAGCTCGGGACAGGGGGACATTGCATGACTACCAGTATCCCAATGTTCTGTCAGGGAGAGATAGACATCATAGTGTCGGTCGAGAGGAATATCAGCGAGGTGGAAAAACTGAAGTCGCTGCTCAACGAACAGGTGGAGATGAAGAAGGAACTTCAGAAGGAGCTTTTGAAATTTCAGAGCCGCAAGGATGAGCTCTGTGGCAGGATGGTGACCAGGAATATCAATATGCTTCACATCAGAGAAATGGCTGAGGACATAGGGAAGATAGATGCTGCGGTTATGATAACGGGAGAGTCGGGAACAGGAAAAGAAGTCATCGCCGATATCATACATAAGAGCAGTCGTCGTCGTGAAGCACCTTTTGTGAAGGTCAACTGCGCGGCTATACCGGAGACGCTGATGGAATCGGAGTTTTTCGGATATGAACAGGGTGCATTCACAGGAGCCGGTGGCAATGGTAAGATAGGTCTTTTTGAGCTGGCGGATGGAGGTACGCTTTTTCTTGATGAGGTGGGAGAGCTTTCCATACCGATACAGTCAAAGCTGTTGAGAGTGCTTCAGGACAAGGAGGTACGGCGCGTCGGTGGGGAAAAGAGCATTTCTGTAGATATAAGAATAATAGCGGCTACCAACAGAGACTTGAAGGCAGAGGTGGCAAAGGGAACCTTCAGGAAAGATCTCTATTACAGACTGTTCGTGGTGCCGATCGCTCTTCCGCCCCTCAGGGAAAGAAAGGAGGATATCGAACTGCTCACTAAGCATTTTCTCGATATCTTCAACAAACAGTACAATATGAAAAAAACCATAGGTCCGGAAGCGATGGAGATAATGGAGCGTTATCAATGGCCCGGAAATGTGAGAGAACTGCGTAACGTCGTCGAGCGGCTGGTGGTGAGCGGAGCGGGGAACGACATATCGCGGATACAGGTGGAATTTTGCCTGAAGGGAAGCATGAGCTCCGCTTTTGAAATAGGGGGGGGGTATATGGCGGCGGAAGAAGAGCTGTATCTTGACGACATGGTAGGAAGATATGAGAAACAGATTATCCAGGACGTACTGAAAGAATGCGGTACGGTAACAGCGGCTGCCAGGGTGCTTCACGTGGATAAATCTACGATATCGCGAAAGATGAAGAAATATGGCATCAAAATCTGAAAGCTGTTGTAATATCGCAAAACGGTTGTAGCTATGCAATCGCACGATAATAAAAGCTGAAAATACTGAAAATTCTCATAACCGCGGCGTTCGAAAGAGGGCTTGTTGTAATGACGCAACAGGCTCTCTTTTTTGAGCGTTGAAATTTCAACGTTTTCGCGTTGGCATGGCGTTTGCTCTTTAAAATGGCAGTAATAATTTTTCTCAAGACCAATAGTATTTCTGTAAAGGAGGATTGAAAATGGCTAAAATTCAAGCGGAAATGAGAGACAGACTTTGTGAGGTGAGAAAGGGCAGCGATGTTACTGAGCTGAAATTCAAGCTTTCCATCAATGGCGAGGATATGCATTACCCCGGGGAGATGATTTCCGGCTGCAAGCTGATGGAAAAGTGTATCGATTGCTGTACCGAGCTGAGCAATATCAGAGATAAAGGAGATGGCGGTCTGTTTGTAAACACCGAGGGCAATATCCTTCATCCGGTACATATGCTGGACGCAGTGGAGATCATTTGCTGGCTGATAAAGCAGGGAAACAGATCCAGAGTTTATGGATACGAGATGTATAAGACATCTGAGTACAATCAAAAGACTCTTCGTTCTGAGGTGTTCGATGAGCCTATCCTGACCGTCAAAGGACAGGTTACATTCGTGGTGACAGAAGCATAGCGAAGGCCGAAAACACTGTATGCGGGATTGCGGACATCCCGGAAAGGGAGGTGTCTATCCGGGACGACAGGATAGGAGGAAAAAATGGCGAGGATATTGGATGGGATAAGGATAGTAGACTTCACTCAGGGTCACATGGGCAGCTACGGAACAATGCTGCTGGCTGATTTCGGCGCCGAGGTGATAAAGATAGAGGATCCTCGGACGGGAGGAGACGTCTTGCGGAACAGCTTCCCCAAGAACAAGAAGGGAAGCGCGTATCACGCCTATATGAACAGGGGAAAGAAGAGCGTTTGCATAGACAGAACCTCGGAAGCCGGGCAGCAGCTGATAATGGAACTCATAAAAACGGCCGACGTGGTGTGCGAATCCTTCGTGGCCGGCGAAATGGAAACGTGGGGCCTGGGCTATGAAAAGGCAAAGGCGGTGAACCCCGGTATCATATATGCGTCCCATACGGGATTTGGAAAGACGGGGCCTTTCAGCAACACGGCTGGCAACGACATCACGGCAGAGGCGCTGTGCGGACTGATGCAGATAACGGGATTTCCTGAACAAGTCCCTACAGCCCACGGATCCAGAATGGCCGACCAGTTCGGAGGTGTGTTCCTGGCCTTCGCCATAGTGGCGGCGCTGATGGAAAGGGACATCTCGGGAGAGGGGCAGCAGATAGATATCGCGTCTACCGACTGCATGTTTTCCGCCCTCGAAGACATCCTCATCGCGGAGATGATGACGGGTAAGCGGTTCAAGAGGGAAGGAAACCAATCCAGAGCCATAGCCCCTTATGACACCTTTGAAGTGAAGGACGGCATAGTTTCTACCGCGGTATCCACCAACGCCCAGTGGGAAAAATTCTGCAAAGCCATGGGTATGGAGGAGCTGCTGGGGGACCCCAGATACGCCACCAATGAATCACGCGGTGAGAATTACCTGACCAGCCTTCGGGAGATAATCGCCGGGAAGCTGGGAAAGATGACGAAGTGGGAGATAGAGGAGACGCTGCGGCCGCTGAACATACCAAGCGGGCCGGGATATACGGTTCCTGAAGCTTTTGATAATGAGCAGCTGAAGGTAAGGAACATGGTCGTTGAAGTAGATGATAAGCAGATCGGCAGGATAAAGATGCCGGGCGTGCCTATCAAGATGTCGGGAATCGACGACACTCCGGCAGGGTCAGCCCCGCTGCTGGGAGAAGACACGGAAGACTTTCTGACAGCGCTGGGGCTGGACGAGAAAAAAATCGGAGAGATGGCCGCAAAAGGCATCGTGATATGTGGAGGAGGTGACAGGAAATGAGACCACTTGAAGGGATTACAGTACTTGATTTCACGCAGGCCTACAGCGGACCATACTGCGCCATGAACCTGGCCGATTACGGTGCCAGAGTCATCAAGGTGGAGCGGGTGGACGGAGGAGACCAGTCCAGATTCTGGCATCCTTACGCGCCTAATGGAAACAGTGGTTATTTTGCCATCTACAACCGCAACAAGGAAGGGATAGCAGTCGATTTGAGCGCACCTGAAGGTAAGGAAGTGATAAAAAAACTTTACAGTCAGGTGGATGTGGTACTTGAAAATTTCAAATACGGCACCCTCGATAAACTGGGTGTCGGATATGAGGAGATGAAAAAAGTCAATCCTGAAATAATTTTTGCTTCAATCACAGGTTTCGGTCAGACGGGACCACTTCGTACCAATACAGCTTACGACAATGTTATCGAATGTATGTGCGGATTTATGGAAATGACCGGGTTTCCCGAAGATATGCCGCTTCGCTCCGGTGCGTCGGTAGGCGATAGCTATACGGGGCTGACTATGGCTCTGGCCATCGTGCTGGCATGCTACGATAAACGGCGAACGGGCAAAGGAAGAAGGCTGGACGTGGCCATGCTTGACACCATGTTCGCCACCATCGAAGACGCCGTACTGGCTTATGCTCTTACGGGAAAGCAGATAAGCAGAACGGGCAACGCCAAGCCGAAGGAGATAGTTCCATATGATGCCTACTCCTGCGCTGACGGCTTTTTTGCCACCGGGATAAACGACGAGACCATGTGGCCGGACTTCTGCAAGGCCATCGGCATGCCGGAACTTGAGGATGATCCCCGGTATGCCACTAACGATTTGAGATGCGAGAATTTCGAGAGCTTTACGGAGCTGATGAAGAAAGTGCTGTCGGAGAAGACTCAGGACGAGATATTCGAATCATTCGCCAGATTCGGTATTCCTGCGGCGCCAACGCTGGATCCTCTCGATGCCATGGATCATCCCCAGATTGTAGAGCGAGATATGGCGATAGAATTTGACGACGCCAATGTCGGGCCTCTGAAGACCTTCGGCATTCCGGTGAAGTTCAGCAGGACTCCCGGGCGCATAAAGAAGTCGTCTCCGAAGCTGGGAGAGAATACCGTGGAAGTTCTGACAGAAGCCGGGTTTTCCAGGAAGGAGATAGAGAAACTGGCGGAAGCAGGGGTCATAGGAGTGCAGGAAGAGTAAAGAAAGGAGGAGTGTATGAGTAGTGGATTTGAATGGTTATGTCTCATACCGCCGTTATTTATAGTAGTCTGGGCGGTCATAACAAAGAAGACGTTTTCGGCCCTGATAATAGGAGCCGCGTTATCATATGTTCTAATGTATCAGTTGGATTTCTTCACGCCGTTTGTCGACGCGCTGTATGCTGTCATCATGGATGCGGATACTGTGTGGGTGATCCTGCTGACCATATTCATCGGCATATTCATAGAGCTGGTAACACATTCGGGAGGCGTGGACGCACTTACTCAGTACATACTTAAAGTTGCTACCAACAGAAGACGGACGCTGCTGAGCACATTCGTGCTGGGACTTTGCTTCTTCATCGGAGATGTTTCCAACATCGGGACTATCGGCGCGGCTATGAAGAAGACGGCCGACAAGAACAGAGTACCGAGAGAGGCGTTGGCATACATCCTGGATTCCACGGCAGCGCCTGTGTGCATACTGGTGCCGGTCAGCTCCTGGGGCGTATTCTTCGCGGGGCTGTTCATGGCTGAGAAATCACTGGATCTTACCGGTTCGGCTATTTCCAATTACATGCACGTGATACCGTTCATGTTCTATTCCTTCGCGGCAATACTGGTAGTATTCCTGTTCTCGGCAGGCTGGCTGCCCAAGATGGGGATGATGAAGACTGCTTATGAGAGAGTAGACAGCGGCGGGAACGTGTACAGTGATCGCAGCGCCTACCTCAATGAGGGTCAGGATGATACAGAAGTCGTAAAGGTCGCTCCGTGGAAGAGCCTGCTCTTTATCGTACCTCTGGCCATACTGGTAATCTGGGCTATTCTGGGAATGTTCATGGAAGGCGCCATGATAGCCATCGCCATATGTGCGGTGATGTACATACCTCTCAAGGTCATGAAATTCAACGATTACTGCAGATGCTGCATGGAAGGTACCAAAAACATGATTTCTCCGGTGATAATAATAATCGGAGCCTTCATGGTGAGAGATGCGCTGGTTGCAATGGAGCTTCCTGAGTACGTCAGCGGCGCGGTTGAGTCCATACTGAGCCCTGCCGTATTTCCGGCTATAGCATTCGTAGTCGTTGCCATACTGTCCTTTACGACGGGAAGCAACTGGGGTGTGCCGGCAGTGATGATTCCTATCATCGTTCCTATTGCCGTGGGAATAGGCTGCAATCCATATATAATCCTGGCGGCTATTGCCTGCGGTGGATGCTTCGGAAGTCATGCCTGCTTCTACTCGGATGCCACGGTATTCACATCGGCCGTCTGCAAGATAGAGAATATGGATCATGCATTGAGCCAGTTGCCGTATTGTCTGCTGTCAGCGGGACTTGCCACGCTGGCCTTCCTGGTGACAGGAATTGTGATAAATTAGACTGTAATATCAAAGAACTGCTGTGTCAGCGAAAGACCACTGACGCAGCAGTTCTTTTTATGTGGTATAATAGACAATCAGATAGAAGAATGGAAAGAGAGAGGATATATGAACGAAGTAAGATTTAAAAGAGCAGACAGACATGATACAGGGCTTGTTTTGAACTTTATAAGAGAGCTGGCAAAGTACGAGGAGATGGAGGATGAGGTGATAGCGACTGAGGAGCTGCTGGAGGAATGGCTCTTTGAAAAGAAGATCGCTGAAGTGATATTTCCGTTGGAGGATGGAAAGGAAGTGGGATTTGCGCTGTTTTTCCATAATTTTTCCACATTTTTAGGCCGTGCAGGGATATATCTGGAAGATCTGTATATCATGCCGGAGTATCGTGGGCGGGGATACGGTAAAGCCACGCTTCGCGAGCTGGCGAGAATAGCGGTCGAGCGGCGCTGCGGCCGTCTGGAATGGTGGTGTCTGGACTGGAACAAGCCAAGCATAGATTTTTATCTGGCTCTGGGAGCGGAGCCTATGTCGGAATGGACGACTTACAGATTTGAAGGGGAATCGTTGAAAAAGATGGCCGGGATGAAGTGATAACAAATCCTGTTCGTGTAAAGGCTGTTTTTCCGAAGACAGCAGCGGATATCGCGGATGCATCATAGATGTGTTCGTGATATTTTTTGTGGCGGGAGCCTGATGAAAAATATCACAGATGTGCGCCAGAAAGAAATTATACGATACTGTAGTGGACGGAAAAGGTCGAATGGACTCAATCCATGAGCCCTTCAAAGAATTCACTGATATCGGCGTTGAAAATCTTACAGAGAGCTACAAGCTCGCTCACCTTTATGTTCATCCTGTTGGTCTCTATCTTCGCGTATGTGCTTTTGGAAATTTCTATTTCAAGGAGCTGCAGGTGGGCTACGACCTGGTCCTGCGTCATGTGGGCCCTTTTTCTCAGTTGCTGTATATTGTGCCCGATGTCCATATCGGGTCTGATTTTTTGCATATCTCCAGATCCTCCAGATCTTTTGAAAGAATAAAAGGGATTCTTGATTATATTTAATGTTTCAATTATAATATTTCGTAATAGCGAAATGTTTCGCAATAGCGAAATGTGCGAAGAACGGACAGCTGCCGATGATAATATGATCAGTTTCCGCATTTTTTCAGGAAATGATTCATATAATTGATCGAAACGCTATGGAAAGGGAGGGGCCTTGAAGGGAGCAGATTCGACGGGAGGTATTTGATGAAGGGGATAAAAGAGAAAACGCTGATAGAAGAGCACTACAGGGAACTCCTCAATATAATGGACACGCTGAAGGTGGGTGTGTTTATAACAGATGGACAGGGGAACGTGTTGATGGTCAACAAGGAATCAGAGCGTACCGGGGGTGGGATGAGCCTGGACGAGATCCTGGGAAAGAACATGGAATATCTTCAGAAGGTCGGATATGTGGACGAGTCATCTGTATTGAAGGCTATCGAGAGCGGGGAGGAGTGCCGCATGATACAGAAGCTGGCAGATGGCGGGAGCCTGTACGTTACTGCCGTGCCATACATCAGGGACGGGGATGTAGAGCTGGTGATATGCACGGAGCGTGATGTGACAGAGACGAAGATACTGGAAAACCTGTTGTCAGAGACAAAAACTCTTTCGGAGAGACAGGCAAAGGAGTTGGAATATCTGAGGGCAAACAGCGAGGCCAGGCGTCCCAAGATCATTGCCAAAAGCAACAGTATGAAGCGGATATTGAATACGGTAAGAAGGATAGCACAGCTGGATACGACGGTGCTGATATCGGGGGAGTCAGGCGTAGGCAAGGAAGTGATAGCTAATTACATATTCAATATGAGTAACAGAGACGACAAGCCCTTTGTCAAGATAAACTGCGCTGCTATTCCGGATAACCTGTTGGAGTCGGAGCTGTTCGGATATGAAAAGGGTGCTTTTACGGGGGCTGATACTAAAGGAAAGGCGGGATTGTTCGAGATAGCTAACGAGGGGACACTCTTCCTCGATGAGATAACGGAAATACCGCTGAAGCTGCAGGCCAAATTTCTCAGAGCCCTGCAGGAGCGGGAATTCATGCGGATAGGCGGCAAAGAATCGATAAAGGTCAATGTGCGTATCATCGCAGCTACCAACAGGAATCTTAAAGAGGAAGTGGAGCAGGGAAATTTCAGAGAGGATCTCTACTACAGGCTCAATGTAGTCCCTTTGGAGATACCACCGTTAAGAGATCGAAAGGAAGATATAGAGGCGTTGGCGGCACACTTCGTGGACGAGTTTTCCGAGGAGTACGGTATCTCCAAGGTCATATCGGCTGAAGCGATGACGGAGCTGACTCACGCCTATTGGCATGGGAATATACGCGAACTCCGCAACATGATAGAGCGTCTCGTGGTCAGCTATGATGGAGAATATATCACGGCCAGACAAGTGAAGAATCTGCTGTTTTCGGCCCAGAAGGGGATGACAAGAGCGGTTGCCGGAGAGAATGTCACCCTCAGTCAGCTGATGGACGAGTATGAGCGGGAAATCCTGATGACGTATCTGGAGCAGTATCAGACGGCGGCTGAAGTAGCCAGACAGCTGCATGTAGACAAGTCTACCATAGGGAGAAAATTAAAAAAATACGATATAATATCTAAATAGTTGATGGAAAGACCGGGTGGTCACAAAGAAGTTGCATGTTCACAACTCTCGAGGTTGCAGACACGCAACTTCTTTATTTTGCTCAAAAAAGCCTTCAAAAGAGGTAAGTTTTCGGAGTGATGAGCATATATAAAGAACCGGGACGGTGGAAAAAAGAGGTGGAGTTGCAGAATAACTACCCGCGCGGCGCAACCATATTTTTCGAAAAATTTATAAAACGTTGAAAAATCAATGATTTTAAAAAATAGAACAGGTTGGCACGGTTGTTGCGATTAATATAGGCGTGTACACGAAAAAAATCAAGAGAATGAAAGGAGTGAAAACCATATGGACAATTTCGGGATACTGACATTGTTGCCGCCATTGGTGATCATAGTCTTCGCACTGGTCACCAAGAGGACCTTCGAAGCTCTCCTGCTGGGAGCAGTTATCGGATTCTTCATGACGGACACGTGGAATGTAATAGGAGCAACGCTCGATGGATTTATGTCTACATGCGCCGAAAACATATGGATGATACTGGTATTCGGTCTGCTGGGTGGATTTACCTTCCTGCTGCAGCGTTCGAAGGGAGCGCTTGGATTTGGTAAGTTCATCAGAAAGTTCGCCAAATCCGAAAAATCCACATTGATATTAGGATGGATACTGGGGATCATCGTATTCATGGATGATTATCTCAACATTTTGACCATTTCGGCGTCTCTGAGAGAGACATGTGACAAATATAAGTCTCCAAGAGAAATGCTGGCTTACGTCATAGACTCCACGGGAGCTCCTGTATGTGTGTTGATACCGCTGTCGACATGGGCTGTATTCTACGCCGGAGTAGTAGGTGAGGAAGCAGGCATGGTAAGCTACGGAAGCGGTATGGACATATATATCCAGTCATTGCCGTTTATACTCTACGGTTGGGTCGCAGTTATCGTCGTTCCTCTGGTTATCTTCAGAATAATACCGATGTTCGGACCGATGAAGAAGGCGTATGAGAGAGTCGCCACTACCGGAAGAGTTTACTCTGAGCAGAGCGACAAATACAACAAAGGTATAACGGAATTCGATAAGCTGATGGAATCCGAGAAGATGGATGACGATGGTAAGAAGGGCAACATCTGGTTCTTCCTCGTACCACTGGCAGTGGTCATCTTCCTCTGTATCTACACGGGAGACCTGCTTACAGGTCTGGCATTCGGTATCATCGTGATGCTTATCATGTACCTGCCTACCAAGGCGCTTTCATTCAGCGAATTCTGTGAAGGTTTCGCATCAGGGTTTGCCTCTATGGTACCGATGATGTTCATCACCATGGGAGCACTCACTGTACAGGTATCGATGGACGGAATAGGTCTGGCTGACTTTGTCATCGACGCGGTACTGCCGTTTATGAACGCAAGTCTGTTCCCGGCTATCACCTTCCTGGTTGTAGCGGGACTGTCCTTCATCACAGGAAGCAACTGGGGAATCCCGGCGCTTACGATACCTATCCTCATCCCGCTGGCGCTGGCAGGAGGAGCGAATCCTCTCATAGCGTTTGGTGCCATCGTATCGGGTGGAACATTCGGAAGCCATGCCTGCTTCTATTCTGACGCTACAGTGCTCACTTCGCAGTGCTGCGGTATAGAAAATATGGAGCATGCGCTCACGCAGATACCGTTTGCAGCGGTAGCGGCGGGATTGACGACTATCGGATTCTTAATATGCGGTTTCGCGTTTTAGATCCCAAACAGGTTAAAAACGGAATGGGCCGCGTACTTACAGAGCGTGCGGCTCACATCATTTAAGACATGAATATTTATCAGACAAGGAGGAAAAACAATGGCTAAAATCGAAGCTGAAAAGAGAAGCAGTCTCAGTGAAGTGAAGAAAGGGAGCGACGTTACAGAACTGAAGTTCAGGCTTTCCATCCATGGGGAAGATATGCACTATCCGGGAGAGATGATCTCAGGATGCAAGCTGATGGAAAAGTGCATCGACTGCTGTACTGAGTTGAGCAATATCAGAGACAAGGGAGACGGCGGCCTCTTCGTACATACGGAAGGCAACATCCTCAGACCGGTCCACATGCTGGATGCGGTAGAAATCGTGGTATGGCTCATCAAGCAGGGAAACAGATCGAGAGTCTATGGATACGAGATGTATAAGACATCGGAATACAATCAGGAGACGGATCGCTCCGAGGTATTCGATGAACCTGTACTGACAGTAAAGGGAGACGTTACGTTCGTAATAAACGATCCGGGCAAATAAGCAGACCGGGTAGATAAGCAAATCGAAAGAATGCGGAGGGAGAAATGTCCAGAATATTAGACGGGATCAGGGTCATCGATTTTACCCAGGGCCATACGGGCAGCTACGGGACGATGCTCCTGGCCGATTTCGGAGCGGAAATCATAAAGATAGAAGATCACAAGACCGGAGGCGACGTGATGAGAAGCAGCTTTCCAAAGAACGAGAAGGGAAGCGCTTACCATGCATATATGAACAGGGGGAAGCGCAGCGTATGCGCCGACAGACATTCGCAGAAGGGTCAGGAAATAATAGCAAGGCTCATCGAAACAGCGGATGTGGTCTGCGATTCATTCCCTGCCGGGGAGCTGGAACGCTGTGACCTCGATTACGACAGAATGAAGGAGAGAAACCCACGGATAATATACGCGTCTCAGACGGGGTTCGGCAAGACGGGTCCTATGAACAATACTGCCGGCAATGATCTTACTGCGGAAGCTCTGTGTGGGCTGATGCAGATAACAGGCTATCCCGAGGATAAGCCGACAGCCCATGGCTCACGGATGGCCGACCAGTTCGGAGGAGTTTTCCTGGCTTTTGCCATAATAAGTGCGCTGATGGCCAGAGAGACGACAGGAGAAGGCCAGAAAATAGATATATCTTCTGCCGATTGCATGTTCACCGCGCTCGAAGATAGTGTTGTAGAGGCGGCAATGTCAGGAAAACGATTCGAACGGGAAGGCAACCGCTCCAGGAGCATTGCTCCCTACGATACATTCGAAGTTAAGGACGGCATCGTATCTACAGCGGTGTCCACCAACGGCCAATGGAAGAAATTCTGCGAGGCCATGGATATGGAAGAACTGTTGGACGATCCGAGATACGCCACCAACGAATCGAGAGGCGAGAATTACGATACAAGCCTGAGGAAGATCATTGCCGATAAGTTCAAGGATATGACCAAGTGGGAGATAGAAGCGCTGCTGAGGCCCTATAACATCCCAAGCGGTCCGGGCTACACGGTGCCGGAAGCTTTCGACAGCGAACAGCTCAGTGCCAGGAACATGGTGGTAGAGGTGGAAGATAAAGCACTCGGAACTGTTAAAATGCCAGGATTTCCTATAAAGATATCAGGGGCAGATGATGTGCCGGCGGGATCAGCGCCTCTCCTCGGAGAAGATACGGAAGAGCTGCTGCGTGCTGTCGGTTATGATAGCGGAGAAATAGCGGCTATGGCTGAAGAAGGAATTATAATGTGCGGAGGAGGTGACGGCAAATGAGGCCATTGGAGGGAATAACAGTATTGGATTTCACACAGGCTTACAGCGGACCTTACTGCGCGATGAATCTGGCCGATTACGGCGCCAGGGTCATAAAGGTAGAACGAATAGAGACGGGCGACCAGTCCAGATTCTGGAATCCATATGCGGCTAACGGAAACAGCGGCTATTTCGCGGTATACAACCGTAACAAAGAAGGCATAGCTGTCGATATGAGCGAGCCTGAAGGAAAAGAAGTGATAAAGCGCCTTTATGGGAAGGTAGATGTGGTTCTGGAAAACTTCAAGTTCGGCACATTGGATAAGCTGGGGCTGGGGTATGAGGAAATGAAGAAAGTCAATCCCGATATAATCTTTGCCTCCATAACGGGATTCGGACAGACAGGTCCTCTCAAAACCAATACAGCTTACGATAATGTCATAGAGTGTATGAGCGGTTTCATGGAGATGACGGGTTTTCCGGAATATCCGCCGCTTCGCTCGGGCGCGTCTGTGGCGGACAGCTATACGGGGCTGACGATGGCCTTGGCGATAGTGTTGGCATGTTATGATAAAAAGCGTACCGGTAAAGGCAGGAGAATAGATGTGGCTATGCTGGATACGATGTTCGCTACAATAGAGGATGCTGTGCTGGCTTATGCGCTGACAGGAAAAGAGATCAGCAGGACAGGCAACGCAAAGCCGAGAGAGATCGTACCGTACGATACATATTACTGCGCGGACGACTTCATCGCGGTGGGAATAAATGATGAATCTATGTGGCCTGATTTTTGCGAAGCGATCGAGATGCCGGAGCTGGAAAAGGACCCGAGATACGCGACCAACGATTTGAGATGTGAGAACTTCGAGAGTTTCACGGCATTGATGAGGGACTGCTTCAAGGACAAGGAGTGTGCATGGCTCATGAAGAGGTTTGCCATGTACAACATTCCGGCGACGCCTATCGTAGACCCGGTGGATGCCATGACTCATCCTCAGATGCTGGCCAGAGATATGATAATAGAGATCGAAGACCCAAATGTGGGACGGTTTAAAGCGTTTGGCATACCGGTAAAGTTCAGCGGGACTCCTGGATATGTGAAAAAGCCGTCGCCTCTGCTGGGAGAAAACAGCCGCGATGTCCTGGAAGAAGCAGGATACAGCCAGGAAGAAATAGAGAAGCTTATCACCGATGAAATAATAGGAGTGCCGGAGACTGCTCCGGCGGAATGAGACTGAAAAAGTCTTCCTGATAAACGAATCCGGCCCGTCGGATATTTTCCGACGGGCCGGATTTTTGCAGGCGGCCCTTTCCGGACAGCCTGCACCTCTGTGTTGCTGCAGCCCTCGGGCAAATCGGTGATGTGGAGCTCCTCCGTCATGGATTTCGGGAGCACAGGCAGAGGGAGGGATTTATCATTGCTTTTCATCGGAACTACCTCCTTGCTACATCTTCTTTTCCAGTGCGTTGCTTATGATGATGAGGATGACAGGCTGGACAGCCACGATTACGCCTGTGACGATGGCGGAAAATATGTAGTCGAAGGCGATGAATATGACGGTGGCCAGGCCCAGCAGTGTCATAGTCGCCATATTGGCAATATTGCCCGCCTTTTCTCTGATGGCTATGTTGCGCTCATCCATGACGCTGACCCTGTAGTCGTCGTCCCTGGAGAGCATTTTGTTGTGGAAGATATTCATATGGGAAACGGAGAAGATGACAGCCATAAGGACGGCCAGAGCCATGTCCGCTTTCCCTGGCAGGTCGGTCAGAATAATAATGAGTATCAACGCCAGCGAAGCGGCATATCCAAGGTACCATATCATATTTTTACTTCTTCGTTTCATGGTCGTCCTCCTCGTAGATAAAGATGTCTTCTATGGCCATATCGAAATATCTGGCTATCCTGAATGCCAGCAGTATGGAGGGATTGTACCTCCCGTTTTCCAGGGAGCCGATGGTCTGGCGGGAGACCTCCAGCGCGGAAGCCAGCTCCTCCTGATTGATTCCCCGGGCTTTTCTCAGTTCTTCCAAACGATTCTTCATTGTGAAACCTGCCTGATGTGTGTTGCGGCTGCTCTCGATGGAAAGCAACCTTTCCATATGGATATGGTAGCAGCTGAGCAGTGTGATGTCAAGTAAACTTTCCATTTTGTCGAAGGCAGAGTCCTTTTTTGACTCGGATTATACTTTTTTTGCGAAAATGCAGAAAAAAAGTATAACAGATGTGTCGAAGACGGGGAAATGGCCTTGAATATAGGGGGTATTTTGATGTTGAAAGCTGCGGCAGAGGCAGAAAACAGCAGTAAAAATGTCAGTGTTTCCAATATTTGGAGGATATTAGCGGAGGCGAGTTATACTTGAAAAACAGATTTTGCAACGAAAGAGTATAACTTTCCATCAAAAAGCGGCATTTTCGGCATGGCAGTAACGAACGATACCCATGGAAGGTATATAGACTTCATATAATGCAGGCGGCCCGGTCATGGGCAGTCTGGAGGCGTATGTCAGGACGTGACAATATGCTGCTGACATCCGCTGGATGTGCTGCCGATGTACGCCAGCGGCCCTTCGCCGTCAATGCTACTGCCACCCTTGTCTCGCCGCCGCACCCTTTACCGGCGGTGGACAATGTGATAATATCAATAAAAGGAGGTAACTGATATGGAAAAGAAATTATCGAGGGAGGAAGCCTGGGCGCTTCTGACGGAATATAATGAGTCGCCGTCGTTGCTGAATCACGCGTTGACGGTGGAAGCGGTGATGGAGCATTTCGCGCGGATAAACGGTGAGGACGAGGAGGTCTGGGGAGTGACAGGTCTGCTTCACGATCTGGATTATGAGAAATATCCTGAGGAGCACTGTATCAAAGCTGAGGAGATAATGACTCAAAGGGGGATAGATCCGATCTACATCAGGGCCATGAAGTGTCACGGGTACGGAATTTGTACTGATACCGAGCCGGAAAGTCTGATGGAAAAGGTGCTGTATACCATCGACGAGCTGACGGGGCTGATACACGCCGCATGTCTGATGAGGCCGTCAAAGAGCGTGCTGGATATAGAGGTGAAGTCCGTGAAAAAGAAATTCAAGGACAAGCATTTCGCTGCGGGAGTGGACAGGGACATAATACGCAAGGGCTGCGAGATGCTGGGGATGGAGCTGGACGATGTGATCCGCGAGACCATCGCCGGAATGAGAGAAAAAGCTGAAGAGATAGGTTTGAAGGGGAATCTTTAGATGAAGAGCAGGACAGACCGCAAGATAGAAGTGCGCGGGGCAAGGGTCCACAATCTGAAAAACGTGGATGTCGATATTCCCCTCAACAGGATAGTGGGCATCGCCGGCGTTTCAGGTTCGGGAAAATCATCGTTGGCACTGGGAGTACTCTATGCGGAAGGTTCCAGAAGATACCTGGAATCTCTGTCTACATATACCAGGAGGCGGATGACCCAGGCATCCAGAGCGCAGGTGGATGAGGTGATGTACATCCCGGCGGCGCTGGCGCTTCATCAGAGACCGGCAGTGCCGGGTATACGAAGCACATTCGGCACCGGGACAGAATTGCTCAATAGTCTCAGACTGATGTTTTCCAGATTGGCAAGTCACAGGTGTCCCAATGGACATTATATAGAGCCGACTTTGGATGTGGCAGCAGAGCGGGAACTGACATGTCCCATATGTGGGGAAAATTTTTTCGGGCCGTCGGCGGAGGAACTGGCGTTCAACAGTCAGGGAGCGTGTCCTGAGTGCGAAGGGACCGGCGTGGTATGGGCTGTGGATGAGAAGACACTGGTGCCCGACGAAACGCTGACTATAGACGAGGGAGCCGTAGCGCCGTGGAATTCTCTCATGTGGTCTTTGATGACAGACGTTTGCCGGGAGATGGGTGTTCGCACAGATATCCCATTCAGGGAACTGAGCGACAGGGAGAAGGATATCGTTTATCACGGGCCTGCGGAAAAGAAGCATATCTTTTACAGAGCGAAGAATTCTCAGCAGGCGGGAGAACTGGATTTTACATATTACAACGCCGTTTACACGGTGGAGAACGCATTGGCCAGGGTCAAAGACGAGAAAGGCATAAAGCGAGTGGAGAAATTCCTCAAGAGGGATATCTGCCCTCAGTGTCATGGTACGCGCCTTTCGGAAAAAGCCAGGGCGCCGAAGCTGCGTGGCCTTTCCCTGGATCAGGTCTGCGCCATGACGCTGAGAGATGTGTCGAGGTGGGTAGAGGGAGTACCGGATTCCCTGCCGGAGGAAATGAGATCCATGGCCGGGAGCATATGCGAGTCTTTCCATGATACGGCGAGGCGGCTGCTGGATCTGGGGCTGGGGTATCTGACCCTGGACAGAGCCGCCTCAAGCCTTTCGACAGGAGAACGACAGCGGATGCAGTTGGCGAGAGCCGTCCGCAACAGGACTACGGGAGTGCTGTATGTGTTGGATGAGCCTTCCATCGGTCTTCATCCTTTCAATATGACAGGACTTGCGGAAGTGATGAACGACCTGATAGATGATGGGAATTCGGTAATACTGGTGGATCACGATATCCAGATACTGTCGAAGGCTGACTGGATAGTCGAAATGGGACCGGACTCAGGCGCCGAGGGAGGTCGCGTGATAGCCGAGGGCAGGCCGGAGGAACTGGGAAAAAGCAGTGCTTCTAAAATAGGTCCGTTTTTGTCGGGAGCACGCCATGTGAAAAGAACGTACCGCTGCGATTCGATGAGGGAAGACCTTTTCAGCCAGGGGCGCATCCATCTTTCGATCGACACAATACATACCGTCAAGCCATTGGAAGTGGATTTCCCAAAGGGAAAGCTGTCGGTGGTGACAGGTGTGTCAGGTTCCGGGAAAACAACGCTGATACTGGAAAGTCTTGTCCCGGGGCTGGAATCGGTCATTGATGGAAGGAAGCTGCCGGAGCATGTGAAGAAGGTCGATGCTGAAGGCATTACACAAATAAAGCTTATCGATGCCGTACCTATCGGCATCAACGTTCGTTCCACGGTAGCTACTTACGCTAATGTACACGATGAGCTGCGAAAGATATTCGCTAAGACGGAGGGCGCAAAGAAGGCGGGATATAAAGCAGGTGATTTTTCATATAATACGGGGAAACTGCGTTGCCCTGTCTGCGACGGCACGGGGCAGATAAGTCTGGACGTCCAGTTCCTGCCGGACGTCAGCATCACGTGCCCGGAATGCCGTGGAAGCCGGTATGGAAAGGATGCCGGAAGCATCAGGTGTCGGATGGAAAATGGTGAATACTATTCGCTGCCGGAGCTGATGTCCATGGATGTGAAGACGGCGTTGGATGTGTGCAGCGGATCCAGAAAAGTGAAGCAGCGCCTCCAGGTGCTCTGTGATCTGGGCTTGGGGTATCTGACTTTGGGAGAAGAGACCCCGGGCCTTTCCGGTGGTGAAGCTCAGCGGCTGAAGCTGGCCAGTGAGATGGGAAAAGGGCAGGGCGGATCCGTATTCGTTTTCGATGAGCCTACCATAGGGCTTCATCCTCTTGACGTGGAAGCGTTGATGAATGTGTTTCAATCGCTGATAGACAGCGGCGCCACGGTCATCGTGATAGAACATGACCTGGATGTGATCCGCAGCGCCGATTATATCGTCGATATGGGGCCGGACGGAGGCGAAGAGGGAGGCCGTATCGTTGCTGTTGGAAGGCCGGAGGACATAAGGAAGGCACCGGACAGCAGGACCGGCAGATTCATATAAGGCGCAGGCAAGCGAAGGCAGGTAAGCGAAGGCAGGCCAGCGCACACATTAAAGGAGGGAGAGAGATGTATGTAACGGGAGCGATAATGGTACCTCATCCGCCGCTGATAATACCTGAGGTGGGGCGTGGACAGGAATTGGCGATACAGGCTACTATCGACGCTTACCATAAGGCAGCTGAAAAGCTTAAGTCGTGGGAGCCGGAGACGGTAGTCGTGCTGTCGCCCCATACGGTGATGTATGCCGACTATTTCCACATATCGCCGGGAGCGGGAGCATCGGGTGCTTTCGGGCAGTTCGGCGCACCTCAGGTGAAGCTGGATGTGAGGTATGACACGGAGCTTGTAGAAGCGCTGGCGCAGGAAGCCGGCAGATGCGGGATACCGGCAGGGACCTTGGGTGAACGGGAAAGGAGACTGGATCATGGGACAATGATACCTCTCTGGTTCCTGAACAAGTATTATACCGATTATCGTGTGGTCAGGATAGGGCTGTCGGGGCTGGCCTTTTCCACTCACTATGAACTGGGACAGTGCATCCGGAAAGCCGCAGATTCGTGCGGCCGCCGCATCGCAGTCATTGGAAGTGGGGATCTGTCCCATAGGTTGAAAGAAGACGGCCCTTACGGGTTCCGGAAAGAAGGCCCGGAATATGACAGACGTATCATGGACGTTATGGGCCGCGGGGATTTTGGGAAGCTGTTGGAGTTTGCGGAAGGTTTCTGTGAAAAGGCTGCTGAGTGCGGTCACAGATCCTTCGTCATCATGGCGGGAGCACTTGACTG
Organism: uncultured Eubacterium sp.; assembly: GCA_900543485.1. GTDB lineage: Bacteria > Bacillota > Clostridia > Peptostreptococcales > Anaerovoracaceae > Lentihominibacter > Lentihominibacter excrementipullorum. Next base: position 4,386 of record UQRM01000022.1, on the reverse strand, counting down.
TCTGGAGGTAAAGGCGGAGCCGCTTTCATATGAAGGGACATTTGGCGTCGGGTACGGCGTTTGCACTTATGAAGTCATGGGCGAAGGGGTAGATCGTGATTTCCTCAGTCAGTATGAGGAAAGGATGATGCGGGACGCTGAGAAATCACGCGAAGAAGAGGACGCATATGTGGCTCTCGCCCGCCGCTCGGTAGAAACGTATGTGAAGACGGGCAGGAAGATGGATATTCCGACGGGACTGCCCGACGAGATGTATGAAAGGAGGGCGGGAGCCTTCGTATCTCTCAAGGAAGAAGGAAGACTCAGGGGTTGTATCGGCACTATCGCTCCGGTGCGCCCTTCGCTGGCGGAGGAAATAATAGAAAATGCTGTAAGCGCAGCGGCCAGGGATCCGAGATTCCCAGAAGTGAAGGCAGGAGAGCTGGGAAAACTTGTATACAGCGTGGATGTGCTTGGAGAACCTGAGGAAATATCATCGCCGGAGCAGCTGGATGTGAAACGTTATGGAGTCATCGTTACCCAGGATCACCGGCGGGGCCTGCTGCTGCCTGACCTGGAAGGGGTCGATACCGTGGAGCAGCAGATCTTTATCGCGAAGATGAAAGCCGGAATAGATGAAGAAGCGACAGATGTTAGGCTGGAGCGATTTGAGGTGGTGAGGCATTTCTGATGGAAGGGAAATATGGCGCTGCTGACGTAAAGGAAAGCGGTTGTTCAGTCGGCGACCGATCCGGCAGGCGAGGGAGGGGTTACGAAGTATGCCCTGTCTGCCCCCATCACTGCCTTCTGAAAGAAGGTCAATACGGGAGGTGCGGAGCCAGAAAGAATGAGGACGGCCGGATAATCTGCGCCAATTACGGTATGATCACATCGCTGGCTCTCGATCCCATGGAAAAAAAGCCGCTGTCCCGATTTTTTCCCGGGAGCATGGTGCTGTCCACAGGGAGCTTCGGCTGCAACCTGTCCTGTTCCTTCTGCCAGAATCACGAGATTTCCATGGCGGGAGCGGGACAGGTGGGTTGCAGTGAGATATCTGCCCGGGAGCTGGCCGAGTTGGCAAAAAGGTATGAGAGCAACGGTAATATAGGCGTGGCCTTTACCTACAACGAGCCGCTGGTGGGATACGAGTTCGTTCGCGATGTTGCACGACTGGTGCATGGATATGGTATGAAGAGCGTGATGGTGACCAATGGTTTTGCGGAGCTATGGGTGCTGGATGAGCTGCTTCCTCATATGGACGCCATGAACATCGATTTGAAAGGATTTACTGAGGAATGGTATGAAAAGCTGGGCGGCAGGCTTGATACGGTGAAGTCTTTTATCAAGGGGGCGGCGGCAGGCTGTCACGTGGAGCTGACTACGCTGATAGTCCCCGGAGAGAACGATTCACAGCAGGAGATGGAGGAAGAGGCGCGCTGGATCGCATCTATAGATGAGGAGATACCTCTCCACATCACAAGATTCTTTCCGCGATACGAGATGAGGGACAGAAAGGCGACAGATGTGGGGAAGATATACGGATTGAAGGCGGTGGCGGAGAAGTATTTGAAGTACGTGTACGCGGGAAACTGCTGAGGGGTGAAGCCCGCAGCCCGCGGTGTATGCATGTGAAGGAGATGATTTGGCATGGCATTGTATGCGCTGGGAGACCTGCACCTGGGATTTCAGCGGGGCAGGTCAATGGATGCATTTGGCAAGGTGTGGAAAAATCACGAGAAGAAGATCGAAAAATACGTGAATAGGACAGTGGGCCCTGACGACACGCTGGTCCTCACCGGAGACCATTCCTGGGGGAGGAAGCTGGATGAAAGCCGGGAAGACCTGGCCTTCATCGAATCGCTGCCCGGCCGGAAGATACTGCTCCGGGGGAACCATGACATGTTCTGGGATGTGAGCAAGACGGAGCGTCTCAATCAGGAATTTGCCGGAAGACTGTTTTTTCTTCAGAATAACTTCGCCGTCTATGAGGACTACGCTCTGGTGGGGACAAAGGGATATACCTTTGAAGGACCGTTTTATCTGGATCTTCAGGGAAATGTCATCGGCTGGGACGCGGAGCGGGAGCAGCACGCGGAGAAGCTGGTGGCACGGGAAACGGAGCGGCTGAGAACATCCTTCGAAATGGCCCGGCAGGCCGGATACAGGAAGTTCATCATGTTTCTCCACTACCCGCCCACAAATATCCTGGAAGAGACATCGCCTTTCACGGAGATGGCCCGGGAGTACGGTGTTTCCGCCGTGGTCTATTCCCACTGCCACGGGGAAAGCCGGTTCGGCGACAGTATCAGGGGAGTTTGCGACGGCATCAGGTATATGCTGGTGTCGGGAGATTATCTGGGCTTTCGTCCGGAGTTGGTGATAGAATGAGAGTAATTTGTTTCGGAGATTCCAATACATATGGGTACGACCCGCGAGGATGGCTCGGCGGCCGCTACGATGAGGAAAACCGCTGGGTCGATATCCTCGCCCAAAAGACGGGATGGAAAATCGTCAACAGGGGTCAGAACGGAAGGGAGATACCGGGCGCGCCAGTTCCAATACATGGCGATGTCGATTTGTTCATCGTCATGCTTGGGACCAACGATCTGCTGCAGGGTCATCGCCCGGAAGCCGTGTCGAAAAAGATGGAGCTGTTCCTTCTGAGGCTGGAGCTGATTCGGGAAAAGATCCTGCTGGTGGCGCCGCCGCCAATGAAGCCGGGGGAATGGGTGCCGACTCAGGAACTGGCAGACGATTCCGTCGCGCTGGCCGGGTGCTACAGGATGCTGAGCCAGCGCCTCGGAGTGCAGTTTGTCGATGCCGGCCAGTGGGAGATCCCACTGGTCTATGACGGCGTACATTTTACCGAAGAAGGTCACAGAGCTTTTGCGGAAGGGCTGTACAGGTATCTGAGGGACTCCTTCAGCAGAGAAATGCATACATTTCCTTAAAAACGAAAAATGTCTGTAAAAGCAGCAGAGAAAAGGAGGATATCATGGTGGGAACAGTGAAGTTATGTAACGGCGTGACTATGCCGATGGAGGGCTTCGGCGTCTTTCAGGTGCCGGAGGATGAATGTGAAAGGGTCGTCAGGGATGCGATAGATACGGGATACCGTCTGATAGATACGGCCAGCCCGCATCAGAACGAAGGAGCTGTCGGCCGGGCTATCAGAAACTGCGGCCTTCCGCGGAAAGAGCTTTTCATCACGACGAAAGCATATATCCAGGAGATGGGATACGATAATACGATGAAGGCCTTTGAAGGTTCCCTGGAAAGGCTGGGGCTTGAGTATCTGGATATGTATCTGATACATATGCCCTTTGGCGATTATTACGGTTCATGGCGGGCATTGGAAGAGCTTTACCGAAAAGGCAGAGTATGCGCCATCGGCGTCTGCAATTTTCTGCCTGACCGTCTGCTGGATCTGTGCCAGAACGTGGAAATCAGACCACAGATAAATCAGATAGAGCGCCATCCTCATTATCAGCGTGGGGAGGATCTGGAACTGATGAAAGAATTGGAAATCCAGCCGGAAGCCTGGGCGCCTTTCGCGGAGGGGCTGAACGGCATGTTTCAGGAGAAGGCGCTGTCGGAGATAGCGGAGAAGTATGGAAAGACTGTGCCGCAGGTGATACTGCGCTGGAATGTACAGCAGGGAGTCATCGTGATACCTAAGTCCGTTCATAAAGAGAGGATGAAGGAAAATCTGGAAATCTGGGACTTTGAACTGGACCGAGATGATATGGCGCGGATAGCGGACCTCGATAAAGACCGCCCGTCTATGTTGGATACCAGAAAGATAAGCGAAGTGAGACGTGTATACGATTATCTGAACAATCCTGTCCTGACAAGCCTGTGAAATGGGAGACGGAGGGCAGAAGGATAAAGAGAAAAGAGGAAATTACTGAACGCTATCGCGAGGTCCTCTGCGGTATGGAAGTTTTTCTGCAAATGCGCGACTGAAAGGCACGGGACAGAGGATTGCGCCGTTTTTACAACAAAGAGGCGATTTTTATGGTATAATATGAATATTGAAATTTCAGGTATTGATTTAAAGAGGATACACAATGGACGAACGTTATGAGAAGATCAAGAATTTTGATATGGATTTGGATGAGTGCAGAAAAACGCTGGAATCCATTGGCGGATTGATCATTGTGGACAACGATGGATATATCAAGTTCTTTTCCAGAGATATCATGAGCGTAATCGAGCGGATCAATTCTAAAGAATTGCCGGATACTCTGATCGGAAAGCATATTTCAGAGATCCATCCCACCTCGAAAATCACGAAACTTCTGGAGGAATCGTTTGATGAGAAGATTGTCACGTATAAGATGAGCGGATGGCTTAACGTCACACGGATTTTATCTGTTATGGATAAAGGAAAACGTGTAGCTATAG
>UQRM01000021.1 GCA_900543485.1 uncultured Eubacterium sp. | reverse complement strand
GGGGCGCGACTTTAATTGGTCTGTGGAACGTGGAAAACGAGCAAATTTCTACTCACACGCCCCTCGCGGGGCGCGACGGCAACAAGACCGTCGATTGATGCACAGACTAACATTTCTACTCACACGCCCCTCGCGGGGCGCGACTTTAATTGGTCTGTGGAACGTGGAAAACGAGCAAATTTCTACTCACACGCCCCTCGCGGGGCGCGACCGCTACATTTAGCTCACGCAGCGACTGCGCCCGTCACATATTGGGGCGGCCCTGATTTTTCGCTGAAATATCGGGTACACGGCGACCCGTTTCGCGCGAAAAACCGAATATTTTCAGGCGAACCTCCCGGCATTTCCCAGTTACAGCATCTTCGCCTGACGGTATTCGCCTGTATTCTCCTCGTGGATATCGCATCCGTGCATCCACTCGTCTACGTCACACCATCATGTCATGCCGTCATATTATTATAACACCTTCCGGGTTATACGTCTCCTTCGCGCCTATATGTTCCACTCTCTTTTCCCAGTTGTTTCCGAGATAGTAGAACCTGAGGCTGTCCTTTTCTTCGTCGATCAGTTTGATCAGTCTGGCCTTCAGCTTCAGGAATGTCGAATAATCGAGGTCCGCTTCAAAGACTGAGTTCTGCACCCGCTGAGCGTGATTCTGACATTCTTTAGCCACCTTTCGCAATCGTGTCTTCCCTTCGCTGTCGGTGGTACTGACATCATAACTTATCAACACCATCATAATATGCACCTACTTCTGTAAAAATGGGATGTACTCCTCTATATCGCCTCTGACGTATTTTGCCAGCAGATTGCTCTGCACGTACGGCAGCAGTCCAACAGGGATCTTCTGCTTCAGGTACGGATGCGTCATGACGCTGCGCTTCTTTTCCTGCCAGCGGGTCAGCACCTTTTTCCTGCCTTCATCGTTGAGCCACACCGCTCCCGAAATCTGTCTCTCGAAATCTTTCTCTCCGATGATCTGCAGGTTTAAAAGCGACAGGACGAGCCGTTCCACTATGCAACGCGTTTCCTCCACCAGATCGCAAGCCAGCGAGGCTCTGCCGCTCCTCAATGTATGGCAGAATCCTATGTAGCTGTCCAGTCCTACCGTTTCCAGCGCTGACGCGTAGTCGCTCATGGCCAGCGTATAGATGAACGAAAGCAGCGCGTTGACAGGATCCAGCGGCGGACGCTTGCTTCTCACCTCAAACCCGAAGGGAACCCTTTCGTTAGTTATCAATTTGTCGAATATGGAAAAATAACTCTGAGCACAGCTTCCCTCTATCCCCACCACTTCTTCCACGCTCTCCGCTTTCAGCACCCGCTCTATACCTCTGCCCAGGAAATCCACGGTGCGTCTTATCTCCGCGTCATCCCTTAAATCGCTGTTGTCGTGCAGAGTCCTGCGTATCAGGTGCTTCGTGTTGGAAAGCTTTGCAGCCATGACGTTCCTCGTCAGCTCCAGTCCCTTTTCCCGGAAACAGTCGATCTGACTAACCCGCAGGAAAACGTTCCCCTTCGTCTCGCCGCAGACCTTCGCCAGGAACTTTCCCTGCGGAGATACGAAATTGATCGGGATCAGCCTTCCCACGCATTTTCCCATCAGAGCCGGGGAGCAACCCATATAATTGAAGCAGACGATATTCTCGATGTTGTCAAATGGGATCCTGAGCTTTGTCTCGCCGTCGATCTTACAAACCAGGTTTTCGCCGTCCAGCGTCAGATACGTCTGTTCGTTGGTTATGTACACAGTGTTCAGCAGCTTTCTCATATGAACTCCTTTTCCAGGTACGACTCGAACCCTTTGATCTTTTTCAGCGACGGCATGCAGAGATCCTTCATCGAGCATCCGCTGCATTTCTGCCCCTTCCTGATGGGAGGAACTCGTCCCTCCTTCAGATACGTCCTCATTTCTGACAGGAGCCTCTTCAGCTCCGCGTCGTATTCGCTGTAGCTTTCCTTAAAGGAAATCTCCCGCCGCTTCTTTACATCCGCATAATATATCACCGTCTCGCAGTCGCAGCCAAATACATGGTCTACGCATATCTTCTGCGCGAATACCTGCATCACGTCCTCCGGCCTGTGCCTGCCATCCCTGGCTTCCGTCGGCTTGTATTCCACCACGCATACCTTGTACGTTCCCTGCAGTCCCTCTACAGCGACTCCGTCTCCGTCCTCCGCGAATTCCAGGCAGTCCGTCACGCCGTAAAGATCGTACTCTTCAAGGTCGTTGTATACGGGCACCGACGTAAAGACTTTCTTTCCCCGGGAAGTATAGTGGCTGTCCGGGTCGTGGACGCGTTCGTGCATCAGGTTGGCCTTTGTCACGTACATGTTTTCCGCCCACGACCTGTTGATTTCCATCAAGCCCCACCTGTGGGGACAATACATATAATGCTGTATCGAACGTATCGTTATCTCTTCCTCGTTCATATCTTCTCTACCAGTGAAACGCCTTCCGGCATCTGTCTGTCGACTTCTATCTCATAGTCCGAGAACTGCCTTGGCGGCCGGCTTTCGTCCTTGAGCCTGATGTCGATCTTGTCGAACAATACATGTGACGGCGCGTTCCCCATCATGCTGTCGTGCTTGAAGACGTAAAGCTTTCTCATGCACATCTTTCCACGTGCCGCGCTGTGATCGTTCTCAAACATATTGATGATAGCATCCCACAGCACTTCCACGTCCTCATCCGAAAGACCCGTCGTCTTGTCCGCCAGCGCCGCCGATATGTAACCTTCCGCTCTGTAGAGGCCGTACGGGATGACGCTTTTCTTACCCATCTCCGTATCGCCGATAGCTTTCCTGTCCTCTGTAGTCTTGGCCTGTCTCGTTATCGTGATATCATCTATCGTCACCGGCGACTGGCTCTTGGCAAAGGTGAGCTGTACAGGTCCTCTCACTATCCCGCAAGGGTCATCTCCCGTCGACATCACGGCACCGAAAGCTCTGACGTCGAAGTAATTCCTGCACATGAAGTCACGGGCTTTCTTTACATCATCGCCCTTCTTCCCCTTCTGGCCTGTCTCGAGTCCTTCCGCTTCATACGCTTCTCTGAACTTGGTGTTCAAGGCTTTGTCCGGCTTTATCAGGATGTTGTATCCTTCCTCCCCTTCTTTGACCAGCTCCACGTAATTCCTTATCTTGCGCTTGAGACACACGTCGGTGACGTAACCGAACATCGTCTCCGCGTCTACTCGCGGCGCGTTCCCCGAATCGGGATCGCCGTTGGGATTCCCGTTTTCCACATCGAATACCATTACGAAATCATATCTGTTTTTGATAGCCATGTTTTTCCTCCTTTAAATCCCTTTCTCTTCTTTCACGTCATCCTTTTTCCTGAAAAAATCCTGATTTTGCTGATAGTATCCGATGGCAAATTCTCCCTGATCGGCCAGCAGCAGCGTATCCGGGAATCTCCCGTCGATACCGTCTATGATCTCTCCTATCATCTTATTGAAATATATCCGTTCTCCGTCGCTCCCCAGTTTCCCCAAATGAGTCTGAGAAAGCCTTATGAGCTTAGGGAATACCAGCGCCGGCTTCGAAGACGCCGAAGCAAAATACCTGTCCTTGATGGTCGCGTTCAGTCCGCCTCCCGACGCCCTGTCCTGCAGCCGTTCCAAGACCGCGAACAGCCTTCCGCACAAATACGCCTGGTTGTGATTTTCTCTGTCCAGTGCCACTTTTATCTCCTCCTTCTTCTTCATCCTGTTTATGCAGGACTTTATCAGTCCGGCACGCACGCTGCTTATATCGATATCCTTATCGGTCTTCACCCTCCTCACCAGCGTTTCCAGCAGTGCCGCCGGATGGGCAGTCCCGTCCATCACCGACTGGAAGAACCGGGAAAACATCGCCGGGCTGACCTTTTCATTAGTACTCTTTGGCGACACCAGTTCGTTCTTTATCCTGTAGAGGGGTACCAGTCTGCCCTTCTCCGACACCTGGATATCACGCTGGAACTTCGCTATGTTCCAGAGGATGTCGCCGTATCGCTTTCGTTCGATGAACTTGATGGAAAGTCTGGAAGAATTGGGCTTCATTCCCACCATGTAAAAATCCACGTTTTCGTCCAGCGCTTCCATATCCTGCAGCTGAGTGTCCCGGACCGCTCCTTCTGACGCCCTTTCCCACAGCTTCTTCAGCATTTCTTCCGTCTCTTTAGCGTCCATCCTTTCCGTGCCGCCGCTCAGAGCTGCCATGAAGAGATCCTCGCATTTTTCCGACGGATCCATAGCCCAGAAGACCACCGTCATCTCGTCCACCATCATCTTGTGCCGAATGTCCCCTAGGAGATAATTCAGCGCCTCAGTGTACTTTCTCATGGCGTTTTCCGATATGTTGCTGTTGTAAGCCTGGTCGTTGCCGTAGGAATTTTCCGAAGGATTGTTATAACCTATCAGGACGCTCCCCGTAGCCAGACCGCCGTACACGCCTTTTATCTTACTGTGTATCCTGGAAATAGCCGCCTGCTCTCCGCTTATGGCGCATTGAGCTACCGTATCCTCTCCGGCAGACTTCCCCCTTTTCCTGTACACTTCCTCCCACCTGGCTTTTACTTCCGTATCCTGATGCAGCAGCTTGTCCGGTTCCCCGGAAAGACAGAACATATATCCTGCCGACTCGTACTTCTTCCCCAGTCCCAGAATGGCCCTGTTTTCCGTCTCATCCTCCGGCCTCCAGTTTCTCAGAAAATTTCTGTAAGCGTCTATCACCGGGCTTTCCAGTCCTTCCAGGAACTCCAAATTCGCTTTTACAAAGGCCTCGTGAGACTTCTTAGCCTTCCCGGTACTGTCATCAGGGTTCAACCTTTCGTCGACGTAGTTGAGGCCGAACAGATAGCGTGATCTGTGCTCAATGATATTGGAATCTATCCCTGACTTCTCTGTCCTCTCCGGCATCACTTCGTTTCTTGGGACTTTCTTCTCCTTCGTCTTGCCGTTTTTCATCGTCTGATATTCAGTTTCCTGCTTGTCCACTATCTCAGCTATGCTGCCGTCTTCGTTGAGAGTCACCAGGTAGTGTATCTTCACGTTGGAGTAGCCTTCCGGCAGGACCTTCCCTGCTTCCGAAAGAATGTCGTAATAATCGCATAAAGCCTTTATCAGCATCGCAGTTCCTCCCTGTACTTTCTCACATCGATAACGCCCTTCACCATGTGCGGACGGTAATAGATGGTGGATGCCTTATCGGAAAACTTAGGGTTTTCCCAATCTCCATTTACCGGCTTACCTCCGTCCTCAAATTCCACCCTGTAGCTCATGAAACCCAGGTCCACATCGCCCATGCGTATCACCGCTTCGCTTATGAGGCTTTCGTCAAACTCATCCACCAGTTCGATACGCTTGGCCGGAAACTCACTGCATCCCAGGCACGGAGTCCTGAAGCATTGACCCTTCTCCAGCCGCCTCTTTATGATGTTGAAATGCTTCTTCTCATCTTCGTCCTCATTGTCGCTTCTCTCACCCGTCATCTCAAAGTGGAATTCTATACCGTACTTGACGTTCTTCAGCACCATGGCCGCCCTCTGGCTCCTGCTCTCAGATGTGTAAATGCAGGGGTCCGCCCCTTTTCCCTTCATCTGGTTCTTTACCGCGCTCAGCAGGACTTTGTCCTTCACTTCGTTTCGCCTGATATTGGCAAATTCGATGGGCTGGAACACTATTATCCTGTCTATCACGTATCTGATGGCAGGTTTCCAGTATATGCTCTTCAACAATCCTTCCATCGCCCCCGGAGTCGGCACGTCATAACTGACCCGCTCCACTTTAAGCTCCGGCCTGGTAAAGCAGGCATAATCCCCCTCCACCATTATCCTGAACCCATAACTCATTAGCATCACTCCTCCCTTCCTCAAAGGAAATAATCCTCGCCTTCAAATTTTATCCCTGTATTTTCATCGTAGTAGTCCGTATTGGTAAGACACCAGATACCGCTCCCATAATCGTCGACGGCGTGCTGCCTCACCAGGTCCTCAAATTCCTTCTGGCTGACGGAGCACGTATACTTCTGCAGTTTTCGCGGGCTGGTTATCCCTGTGCTCCGTAGCGTTTCCATAAGCTGATGGCTCCTTTCATCCCTGTCGACAGCTATGGAAACTGTCGTTTCCTCTATTATCCTGAATTTTTCACCGTAACTTCTGAAAGGTATGCCGTCTATGCGGTCGCACTCCCTGCTGATGGTATTGCTCTCTATTTCTTCTTTCCGGACGAAAAAAAGTTTATCGTAGTACTCCAGTATGCAGTCCGGCTCCGAAATATCGTCATACTTTTTGAACAAGCCTCTCGTTATGTCACTGCGCTCGTCGCTGGAAGCCCTGCGTTCATCCTCCTCCAGCTCGAATACATATGTAAAAGCGCCCTCGCGCCTCCCTTCACGGTTACATCGGCCTCCCGCCTGCAGTATGCTGTCCAGTCCCGTCATTTCCCTGAAGACGCAGGACATATCTATATCCACGCCTGCCTCGATCAGAGAAGTTGAGACCACGACGATACGCCGTTCCTGCGGTACATCTTTCAGTCCCGGGAAATCCTCTTCCAGCTTCTTCAGCTCGGTTCTTATCTCCTCTATGATCCTGCTCCTGTCACATGCCGCCATGTAAGTGGACAGATGATACTTCCTGCTTCCACACATACCGTACAGTTCCCGGGCCGTCGCCTTTCTGTTTACGATGATCAGCGACGACGGCTTGTCCATCGCCTTCTCCACCAGAGCTTCCATGGAAATAGTACCGATATGCTGGAAGCGGCACTTGCTGAATTTATCAAAAGACGATCTGTCCTCAACCAGATCTACGATATCGCTCCCCGGCAGAGCGTACTGCCTTATCAGTTTTTTGAAATCAGGCATCGTAGCCGTAAGGAAGACCGCCCTGCTGTTCAGATATTTTGTAATGTATGATACCGCCTGAAGACACGGCTGCAGATATTTACGTGGAAGTAGATGTACCTCGTCGAACACTATCACGCTGTCAGCCATGTTGTGCATTTTCCGCAGTTTCCGTTTCTTATGAGAATATATCGACTCAAAAAACTGTACCACCGTAGTTATGATTATCGTGGAAACGCCCCAGTTCTCGACGGCCACCCTGGCCGCGTCTCTGTAGTCTTCGCTGTAGGTCTCCTCACCTTCTTCGTCCTCATAGGAAAAGGAGGACTGATGACGCAGTATCTCAGCGTGCTCCCCGAAAATCCGTTTCATCTCATCAGCCGTCTGATCCGCTATGGCGTTATATGGAATCACATATATGATACGCTTCTTCCCTTCCTTCACAGCCTTTTCAAGGGCAAATTTCAAACTGCAAAGGGTCTTTCCGCTCCCAGTTGGCATATTTACCAGGTACACCTCACCTGGCAGATCGGTCTTTTGATACACCTGCTCCTGTACCGTCTTCCTGGCTCGCTGAAGCTCCGTCTCATACTTAAAGGAGCTGAGTTTGACGTCTATCCGTTTCAGGCACTCTTCAAAGTCGGCCCGGAGCTCACGTTCCGTCAAACTGCCGCAAAACCTGCCGGTATCTATGGAGTCAGCATCCGTCAGACAGGAAAAGCAGTACCTGGTCAGAAACGCGAACTTGTCTATCAGCTTCTTTATATCGTTATCGCAGTCCTTCGCCAGAAAAGCTGCGAAGGCGTTCTCATCTGTCTCCGGGATCTCGATATCATCTTCGTACTGTCGATACTCGTCAAAATCCCTCTTTAAACGGCCATGCAGCGTCGCCTCATCCTCTTCATCCGTCTTCAGGCCTCCATCCGGAAGACCCGCGTGATGTCCCGCTATGCAGTAAGCCATCATCCACCCCATGGGACCCTTGGATAGCTTCGTCGCCTCCACAGCACCGCTGCCGGAATGCTCCACTCGGATAGATGAATCACCTCTTATCCTATGCTGAAATCTTTCCCCGTACTTCCCCACATCGTGGAGCCACGCCGCGGTGGAAACAGTCGCCTTCATTTCCTTTACCGCGAAGTCCTCGCAAAGCTCCGCCATCCCCTCGCTGTGTTCCTTTATCGTCTGTACCTCTCCCGTCTCTTCGTTTATATGGGCAATGTAGATCCTTTTCATGCGCTTGCCTTTCATTTTAGTTGGAATTTTCTGAATTTTATATTGGTACTTTAACATGCGATCACATTATTGTCAATATTTCCCTTGAACAAATCCTCATACAAGTAATCCAGAAAAGTATATTAACAGCATAAAAACAGCATAAAAAACCTCGCGGTGCATAACCGCGAGGTTAACATAATGGTGATCCTACCGGGAATCGAACCCGGGTTACCGCCGTGAAAGGATTGTCTTTTCATCAGTGTTTTCAGTGTATGGATAAAATGTTTCCACCACTGTTTCCATGCATTATATATAATAGTAGGGATTTTTTAAAAATGTGCTACTACGATTCAGCATACTCTCTGCTATTCAATGCGGTTTCCTTGATAATCCCTTATCACCTATGCGAGGTTTCCAGTTTACTTATCAAGGCTTCCTCCAGCGTTCTGGAGAAGTTTATGTTTTCACTTTCTGCTGCCTGGTTAAGCCACGATGGAATTGTAAGGGTTTTCTTCACCTTTTTATTATCATGTTTTTTTCGATACTCTGTGAAATCTACATCAACATAGATTTCCTTTTCACCTTCCTTTAACGCATATTCCCTTTCCCCCGGCGCTGGTATTTTTTGTCCCATATCCTCCATTGTTATCCCAGTGAGGGATATCGCATCCCTAGCCATATACATAGCGTCCGCCACGTCTTCCCCTTGGGTTCCGATATCAAAATCCGGAACATATACGGTATATCCTGTTTCTTCCGGAATCAATATTATTCTGTATGCCTCTCTCATTATATCAATTCTCCTTTCGGGGGCCTAGAGCCCCCTCTTTTTTATAATTGCTTTGGCCAATCTTTCGTTGATCTCGTTATGTCTTGGGATAGGCTCTATGTCCTTTCCGTTTGTCCATATATCGTGATCAGCGCCACTCCGGAGGAATCTCCATCCTGCTTTTTTCAATTTCTTTTCTAACTCTCTTCGCTTCATTGTTCCCTCCTGATGATTATATTATACGTATTTTATACGTATGTGTCAAGAGGTTTTGCAAAAAATAAAAAACCCCTGGTCATTATATAACAACCAGGAGGTTCTTTAATCTTCAATTTCTATTATGAGCCGCTCCAGTTCTGCGCGTGTGTTCTTCATGCGCTCGATACCGTTTCCGTCGATCATATGGTTTAACATAACCAGCATCACCCGGCACTGTTCCCGCTCGATTTGCCGGATTTCATGCAGGGCTTCGAAATCATTTTGCTCATGCCGCTGCAGGCGGGCTATCGCTTCGCTGTTTTTATTCACCGTGTTTTTCACTTTGAGCCCGGGCGAGATTATTTTCCATAAAAGAGCGGCGACATTACCCGCAAGGACAATGCCGCCGCCTATAGCTAATAGTTGTTCCCAATCCATTTCTTACCCCTATATTTTCTTTGCGTAGTCCAGACAGATCCAGCCGGCACCGGATTTCAATCTGCCCCAGTTGCCCTGGGTTTCTACGATGGTATAAACGCCGGGCTTTATGAATCCTTTGTTTGCATAATTCTTCCCGGGGCCTTTTCGTATATACAGGTCTTTAATCGTTACCTTTACAAGGTAGCTTCCGGATGTTCCTGAATCGGATGCACCTGCGGACATGCCTTTATCCGATATGCCGGCTGTTTTGAGAATCCCTCGAGCATATGCATAGCCGAAGGCTTTCTGTTCTGCGGCCGTATCGGCGATTTTTACGTCCGTCGCGTTGTCCACGAAGAATCCTTCGCAGATGACTGCCGGGGCGTTGGTAAGACGGATCATTCCAAAATAATCCGTTCCGCTGCTGTTCTTTTTTGTTTTCAAGCCGCGGCTGTTCTGGCCTATCTTCTTCACCTCAGCTTCGATATTGGCGGCCAGGGTTTTCCCCTTTCCCCCACCTATCGTGTGATATACTTCAAAACCATCACCGCCACCAGCATTGTTGTGAATAGATACAACATAATCTGCACCCCATTTGTTCGCTTCCGCAGCCATATCGTTTATACTGGTGTTCGTGCTGTTGCTGGTTCTGGACATCTTTACAGACACCCCGTTGGCTTGCAAATAGTCCCTACACGCCAGTGCCATTACCAGGTTTACATCACGTTCCGTAACATATTTTACCGCGCCCGGATCGCTTCCACCGTGGCCCGGGTCTAAATATACTTTAACCATTTCCATTCTCCTCCTTTGGTCTATCATAAGTAAGGGCCTGTTCGCTATCAGATACGCCTGCTGTCGTCGGGTCGGTAACGATACCCAGCATCACTAGGATGTTTATCAGCATGCCGGCGCATTCTACAATCTGGGATTCGCTTACGGCCGGCACAACACCGGCAAACCCTAAAATCTGATATACAAACGCAATGACCGCCGTTACCAGGGCAATCAGCGTCGCTTTGTTTTGTAATCTCAACTTCCATTTTATTTTCATATTATTCATCTCCATTCAATACGTGATCGTGGCGGGGATATTCGTAGTATATCTCGTTCCCATTCCCAGGCAGGATTATGGTCCCTGCTTTCAGGTTCATATTACCTGCCGTTATATCCTCGTGCGTTTGGATAACCTGGTTTATAGAATCCAATTTTATCTGCGCCGATCCATCTGTATATACATAAATTTCATATGCCGCCGGCTCTGGGTTTTTCGGAGCAGCGGACAAAATAAAATACGCCGTGCAGGCTATTATCCCAGCCAGTACGACGCATATTGCTATTATGTATTTTTTCATGGGTGTATTTCCTCCCAGCCTGCCGGGTATGCATCCGGCGACCACACATTACCGTCTATAATAGATCTGTATAATTTGCCGTTATAGTTTACAATATCGCCTGTGTTATAGGCGTCATGCGCGCCCGTGGGCTGTGTCCATATCGGATATCCGCTATCGTCTAGCCCTATAGGCGTATACAGGGATGGTGTGCTGCTCGGCGGCCAGTCCAGCTGGCTGGTGTGTGCCTGTACAACGCGGTACAACTGCGGGTCGCCCACGTTATTTTCTCCATAGGTTATCAAATCGTCCACCTTGTACGCCACACCTGCGGCGTACGCTGGATATACGGTGGCTATTTCCATGGCCTGCTCGTCCGTCAACGTGGCTGCGAATATCTGTATCGCCTTTCGCAGCTGCTCTGCTGCCTGCATTCTATTCATTTGTTTCACCCCCGTCCGTCTGTTCTATGCCCAGCAATGCGTTCAGTACGTCGTCTGTCGTCTCTACTGGCTCAGGCTCCGGCGGGTCTGGCAGCGGGTCATATTTATACTGGCCGTCTACATACAGCCAGTTGGATATGTCCTTTTCTTTGTCAGTCTCGCCCGTTGGCAGGCTCTCAACCCGTGGCTGCCCTTCTGCGCCGTATTTGTCTTCGGTGGCCGACAGAATGCGGCCATCTTCTGCCAGATTTAACGCATATAACCGTACGTCTATAACCTCGACCTGTTCGCCTGTGGTCGGGTCTGTTACTTTGTTTTCGCTCATCTTTACTTCCTTCCTGCCAAAGAGAGGTGCGGCGAGGGGTTTTAGTTTATGTATTGCCCCCCCAGTAGCTGGATTCCGTAAATTGTCTGCGGCTTCATTACGGCGTTGTCCGTTTTCCAGCCGCTACTTAATATTTCTCCCACGCCAAATATAATTTTATTATTGTTCCATTCGACGGTACGCATAAATGGGACTGCGCCATTTCCATACGCTATATATTCTATGTCGCGAAAAACTATATACGTCCCAATTATCCCCCGTGAATCGCTCGCAAGGGGCATAATTAGAAAATCTAAACCCAGCGCACTCGATACGCTTATGGTTTGCGCCGCAAAATTGCTTCCTAGGCTTGCATTTGTCCACAGTTTTTTAATTTTGCAGCCGTTCGTAAATAACTGCTGCAACGCATTGTCTATTACGCTCATCTTCTCTCCTTTCCTACTCTATTGGATATCCCGCGTCCTCGAACATTTGAATCGTTTCTTCGGATATATCCACGCCTAAATTCACACGGGCTTGGGCGGCTGTCGTCGCGCCAGTTCCGCCTTTCGCTACCGTAATCGTCGGCAGCCTGGATACGGACATCGTGCCGCTGGTTATGTCTGCGGCAGAATGCTTGTGGTCTTCTTCGGCCGCCCCGATGTTTTCCGGGGTTATACCCAAATTGGTGCGGGCGTTTGCTGCGCTGGTGGCTCCGGTGCCGCCTCGCGTTATCGGTAGCGTTCCCGATGTAATATCGGCCGCACTGTGCTTATGGGTTGCAGCAGCCGCGCCGATGTTGGCAGGCGTCAGCCAGCTTTGCAGCTTTTCCCAAAACCTCTGCAGGCCGTTATAATCTAAAAACTTAGCCATAACGACCACCTACGCGAACATCGCGTCTATCTCGGTGTTCTGGATCGCCGTAAGTTCTGTTTTAGACCAGTAGCCGGACAAATCAACAGCAGTAGTTCCTATCTTCTCCCAGCTATTGTTTACCCAAATATATTCGTCATAGGCATTTTGTGTACTGCCGCCATTTGATACCAGATATATCTTTCCGGTCTCTCCCGTGCCGGGTAACGCACTTACCACTTCAAACTCAAATCCGGTTATGCCCGCTACCCCTGCAGCCACAGCCGCCTGCACGAATGCTGTTGTTGCTATATTGGTGCTGCTGTCGTCCGTGTCCGGTGTTGGTGCTTTAGGTGCGCCTGTAAACGTCGGATTTGCTATCGGTGCTTTACCGGACAGTCCCGGAACAGTCACCGTGCCACTACTGTTTACAGATATATCGCCTCCAGACTTTACACCACCTAAAGCGTCTTCAGTTGCTGCCGGCAGCGTATAATTTTGCAGGCCGGCAAGCTTCTCTTGTTCAGCGTCTGTAAAATCATTCGTGGACAGGCCTTTTCCGACCTCTACGTTCACTTTTTCGGCCAGCTCCGCCTGGATTTTGCCGACTAGATACGTCGCCCCCGCTTTGTCTAAATACTCAGCCATGTCTTCTCTCCTTTCTTTTAACTAAAAAGCGACGCCAGATATTCCAGACTTATGTTGTCTGCTTCTGCCACCGCTCCAACTTCTCCGGCGTTATATGCCGGTTTATTCGCTTCTTTAGCCCAGCCCGGTACGGTTGGGTCTAGCTCGTTTATGTTACCTATTATTGTTCGCTCGTCCAACGTGGGGAGGTTTTGTAATTTCTCATAATCGTCCGTGGTCTCATAGTATATCTCTTTTCCGTCCGTCAGGTCCATATCCGCGCTTACGGTTATCTCCTCTATTTTCAACTCAACCATCTGGAATCACTCCCTCTTTTAATATCGCCTCGACCGGCACGGTAACGATGTTGCTGGCGTATGCGGTATTGTTCGTAGACAATACACGCAGCTGCATGGCAACGTCCATCTTGGCCGTCAGGGATAGCGTTTCCTCCTGCGTTAACGTCGCCGATATGACCTCGCTGTCTATGGAAACGTCTGCCTCCGTTTTTTCTATAACCACGCCTTGCTGTTCTAATGTCAGATACAGGTTTTGTATCTCTATCTCAGACAGCCCGGTAACGGTTATTTGCAGGGTAGGTGTTGTTCCTCGTCTCATGCGCTCACCTCCCCTAGTCTGTTATCGGGTAGCCAGCATTTTCAAACATCTGGATCGTTTCTTGGGATATTCTTGCCGCTTCAGTCGTCAGTGCTACTTCATATTCTGCTATCACTGACGTGAGGTTTATCCCCTCGAGTTCAATCAGGAACATTGGCATATCACTCACCAGTCCGTCATTATCCAGATCTCCCTGGGTGTACGCCGGTGCCGTTGGCGTCCCTGCCGTTGGAGTTCCCTGTATAACTACCCAACTGCAACTTTGCGTATTGTTTTCCTGATCGACCGTAAACCTCATCACGGCTCTGTCTATTCGGTTCATCCCTTGGGCGCCGTTTTCGATTTGCAGTGAATCATACGTGTTTACCGGAACCCACCAAAATCTTCCCTGGTTTTGTGCAATTCCGCTTCTTACCCATACTTCGTTGTTATTTCTTATTTCAGTCGAAAATCCTTCGAGCGTAGGGTCGTCAATTACACATGTCGGCAGACCAAACGTTCCTCTGTGCCATGACGCATCCTGTGCAGGCGTTACGTGGGCCGTTCCTGTCCGCGCTGTTATTATTTCCGCCATAATGCCTCCCTTCTATGCTATTTCCTCTTCCTCATCTTCTCCCTCAACGCTGTATTCGATACTCTCGACTCCATCAGCAAATCTCCATATCTTGCCGCTTATAGGCTTTTTCGCATACAGGCCCGTAAGATAATCTCTGCCACCGATGACATCCCCAATATCAATGTCAACATCCAGGGTCGCTACATTCATTTCAAACTGCGTATAGTTCATGACTTCAAGGAAATGGTCGCGCCCCTTTTCCTCCAGCTCTTCCGCTTCCGCGTTTGTATCCTCATACGTTTCTGCAACTTCCCGGATTCCGGTATAGTATTGTGTTGTCCCGATTGTTCCGTCCTTTTGCAAATACAGATCCACGACAGCTCGGTTTTTCAATTCACCAGTCCCGAGGCATATTAGATGATTTACCCCGTTTCGCACATTTTGAAATGTAAAATTCAATTGGTCGTCCTGAGACAACTCTATGTATTCTGAATAATCTTCAATCTGCGTAGCCGCCAGTTCTACATATCCGGGGGCACCTTGCTCTTGTTGGATGAATTTTATTTGCAACTTGTATCCTACAGATTTAAGCATCTTTTTTATTCCCGCAAGCAATGTCGTGTATCTATTGAACTGAAAGTTCGATATAGTCTTGCCTGTATCTACATCGAGAACAGAAAAAAGAGAGTCGAACTGTTCACTTATCAAAGTGTTTAAAACAGTATTCAACTCTCCGCTTATTGTCCGGTAATCTTCTCCTGGCGGTGGTTTTATTATTTTCTTATCCAGCATTCCCCGCCAAGTGTATCCTTTCAGGCTTATTGTGTCCAGCGACGTATCTGTATCGATTTCGCCAATTATGCCGCCGTACTCGGTTCCGGATGCGTAAATGGCGCTCCCAAATGTCAAATCTTCTTGGAAATCTCCTCGTTTTACCTTAAGTTCAAAGGTGTTGGTGTCTTTCAGATCTATGTCTATTTCTACATCAAACAGGCGCCTCACATCGTTCATGCTGCTATCGGTCAGGATAAGTTCCATGTAGGCTCACTCCTTTCCACGTAAAGCGTTATGTCAAACCCGAAGGCTGCCGACCATGCTACGTTCAAGTTCCCGGAAGGGATTTTTTCAAAGATTGACTGTGTTTTTTGCCTCAGATCGTAGAGATTTATCGTATTGCCGTTGGCGAGGTATTTCACGACTGTGTTGTCCCTACTGTTCACTATCAGATATTCATTTGCCTCAAGTGTCGTAAAGACCTGTCTTGGATACCCGTTTATATTTACCTGTGGATTTTCGCACGGGCCGTATATGGTCATTTTAAATTCGCTCGGCGCATAATGATCTATATACCAGCTCCGTATCCCGTCAGAATCGGCTGCGTAGTCGTAATTATGGTCGTAATTGTAATCTAACCCCGCCTGGCTGCCGCTGCCGGATCCGGCCGGATAAAAATTCCCCGTTTCTTCACGGATGTAAAACGGATATGGCGCCATGAACGTTATCGTCTGTTCCCAGCCATAAAATTCCTGTGACGGTACCGACTCGCGTTCGATAAACCAGCCGCTTAGATATTCATCATCAAACCATAACGCTCCCTGGGTCATATTTATGACGTCAGTCTCGCACTCTTCAAAAAAATCGTTTAAATTCTCGCTTATTCCATCGAGTGTTCCCCGGAACTTTAACTCGATATCTAAGGCGAGTACGTCTTTGCCAAACGATGTTATTTTTCCTCCGAACCGCTGAGTAGCCGACTCATACGTCCAGGCGGAGGCGTGAGGATTGCAGTCTTTTATGGCCAAATCATATCCTTTATTCAAAACGAATGTTTTCTTGTTGGCTCCGCTCACATATTTAACTATCATGTAAACGTCACCCCCTGTTCTGTCAATGGTCCCCTGAGCGCTCTCCCGATAAGCCTTCCATCTATGTATATGGCCTGTGCTCCACTGGTGAGACGTTCATAATCTATTGCTGCAGGTGCGGGTGTTGCCGCTACCCTAGCCGCATTATCTATTGTGCCGAGAACATTTCCCGCTGTTGCAGATATCTTTCGGTCGATTTTCTTCATTTCTTGTTGGAACCCAACGTCAAGCCCGTCAGCCAGCCATCCTCCTATTTTGGCTGTCTCTTTCGATGGCGAGCTTATCCCGAATATCGATTTTAGTCCGTTGAGCACCGATTTCCCAAATCCTTTTATTTTTCCAAGGATCCAGTCAACTTTGTTGCCAATGCCATTCCACAGCCCCCGTACCCAATCAGCGCCCACGGATACGAGCGAGCCTATGCCGCTTTTGATCTTTCCAGGCAGCTGTTTTGCAAAGCTGGAAACTTTGCTGAATAGCGAGCCTACCCAGCTGGAAATACCGGACCATAATCTCTGGAGTATCTGCACACCTGTATTGAATATCTGACCGAGAAGCGATAAGAGTCCGTTTACTATCGCGGCGATAATCTGTGGTACTGCTGCGGCAAGTTGTGGGAGCGCCTGAATGAGTCCCTGGATCAGGGCTGTAATTATCTGAATGGCGCCGTTTATTATCATCGGCAAATTCTGCGTTATGGCATTTACTATTGCCGTTATGATTTGAGGAATCGTTTCTACCAGTTGCGGGAGCGCCTGAATGAGTCCCTGGATCAGGGCCATCATTATCTGGATCGCGCCATTTATTATTGTTGGCAAGTTTTCGGTTATGGCCGTCAAGATTGCCGTAATGATCTGCGGTACCGCTTCAGCAATGAGTGGTATAGCTTGCACTATGCCGTTGACAAGAGCCGTGAATATCTGAACGCCTGCCTCGATTATGGCGGGAAGCGCCGCCGTGATTGCAGCTACTATCTGCGGGATCATCTCAACGACCTTTTCAATCATTTCACTCACTTTGTCGGCGAATCCGGCCACCATTTCGCCTGCTGCATTGCTATCCTTTGCAAATTGGTATATCAGTAGTCCCGCACCGGCTATCGCAGCCCCCAGGGCCACCCATTTACCGACGGCCAGCATTTTGCTCAATGCGGCTTTTGCCTTCGTCAATACTGTAGTCGCCGTAGTGTTCGCAGTCATGGCCGCCGTATTGGCTGTAGTCGCTGCTGTGTCTGCAGTTGTAGCCGCTGCTTTTTTACCGAATACCGCGCTGATTCCGCTTGCGGCCTTTTTAAATTCGTCTATCCCATCCCTGATTTTTATGAAGGTAAGAGCGGCCGGCCCTGCCATTGCCAAAAGTCCGGTAAATGTTCCGATAACTATCTGCAGCCCTGCTGGGAGTTCCCTCACCTTTTCAACCAGTCCGGCGAAGCTTTCTAGTGCGCCGGCGGCAAAATTCTTTGTTGCCGTCATGACAGGCTCTACGGTTTTACCTACTTTGGCAATGGCCTCGTTGAGTCTATCCTGCGCCTGATTCGCAGCAATTACGTCTTTATTGGTCTCCTGATACTGCTTCGAGGCGTCCTTGTAAACGCCATTTAAGGTCTCCATTATCAGCCGCTGACGTTCCTGTTCACTTGAACATTCCGCCAGTTGCTGGTTAAACTTGTCCTCGCTTATTCCTGCCCAATTGAGAGCGTCAGCGAGAGGCCCGGTCACCTGCCCCACTTTTGCGGTCTCATTGGCCGCTTCAGTCAAGCCTTCAATCGGCAGGGAATCTCCAAAGGTAGCGAATACGCCCGTACATATCTCTGTCCATGTCTGCAGATCTTTTTCGTTATCCGTCAAAACAGCCAGATGATTGGCCGCTTCAACCGAGCGATCGCTTTCGCCGAGGACGCCTACGAGTTCGCGATACGTATTTTTTGCTGCTTCGGCAGAATGTCCCGATGTAGTGAACGCTGTATCGAGTTTTCCCATGTTCTGACGATATTCCCTGGAGCTTTCGGCAGCGCCGGCAAGCGCCACGCCTATTCCTGTTACTGCGGCCGTCCACGCTGTGGCTGCTGTAGTTATACCGCCTTTGAGATTTTCCTTTATATCGTCTATGCTCTCTGCGGCATCGTCTACCTTTAAAAGCCCGGTTTCGACATCTCTCAGTCCTTGTCTCATTTCCTCCAGGGCTTGCTCGTTTTGTCCAAGCTCGCTCTGCAGGTCGTTAAGGGCTGTTTCGCTGCGGTTTAACACTTGCTGCCACTTTAATGCCTCAGTGGAATTTTCTCTAAATTTATCTGCCGCCTGCTGCAGAGCATACTCAACCTCTTTTATTTTTCTCTGCTGTTCGTCTATCGACTTTCGCAGAACATTATTCTTTGCGATCAGAGCCTGTTCGCTATTGGCGTTGTCTCTGAATTCGCTTGATACCTTCTTTAGTTCTGTGTCCAGCGTCTTAAGAGAGGCGTTTACATTATCCAGTTGTTTCCTGAATTGGCTTTCTCCGTCGATTCCTATTCGAGGGCCAATATCATATGCCATACGATCACCTCTACTTCAAAGCCGGGATGAACATCTCCTGCGCTTCTTCCTCTGCTTCTCCTCTTATGACTCGATATGCGCTTATATGGTCGATGAGCTCTCCGATGGGAAGGCTGTTATATTCTCGGGCCGGAATGTTAAGGATTCTTCCCCAGGCGTCAAAGTAGATAAGGCTTCTTCTGCCGCCTGGGGATTTTCGTTTTTTGGTGTCTTCGTGTCTATGTCTGTCTTCGCGGATCCATATATACATTCATTTATCGCCGTTATGACGTTCGATATATCATCAAACCCGACAACCATCTCAAGCTCTTCCTTGCTCAGCGGCTTAAATCTCCCGTCTTCTCCCAGCGCCGGGTTCTCTACGTCCACCGGAATGCCTGCGTCTATCTCAAACAGATTTTTATATGCGCATCCCTGGGCAATAAGGACCTGAAGTATCATCGCTATCTTGTCTATCGTTTCCGCGTTTAGTCCTTCACTTACGAGATCCTCCAGTTTTTCGATCCCGCCCAGCTGCTTCGCAATGACTTTACATGCCCCTAACGAAAAATTAAGCGGGTAGTTTTTACCCGCCAAATTCAAATATACTGCTTTCTTCATCAGCCTTGTCCTCCATCCTCTGCGTTTGCCTCAGTTTGTTCAGATTGTCCGCCGCACTTCCAGATCAGCCATCTGATTGCATCGGACTGCGTGTCAAACCATGCATCCTGCATCCACGGATGATTTACGTTTGTATCGACCTGGTCGGAACGCTGTATCACGCCGGTCAGTGAAGGGTTCTGCCATTCGATAGATTCACCTTTCGTCGTTGCCGCGTTTTCCGGTATGTTGAAATATACCTTGTTGAAAAATACGGCCCTATAGGTGTTTGCGTCATTTATCTGATGCGTCTCTATGATTCCGACTCCCAGGTATGGGGATTTTGCATTATCGTCAAATGCCTGGGTAGTAACCTGAAGTGAATCATCCCCTCCGCTTGTGGACGCCGGAACTGTCTCCGAATACGACTTCGTCCCCAGAATGCGCATGGAAAGTTCCTGCGGCAGATCAGCCGTTGCAAGCGTCAATTCTCCGCTGGTAAATGTTCCTTTATCGTTTTCCGCTATGCCATCGTCTGCGTAGAACGGATTGTCGTCTCCCGCTTCAAACGTCGCGGAATATTCCACGGCCTTATTCGCTACTATAGCGTTGCTGTATGTGACTGTGTTCCCGGTAGCTGAATAATCGCCTATGACCGGGGTAGTGAGTCCTTTGATTGCCATTTATATCTCCTTTCTGAGTTCTTCATCGATGGTCTCTCCCATCGTTTTTACTGCTTTCTTCCTTGCACCGTTGACAGATTTTCTCACAACAGCGTTTTTCTTTCTGAAGCTGGTGCCGGATTCGATGGACCGCATCAGCATCTGATTCGGAACTCCCTTTGGATATTTTCTCGTCGGGATGCTCCCGTATCCGTCGAAGCCCAGCTTCGTGTTTATGTATCCGAGTTTAAGCTCCTGGATGGGCGCAAGCCCCATGCTTTCCATGAGATCTTTTTTCTGTCTGGACGATACTCCGGTCAGCACTTCTCCTTTTCTGGCGTATGGTGGCATCCCGTTTTTGCCTTCCTGGATTGGCAGGTCGTTAAGTCCCTGTTTTACTGCATCTGCGACAACTCCGCCGCCATCATATACTGCCCGCTTTATTATTTTGTCAGCGTTTTTGCTCAGCTTTTTTACCTTTTCTGCGTATTCATCTGCGCCCTTTACCCGAAAATATGCCATCAGCTCACCTCGAATACCCACTCGTAATGCATAAAGTCATTCAGTTCCAAGTCCTCAAACTGCGCTGACGAAAAGTAAAACGATATCTCCGCTTCATTCAGAGCCTTCTGCACCTGGTCGAACATGGCTTCATCTCCCGGAAGTGCAAACAGATCTATACTTCCCTGGAGGACCTGCGAGACTTTCACGTTATCGGCATGTAACGACTTTCCCTCCGAGTCGAACATATACACGATATGACTCCTGGTAGCGTCTATGGCCTCTCCTTTGCCGACGTTGTCCGTAATCTTCAGTAACGCCTGCTTAACAGGATCGTACTGCGCTCCAATCGACTTCATAGTTTTCACCGTTCCTTTCAAGAGATAGTCTTAGAATTTTCAGGCCGTTTTCATCTGTCGCGGCTTGAACCATCCTTATCTCATATTGTTCTCCTGTCTCCAAGACGGCCATCTGGTTTATGCTTATCTCAATTTCTCTCGGCACTGCAATCACCATTTCAATAAGCTGTTCTGTTTTTATAGCCTCGTAATACCGGGTTATCCCAACTGTTTCTTCTTCGTAAGATAGCTCCTGCACAGCGTTCAGCTTTTTTATGGGCATTTCGCCCGGATCTGCGGCATTGGAAACATCGCATACCGTGACAATTCCGTCATCAAATGTCATTTGCCCTTCCTTTCTGGGAAAACAGCAAGTTGTTTAGCTCATAACGCAGAAAGCGCGGCATGGAGGTTTCTTCCCCTCCGCGCCGCCTGAAAAGATACGCTGCGTATTGTATCTGTACCATGTCGCAGTTTGCATCCCCGTCAATCAGTGTTATCCCTTCCTGCTCTATGAGTTTCTTGGCTCCGGAAAGCAGAAACGACAGGTATTCATCATTGCTGCTTGTCCGAAGCTGCAAATCTCTTTTCAAAATCAGGAGCTTTTCAGCCTCTTTCATTTATCTCACCTATTCTCCCGCTTTGTTGATGTTAACGGTGTAAACGTTTACCGCGTTTCCGTTCTTCACCGTTACGGTAAGCGGGAACGTTCCTTCAGCAAATGTTATGGTGCCGCCGTTTCTCACGTTCTTTCCGTTATAGCTTATCTCTATATCCGCTTCAGGTCTTGCGCTTGTCGCCTCCACCTTGCCGCTCGTTCCTGCGGCCGTCACATTATACGCGAATGTATCTGCTGCAAACTCAGGGGCCAGCGTTTCGGTTCCGACAATGAGGTCTTCAAGGAGCGCATCGTTAGCTTCATCTGCGGCGAACGGCATTGCCGTAGTTACTTCACTACCGTTTATGTTTACTGCTACGAACGCTCCCGGAATGATAGGGGTTCCGTCAGCTCTCTCTTTTCCCTTGAACACCGTGTTGTCCTGTATGAACTGGTACTCTCTGGACTCTTCGATCGTCATTCCGCGCCTCTGCGCCCACAGGTACAGATCCCCGTATCCGCCAACGATATCTCCGTCCGGCATGAATTCCAGTATATCTATATCACCCGTTATTATGGGGAGCGTGGCATATATATTTGCCGCGATGTCGCCTGTTGCGGTAAAGGTTATCATCTTGGACTTGAGGAGAGCGCGAGTTTTGGAGTTCATCGCCCAGAACTGTGTTCCCCTGCTGTATGTAGTGAATGTGTTTCCCAGCGCCACAGTAAGGGCCGCCCAGAACTCTGCTCCTGTTAAATCGGCTGCGATCTTCCGTATGTTTGTTGTGTGCAAGTCTACCCACTCAGGGGCATTTGCCGGATAATCGGAAGGTCTTGCGGTCTGTGCAAGCCTTGTTACGATTCCCAGCGGCATCTTGCTGGCGGCTCCTTTTCCGTAGAGTATGGCCTTGTCCTTTGCCAGGCCGATAGCTTCAGATATCATCTCAACGATGGTTCCGGCAAGGTCAACATCAGAATCTTCCAGGGTGGAGTTGCATACGGAAATGTACCCCGCTACCTTGTATCCGTCTACCGTTAGCTGGTTGAACCGGAACGTCAGCTCATTTATAGCTCCGCACATTTCCGTCCAAACGGCTTCCGGAATGGTTCCCGCTATTGTCTGTCTGGCCTCTCCCGACACATTCCTTACCCTTACTCTGTTCATGAGCTTGGAATACCTGAACATATTCTCGGATATGAGGTCTAAGAATACGATAGGTATTGTGAGGTCGGCTCCGCTTATGGCTCTTTTGCTTTTGCCCATGGCTCTTATTTCAGAGAGGAACTGCTGTACTTCGTCAGTTTCTACAATGGCCGTGCGCTCTTCCCTTGTAAGGGCGTCAAATGCTCTTACGTTCATCGGTAATTCCCTGATGTTTGCTCTTATCTGCATATTTTTTACTCCTCCTCTTTTATCTCTTTCATCTTCCCGCTGCGTGGCAGGCGGCTCTTTCTCTACTTCTTCCAATTCCTGTTCGAGTTCTCTTATCTCATCCTCGAGATTTTTCTCAGCTTCTTCGTGTTCTTCTTTTTCCCTGGTGAACTTTTCTATTTCATCGTCCACCAGCGCCTGATCCTCTTCTGTATCTGCCTCTTCAATGGATCTTGTCAGTTCCGCTTCACGGGTCTCAAAATCCTTGTCCTTTTCCCGCAGCGAATTAAGCTCTGTCGTTTTGAGTTCAATTTTCTTTCTCAATCTAAGCGCTTTCAGTGCCATCTGTTTCTCCTTTCAGTTTCCTGCGTAAATTTTCTTTTCCATATTCGATCCGGCGTTTCCTCACTTCATCGTATTCGCTCTTTCTGGCTACGACGCCGGTATCCTCATAGGCCGGGAACGTTACGACTGACACCTCATACAGCTTTACAGACTTTATAAGCCAGTGCACTTCCCCGGTGTCTTCGTTCACAGTCCTTTCTTCGTCAAGAATGTCAAAGCCGAAGCTGCATTGATCCACATCTCCCCGCTTCACTCTCTCATACAGGTTTACAGCGTCCTGGTCGTTTTCGTTTATCCTGACCTCGCCCCAAAGCCCATGATTGTCCTTTCTCAGCTGCAGCGTGCCGGCTTTCGTGCGGCCAAGTACATACCTGGACTTGTGGTCTATCAGGCAGCGGATATCATCATCCAGCGCGTTGTCGAACGCCGTCGGCGCAATGCTCTCCGTCGCTCCTTCCCACATCTCATAATTGGAGTCGAACACAGAAAAATAACCGGAGATATATTTTTCGCCGGTTTCCTTTTCTCTTGTGTTAAATCTTTCGGAATGCGCTCTTATCTGCATCTTGCTTCTGTCCATTTATCCATCACCTCCTTGCAGTTTATTCTGGTCTCCTATCATTCCCCTTGGGATATAGTTTTCAAGGATAATGAGCTCGTCCAGCCCGTCAAGCGGCGAAAGTCCTATCCAGTCCCTTACCTCATTTCCTGTCATTATTCCCCTTACGTATTGATCGTCGGCTACGGCCGCCATGTCCTTTAGGTCGTAGTTGTATAGACTCCTGGCGTTCAGTCTGAAATACCACTCAGGCTTTATCAATAATTTCTTTGTCATTTCCTGCTCTATCAGTTGGGCGACCGGCATTATCTTCGAACTTATAAAGTTATTCCAGGCGTCGCGCTGGAAATCTCCTACGCCGAGCACGAATGGTGGGACGCCAAGTATCGATGCTACCGACTTTTTATCCAGCTCTACGAAGTCCGCAAGAGCCAGGTCTGAAAGGGTGAGAGGCTTTACTTGCTCAACCTCGAATTGCTCCGCTGGCAGAAGCCATGGAGCGCCGTTTTCGGTTTCAACGTACTGTTCCAAGAGTTTCTTCCGCCACTCTTCTCCCGACTGTTCTTCGATGAGGGCGTCAACCTTGATGATCAGGGACGGCTTCCACTTGCTCTCCATGAATCCTTTCTCGGTTGCCGCCGCCTGCTTTAAGTTGTTCGCAACGCCGGATAGCGTCGTCTTGTATCCTCTGCCCTTCCATGGATAAGATGAATCCGGATTTAACACAAAGTGCAGCAAGTCCGCCGGATCGTATTCCTGCCCGTTTATCGCTATCCTATAGTCCCACATCCCGTTCTGCAGAAATGATGTGTACGTCGCTGGTACAGGTCTGAGGTCTTCAAGCAGGCCGTTTCTCGTTACCGGAAATACGACGGCGTTGCCGTTCCCTTCGAGGAACATCGTGCGTACTATCCATTTTATGAAGTTCGACCGTGTGCTCAGCGAATAGGGCTCTATATCTATCTTCCTGGAAAGCTCATTTCTTACTCGTACATCGCCATTTTCTGTGTTCTCCATGAGATGTATCGTCATCGCGCCCAGAAGGTCTGCGATACGGTCGACGCCGGCCGATACTTCCGGCGATCGTGCCAGTGATGTATATCCCCGGCACACTAAATCGTCAAACACCTTATCGGTAACCAGTCCGATGCTCATGCCGCTTCTTTTTTCCTTCGGCTCCGCTCTCGTCTTCTTTTTCTTTTTCGCCATTTAACTCCACCATTTCTTTCCCTTTTCAACCTTCTCGAGGTTTTCCAGATATCTCACTGTTGCAAATACCGCGGCGTCGAATATATCTATCCTGCTTTCCGGCTGTATCTTCTCGTACTGTATCATGTCGTCAGTTTTTTCAATGGCCGCTACATTCTCAACACAGTATTCAAACGCTTGAGAATGCAAATAATAAAGAGTGCCGTTCTTGGCACTCTTCTCAAGATATCTGAATCCCTCGCTTTTCTTGTAGTAATATTGCGGTTGGTCAACTATCCTGAATCCTGCGCTCTTCATGCCGATGAAGTATTCTCGGCAGAATTTCCTGTCATGCCCCACCTGCGCTATCTTGAAGCCCTGTTTTCTTTTATCCTCAAACCACTTCACGACTTCCGCATGGTTTACTGTCGGGGAATTGGTCATCGTGAGCCATCCGTCATCCTGCCATCCGAACAGCGGTATATTATCCTCATCCGCTTTCAGGTGTGCTCTCACTACCGGGAAGAACGCATGACTTATGATGATGTCTATGCCTTTATAGTTTCCAAACAGCGCCGTTGCCGTCAAGTCGTGAAGCTTTGATAGGTCTGCGCCGCCGTACCATTTCACCGGCAAGCGGGCCAGCTCGTTAAGCGTCCAGTTATATTTCTTATCCGATGCCTTGAACTCTTCTATGTCAAAATACGCCTTCAACGCATTGGTGTAAACGTTCAGGCTCTTTGCGAAGAAATCCTTTCTCTGCTGCGGATCGTTTGCGGCCTGCAGGGCATCGTTCATCAGTTCTTCCGGCCGGATGGTCACCCCATATGACGGATTAGCCATCTCGTGTACCTTCGGATTCATGTAGTCGATCTCCCCATTCTCGTCAGGATTTGCGCAGCACATGAATATGAAATACTGCTCATCTTCCACCGTCCCTTCCAGTACCTTGCGACAATACTTCAATCTCTGTCCCAAGAACAGTTGTTCGTTATCCCCTGCGGTCGATATACCTATCATGAGCTTATTGCTGTACGCCTTCATCGCCTCTTTAAACAGGTTGTACTGTTTAGGCTTTTTGAATGCGTGCATCTCGTCAGCAATGGCGATGTTGCAATTCAGGGAGTCCTGGACATCGGGGTTTGCCGCCAGGGCCTGTATGTAAAACGCCCCGTCCGGAAGCTTGCCCCTAATGGAGTGTTCGTTGTTATTGTCTATCACTTTTATGAATCCACCTCTTTTTTCGCTCAGCTTCAAGCGGTCTATGTTGTAATTTAAAAAGTCAAAACTTTCGAGAGACTGTTTCAATGCAGCCGACGTTATATATGCTTTGGATCCACTTTTCCGGTACCATAGTGTCAGCGCCCAGGCGAGCGCCGCCGCGAACGTAGTCTTGACGTTCTTTCTTGGTATGAAGATGAGGGCCTCGTGGTATTTTGTTATGCCTGTCCCCTTATGCTTGAACCCTACCAGGTTGTAGATTATAAAATCATGATAGGGCTGAAGGATGAAGGGTTCTCCTGAGAGGGGAGTCCCATCTAGTCGCTCTCCCTGCTGGTGACACAGGAGCCGCTCTATGATCCCGATGCAAAACTCCGGGCCTTTGGGGTCCAGCTCGTATTTCGGATTTTCTAAATCCCTGAAGAATCTCTCTACGCATTGTTTTGTCTCAATGCAGGCAAGCTTCGTTCCAGCTCTTATGCTTTCGGCGTACTCCATTACTGTTTTCAGATGTTTAGCTTCCAAGGTCTTTCAAAGCCTCCAGTAGTTCGGTTTGTCCGGTCGCGCCCGCCTCATCACCTTTTATTTTTTTGAGTCCCATCGGGGTAAGTCCCAGTTCTTTGTAATACGCCAATATCCTTGTCTGCATACCCTCCAATGCAAGGTATAACGGATTCTTCGCGAGGTTGGTGCTCCCGTTTTTGTTCGTATGCTCGATAACCACTTTGCCTCCGGAAGCATCAAATTCTTCCCGGGCCTTGTCCAAATCTTCTAGCATCTGAGCCAGCTCCTCGATGGTTCCCGCAAATTCCGGCCGGTAAGTGTCCACAGCTCTCATGTTTTTGATTATTCTTTTTTTATATGTCTTAGCCAGCATCTCAGACCTCCCATTCTGAAATCAAAAAACCGCTTCATTACAGCGGCTTTAAAATCAGTTCTATTCCAGTCCTTATTTTATGTAAACTATGCAATATCATTTCCCCTCTTCCTTAAAATCCCTCAGAGTTGGAAATGATTACCCGCGCCAGTAGAAAAATTGGGGTGCCAGCGCCTGAATTGAGGGGGGGATATTATTTTTCGTTTACATAAATGTTTATGTTTTCTATGATCACTCCACCGAGCGCCTGTGCGCTTTCATCGAGCGCCGGTTCCGGTGTCACGGCCGCTCTCTCTTCGAGTGCTTCGATGTATTCTATGGCGGCGTTTATCGTATCGATATCTCGCAGCGCCGTGGTTCCCCCTGCGATTGCGTCTTTCAGTTCTTTAAGTTTTTCAGTTATGCTCATAGATCTATTCCTTTCTTTCTCGCCGTTCTCTCCAGCAGCTCTACCCCTCTTTTGGTTAGTGCACCTGTGTTTCTGTCATGCAGCGCGTTGTGAGTTGTCTGTGAAACAGCTGCAAGGTTCCAATCTTCCCATGCGTACTGTGGATAATCTTCTGCCGGAAAAATATGATGAACGACCGTAGCATCCGCCGTCTTCCCATACCTTGCCAGCTCCTGATCTTTGTATTTTGCGTGCCTTAATATCTTCGCCCGCTTATTTCTCCAACGTTTTCCCTGATAATCCATAATAAAAAAGAGACGGCATTCCGTCTCCCATATTCCTTTCCTGATATCATAATACCATAAAGCGAGCGAACAAAACGAACAACGTTGATTATACGAAAAGTCTGTTGAACATCATCCGCACGGAGTCTGCCGTATTCTTACCGCCGACGTACACCGCCACCTCTTCCCATGTGCAGAGCGAGATGCAGCGATACATAACAATCTGTCTCGTAAGGGAGTCATCGAGCCCCGATATGTACTCATAGATCTCCTTTCGCTTTATCTGCAGTTCCGCCAACAGGCCGTTTATTATTTCTTCGATATTGGCAGCTTCTATCGCCCGCACGCCTGTCGGGTCTCCCTTCTTTTGGCCGCGCGGCATGCCGTCCACCTCCTGCCCCGGAAGTTCTATCTCCCGGAGCTCACCGAGCTTTCTCTGCCACATTTCTATTTCCCTGTTTATATAATATACCTGGCTCAGTTCTTTTCTCGTCATGTGTCCTCCCCATATCAAATATCCAGCTCCCAAAACAAAAGCTGTTCTTCCCTCTCTTCTCTGTATATCGGCTCAAGCCTCGCAATCTTTCCTCTTGCGTATTTTATTCGCGGTATCTCTTTCAGGCTGACTTCTATGTATTCTATGCATGGCGCTCCTGTGATTGGATGCTCATATACCCGTATGCTGTCCCTGTCTATGTAATACCCGTCATGTGGCTTGATATCCTCCGGATCATAACTTGCCGGCCGCACCATCTCCTGAACCTTCATTGTTGGCGCCGTTATATTTCTCGAGCACCTGAAGGCTTTTGAGTATTTCCCCCTCTCACCTTTGCTCTGGTAGGCATTCTTGAGCATGTACTTGGCTATTCGATGATAATTGCCGCTACTCCAAAGCGTTTCAATGTGGACGTGTTCTTCCGGCCAGTATTTTATTATCATGTCTCTTGTTATGTTGGCGCTGATCACGATGTGATGATGAGGCTTGCCACTTTTCGCCCCGATTCCTATAGATTCTATGATTTTGTATTTCACTCCCAGCCTCTTAGCCAGGCTCCTGATATTCCTTTTGAACTTTCTGATTTGGTGCATGCAATAATCTATGTCGTGAATTTCTGAATAAGAAAGCGTGAGCCAGGAATCGCCCGGCTTGAAATTACCATTCAACTTTCCGGTCAATTCCCGCTCCTGATTTATCTTGTTTATTTTCGCCACAGCCTCAGGCGTCGGGTTTGACTTTCTCTTTCTTTTCTGCTTTTCGGTTTTTATTCTGCAGGAGTCTGTTTTTCTGACCAATATGGTCTTCCCCGCAACCGTTGTGTATCTTCTGTACATATTCACGCACCATTGTTAATATTTCTATTGGGGTTTACGGCGACCTTATAGCCGCCGGTTTTCTTCATATATAATGTAGGTATAGGTAAAGCCATCGCGGCATATTCCGTAATGGCTTATCTATATATGTAGTTTTATCTCTTGGGAGTCAGATGCTCCCGGTCTCCCTCCTCGGTCACCCTTATGCAGGCTATGCATTCTTTACAATTACCAGCACAGCGAGGAAGCGTCGTTTTCTTCCTTCCGATCAGGCCTTTTGACCGGGCCATTTCCTTATCGCAGTAAAATCGCTTTGTAGGTTTGGTTGATGTCGACATTTACTCCTCCACTACCCGTTCCGCTTTTGCCAGCTCCTTTTTTAACTCCGCGCTTATCCTCATGACGAATATCTTGAAATGTATGGCTTCTATAATTCTTTTAATCATTTTCTGCCACCTCTGCCGCCAGGGCTGCATATCCGGCAATATCTATATAATTGTCTGCATGATATTCTCCACGCGAAGTCCTGGCCAATTTCAGCAACGCCATCATCACCGGGATATCCTGCGGTGTTATCTCAACTATAAGATAATCACTCCAGAAATTTGCGATTATCTCGAAACTTGACTTCGGGCTTCCATACTCTATCTCTCTGTCGTAGCTGACTGCTTTCATGGCTTTTTGCAATATTTCTTCTCTTTTCATTTTTTCCTCGCTTTCTTTATAACTTCTTCCACTTCCTTGAGTGGAAGGCTTACAACTGTCTTGTCTGTATGAAATGAAATCGTGTCTAACGTGCCGTTGCAGGTCACCCGGCATTCTATTTCCGTTTTCACTACTGTGCTCCCGGCCTGGAATATGCCGGTTATCATTTTTATTTCCTGAGACATCTTATCCCTCCAGTTCTTCCATGTCGTTTAAAATATCTCTGAGTCGTCGAGCGGCATCCAATGACAGCGTTCCCAATTTTCTTGACTTCGTCCCATCCTTTTTCCAGTACCTTATATCGATCTTTGGCTCCCGGCCATTCCAGGAAGTTTTGGTTACCTGTCCGATCCAGTCACCAGAATCATCAAAAATTCCGTATTTTTCTATAATTTCGTAGGTAAACTCTCCGTTTCGGCCGGCCGGCGGCCGGGCGTCCGCTTCCGCCGCCCATTGTGGGCAATCTTTCTCAATTTCGGCTTCTGCCACTGTTACATATCTGTTCTGGGCATTGCACACATATGAATCGGTGCCCACTTCTTTGAGGTTTATGCAGCTGAAACATCTTCTCATCTTATCCCTCCAGTTCCTTGAGCATGTGCTCCGTTACTGTCTTCAGAGCCGCTTTTAATCTTTCCGGCTCGTCTGCTGCTTCGGCGGCGGCCAGGCAATCGGCGAAGGCTTCTTGGAAAGAATCGGCTTTAACTTTAAAAATAAGCGTCGCTTCGTTTGATGCTTTCTCGACCTTCTCTTCAGCGATCTCAGTTCGGTTTTTCCAGTATTCTGCCGCCTCTTCTGCCTCATTCAGCCTCCCAGCTTGTTCTTCCTCCACTTGCCTGCGGATCTTTTCCTGTTCATTTTTTATAGCATCTTCTATGGCTTTGTCTTTCTCTGCTTTCTCGGTTTTTGCCTCAGCCTTTAACGCTTTATTCTTTTTCTCCAGCGACGATATCTTTTTTTCCAGCTCGGAAATTTTCTCAGGATCGGCGCCGGTACTTTTCAGGTTTTCTACTTCCTTTTTCAGGTCCTTGTTTTCGGCCTCAAGGCTGCCGCTTTTTTCTTCAGTTTCGAGCTTTTCCTTCTTGAGCTTACGGATTTCCTCTTCCAGCTCTTTTACCGTCATGTCGTCCACAGGATTTTCCGTTACAAACTTTTCCACTTTATCTTCCGGAACCTGCAAAAGGCTCAAAGCCTTGGAAATACTTAAATCCGTAGACATATACGTTTTTGAGTATATACTCTCTTCATTGCCGTATTCAGTCGCTATTTTCATCAATTTTTCAGTTTTCGACTTGCTGTAATTCAGGTTTTCCCGGCACCAGTTTTCCCACTGGCCATGCTCGACCTTTTCTTTTGCTTCCTTCAGGCGCTCTCCGATTCTAATGGCACCGTCCAGCGCTACTCGGCCGACGTTTTCCTCTATCTGCAGTATCTCGCCGGCGATTACCGGAAGCGTTCTCTCCTGGACAATTTTGAAGTCAGCTTCTACGATATTGCTCATGCTGCGCTCCTTTCTCTTTTTTTCAGCATCCTGTTAAATTCAGCTACTACCTTTTCCTTGAAATCTTCCACTTCTTTCGTCATGCTGCAGTTGCTCTTGCCGCGGCACTGTATAAACGTGCCGTCCGGATGGATCTCCAGCGTATAAAACGGAATGTCCGGTTCTTCTTTTTTCCTGATGAAATATATCAAGGTGCTTCCGGAAGCCACTCTATCTCCGTAAGTTTTGACGCAGTGGCAAAGCTTTGAGCTTTCAACGTTTAGATCAGACTGTGAATGTGCAATGCTCAGCACAAATCTTTCATCCTGTACTTCAAGAGCATATTCTCTTGCTATAGCTTCAATTTTTTCACTTTTTTCTTTGTTTTCTTCGGCCTCTACCTTTTCAGATAGCTCATTATGTAACTGGTCAAAATCGTCAGGAAACAGAACGTTCTTCTTTCGAACATCGAATCCAAGCTTTTCGCAGTCTTTTATGTAATCAATCCAGTCTCCCTGATATACGTTTTCTTTGCTCGCCCATATTGACCACTCGATAGGGCTTGTCCGCATGCGAATTTCTTCAATACGATAGTATTTAAATGTCTCAGCCACTTTTGCTATGGTTTGCCAAGGACGCATTTTTTCTTTTTCTGTCAGTCCCTGAAAGACTTTAAGCGTATGGAAATCCACCTCATGGTCTTTAAGCTTTCTGATGTGACGTTGCGGAAGCCTTAATATCTTTCGCAGATCCTTTCCGCGCCAATTTATGCAGCCGCTTCCAACCTTGCCCTCTACTTTTTCTTTTACTAAACTTTCAAATCCGGCTTTAGTAAGCAGTTCTATGCTCTGATACTTAAGGAACAAATCTATATATCTGATATACTCATAAGGATCAAATTCTGCCAAAAGATATGGTTGCCATCCATATTTCAGGCAGCTTTTTTCAAATACCGTCTTTAGGTTCGCCGTATATATCTCAGTTTTTGCAAATTTGGGTTCCGCCGGGAGTCTTATATTTTTTGTCTTATTCCAGCGTTCAGGACCCCAATACCACCGCGGGAAATGTTTCCAATAAGCCTGTTCTTCTTTGCTAAACACGTATACTGCCGAAAGCCACTTTGAAAGCTGCGGCTTTCCCATTTCCTTAAACTCTGCCGTAACCTCTGTGAGCGTTCCGTACACTGTATTCCCTCTATGTGTAAAGATCAGCACCCGGAAATACTCGGCTAGATTCTTGCGGCCGATGCCGCTCGCCTTATATACCGCCCGGCTTTTGCACTTCGGGCATTCGCCCTCTTCGTTGTGTTTCATATCGAATCGCGACGTCCTGAATTTATGCCCGCACCTTGTGCATACGGCAAGATCTTTCTTTTTATCGTAGATAATGTACGTTTTTTCTACGACGTCCTTATGTATCCACCGGGTCACTTCGGCCGGTGCCGGAGGCAGCTTCTTTAAAATTTCATTTATATCCATGACGCCTCCTTATATGCTATATGAGATCCATGACGTCGATCTTGTCCGTCTTCTTTTTCTCTTCGATCCCGAAATATTCATCGGCCATGCGGAAGGCGTCGCCGTCGGATATGCAGGCTCTCCCGTTCTTTGCCTGTTTTCTCGCCTGCGCCGTGATATGCTCACAGGCTCCTTTGAGACTTTTAGCCGGATTTAAAAGTTTCCCGGCCACATAATCATTCTTACAGATCTCCGTCAGGTGTTCTTCTATGCCTATGGCCAGAGGTGTGTCCAGCTCCATCGCTTCTTCCGTTATCTTCGCTATTGCTTTGTCTATCATTTCAGCCCTCCATTATCTTACTTTCATTGCTCTTTTGCCGGGATATTTCCCCCGCTTATATCTTGAACATCCTTTCACGGGGCATCCTCGTGAATGACCGGCGATCAAAAGATAATCGCAGGTTCCCTTTTCTTTGTTATTGCTCTGCGGGTGATATAAGCAGCTTTTTCTCTCACAAATATTTGCATCCTTTTTCATCTAATTTCCTCAGCTTCGCTTGCAGTGTCATGACTTCATGCATGATCCTATCGCCTTTCCTGGGCTTATTCTCCCGGTAAAGCGTTCTGGCAAAGCGTTCCTTTCTTTCTATTTGTTCCCGGAGCATATCCGCAGTGCTTTTGCGCTGATGCCGAGCCGGCGCAGGAGGCTCCTGGGCTTCCCGTCTCCGTTCTTCACGCTCTCTTCTGTCATTTTCCCTGATACGCTCATCGATCTCTTTCTGCTTCTTTATGTATGCCGGATCTTCCAACAAACACTTTTCATGCTTACACGACCCGTCCGGCGTGTACGTTCCGAAACACAGCACCCTTTTATCCGGGCAAAAGAGGAAGGAGCCGTATTTTTCTACTTTCATTTTGCGAATTTCGGGATCCATGGCCCCCTCCTTTCCGCGAGTTTCGGGTCGTATCATCCTTGCTCTATCTATACCCACGCCGCCGGGCAAACGCCCATCGCCAATATCGCTCCGATTACCAATGCCCCTTGTCCTAGTCTTTTCAAATTGTCTGCCGCCGCCTGAGGCGTCCAGATGTATCTTTTCATCTTGCTTCCTCCTCTGCAATTCTCACTTTCCTAAGAAAATCTCCCTCGATAAAATTTCTCTGCTCAAAATATTTGCAGGTGTCCCAGGGCTTTCTGAATTTCGTCCTTGGGTATGTGCAATGTCCCTCTGCCACGGTTCGATAATCAAAATCACCTGCTCTTCGGTAATACTGTATGAAATATCTGCAGTTTGCGCACATTTCTTCTGTTTCCTTGATTTCGTATACCATTTCAATCGCCTCCGTTCTGTGATATAATTATGTATTAATTCAGAAATTCAACACGACAATTTTGTTCATGTCATGTTTTGATTTTACATGACAGTTTTGTTCGTGTCAAGGAGGTTTTATGAAATTTAACGAGCGATTAAAACAACTTCGTGTAGAATCTTTTCTTTTGCAAAAGGAGATTGCCCAAATTCTTGGCGTTTCCGTCCGTACGTTTCAAGGATGGGAAACTGCGCGTACAGAGCCAAATATTGAAAAACTTATTGCCCTTGCTGATTTGTTTGAGGTTTCCCTTGACTATCTTCTCTGCCGTGATTTTCCCGTAAAATCCTCTGATGAACACCAGTAAGGTCTTCCAATTTATCCCATGTTTCTATTTTTCCTAGGCGGACGCCTGATTCTAAATACTGATAATGTCTTTCGCTTATTCCCAACTTATCCGCCATCTGCTGCTGTGTGAGTCCGGCGTCCTGCCGGGCTTTCTTTAGATTTGCTCTCATGGTTTCTTCCCTTTCCTTGTCTTCCCTTCGTCTTTTATGGTAGAATGTGGCGAAAGGCTGGTTGTATGATATGTTCGATAAACTATTTAACTTTCATTTACCTAAATCTAAAAGCGTCGACAAGGCTATTGAAAATGTTACCGCAAAACCCGCGAAAACTATGGGTAAGGTTTTGGATAGCCTAATTTATCTTGGTGGTCATGGTATAATACAACGTGCTAAAAAGCAGAAACTTCTTGATAAACTCGACTATGAATCCTTCAAGGAAATTGTTACACAGGGTGTATCTGACATACCAAAAGACAAACTACGTTCTCCTGACTTTCGAGTCGTTGCCTCCGCCCTTGACGGCGCCATTTATGCTGATCCTCACTCAAATATACGTGATATGTTCGCAAAGCTTATAATTTCATCAGCCCATAAAGATTTTTCTGTATACAGCCACATTGCATTTGTTGAAATCATAAAACAATTATCCCCCGTGGATGCCCGGATTTTTCAACTTCTTGTGTATAAAGCTCCCGTGCCGTTATGCAAGGTCTTCTTATTGGACGATCCAGGATTTATTAATTTGGTGAAAACCTATAAAGATGCCGGGCTCTCTATTGATGATGAAAATAGTAATTTTGTTGAATTTCCTAACCTCAAGGGCACTGATATATCAACGCATCACATTATTCTTGATGAAATAACCGAGTCTCAATATGTTATTTCACAAAGCATGGATAACCTTTCCCGTTTAGGGCTAATCGAAATTAGCTATGAACATGCGCTTCCTGGGAGTTCTTATTCATCATTTGAAAGCGACCCGGTCATTGCTGACTATCTTTCCCAAAACGATGAAAAGACCTCATATGTACTTATTCCGGGATCATGCCACCTCACAGTGTTTGGTAAGACATTTTCTAAGGTTTGCCTTGATTGATGATTGTTTTTAAAACCTCTTTAATCATATTCAGCCTGTCATCTACGCACTCATACACTTGGTCTACTATTTTGATAGCTATTGCAGTAGATATCCCTACGCTTACTGCAATAGCTGTTATGACGCCTATTAATATCCACATCTATGTTTCCTCCCTGCGAGTTTCGGGTTGTATCATCACAAATAGTTCTTTCCGATCAGTGCCATCCAGCACTGCCGCGCCTGATCCGGCGTGATGCCGGTCCTTATCAGTTTGTTTTCATACTCCGCCTGGTAGCGCCGGCGCCACCAAAGGATCTCCCGCCGGATCCAGTCCTTTTCATTTTCGTGAAACATCCTGTGAATTTCCGGAGAAAGATCCACCTGAAATCCCATCTCTATAGACGTCTGCCTCCAGGGGCCGCCCCAGATCTCGTGCCGTTCTGCACCGGGCCGGCCGGTATAGTAGCAGCGCCTTTCCGGCTTGTCCTTGTAGCCGTTATATAGCAGCTTCTTTTTCTTCGCCGGCGCAGGCTTCGGGAACGGGCAGCTCTGATAATAGTCCTCTAAGCTACTCGATTTCTTCTGCTTCTTCATGGGTGTATTTCCTCGATATCTTTACCTTTGCTCCACCTTTTATATTTATTACTGTTCCGTCTACTTTTGCGGCCACATTCTGGATCCGGCCGTCGATTACCATCTTGCCTATGCTCTCTATGGCTTCTTTGATCTCGGTATCAACGGGCCTGAATCCCAGCTCCTCGCACCCATCTCCGGCCAGTTCTTTTAGTTTTTCCGCCAGCATACGTTTTTTTCTGTGCAGTCCGAGCGCTGGAACAATCGCACTTTTCGGATGCCAGCTCATTTGCCTCGGCCTGACTTTTAGCCATTACTCCAATCTCGGCGCCGCAGTATTCACATTTGCCCATCATGCTTTTCACTTCGCTCATAATCCGTACACCGCCCTCCCTACATCTTTGAATATTTCCCGGCAACTGCCGCCTGTGACTCTTACGGCAACGACCTGCCCTTCGTGATATATGATCTCCACGTATTCGTCGTCTCCTTCTCTTTTATAGCTGGCGCTCAATACATCAGTGTTTCGGTCTACCGAGAGTAATAGCCCCAACCTTGTCACATAATTCCTTTTTTCCTCATATGATCTTCTACTCATCTTTTTCTACCTCCCTGGCATAGAGGATGATGCAAATGAAAATGATCGCCAGCGCTATACTTGTCATATGCTCCTCACCCTTTCCTGCATTATTTTTTCTGCAACATCCGGGATGAAGTACTTGCGCCCCCGGCCGTCGGGGATATAGTCGAGATCTGCCAGGAGCTCGTCAATCTCCCCCTGTTTTCGTTTTTTCATGTAATTTGCCAGGGCGGTTTTGGTTATAAAACCACCGCCGCCGGTATATTGCTTAATGTCTCTTACTATTTCCACTTTTTTCATTGTTAGCGCTCCCTTGCTTACTTCGTTTCGTCATGAATGAGTTGTATCATGAGGCGCGCTGCATCCTCTTCTGTCTTAATGACTTTTTCATACTTTGCTATCGCTTCGGTGCCCGCTATATACATTGCCTCGTCCAAGCTCTCAATGTCTGCGCCGAGCACCTGAATCCCTCTTCGTATGGCCATCAACTTATCCACTGAATCTGCAAATGCTTCTTCTGCCTTCTGCTGCATCGCTTTCTTAAGTTCGCTCGCATTATTCCCTTCGAGATCCATATTTTTTCCCCTCCTATCCGCTTCCATCATTTTACTTTTTGCCATTTCTTCACTATACTCTCCTTACAGGCTGCTGCAACAGCCGAGTATCATGAAAGGAGGTATTTCTATGGCAAGCGATAAACCAGGATTCCCAAGTGATATATCTGAGGCTCTGACTATGCTTTATCTTCAAAGTCAAGACCTCTCTGGGAAAACTCCTGAAGATATAACTGAGTTATATTA
Organism: uncultured Eubacterium sp.; assembly: GCA_900543485.1. GTDB lineage: Bacteria > Bacillota > Clostridia > Peptostreptococcales > Anaerovoracaceae > Lentihominibacter > Lentihominibacter excrementipullorum. The sequence continues at coordinate 176 of UQRM01000021.1, read as the reverse complement.
CGAAGCGTATTACAAAATACGCAAGCACAAGGATAAAGCACGTTCCGAATCCAAACAGGAACATCCACAACGGGTTAGTTATTGATTTGTATAAATCAACGATTGCACCCTTTGTTGTCTTAACATTCTGAAGAAGTACACCTGAATCATCTGTTTCCATTGACTTGTTTGAAGCC
>UQRM01000020.1 GCA_900543485.1 uncultured Eubacterium sp. | reverse complement strand
CAGTAGTATAAGTCGTATATATATCCGTACCTACGACGCCCACCAGCGTATCATCTATATAGACAGCGCGGGAATAAGCCATCACTTCCTGGCCTATATCTGAATCCATATACGGTTCTGTCCACACACCTTCTCCCGGCTTATCGACAGCGGAAAACCAGTACTTCATTGTCGGGAAGTCCTCATCTTCGAACGACTCGTAATATATGCCGTTGTTCATGGCATCAGTTTCCCTGATATGGCCTTCTTTATCGTAAGAATACCAGATCTCGTAGATGCCATCCCTGTCAGTTATCTCAGGTGAAAATGTAACATAAAGGCCTTGGGAGCCCTCTATATCCACCAGTGTATCTTTGATGACAGGAGAATACTCCGCCATATAGCTTCTGATATATAACGGATCCTCCAACTGCCGTTCCAGATGAAAACCGTGGGATACCTGAGCACATAGGGCATCTACCGAGCCTTCCGCGTTCTCAAACACCATACTCATCTGATTAGCGAACTGTTCTGTTTCGTAAATCAGTTTGTCATCAGTCGTTTCCTTGAGTACTCGAGAAAATGTAGTCGTTTCTATAATCGCAAAAACCGTGAAGACAAAAATTGCTATGCATGCGGTTATTACAGATATTTTCTTTATTATGGGGTTCATCGCAGCCTCCTGTCTCTACCGTGTTTTTAAATTATATCAGAAACCGCATGCCTCCCGAAAGGCAAAAAGAGAGGCCGACCGCATCGGACATTCCTGATGCGACCGTCTCTCCTTTTGATAACAGCCTCTGCCTATTTGAGGCTGTTCAGCGTCTCTGTGATGGCATCCAGGCTAGCCTCCTCTTCCTGTATCACAGTGTCGAGAAGCGCCTCCTGTTCCTCCAGCAGCTGCTGAAGCTGACTTATCTCTGCCGAAAAATCGGTATTGCCGCTCTCCACCTTATCCATCAGGCTCCTGATTATCTCATCCACATAACAATCCATCGGATCGACTTTTCCTTCCGCCCACGTCCCTTCGATTCCTTCAAGCCACCTGTTGTTAAAATGATCTACAGTCTCCTTATCGAAGAACATGGCATACCATCCATTATTTATCCCCGAAAGGTAATCGTTGTAAGCTGTCTCGGCATCGCCGTCATTGAGAGCCTCAATAGCTCCCTGAAGGTTTTCCACATTGGCCTGTCTCGTCTCGTGAGGGAATACGGCAGTCATCTCGCCATCCAGATGCAGCAGCTGATCCTGCACCTGCTTGTAGGTCTTATGAAGCTGACTATTGAGGGCTATGGCCTCATTCCTCAAATCTTCTGCCGTAGCCGTATCGCCATCGGCCACAGCTGCTTCATAATCCGCATTCAGCTTATTGATCTTTTCAGTCACAGGCTTGGCCGCTTCTATCGCCGCTTCCGCTTTTTCTGCCAGCTGATTGTCTCCCGACACCTCATCATTTATAGTCTCTTTTAGTGCTTCAAATCGTGTCCCGAAATCCATCGGCCTGGCTGCCAGATCATCAAAGGCATACACTATCCTTCCATAAAGCGTATGCATCCACAGCCATGTGTCTTCGTTGAATTCCATGACTTCATCACTGTCCGCACTGGTATGATATGCAGTATCATAGAACAACGTCTCTTCACCCTTTGCAGTTGCTACTCCTGGTACTCCACAAGTCATGTAATTGAAATCTTCCTTATATGTGCTAGGCGGCATCAGATAATTGTACTCATAATCAGACGCGTCCAGCATCGGCTGCACCAGATCGCTTATATAGCTATACAGCTCTTCGGCTACTGATATCCCGAATGTGGTTTCTCCTTCAACACAGTAGGCTCCGTCTATATTGACCACAGCAAAAGCTTTCTCCGCCCACTCAGGATGTACTTCCGTTATCTGCTTGTAGGAACCTATGGCCCAATCAGACTGGCTGTCCACTTTTCCCCATTCTTCAGCGCCATGACATATGAACCTTATGGTCTTGTCTGGCTCGTACCCACTGTCTATCATAGCCTTTGCCGCACCTAGGATCAATCCCACTCCCGACGCATCATCATAGAAGGAGTGGAAATATCCGTCCATATGGGCCATCATATATATTACTTCATCTGTTTTCCCCGGTATCTCACCCCATACATTCTGACTTTCCACGTCTTCCGTGACCACAGAATCAGCATTGAATACTACCTGTATCTGGTCCTCTCCAGAAGCTTCTATAGCCTCCTTGAGGGCGTCCGTGTCTTGTTGACTTATACCGAGCGCTGGCGCGTCAGCCGGACCACATATGTCCTGAGTTCCTATACGATCATCCATTTCCACCGGCATTGCTGAATTGGCCAGCACTGCTCTGGCACCCTTCACATGGGCTTGATACGCAGGGTTGTTTATCCACCATTCTTCATTCTGATCTATATCTATCAGCACTAACTTCCCTGTAACATCCACACCTTCATAATCCTCGGCTGTTCCCTTATTAAGGTATACCACATCTATAGTCTCATTTTCCGCCTGGATAGTCGTCTGATATCCGCCTAGATCTATCTTCTGTTCTTCACCGTTGGCGTTAGTAAAAGTTATATTCGCTCCGTTAAAGGTCCATCCGTCCAACCCTACCTTATCGACGGTAACATTCTCAAGACCGATATCCTCCATTGTCTGTCTGATATATTCTGCTGTCTCCTTTTCTGCAGGAGATCCAGCCGATCTGAATCCCAGGGCAGGATCATCTCCCATCTCAGATATAGTCTTATCCACTTCATAAGAAAATTCCGTATCCAATGAATCCAAAAATGCCTGGAAATCCTCAGGATAATCTGCTTCCTGACCCCCTCCACAGGCCGCCAGACATGACAGACCCATCACTGCTGCCAATGTCACACCTATAATTTTTTTCATCTTCATCACACCACTCCTCTCTTCAGGTGCCGCACCGAATATTTACGGTGACGTCTTCCTTTTTCACAATAAAAAAGATCAATGCAAATAATGCATTGATCTGCGATGAGCTTACTTAGTGTATTCTCTTTCGGTTCTCAACTTTCTATGTCTCTTCCAAAAAACTGCCGCATTCCATCGACTGTTCCTGTTTAGATTATACGCAGTACCGATTTATTTGTCAAGACTTTTTAGAATTTACTGACATATCTGTTTTTTAGACAGATAATCCTTTTCGCGCCTGTATATGATCCGAAAATCCACACTCATTTACAGCATTTTTACAGCTCTCCTTTCACCAACTTTCCGTCGAATATCACAGCTTCTACTTTTATCTCACTTAATTTATCAGGAGAGATTTTGCAAGGATCTTTGTCTATCACAATAAAATTTGCCTTTTTCCCTGCTTCCAAGCTGCCCATCTTATCATCCCATCTCAACTGCTTTGCACCTTTCAAGGTATAACCCTTAAGTAATGTCTTCAAATTTATTTTCGCCGTCGCCGGGGGCCTGACAGAACCAGGATACTTCTTCGCATCCAGAGGAAATTCCGGGTCTACCCTTGTTGCCGCCACCTGCATCCCGAAAAACGGATAGGCCCTATGAAGTTCGTAAAAGGTTACTGTATCTGCCGAAAAAGCCACTGTGGCTCCATTTTCTATCAAAGGCTCGAATTGATACATCCGCCTCCACTTCTCTTCTGTATAATAGTTCATCGCCTCCTCACCGAAATATCCACCTGACCAATGACAACTCCAATTAATATATATGCCAAGATCAGCAGGTCTTTTCATATCTGAAGGATCTATTATTTCACAATGGGCGAATACAGGCCTGCACACCCAAGGCTCACCATTTTGAGCCGCTGCTTCCTGTGCCCTCTCCACAGCGTTACAGCCTACGCGAAAAGCCCTATCCCCGACCATATGTATATGCATATCAAGGCCTTCCCTATTGCAGAGCAAAAAGCACTGCACAAGTTCATCCTCCTCCATCATTATTTCTCCATAATTCCCCGGATCATTTATATGCTCATGGAGAGACGCGCTATTACCGCTTTCGTTAGTACCGTCAAGAAAAAGTTTCATCGTATTGATCTTAATATGTTCCGTAGTATAAAGCTTACTGTACTCACGTAATTTAGCGATTTTCTCAGGAAGATCATTATATCGCCAAAATCTTACTGAACCATCATAATATACATGCAGCTCATTTGCCAGATCCATCTCATATATAGATCTTATTTGCTCATCGCTTTCTATGAAAGCATCGAATATCGCCGTGATTCCACTATCTTCAATAAATTTGAAGAAAGGTTCCATCTGTTTTACAGTCAACTCTTCCGGCGGCTTCCATCCTAATTTGTTGAACATTTTATCTGCAAAATGCAACCATGCAAATTCCCTCACCCACCCTGTCGGAGTCCCGTCTTCATCACGTACGAAAGTTTCGAGAGAACTTGGATCAGGGGTGCTTTTATCCACCTCCATCAATTCCAGCATTTTCGAGTTCATCCAGCATAGATGTTCGCCAAAATCCTGGCACAGTACAGGTCTATCAGATACTACCGCGTCTAGCATCTCCTTTCTTGGCCCATTTTCATCGAACATTGACGTAGGATAATATTCAAAATATAAGAATGGGGTTTCTGACACCGGATGCTCCTCTGCATATCGAGCTACGAAATCCAACACTTCGCCCACATTTTCTGTCCATGGAAGGCGCACATGCCATGCGCTTTTTGAACACATCCCCGGGTGTATATGACTATCGATAAAGCCTGGCAATACGACTCTTCCATCCAGATCGATAATCTCAGAACTTTCATTGGCATGCTTTATTGCAGAATCTCTGTTCCCGGCAAACAGTATCTTTTCATCATCAGTTACTATAGCCGAAACAATATCATCCTCTTCATTTTCCGTATAAATGCATCCATTCAAATAAATCTTTTTCATCTCATGCTCCTCTATGTATCATTCTATATCCATCTCAGGAGGCAACTGCCTGAACCCTTTTGTCTTTACAGCCAGTACGATAACTCCGATAGCCAGCCATACAAGACCTACTATTTTCGCTGTCATTGTAATGTTTACCCAAAGGACTGCGCAGATCAACGCGCCTATTATCGGCATGATCCCGTATCTAAATATAACTGCCGCTCCTCTTCTGCCTTCTTTTTTGAGAAAATAAGCCGGTACTGATATATTAACTAATATAAATCCTGTAACAGCTCCAAAACTTATCAATGATACTGCCGAAAGAAGACTATCTGAGAACAAAATCCCTACTAATCCTATTACTGCTACAATCATCAGGTTATATATAGGCACTCCATTTTTATTCATCTTTCCAAATATCCTTTTAGGAATGATATTATCACGCCCCATATTGTACATTATTCTTATAACAGCTGCTTGGCCTGACAATGCACAAGCTATACTGCCTATATTGTCTACTACCAGGAAAGCGATATCAAGATGCGGTATAACTGTTATTCTGGAAAGCAAATCGAATATGCCAGCATCAGGCTCACTCATATTCTGCCATCCTACAGGCCACATCACTTGAGCTATATAGGCGATGAAAGTGAATATCAACCCTGTTCCCAGACATACCAGTACGATTGCTTTCGGAATATCTTTTTTCGGGTTTTTAGCTTCTTCAGATAATGTCGACACCGCGTCAAAGCCAAGGAATGATACACATAACATTGCCGCCGGATATAGTACTAACCTCAACTCAAAATATTCTGGGTTGTAAAACGCGGTCCCATCTATAAATCCATTGGAAGTTCCATCTATTCCACCTTGAGCTATAGTTATGAGCCCGGCAACAATAAACACCGCCATCATTATCATCTGCGCCACAACTATTGCAGTATCCGCTTTTGCTGTCCCACTGACTCCTTTTGCATTTATCAAGAAACACATCACTACCAGCAACACGACCCATACAGCTACAGGTACCATCGGAAAATACGTATTCATATATATCCCTACAAGTAAAAAACATATCATTGGCAGTAACACATAATCCAACATCATTACCCATCCGGTCAAAAATCCAAAATGGGGATTGAGGGACTGCTGTACATACACATAAGCGGATCCTGACTTTTGAAATACCGAAGTCATACTTGCATAGCTGAAAGCCGTGAAAAATATCGCTATGACTGTACAAAGAAATACCATCGGATACATCCCGTGAGATTCTACTGATATAGAGCCATAATAGTTAAAAACTACTGTAGGCGCCATATACGCCAAACCGAAACATATCAGTGACCCTAAGCCTAATACTTTTTTAAATTCACCTTTCGATTGTTCTTTTTCCTTATTCATACTGCACCTCCCACTTCAAAATAACTTTGCATTCAGCAGGCATCTGTATATCCTCTCCGCTGACACTTATGTTGTTTACCTTTCCCATTCTCTTTCTTTGATAATTATCATATTCCTGTTATATTTTCAGAATACTCATTATTTTCTTTTGATTCAATGACGTTTCCCGTCTTTTCATGTTTTTATAACCCAAAAACGTCAATAGGTAATATTCATTGTCTCGCTAGGCTCTCATAAAAATACTTGACTGCAAGTAAATTCTTATATAAGATAAATCATAAACAGACATTATCGATATGATATCTGTTGTTTTCCATTCATTTTCAAAGGACATAATCCTCAAATCCAAGTAAAACCTTAAAATCATCATATTTCTGTTTCCGGCTCTTTTAAATGCATGAGTCGGTTTTATCGTTTTAATATAGTTTATAGTAAGGAGCATATCTATGATAAAATCTTTGGAAACAGAAAAAAAGCGCTGGATAATACTTATCGCTGCATGTATATGTAACGTGTTCGCAGGTACTGGATACTGCTGGAGTGTCTATCAAGCCGGACTAGTCAACGAAGCAACGACGATATTCGGATCTTCTAATATCACTGCCTCTGTATTGGCAGTCGCTTTTTCGATCAATGCCGCAGTTTTTCCCTTTACGATGATTGCAGGAGGGCTGCTCCAGAGAAAATTGGAGCCTTCAAAGATCATGATAGGGAGCGCTGTTTTGATTCTCGCAGGGATGTTTTTGAGCGGTACTGCCAACAACGTTTATGCTATATGGCTCGGTTTCGGCATCATTACTGGATTTGGCAGCGGTGCTGTATACGGCATCACCATAAATAACACGATAAACTTTTTCCCTGATAAAAAAGGTCTCATCAGTGGTATGACAACATGCTCCTTTGGATTGGGTTCAATAATCTTTCCACCTATCATTAGTGACATGATAGATAATTGTGGTGTGCTTCATACTTTTAAGATAATGGGAGCACTCATCGCAGCGATCACCGTGCTCAGCGCTTTTTTTATCAGCAGCTGTCCTAGAGGATGGCTCCCGAAAGACTTCATCCCAGACAGATCAGTAAAAGATATCGCGAACGAAAAGACAGGAAATGACAGGACATGGTCGGAAATGCTCAAAGATGTACGATTCTGGCTCACAGCCACTGTGTTTATGCTCTTTGCCTCCGCCGGGCTTTTTATAGTTTCCCAATCTAAACAACTAGCTGTCATAGCTGGAGGCCTCCATGAAACCGATAACCTTTCCATACTTACCATCAGTATCGTCGGTATAGCCAACTCAGTCGGCCGCCTCATATGGGGTTTCGCATCCGATAAAATCGGCCGGCTCCGATCTCTTATATCCATGGCATTGATTTTAAGCATTGCAGCCTTTGCTCTGGCATGCACTTCAGACAATTACAAAATATTCATCATATGTATGATATCATTGGCATGCTGCTATGGTGGTTGCATGGGGATTTATCCAGCATTGACAGCAGATCTATTTGGAGAAAAAAACAATAGTGTTAATTACGGTATAATGTTTTTAGTCTTTTCCGTTGCAGCTTTTGTCGGTCCTAAGTTTTTCACTTCTTTGAGTGAGGCGTTCAATTCACATTCCACATCTTTATATATCATTTCAGGTTTCGGTCTGTGCGCGTTTGCTTTAACATTTTTACTAACCCGTTTTAGTCGCAAAAAAATAAAGCTCCCGAAACACTCACAATTCAATTTGTGATATTATTTGTTAAAAGATATCAGGAGGAACTCTAATGAAAATGACTCAGATAGGAGATACACCCCTGAGTATAAGTATATACTCAGTAGAAGAAACACCGACAATAATACACGATACAGGCATTTTAGAAATCATATTCTGCCTCAAAGGGAGCATCCGCTTCTCATATGCCTATGAAGAATTTACACTTAACGAAGGGGATTTCATATCAGTCGATAAAGACGCCTACTATCTATATGATGGTCGTGAAAATTTATGTGTTTCCTTCTATTTTGACCTCATACGATATTCAGATATCTATCCTTTTATACCAAATGTATTATTTATATGCGAAGGAGTCCCCGAAACATTTGAACAGTATCCATTCGGAAAGCACCGCCAGTTAAAAGGAATGCTGCTCTCCCTATTAAAACTCATCTTGAATGGTAATAGCAACTATACAAAAGGGCCTCGAGAAGAAGTGATAGATTTAGCCACAAAAAAAATCATCGACTTTTTCGTAAGACATTTTTCCTTCACAGCATTCCACGCAGGTTATACAAATGAAATAAATGAAAACGACATCTACAGGATGCAACTTATAACAAACTATATTTTTACTCATCTAAATGAAAAAATTTCTTTGTCGCACTTGGCAGAGAAACTTAACTTTACAGAGAATTATATGTCGGAATACCTTTGCAAATACTCCATAGGTTTCCGTAATATCATAAGTTATTTCCGCGCTAACGCTTCTGAGCATCTGCTTTTGAAAACAGATAAAACTCTTCTGGAAATATCTGAGGAGTGTGGTTTTTCCGATGTGAAATACTATTACGCCGCATTTCGAAAATGGTATAAATGTTCACCTAAGCAATTCCGGAAAAAATATCGGGAAGCTCAGGGGAAACGTATAAATTATCTTTCCCCGTCTTCCGCCACTGCCCTTCTGGATGATCTTCTTATCAAATATTGCATCGACACATTCCTTCTAAATGAAGCATGATCTGCCGGCCAAAGCTTTCGTTCCTTGTCTCTGTCTCCTGACCGTATATCGGTCAAAAGACAGAGACAAGTGAAATCCCCCGAACAGTACCATGTCAACCGCCGCTATATCATCCTCTCCCCATAAATATTCTCCAGTCCATACCGCTTCACACGCCCAGCTATCTCATCCCTGTCAACTGAATACAATCCCTTATCTTTCATCCTGTTGAAATACTCGGCTCCGGCAAAAGTATACCGTGTCATCAGTCCGTCTTCTGTCGCCAGGTTCTCGTTAGCAAAGGTTATCAGGTCTCCGACAGCTATCCCTACAGGCAGCTCCAGTGGTTTCATCCCTTTAAGATATCTCACCGCGTTGTGTCCCGCCAGGCTTCCCGTAGAAATAGCCTCTGTATGCCCTACGAAAAGCCCGGATTTTTCTCCGCCGCAGAATAGATTCTCTATCCCTGACGCTTTCATGCCGTTATCCCGCTCAGCGACGGAGAGATACCTGATGGAATTGCCTTTTCCTCCCGCGTAAGGATCCGCATATCTGGCGTTTTCAAAACCAGGGATCTGCCTCAGAGTGTCTAGATCGAAGAAAGGGGTCATTATTTTGGCATATCCTGTATCCAGCAGGATTATATTCTCCGCGTATTCGTTGAGAGCATATTGTTTACAAACTTTCATATCCAGCTTTTCTCTTTTTATTGCCTTTTCGGGAAGCGGCACTACGGCCACTCCGGTTTCATTGAGCTTATGCTGCAGCTCTTCCGACAGCGACTGTTTCTCCAGCTTCCCGCTCCCGCTGAAAGCGCCGAAGGATCCATCTTTTCTTTTTCCCATGATATCACTGCCGCCTGCCTTGGCGCTTATGCTGACCCTTGGTCCGAAAGCGGGGCATCTCAATATACACATGCAGCACCCGTTTCCATATGTAAGGCAATTCCCCATTGGCCCTGTAGAGCCAGTCGTCTCCACGAAAACATCGCCTTCGACTTCCTCTCCCCCGGCTAAGACTATTTTCTCGATGATACTCTCTTTTGCTATCTTTCCGTCAGACATATCTCTTTTTCTGACCACCACATCCACCGCTCTGGCCATGAGACGGATATCCACGCCTTTTTCTCTCAATAATCGCCTCACACATGGTTCCACTTTAGTCACATCGTACAGACTGGCATGCTGATGGCCCGGAAAATCTATGTTGACATGACGGGAGCATCTGTCGGTTATCTCAAACAGTTCATGTGCTCCCATGGCGATATTCTCCTCCGCAGCAGTGAATCTGCCGTTGTTCCTCATGATACCGCCAACATTTCCCAGTCCCAGCAACAAGTCTGTTTTTTCCAGCAATACTACGTCAGCCCCCGCTTTTCTCGCTGACAGGGCCGCCGCGCACCCTGACCATCCTCCACCGATAACTACAACTCTATACAAAAGAATCCCTCCTAATACTATATTCATACACCTGATATGGATCGCCGCTTTCCTTCTCAACTTCCGGCTGCCCTCTCATCACACTGGCCTGTTGAGCTTCAGGAATGTGATAGTAGCCGCTCCGTTTATCACCTGTGTAGGTCCACTGTACGTCAGTGAAAATGTGGTATCGTCGGCCGCTTCCAGTATGAAATGTGCCGAGCCTGCAGCTGATGAACCATTGGCGCTCGTCGCAAAATAAACACCCGTTTCCAGATGAGTAGCACCATTATAATATGGTGTCACCTGTACATACCCAGCGTTTCTCAGCACGCCGGATACGCTGTATGACACCAGGTAATATCCTGCTGTCAGAGTTATCTGCGTATACCCGTTTTCCGATATATTCCCTGTAATATCAGTAACGGAAGGATATAAGACTATCATATCTCCGCTGGAAAAGACCTCTTCATATCCTATGAACGAAGCAAATATATCATGGGCATCTTCTCCTGCAGGCCCCGTCGGACCTGTAAGTCCTCTCGCGCCTTGCGTTCCCGCAGCTCCTGTAGCGCCGGTCGGTCCGGTAGCTCCCGTTGCTCCTGTAACCCCCGTGGGCCCCGTCGGGCCTGCCAGCCCATCCCTTCCTGTCGCACCTGTATTCCCGGCTGGTCCTCTCATCCCTGTGGCGCCGGTCGGTCCTGTCGGGCCCGTTGCACCTGTTTCTCCTCGCTCACCTCTCGCACCTGGCTGCCCCTGCTGTCCCTCTGCTCCCGCAGGTCCCGTCGGCCCTGTATTCCCCGTCGCACCGGTCGGGCCCGTCGCTCCGGTTGGCCCTTGTATACCGACAGCACCCCTCGACCCGGTAGCTCCGGTAGCTCCGGTAGCTCCGGTCGGTCCGGTCACTCCTGGCATGCCGCTGGCGCCTGCAGGGCCTTCTTCCCCCGGCGGGCCCACAGGCCCCGTTGCTCCTGTAGCTCCGGTTGGCCCGGTCACTACTATGACTTCACCGTTATGACTGCAACAGCATCCGCAAATTTGACCGCAGCGCGGTCTGCATCCCTTCATGTCATCCATGCCTTTCCTCCCGCCATATCGCTCCCTGCTCTGCGCCGCCTTTTCCCGGCAGCCTAAAGCCCCCATCACGACTCAGCTGCTTTATCCTATTCCTCAGAGCTTTTCCCTGTGAATGGAACGAGATCCTTTGTCAACATCATCTCTAAAAAATTCACTTCCAAAGGCACGTCCCGGGAAACGTTCACTCATGCCAGGCCGGCTGACCTCACCTTTTGCCGATCCGGCAGTTGCTACATCCCACTCTTTATCGTATAATCAAAGAACGGGGCAAGGGAGCACATCATGTGACGACAGGAGGACCGTCATGGATCTCAACAAGCTGACTATCGGCCAGATGGCCGGACTGAATCGTATCTCAACACAGGCTTTGCGCCTTTATGACAGAGAGGGACTTCTCACCCCCATGATAATAGACCCTGATACAGGATATCGCTACTACCACATTACTCAATCCGCACGTCTGGATATGATACAGTACATGAAGGATTACGGCATGACGCTGAAGCAGATACGCCAGACGCTGGACAGCGGCGATCCCGAGACCATCAAAGCCTTCATAAACCAGCAGCTGGGGGCTATCGACCATCAGGTGGAAACGCTGCTCCATCGCAAACGTGCCATGACCAAGGTCCTGGAAAACTACAGAAAGTACGAAACCTTGCCTAAGGACGAACAAGTCTTCATGGAATATATCCCGAAACGTTATATATACAGCTATACCACCGACAAGGATTACTTCCATCAGGATCACGTAGGCTATGAGTATATGCTGAGAGAGCTGAAGATACACCTCTCTGACGAGGATCTTAACATGGGCTATTTCTGCAATGTAGGCACCATTATGCGACGGGAAGCCCTCATCAGCGGCAATTTCTTCGCCAATGAAGTATTTCTCTTTGTCTCCCCTGACGAAAAACATATGAAACCGGAAACGCTCCCGGCTTCCATGTATTGCTGCATATGCTCCGACGATTTTTACGCGGAAACGGACAACGCCCATAAGATGCTCAACTATATCGAAGAGCACGGCCTCAGCATCTGCGGCGACTATCTCTGCGAGGTCCTTGTAGAATTCCCGGTGTTCCAGGATGGACCCCGCAATATGTTCTACAAACTGGAGATCCCTGTAAATACGAAAAAATAATTTTCAAAAAATTCTTGACTTTATACCTGCTGTAAGGTCTATGCTTTATGTATAAGATAAATCCCTTGGTCAATACTCCATAAAAGAGGAGGGATAATAATGAAACGTAAAGTAAAGATCGCCCAATACGGTTGCGGGAAAATGAGTAAATACCTGATGCGCTACGTGCTGGAAAAAGGCGGAGAACTGGTAGCAGCCTTTGACATGAATCCAGCGGTCATCGGCAAGGACGTAGGCGTTATCATGGAAAGCGCCCCTGTGGGCATTGCTATATCTCCGGCAGAGAAAGCTGACGCCATACTCAAGGATACCAAGCCTGACGTATGCATAATCGCCACCAGGAGCACCATGGAAGAACTCAAAGAAGCCTTTTCCGTCTGCGCAAAAAACGGAGTCAACGCTATCACCACGTGTGAGGAGGCACTGTATCCATGGAACTCTTCACCAGACATAACTAAGGAGCTGGATGCGCTGGCTAAAGCCAATGGCTGTACTCTGTGCGGCAGCGGGTATCCGGATCTCTACTGGGGCACGATGATAACTAATCTGGCCGCATCCATGGCTCATATCACAAAGATAAAAGGAAGCAGCAGCTACAATGTGGAAGATTACGGCATAGCCTTGGCACAGGGCCACGGCGCCGGTCTCACCATGGAAGAGTTCGAAAACGAAATAGGAAAATACAATAACCTGTCCTCCGATGAAATAGGAGCGTTGGTTGAAAAGGGAGAATACATCCCATCATATATGTGGAACCAAAACGGGTGGCTTTGCAGCCGACTGGGTCTGACCATAACTTCTCAGACTCAGAAATGCGTTCCTCACACCTATGAAAGGGATCTTCGCTCTGAAACTCTGGGCATGACCATAAAGGCCGGAGATGCCACAGGCATGTCGGCTATCGTCACGACGGAAACCGCTGAAGGTATAACACTGGAAACTGAATGCATCGGCAAGGTGTATTCACCTGATGAATTCGACAAGAACCAGTGGACCTTCTACGGAGAGCCGGAGACCACGGTCATCGTAAACAAACCGGCTACCGTTGAACTGACCTGTGCGGACATACTCAACAGGATACCACAACTCATAGATGCGGAACCGGGGTATATCAGTACCGACAGGATGCCTTACAGCAGCTATATGGTAAGGCCGATAAATGAATACGTCACCAGCCTTTGATACGTCGTAGATACAAAATGGAAAAGGGACTGCCGCATCGATATCGATGCGCGGTCCCTTTTCCATTTCAGTATAGACCGAGAAGGAAGGCATATCGGTATATCCCGGCATACCTTCCTTTTTTCATTCCCCCTGATTCGCCTTTTTCTATCAGTCTTATCAATGGTTACTGAAGAAGCGTCCCCATATGCCTGAGAGTCTTTATCAACTGTGATGTATAGCTCATCTCGTTATCGTACCAGGCTACGACTCTTACCTCGTATATATGGGTACCGCACTTCTCGGCCAGCGTCTGAGTAGCGTCGAAAAGCGAGCCGTAGGACATCCCTATGATGTCACTGGAGACCAGCTCTTCTTCGCTGTACCCGAAGGAATCGTTGGCCTCAGCCTTCATTGCCTCATTGATACCCTCGACCGATACGCTGTCTGTCATATCTTTGAGAGTAGCGTCCAGGATGGTAATGGATCCTGACGGAACAGGAACTCTCTGCGCTGATCCTATCAGCTTTCCGGCCAGCTCCGGTATTACCAGACCTATGGCCTTCGCTGCTCCTGTGCTGTTTGGAACGATATTGATCGCGCCAGCTCTGGCTCTTCTGAAATCTCCTTTTCTATGAGGTCCGTCCAGAATCATCTGATCTCCCGTGTATGCATGTATCGTAGTCATGAATCCTGTTCTCAGCTCTCTGTAATCGTTGAGTGCCTTGGCCATTGGAGCCAGACAGTTAGTAGTACAGCTGGCGCCTGAAACGATGTTATCATCCTTTGTAAGGATGTTGTGGTTCACGCCATAAACGATAGTAGGCAAATCGTTGCCAGCCGGCGCGGAAATCAGTACCTTCTTCGCTCCCGCGTCTATATGCGCCTGAGACTTGGCCTTAGACGCAAAGAACCCTGTACATTCCAGAACGATATCCACGTCCAGCTTGCCCCATGGGAGCTGAGCAGGATCAGCAGATGAAAATACAGGAATGAGCTTTCCGTCTACAGTAATGCTGTCATCGCCATGCTCTACCGTATGTCCTCTGTATGCTCCCTGAACACTGTCATATTTCAGAAGATAAGCCAGCATCTCAGGCTTCGTCAGATCGTTTATCGCCACTACTTCAAACTCTTCATCATCAAAGATCTTTCTGAAGGCCAGCCTTCCTATCCTGCCAAATCCATTGATTGCAACTTTGATACTCATTTTAATACCCTCCTTATTCTGCATATATTATTTCTTGATACTGTTCAGGTAAGCTTCTGTTTCCTCAACAGTATGTAATGTCATGACCTTGCGGACTGTATCCTCCGCTTCCTGCCTGCTCCATAACGATATGGTCCTTCTGGTCGCCAGCACTTGTCGGCTTCCGACGCTGAACTCATCCAGTCCGAATCCCAGAAGACACGGTATGAGGGCCGGATCTGCCGCCGCTTCTCCGCACATCCCTACAGGAATGCCCGCCTTATGAGCAGCCTCACATACATTTCTTATCATCCTCAGGACTGCCGGCTGATAAACGCTGTACAGATACGCCACCTTACCGTTCCCTCTGTCTGCCGACATCATATATCCCGTCAGATCATTGGTACCAATGCTGAAAAAATCAACCTCTTCTGCCAGGATATCAGCAGTTGCCGCTGCGGCAGGCGTTTCCACCATTATGCCCAGACTGATATTTTGTCCAAACTCCTTGCCTTCAGCCTTCAGTTCTTCCACGGATTCATCTATGAGTTTCCTGACATCCCTTATCTCCTGCAGCTCTGTCACCATCGGCAGCATTATCCTTATATTCCCGGCAGTGTTTGCCCGCAGCAACGCTCTCAGCTGGGTCCTGAAAAGCTGCTGATTTTCAAGACAATATCTGATCGCCCTGAAGCCCATGAACGGGTTGTCCTCTTTGCCCATATCAAGATACTGTACATCCTTATCGCCTCCCACATCGAGAGTCCTGATTATCACCGGAGCCGGAGCGAACGCTTCAGCCACCTTTCTGTAGGAGGCCAGCTGCTCTTCCTCGTCGGGAGCCGAATCCCTGTCCATATACAGGAACTCCGTCCTGAAGAGCCCGACCCCTTCCGCGTCTCCATCCTTTGCTGCCGAAACATCTCCGGCGTTTCCTATATTGGCAACGACTTCCTTTTTCTCTCCCGAAGCCGTGACTGTCATTTTCCCGCGGAATTCCTCCGTCAGCGCCTTTTGGCGACGGAACGCTTCAGCCTTTTCCTCACAGCGTTTCTTTTCATCATTGTCGGGCGAGACTATGACATCTCCTGATATCCCATCAACGGCTACATCCTGTCCTTCTGCTATCAGCTTCGTAGCTCCAGCTACACTCAACACTGCCGGAACGCCCAAGGCTCTGGCCAGGATCGCCGAATGAGATGTATACCCGCCTGTCTCCGCCACTATCCCGACCACTGACCCGGTCTTCATATCGACTGTCATAGATGGGGTCAGCTCATCAGTCACCAGCACAGACCCTTCAGGCAGCGAGGAGATATCCGGTCCTTCATTGCCCGTCAGCTTCTTGATCAACTCGTTGTTGATATCCCGTACGTCCGATGCCCGCTGCATCGTCAGTTCATCTCCCGTAGCTTCAAACATATCGGCAAAAAATCCCAGAGTCTTGTCCACGGCCTCCTCGGCGCAGCATCCATTGGATATATTTTCCTCTATCCCGGAAGCTACAGAAGGATCTTTCACCATCTCCACATGACTCAGCAGGATCCCGGCTTCCTGCTCCAATCCTCTGGACTTCAAGTCTTCCGCCGCTTTTTCAGCATCCTTAATAAAGCTGTCATAAGCTTCCCGGAATCTGGAGCGTTCTTTTTCACTGCTTTCGGCCTGTCTATATGTTTTTTCTCGTCCGCCGCTTTCGGACTTTATCACCACAGCCGTTCCACAGGCCATCCCTTCCGATACGGCAATACCCTTAAGCATGTTACACCTCCGCAGATTTCCTCCGATCTACTCTAATCTTCACCAAATCCCGATCCTATCATATCGGCAGCTTCATTGAGAGCCGCTTCCTCGTCGGAGCCTTCACACTGTATCTCGATCTCATCGCCGCACTTTATACAGGCTGCCACGATAGCCATCAGGCTCTTTCCGTTTATCTCATTTCCCTTGGCTATTATCTTTACATCTGAATCATATTTGCCCATGGCTTTCACCAGATCTGTCACCGGCCTCATATGAAACCCCTGGGAATTTACTACTTTCATCTTCTTAGATACCATCTTCTCATCCTCCGTTCACCATTGTCCCATTTGATTCGATTATTCTGCCGCCTTTTCCGCTACATTCTTCTTCAGGAGCGCCAGCATTATCATGCCTGCTACTGCCCCCGCTACCAGGGCTATCACATATCCCATCACATTTCCTACTACAGGGAATACGAAGATACCGCCGTGGGGAGCTCTCAGAGTACAGCCGCAGGCCATTGATATACCGCCGGCGATAGCCGAACCTACTATACAGGACGGTATAACCCTAAGGGGATCAGAAGCCGCATACGGTATGGCGCCTTCAGTAATGAAGCAGAGTCCCATTACATAATTGACAGGAGCCGACTTCAGTTCCGTAGCAGTCCACTTCCTCTTGAAGAATGTGGCGCAGAGTGCTATAGCGATAGGCGGTACCATTCCTCCTATCATGACAGCTGCCATGATGTCAAACCCACCTGTCGTGATAGCTGCGGTACCAAACACATAGGCCGCTTTGTTGAATGGCCCTCCCATGTCTATGGCCATCATTCCGGCGACGATACATCCCAATATTATCTTGCTGGTCTCTCCCATGGAGTTGAGGACATCGGTTATCCACTGGTTTAGGGCACCCACTGCCGGATTTATGGCGCACATGAAGAGGCCTATAAGTATGATCCCCAGCAACGGCAATATCAGTACCGGCAGCATGCTCTCGATAGATTTCGGCAGGAAAGAAAAGATCTTCCTCAACAGGAGCACGATATATCCTCCCGCAAATCCAGCGATCAATGCCCCCAGAAAACCCGATACCGCCGTGCTGTCGCCTGCGATCTGGCTGAATGTACATCCGATGGTCGCTATATATCCCCCTACGAATCCGACTGCCAGTCCCGGCCTGTCGGCTATGCTCCTGGCGATATACCCTGCCAGCACCGGAAGCATAAAGCTGAAAGCATATCCGCCTACAGTCTTGAAGAAAGCCGCCGCCGCTGTATAAGTACCAAAGGAGGCGTCCCTCGGCGCTCCGGCTATAGTATCTATCAGGAATGCCAGCGCCATCATTATTCCGCCGCCGATAACGAATGGCAACATGTATGAAACACCATTCATCAGATGCTTGTATATCTGTCTTCCCGTCGACTCCTTAGCGGCTTCCACGTCTGTCGTCTTTCCGCCTTCATACTTATACACAGGAGCTTTCCCATCTATGACTGCCTTTATCAGCTCTTCCGGCTCATTTATCCCTCTTGACACAGGGGTCTTCAAGACCGGTTTGCCATCGAACCTCATCATTTCCACGTTCTTGTCAGCGGCGATTATAACTCCATCAGCTTCCTTTATCTCCTCCGATGTCAGTACGTTCTGCGCGCCTCCTGAACCGTTGGTCTCGACTTTCATCTTTACGCCCATCTTGGCCGCCTGCTGCTCCAGCGCCTCAGCCGCCATATAAGTATGAGCGATTCCTGTAGGACATGCTGTGACAGCAACCACCTTGTACTGACGCTGCTGTGAAGCAGTCTCATCGCCGTCCTTTCGGTCAGCCTCATCCATTCCGTCAGCATCATCACCGGCATCTTTCTTTTCGCCGCCGAATTTCGCGTCTTCCGCTTCATCTATTATAGTCAGGAATTCATCTTTCGTCCCGGCTGCCAGCAATTTTTTCCGCAGCTCAAGATCCATCAATAAAGTCATGAGTCTGGACAATACTTCCAGATGAAGATCTCCGTTTTGAGGTGCCGCTATCATGAATAACAGGTTAGACGGCTTGCCGTCCGGCGCCCCGTAATCGATGCCGTCCTTTACCGTCATGGCAGCGAGGCCCGGCTTGATCACCGCCCCGCTTTTGGCGTGCGGGATCGCTATTCCCTCACCCACAGCCGTGGTGCTTTCGGCTTCCCTGGCCAGGATATCCTCTCTGTACTTCTCCTTGTTGGAAATATTGCCCGCCTTATCGTGCATCTCGATAAGTGCCTCGATTGCTTCATTTTTGTCTGTAATGTCCGCATTGAGCATTATGGCTTTTTTGCTGAGCAAATTGGTTATACGCATTTTAACACTCCTTTCAGGTCGTTGTCAGGTCACTGTCATCACCTGTCAGCTCTTCTCAACTTTCCCAGGCAAGCCTCTATCAGACCCCTTTCGGCCAATCCCGGCGAGATCGCCGTGGCTGAGCCTGCTGCACTTCCCATATCCAGGGCATACTGATAATCTCCCGTCTCCATATACCCCGCAAGGAAACCCGCCACCATAGAATCTCCCGATCCCACGGTGTTTATCACATCTCCACTGCATACTCCCGCTTCATAACAGTTTCCATCTTCAGCTGCCAGCACTGCGCCGTCGCCGCCCATAGAAACTATTACGTTACGCGCGCCTTTCTCCCTCAGTCTGGACGCGCCTTCATACGCTGTTATCTCCATTCCGAATATCCCTTTCAACTCCTCCAGATTTGGCTTCACCAGGAATGGCCTGTATCTGAGAGCTCGCACCAGCAGTTCCCCATTGGTATCTACTATCAGCCTGATGTCTTTGCCCCCTGCCGCATCCATCAGCCTGTCATAAGTGTCCTGAGGCATAGCTGCCGGAATGTTCCCCGATATTATCAGAATATCGCCATTCTCCATTTTCTCCAGCTTTTTCGTCAGCCGACACAATTCCCCGTCGTCAGGGATGGCTCCCTGCCCGTTTATTTCTGTCTCTTTTTCCGCTTTTATCTTGACATTTATCCTCGTCACCCCTTCTCTGACGTGAACGAAATCAGTCTCGATACCGGCATCCTTCAACCCTTTCTCCAGAGCCTGCCCTGTAAAGCCACCTACGAATCCCAACGCCACGCTGGACAATCCCAGTTCTTTGAGCACCCTTGATACATTTATACCCTTCCCGCCGAAATAGTATTCTTCAGCAGTCGTTCTGTTGGTGGCTCCAGTTTCAAAGGAATCGAGATGGACTACATAGTCGATGGCCGGACTCACCGTCACCGTGTATATCATTTCAGTCCACCTCCTTTATCGCAGCATACTCTCTATATAAATCATTGTGCAATTTGTCGGTAATAATACAGCTTCCTTTCAATTTAGCGAATGTCACTGAAAATATTTTTTCGAATTTTGACGAATCGGCCAGCACATATACGTTCTTTGACAGCTTCACCGCTTCTTCTTTCACCATGGCCTCATCCAGATCCGGTGTAGTAAATCCTTTTTTGATATCTATACCATTGGTACCCATGAAGCACTTTGTGAAATTATAGCTGGCCATGGACTGTACCGCTCTTGTCCCTATTATGGAAAGCGTCTTAGCTTTCACGCTGCCGCTGACGATCCCTACTTCGAACCCGCGGAGCGCCAGTTTACGCGCATGAACGATACCGTTGGTCATGTATGTCGCGCTGTGGTTTTCGATATAATCTATCATCCTTTCCGTAGTTGTCCCGGCATCTATATATACCATGTCGCCATCCTCGATGAGTCCTGCCGCATATCTGGCGATCTCGTCCTTCTCCGTCCTGTGATAAAGTGATTTGGCCGCCACATCCTCTTCAAAGGTGCTTACATCGTTTCCTATCCGCACCGCGCCGCCGAACACCTTTTTCAGACGCCCTTTGGCATCCAGCTCATTTATGTCACGTCGAACAGTAGATTCGCTGACATCGAGCAGTTCCGCCAGCTTTACGCTCTTTACTGCTCCATTGGAGTCCAGCTCCGCTAATATTCTGTTGAATCTCTCTTCCTGTAACATGTCCGCTCTCCTTTACGATTAAATGATAGCACACTTTCAGTCAAAGTCAATCATTTTCTTTCAAAATATTTCACTTTCAATCATTTTCATTCAATCCAGAGTGGAAGCAAGGCCCATTTCCCATACAGTTCCATCGGCTCAGCGCCATACGCAAAAAAACTCCGCGCGGATGGTTCCCCATCTACACGGAGTTCGTATTTTCCCTTATCACATCTTACAGCAGTTCTTTTCTGGAAAGGTTGATCCTGTTCTGGCTGTCTATTTCGGTCACCTTCACCTTCACCGTATCGCCTACGTTCATCTCGTCTTCCACCTTTTCCACGCGATGCTTTGCCATCTTGGAAATGTGGAGCAATCCTTCCTTGCCCGGAAGGATCTCGATAAACGCGCCGAACGGCATCACCCTGGTAACTTTGCCTTCATATATCTCACCAGGTTCCGGTTCCTTGATGAGCAGCTCGATCTCGGCCATTCCGGCTTCAGCCGACTTCATATCCGGCGCCGCGATGTATACCAGTCCTGTGTCATCGATATCTATCTTCACCCCGGTGTCGGCGATGATCTTGTTGATGGTCTTGCCTCCCGGACCGATGACCGTTCTGATCTGGTCAGGATCTATCTGCATGGAAATTATCCTAGGCGCATACGGCGACAGCTCTGCTCTAGGCTCGGATATCTCATCCAGCATCTCTTTCATTATATGCATCCTGCCTTCATATGCCTGCTGAAGAGCCTGCTGGAGCACCTCCTTGGAAAGCCCATGGACTTTGATATCCATCTGGATAGCTGTGACCCCCTTAGCCGTTCCGGCCACTTTGAAGTCCATATCGCCCAAAAAGTCTTCCATTCCCTGTATATCGGAAAGAATAGCCATTTTGCTGCTTCCATCCTCTTCCACTCGCTCGATAAGTCCCATGGCAATGCCGGCAACAGGGGCTTTGATAGGAACTCCCGCATCCATCAGCGCCAGACAGCTTCCACATACCGATGCCTGCGATGTGGATCCGTTGGATGAGAGGACTTCCGAAACCACTCTGATAGCATATGGGAATTCCTCTTCGTCAGGCAGCACCGGTATCAACGCTCTTTCAGCCAGCGCGCCATGCCCTATCTCTCTTCTTCCAGGGCTCCTCATCGGCCTGGCCTCGCCTACTGAATAAGGCGGGAAGTTATAGTGATGCATGTATCTCTTTTCCGTCTGTTCCGTTATCCCGTCTATGGTCTGAGCTTCGCTGAGAGGTCCCAGGGTAGCTATGGAAAGGACCTGTGTCTGTCCTCTCTTGAAAAGTCCGGAGCCGTGGGTCCTTGGGAGTATTCCCGTTTCACACCATATCGGTCTGATTTCCGTCCTCTTTCTGTTGTCAGGTCTTATCTCATCGTCCAGGATCAGGCTTCTCACCTGTTCCTTGGTTATAGCATAGAGCACATTGTCTATGTCCTTGCCGTTTTCCGGATATATCTCCTCAAAATGCTCCTTGGTCTCAGCTTCCACCGCATCCATGTTGTCCAGTCTTTCCATCTTATCGTAAGTCTGGATGGCGGTCCTCATCTTGTCTTCAGCATATTCTCTGACAGCAGCCTCTATGTCTTCAGGGACCTTGTAAAGATTCAGCTCCATCTTAGGCTTGCCGACTTCTTTCACTATCTCCTCGATGAATTCGACGATTTTCTTTATCTCCTCGTGAGCGAACATGATGGCGTCCAGGATAGTCTCCTCCGGCACTTCGTTGGCTCCGGCTTCAACCATCATGATAGCGTCCTTCGTTCCCGACACTACCAGGTGCATGGAGCTTTCCTCCCTCTGAGCGAGAGACGGATTTACGATAAACTGACCGTCCACCATACCAATGAGGACCGATCCTGTAGGACCATCCCATGGAATATCCGATATAGCCAGCGCTACCGAAGATCCTATCATAGCAGCTATCTCTGTCGGCGCATCCAGATCCACGCTCATGACTGTGGCTACTACCTGCACGTCGTTGAAAAACCCCTTAGGAAACAGAGGTCTCAGCGGCCTGTCCATCAGCCTTGAATTAAGGATAGCTTTTTCGCTGGGACGTCCTTCCCTCTTGATAAAGCCTCCCGGAATCTTCCCGGCGGCATACATTTTCTCTTCAAAATCACATGACAGCGGGAAAAAATCGATATCAGGCCTAGGCTCCTTGGAGGCCACTGCCGTAACGTTGACGACAGTATCTCCATATCTGACCATGACCTGTCCATTGGCCATTTCACATACCTTCCCGATCTCCAGCTGCAGCAGCTTTCCGCCTATAGCCGTCTTGAATGTTCTGTAATCAGTAAACCTCATAATAAACAACTACCTCCTGTTTATTTCTTCCTTCTGATTTGAAATTATGTAAGTATACCACATCAGCGGTATCCCCTACGCTATACAAAAATAGGCGGGGAATTTCCTGCCCCGCCTAAATTTTTAAGTTTAATTTACTTTCTCAAACCTAAACGAGTAATAAGATCTCTGTACCTTTCCAGGTCTTTCTCCTTTAGGTAATTGAGAAGGTTTCTTCTCTGACCTACCATCTTAAGGAGCCCTCTCCTCGAATGGTGGTCCTTCTTATGAACCTTAAGATGCTCGTTCAAATCGTTTATCCTGTAAGTCAATACAGCAATCTGAACCTCAGGAGAACCGGTGTCTCCTTCCTTTCTCTGGTACTCTTTGATGATTTCCGCTTTCTTTTCAGTAGTTATCATTTCATTCCTCCTTATGATGATACGCCTGCGGCCGAGCCGTCGTCGGAGTTTCGCCCGACTAAGCCTCAGGTAAAATCCTAACGATTAATGTTAGCATACGAATGGAAATATTGCAAGCTTTTCTTTTTTGCGAAATGACTCACCTCTTTTGCGGTGCAATGCTTCCCGCTAGAAAAATCGCCGCAAAAGCCGGTCGTCATTCTGCCTATCTGTTGTTTGCCTGCTCTACAGCTGTCTGTATCTCCTTTATCTTGGCACTGATACCATACGCCTCTATTTTCTTTCTGTTGGCTTTATCAACGTGAGTTAGACATGCGGCGCCTCCTATACAGCCTCCATCGCAGACCATACCCTCAATAAAGTTGTTAGGCAGCACACCGCGGGACGCTCTCATCAGTGCCGACTTGCACTGATCGATACCATCGCAGACGATAGGATCCACTTTGACTGCATCTCCACTTCTCTCTTTTACCGCTTCCGTCACTGCATCAGCCACGCCGCCGGATCTGGCGAAGTTCCTTCCGAACGGTGACGCAGTGCTGAGATCAGTCTCAGGCAGATTCTCCACTTCTATATCCTTACTGTCGATGAGCGCCTGCAATTCCTCGAAGGTAAGGACATAATCGATGTACTGACCTACCTTCGGATCCCGTATCTCTGCCTTCTTGGCGGTACACGGTCCGATGAAGACTACCTTGCAGTCAGGATCGTATTTTTTCAATAATTTTCCCGCTTCCGCCATAGGTGACAGATTTTCTGAAATGTACTGAGCCATGTCCGGGAAATTGGTCTTGATATACTGTACGAAGGCAGGGCAACAGGATGATGTCATCAGTTCCCGTTCCTGTAGCTCTTCCGCTTCGTTGTAAGCGACGATGTCAGCGCCCAGCGCCGCCTCCTCCACACCGTAGAAGCCCACTTCCTTTATGGCGGTTATTATCTGTCCCGTCTTGGCGTAAGTGAACTGGCTTGCGATAGCCGGCGCCACTACGGCGTAGACCTTGAATTTCTCATTGTTTTCGCTGGCCATTATAGTCTTGATGACGTCGGTTATGCTGGAAACATCCAGCGTTGCGCCAAACGGGCATTGATATACACAGGCACCACACGATATGCACTTTTCACTGTCTATCGTAGCGACACCATCTTTAGCCATATGTATAGCGTCTACTTTGCACGCCCTTTCACATGGCCTCTTGAAGTTGGTAATGGCGCTGTAAGGACATACTTCCGCGCACTTCCCGCATTCCACGCATTTCGCTTTGTCTATGTGTGCCATCTGCTCATCGTCAAAGGTGATCGCCCCCAGCTTGCATGCGTCTGAACATCTGTGAGCCACACATCCGCGGCAAAGATCCGTCACTACGTGTCCTGCCTCCGGACATTCATCGCAGGCTATGTCTATGACCTGTATTATGTTAGGGTCGTTCTTGTTTCCTCCGAGAGCTATCCTTATCCTCTCTGCGACGATAGCTCTGTCCTTGTAAATGCAGCAGCTCATCGGAGGAGCATCCTTTTTCACGATCTCATCGGCTATCTCGTTGAATACCATGAAAGCATCGTTTTCCCTCCACGTCTGCCATGCAAGCTCCATAAGGACCATATACTTTATTTCCTGTACTTTAGTATCAAAAATTCTCATAAAAACCTCACTTGTTAAATTTGTAACTTATCCCCTGCTTATATAATAGAGTATAAGTTGTGAGTTGTAAACACCTGTATTTTACAGAATCAAGCTTTTATATGGCCCTTACCACCCTTTTCCTGTTTTTCTCTGTTTCTTCCCTATTCCTGGATCCCTGGTATTTTAGGCAACGCATCGATGGCCGGCTTCAGATCCTCATCTGTAGGGACGTAATCACTCATGTTCCCTTCGTTGTAAGCGGCATAAGCCGTCATATCGAAATATCCTGTCCCCGTAAGGCCGAACAGGATCGTCTTTGATTCCCCCGCTTCCCTGCATCTGATAGCCTCATCGATAGCGCCTCTGATGGCGTGAGCCGATTCAGGCGCCGGAAGTATAGTCTCCAGCTTGGCGAACTGCACAGCCGCTTCAAATACTTTAGTCTGCTCGTAAGATACAGCCTCCATATACTTGTCATGATACAGTTTGGAAAGTATCGGCGACATGCCGTGATATCTCAGACCTCCGGCGTGATTGGCCGACGGCTTGAAAGTGCATCCCAGGGTATACATCTTTGCCATCGGTGTGATCTTGCCTGTATCGCAGAAATCATATTTATATACGCCTCTCGTAAGGGACGGGCATGAGGCCGGTTCCACAGCCACTATTCTCGGGGATGCTTTTCCTGTCAGCTTATCCTGCATGAACGGCGCGATTATCCCGCCCAGGTTTGAGCCGCCTCCGGCACATCCGATAACAATATCAGGATACTCATCCAGCATCTCCATGGCCAGCTTTGATTCCAGTCCTATTATGGACTGATGCAGCACCACCTGGTTGAGGACAGACCCCAGCACGTATTTGTAACCATCACTTGTAACGGCTCTCTCCACCGCCTCGGAAATGGCGCATCCGAGGCTTCCGCTGTTTTCGGGGTCTTCGGCCAGTATCTTCCTTCCCGCTTCAGTCCTGTCGGACGGCGATGCGTAAACGTTGGCTCCGAATGTCTTCATGATATCCTTCCTGAAAGGCTTCTGCTGGAACGACACCTTTACCATGTAAACCTCCAGATCGAGGCCGAAGTAGGAGCATGCCTCAGACAGGGCCGTTCCCCACTGTCCGGCTCCCGTTTCCGTCGTCACTCCCCTGAGACCCTCTTTCTTCGCGTAATACGCCTGGGCTACCGCAGAATTGAGCTTGTGGCTTCCCGACGTGTTGTTGCCTTCGAACTTGTAGTATATCTTCGCCGGAGTGTCGAGGGCCTTTTCGAGATTGTACGCCCTGCAGAGAGGCGCCGGTCTGTATATCTTATATATGTCCATCACCTCGTCCGGTATGTCGAAATATCTCGTTTTGCCGTCCATCTCCTGTGCCGCAAGCTCTTTGCAGAACACGGGATAGAGATCCTCCAGCTCGGCAGGTTTTCCCGTCGCCGGATTTATCATGGGAGCGGGCTGCTCCTTCATGTCCGCTCTGAGGTTATACCATTGCTGAGGTATCTGGTCTTCCGTGAGATACAGCCTGTGTGGTACTTTAGTGATCATTGTCTTTCTCCTTTCTGATCCCTGATATCACCGATGCGGACATGACATAATAGAAAAGCGCTCCTGTCCAAGCTACGGGACAAAAGCGCTGCTTTTGCTATGCCACCCGGGAATATACACGATATCCCCATCTTTTCACGTACAGCTTCATACGTGCTCCCTTTGTAACGGGCGGAGATCCCGTCAGTTGCTACTCGGCGCCGCGTCATTGACGCGCTTTCCTTTCGTCTGCCCTCATAAGTCCATTCAATCCGGTCTCCGCTGCCGCATCCCACCATCCGCGGCTCTCTTCGAGTTTCGATCCGAACCTACTACTCTTAATCATCGGTTTAAAGTGTTATTGAATTACTATGATGCAATTATATTCATGATTGCCGCCTTTGTCAAGCATTTTTTCCAGATCGCTCTCTGCGGTACCTCTCTGCGGTACCGACTATCGCTTTTTGTCAAAACAGCACGGGTCAACGATAGTATCGGGCTGTTTTCGCGGCTTTTCGCGACCGGATTATCGCTATCACAGTCTGAAATTTAAATAGCGATAGCAAATATCCATATATTGTCAATTTACTATCGCTATGAGCCTTAAAATCTCCATCTGCGATATTCTCTTCACAAAACCGTCCGAAAAACGGCGAATTCTATCGCTAATGGATGCCGGAAGAAAAATAACGATAATCGGGCGCTATTCACCCGCATCACCCGGCATCACATGGCCGAAGGCCCGGCGCAGATCGCAGACCCGGGAATTTCCTTTCTTTCAACTGCGCCCGTATCTTCATGATCAGGGCAGGTTCGGAAACATGTACATGAACAGGGCACAGGCTATGGTGCCGCAGCACGTTGCGAGGCATGTAGCAACGAACATAGGCGGATAGCCGTCCTTCATCTTCAGGTCCGCGATGCCCAGATTGATGATTATCGCCGTCGACCATGGCAGCGTATCTATGGTCGAGCATGCATAGCAGCTCACACGATGTATGAGCGCAGGGCTCAAACCGGCCGCCTGACATCGTTCCGCTATAAGCGGGATACCTATACGGATCGCTGAAGATGAGCTTCCCGTAAGTCCCGCCACCAGCGAGATTGCCAGTATCAGTATCGCCACCGCAGGTATATCCATTTCAAAAATGCTGTCCAGCATACTCTGGAATGCCGGAAGCGTCTGCACTATCGCCGTGAATCCAACCATTGCGCCCACCGAGCTCACAGGTCCGAAAGCGCTTTTGCCTCCGTCGGCACAGCATTCCAGAAAGCCCTTCCCGCCATCTATGTGTCTGAAAAACAGCACTACCGACAGCAGCCACGCTATCATGGTTGCCGAGAATATGCCGACACCGAAAAAGTTGAAAAGCACGATGAGAACTATGAGCGGCAATAGCGCCATGAACAGATTCGGAGCCGGATTGTCGGCATCATGCTCATATACCTTATCCTGCGGCCCATACTCAAAGTGCATACCCCTTGCGACATCTCTTTTTATCATCACAGTCATTACGGTCGTCATTATGACCACTTCCACGACTGCCGCAAAAATTCCTCCGCAAAGCCCTGCATAAGAGGGAGTCCCCAGCGCCTGCATAGCCAGATTATTTACCACTTCGGCCGAACCGGGCGCACTCATTGCAAATGTATAAACTCCTCCCGAAAGTATACCCATTACGAACCTCTTGGGGATATCCGCCCTCTCCATTATGCGCAGAGCTATAGGATACATCGTCATAAGCATGACCAGCGAATTCATGCCGCAGTAGCAGATGACACCGGAAACGACAACCATCGAAAGTATCGCCATAACATACATTCTGGTAGGCGAAAGGCCTTCCCTGAACATCAGGTTGCAGAGCTTATCCGCTATCACCACTACAGCGCCGGAACGCTTATACGTCTCTGCAATAAGGCTTCCCGAGAATATTATCGGAAACAGTGTTTCAAACATCCCTGCAAACGCCGGGAAGAATACGTCCGTCATCGTGTCTCCGTACGGCATCCCGTTGAGGAATATTACTGCGGCGGCGGCAGCGATACCTATTATCACCGGATTCCAGCCTCTGACCATCAGAGTGACAACGATCGCCAGGCCGATTATCATACTGATATATTCCATGTCTTCTCTCCATTGTCAAAGCCGGGCAGCCGGTATGGCTGCCCGGCACATCTACGCCGTATATCTATATATCAAACCATCGTTGTGCCGCCATTAGGCGATACTACCTGACCTGTTACGAAGTCGGACTCCATGAAGTAACGTACAACGTACCACATCTCCGATACTTCTCCCGCACGCTGGAGCGGGCACTGCTTTGTACGCGTATCCATGAGTTCGGGATCGATCTTATATGCATCGTAGTACATGTCGGTCTTATGCGCTCCCGGTGCTATGGCGTTGACCTGTATGTTGTACTTTCCAAGATCCAGTGCCAGTGCCTGAGTCATGCCGCGAACGGCAAACTTGCTGCTTGCATATGCTATTGATCCCGGCGCTGCACGCAGGCCCACAGCAGAACAGAGATTTATTATCTTTCCGAAGTGATTTGACTTCATGAGATCCACGAAGTAGCGGCACATGAAGAACGTTCCGTTGACATTTACATTTATCGTATCACAGAACAGCTTCGTATCGATCTCGTCTGCAGGTACGTTGCAGTAAGTCCCTGCATTGTTCACCAGTACTACAAGATCCGTACCCATGTTCTCTTCCGCCCACTTTCGGAATTCGGCAACTTCATTTTCATTCTGGATCGAGATCTTATACGTCTCTATCCTCACGCCGTATTCTTTCTCAAGGCGTGCCTTTACTTCTTCTGCCTTTGCCTGCTGACCCGAATAAGTTATAACGAGATCGTATCCTTCGCGAGCCAGCTCTTCAGCTATCGCTGCGCCCAGCCCGCGGGAAGCACCTGTTACTATTCCGTATTTTTTATCTGACATGATTTACACCTCCATGATCATTTTCAAATATCTTCGTACCGAGTGATTTTCATTTGATATCTTATGATATCTCAAGCGCAAGTTTTAAACGTTGGCGCCTGCGTCGGCAACGTCAGCGGCAGTGTCTCCTCTCTCCTTGATCTTCTTGTTGAGGAGCAGCGAGGCTATGATACCTATCACGCCAAACAGTGCAGCGACGATGAACGCCGTGGCATATCCTGCGCTTCTGGCCGCGATCTCATCCACTCCGGATGCCATCTGGCCCGAAGAAACGACGTTGGCTATTGCCTGCAGGATAGCAAGTCCTACGGAGCCTGCCAGGCATATGGCTATGTAAGCCACCTGGTTTCCATCGGATATCCTGCTCTCGGGCATATACGCCTCAGCGGCGCTGTAGCAGAGGTTGACGCAGGAGGCGTGACCAAGTCCTCCGATCACCGAGATGGCGAATATTATTCCCAGGCTGCACGTAGGCGAAAGAACTATTCCGTAGAGCAGCGCGTTGAATGTTACCAGTATCATCGTCAGAGCCAGCAAAGCCTTGATCTTGCCGGTCTTCTTATAGATAGCGGCATATACCGTAGGCATTACCAGCGTACCTATGGAAAACAGCGTGAACGGCAGAGCCGATACAGTAGCCGACGTTCCCATGATGGCCTGCATGTAGTAGATCAGGAATACGAACTGACCCATGCACACTACGCAGGACGCGAAGGACTGTATGAATATCCACGTGCAGTTGAGATTGTCCTTGAAGAGCTTAACAGGGAATATAGCCGTTTCACTGTGCCTGTATTCGTATATAACGAAGATGACGATGCCGACAACAGTGGCAGCGAGCATCGCTATGATACTCGGATTTGCCCATCCCCATGTGTTTCCGAAGTTGCATGCGAGAACGCAGCAGCATACCCAGATAACGAACACGATGGTTCCGAATATATCGAATTTCTTAGGCGTATAGTTTCTCTGACGTGTATCGGACGGCGTAACCACCAGGGTCAGTATCAGTCCGATGGCCTGTATCGCTATCATGAGGTAGTAAACGCTCTCCCAACCCATCGTATCGATCATAACTCCGGCAAGGGTAGGGATCACCAGCGCTGCGATACCCTGGGTAACTCCCAGCGTAGACAGCCACATAGCACGCTTCGACGGCGGCCAGATCTTGTTCATCATGCTTATCATGTTGCTGATGAGGCCTGCGTTACCTACTCCCTGGAGCATTACGCACACCAGGAACACACCGAGGTTAGGAGCCAGCAGCGTTCCTATGTTGCAGAGTATGACTATTATCAGAGATCCGCCCATGATCTTCTTTATTCCCCAGCTTGGAATTAAGTATGCGGATACAGATGTAGCGACTACCATGATGGCTGTCTGCAACGCCTTACCGGCGGAGTAGAACTCACCGGCGTTCCAGTCGGCCATTATATAGTTCGTACACATGCTGAAAGCACGCATGTAAAAGTGAATACCGAAAAAACCTACCAACAGAGCTATTGTAACGATAGCACGCTTTTTAGGATCGATATAAACGATAACGTCGTTATCATCGTTTACGGCTCCGTTAGTCTTTGATAAAGTAGCTGTAGACATTGGACCTTTCCTTCCTCTCCGTTTTTCTTCCTCTGCGGACAGGACCGCTGTCCGCAGAGCCGTGTGATGTTATTGCTTTAAATTTTTATTAAAGGACGCGCATGTAGTGATAACCCTCATGGATAGCATTGATCACCTTGCCCGGTTTTACGTTGTCGCCCAGCTGGACGCATTCAAAACCGGCGTCCTTTATGCCCTCATAGAGATCGTGGTTCGCTCTGAATCCGGCGGCAAATACGACGGAATCGCACTCTATCGTCTCTTTCTTCCCGTCACGTTCAACAACGACGCCTTCATCGAGCACCTCCGCCAGCTTCGTACCGGTCATTACCGTTGTATCGGAATGTTCGACGAGATAGCGCAGGTTCTGCTCGTTGGCCACGAAGCTCTGACCGTTCTGCAGGATGTCGTCGAGAGCCTCGATCACTGTAACATCCTTGCCCTGCATGCTAAGCTCGGTGCTCAGTTCGCAGCCTACTTCTCCGCCGCCGATGACGGCTACCCTGCTGCCGACCTGAACCTTACCTGTAAGCACATCCACTGCGGTGCTCACGTGCGGCTTGTCGTAGCCCGGCACCCTTATTATCACAGGATCGGCTCCGGAAGCGACGACCACGTAATCCGGATCGATCTTCTTAACATCTTCAAGGGTAACGGCCTGTCCAAGACGGACATCGACTCCGTGCTTGTATACCTGACGGATGAGGTAGTTCACCTGATCGAGCACATCCCGCTTGAATCTCGGAGTACCCGCAGCGTAAAGATTTCCGCCCATGTAGTTATTTTTTTCGCAAAGTATGACTTTAAAACCCCTTTCGGCCGCGGTAGCCGCCGCCTTCATTCCTCCCGGGCCTGCGCCTATGACGAGTATCTTCATATCTCTGTCAGCCGGCGGGAATTCGAAGTCCTTCTCGTGGAGGCAGAGAGGATTTACCGCGCACGGACGCGCCCAGCCCTTCATTGCATTGAAGTGACATTCTCCGCAACCGATGCATGGATTGATCTCATCCGTCTTTCCCTTCCTGACCTTGTTTGCCCAGTGCGGCTCTGCGATCAGGCCGTGTCCTATGGCAATGAGATCCACGTCGCCGTTTTCAATGGCCGCTTCCGATACGTCGGCATGGTTGAGCTTTCCGTGAGCCATGAGAGGCACGTCGCCTATCACTTCGCGTACCATTCGCGCTGCTTCCAGATCGAAACCTTCAGGCTGATATACGCTGCTTACCATTCTCCATCGGCACGAATATGACCCACGGCCGATGTGAATGAGGTCAACAGGGAACTCCGCCAGGCGCTTTGCGATGGCCAGGCCTTCTTCTATCGGACGTTCTTCGTCGTCCACGCTGTCGAGGGTCATCTTGACGGCTATAGGATAATCCGGGCCGCATGCCTTGCGGATCTCTTCCAGTATCTCAAAGAGGAAACGCGTGCGGTTCTCAAAGCTGCCGCCGTACTCATCGGTACGGTGATTCCACTTGGCCGACGAGAACTGGTCTATGAGATATCCGCCGTATGCGTGGACTTCGATGATGTCAACTCCAGCATCTTTTGCCAGCTTTGCGCTCTCGCCTACCGCCTTCACCAGCTGCTTTACCCCTTCCGTCGGCATCTCGCGACAGATGAGATCCGGCTTGTAGTAGTTCGGGATAGGGCTCGATGAATAAGGCGGAGTATGTGGATCTATCCAGTTCATACGGCCTATTCCCGGCGAAAGCTGTATACCCAGCTTCGCTCCGTAGAAGTGGACCCGCTCCGCAAGAGTATGGAGCATATAAACGTCCTTATTACCGGTAAGCTTCTGGCATGCCGCAGGTTCAAACAGCTCGCTGGCCTGAACCGCGCCGGTAAGGAGGAGTCCGCAACCGCCCTTAGCACGTTCCTCAAAGTAATTGATGTCGCGCATATTGAAACTGTTGCTTGTGTCCGTCGTATTGCCCATAGGTGCGAGGACAACACGGTTTTTCAGTGTCAGGTTGCCAACCTTTAACTCTTCAAATAGCTTCATTTTCTGCACTCCCTTTTTTGTTTCTCCTTTGCGAATATCCTTGACTGCAGCTCCGTATAGAGTTACACTATATTCACAACTTAGTAACATTTAATTATACCTTGATAACATTTCGCGCAAATAATATCACACACATCGGCCATTGTCAAGCCTATAACGATAAATTTTTAACAGATATGGTCATGTTTCGTTTATTTTGCTAAAATAGATATGAGAGGATATTCCTTTTGATATATCGACTTTGCGGTTGCTATATCCTCTCATAGAGCGATGGGAGGTATCGAATATGGAAAGGAAATACGAAGGAAACACTAAAGAAAGGATCCTCGAAGAAGCGATAAAGCTTTTCAAGGAATACGGTTATGATAACGTTACCGTTATGCAGATCTGCGACGCCGCCAAAATCACAAAGCGGACGTTTTACTATCACTACAGATCGAAGGAGCAGCGAATGGGGAAACAATTAAGAGTGCAGGATCCAACTGGCTTGTTTCTGGTTTATCATATGCCGGTTTCGTGCTCCTGTGGTTCGCAAGCTTTACAGCAGCACTTGGTTCTAATAATAAGAAAAAAGAATTAAATTATGGTATTATCGGTGGAACAGTTGCAGTTTGTGTGGCAATTGCAGTAGTAATGTTCGCACAGATTTCAAACATTAATACTCCGATGATTGGAAGTAGTGATACATTTGTATGGAATGCAGATATCCCAAATCTGATTCTTGCAGCTAAGATCTGGAAGCCATTCTCCGCTATCTTTGCAATTATTGTATTTGCAGGTATTTATACAACAGCGGTTCCACTCCTTTATAATCCAGCTTCTAGATTTGCAAAAGAGGGAACATCACAGTTCAAGATTCTCACTATTGTTCTTGGAGTTCTCGGTTTAATTGTAGGATTATTCCTTCCATTCAGAGTATTGGTTAATATTATCTATGTATTAAATGGATATGTTGGAGCAGTTTTAATTCTCTTTATGATTTACAAGAACATCAAAGATCTGATGAATAAAAAGAAAGCAAATTAATATAGAAATTGCCGATAATAGGGGCGCTGAGAAATCAGCGCCCCCTTTGTTGCCTGGAATTAAAAAGTGATTGACCACAGAGCGATTAAAGAATATTTAGAGAAAATGAATAGAATAAGTCGATAATTAACTGTGAATTATTGAAAAAATCTAACAAAACGATTGACAATAAGCACGCTTACTGTTATTATCTTAACATAAACAATAAATAAGAAAAAAAAAAAAAAAATGTATCAATGTCGTTCATAGAGACTATCTATGAATCAGAAAAGGAGGACAATCACATGAGACTGGAGATTGGCAATTTCTATGTTAAGGATATCAAGTTTGGCGACAAGTTATCCTTTGATGACGGAGTGCTTACAATTAATAAAGAAAAAGCACTTGATTTTATCCGTGAAGATGAGAGAATCACGGAGGCAGATCTTTATATTGCAAAACCTGGAGATAAGATTCGTATGTGTCCGGTAAAGGAAGCAATCGAGCCTAGAGTAAGATTGGATGGAAGAGGACTTTTCCCTGGATATACAAGTGAACTTGCAAAGGCAGGAGATGGAGTTTTACATGCATTAAAGAACTGCAGCGTACTCGTAGTCGGAAAACACTGGGGAGGTTTCCAGGATGGATTGATCGACATGAGTGGTGAAGGACAGAAATATACATACTTCGGTTATTTGAACAATATTGTACTCGTAGCAGATACGAATGAGGATTTTGAGAAGCATGAGCAACAGAAGAAGAATGATGCACTTAGAAGAGCAGGACATAAACTTGCAGAGTTCATCGGACAGTGTGTAAAAGAACTGACACCGGAAGA
Organism: uncultured Eubacterium sp.; assembly: GCA_900543485.1. Lineage (GTDB taxonomy): Bacteria > Bacillota > Clostridia > Peptostreptococcales > Anaerovoracaceae > Lentihominibacter > Lentihominibacter excrementipullorum. The sequence goes on along the minus strand of UQRM01000020.1, from coordinate 6,301 downwards.
CACAGAAGTTTATGATCTTGAGGCGATGATCAAACGTAGTCCGGAGATTGAAAAGCTTCCATCTGTTGTATATGTTATGCAGCCACAGTCTCAGATGGAAAATCTGGGATACAATGATCTGGCATATGGCTGGGATATGAACCGTATGCTTCCAACAGTAATGCATCCAAATGAGGTACTGGATGGCGCTATCGTATCTGGAAGTTTCATGCCTGTATCATCAAAATGGTCAACATACGACTTCCAGAACACACCGAATATCAAGGCTCTTTACAGAGAGCATGGTAAGACAATTAATTTCCTCGGAGTAATTATGTCAAACCTGAATGTAGCTTTGGATCAGAAAGAACGTGCTGCACTTTATGTAGCACAGATTGCAAAGACACTCGGAGCAGATGGTGCGGTCGTCGCAGAAGAAGGTTATGGCAACCCGGATGCCGACTTTGTAGGATGTCTTGTTGCGCTTGAGGATGCCGGTGTTAAGACAATTGGAGTTACCAATGAATGTACAGGACGTAATGGTACATCTCAGCCACTTGTAACACTGGATGAGAAGTGTGATGCAATTGTATCCTGTGGAAATGTATCTGAATTAATTGAATTGCCTCCAATGGAAACAGTACTTGGAGAACTTCAGTCGTTAGCAAGAGACGGTCTGTCCGGTGGCTGGGCTGGAGATGAGATCTTAGGACCTTCAGTAAGAGAAGATGGATCCGTTATTATGGAGAATAACTCAATGTTCTGTGGTGATCAGGTAGTTGGATGGTCCCCGAAGACAATGAAAGAATTCTAAGGAGGGCAATAGCGATGAAAAAAGCAATCTTATATATTAATCAGTTTTTTGGTCAGATTGGTGGAGAAGAAAAAGCTGGTATTGAACCAGAGATCCACGAAGGTCAGATTGGACCAGCAATGCAGCTTGAAAAAGAGTTAAATGCAGAAGTTACCCATACAATTATCTGTGGTGACAACTATATTGGTACCAATACTGACGCTGCAGTTGCAACAATTCTCGGAATGCTTGAAGATAAAGAGTTTGATATTTTCCTTGCAGGACCAGCATTTCAGGCAGGACGTTATACCGTTGCATGTGGAACAATCTGCAAGGCAGTAAAAGAAAAATTTGGTGTACCTGTTGTAACATCTATGAACGAGGAGACGCCAGGTGTAGATATGTTTAAAAAAGATATGTATATCTTAAAAGGCGGTAATATTGCTTCAAAGATGAGACAGGATGTAAAAGCAATGGCAAAAGTTGCCAACAAGCTTCTTGCTGGTGAGTCGGTTGGCTCCGCGGATGAAGAAGGATATTTCCCGAGAGGAATCCGTCATCAGGTATGGCTTTCAGATGGAAAACCGGCATATGAGCGTATGGTAGATATGCTTGTTAAGAAATTAAATGGACAGCCGTTTGAGACAGAGCTTCCGATTCCGAAGCTTGATCGAGTACCGATCGCTCCTGCTATCAAGGATTTGTCAAAAGCAAGAATCGCACTTCTGAATACCGGTGGTATTGTACCTGTAGATAATCCGGATCATATTCAGTCAGCATCTGCAACACGTTGGGGACGTTATGATGTGTCAAATATGGAACGGTTAAAAGGTGGAGAGTTCAAGACAATTCATGCTGGATTTGACCCTGCAGCAGCAGACGCAGATCCAAACGTTATTACTCCGATTGATGCACTGAAGGTATTAGAAAAAGAGGGGGTTTATGGAAGCCTCCATCCATATTTCTATACAACAGTAGGAACAGGAACAACTGAGGCAGAGGCTGCCAGAATGGCAAAAGAAATCATTCCATATCTTCAGGAAGATCATGTTGATGGTGTTATCATGGTTAGTACTTGAGGTACCTGTACACGTTGCGGTGCAACGATGGTAAAAGAGGTTGAGAAGGCTGGATTCCCAATCGTACAGATGTGTAATCTGGTGCCTGTAGCTAAGACAGTAGGATCTAATAGAATCGTACCTACAATTTCTATTCCTTATCCACTTGGAGATCCTGATACTCCGAAGGAAGAGCAGTGGAAATTACGTTATCACAGAACAAAAGTTGCTCTGGAGGCTCTGGCAACAGATATTAAAGAGCAGACAGTATTTAAAGTATGATGACTGTTCGATGATTTAGAGTGAACGGGCAGATGGTTATACATCTGCCCACTACTATATCTGGCTTAGTTTGATGAAGGAGAATTGAATATGGGAGAAAAGAAAGGTAAGAATACAGTTTTTTATGTATCACTGATTATCGTCGGCATTATAGCAGTCTGGTCAGTTGCATTTAATGATAGTTTTACGGTAGTAGCTAATGCGGCATTTAAAGTTTTGACCACAGATTTTGGATGGTTATATCTGATTTCTATGATTATATTCTTTGGCTTTATTGTATATTTTGCATTTGGAAAATATGGAAAAATTCGTTTAGGAAGCGATGATTCCAGACCGGAATACAGTAATATAACATGGTTCGGACTTCTATTTGGATGTGGAATGGGAGTTGGTCTTGTATTCTGGGGAGTAGCTGAGCCGCTTACTTATTATCTGAATCCGCCAGATGGAATTGAAGCAGCATCTCAGGCATCTGCAAACTTTGCATTTGAGAATTTCTTTATGCACTGGGGAATTCTTCCATGGGCAAACTATGCAGTTATCGGTCTTGCACTTGCATACTTTATGTTCCGTAAGAACAAAAAAGGTTTGTTAAGTGTTATGCTTGAGCCGTTAATTGGTGAGAAGCTTGCAAATGGATGGCTTGGCAAGGTTGTTGATATTCTTGGTGTATTTGCGACAGTTGCAGGAGTTGTAACATCTCTTGGACTTGGAACATTGCAGATTAATGCCGGATTTAATTATTTATTTGGTGTCCCAATCAATTTAGTAGTAGAAATTATTATTATTATAATTGTATCATTTCTTTATATTGGATCCGCAGTATCCGGGCTGGATAAAGGAATTAAGATTATTTCTGATACAAACCTTTATGTTGCAATCGGACTTTTGGCAGTATGCTTTATAGTGGGACCAAAAGTAGAGACTTTGAATGCATTTGTAAATGGTATGGGTCAGTATATCGGTAATTTTATTCCAACTGCACTTAAGATTAATTCTTATAGTGACAATAGTTGGTTCGGAAGCTGGAGACTGTTTTACTGGGCATGGTTCATTGCATGGGCACCGTTCGTTGGAGTATTTGTAGCACGTATCTCTAAAGGACGGACTATTCGAGAATTTGTACTTGGTGTAGTACTTGTACCGACAATTGCTTCCTGTATTTGGGGGGCAGTATTTGGTAACCTTGGTATCAACCTTGGAGAAAAAGGTCTTATGGCGATTGAAAAGCTCCAGGAAGCGGTAGCAACACCGGAGGTTGGACTTTTCGTAGTGCTTGGACAATATCCGCTTGGATTTATTTTATCACTGGTAGCCTTGGTATCCTTGTGTGCATTCTTTGTAACATCTGCAAATTCAGGAGTTTATGTACTGTCTATGCTGTCAACGGACGGTGCAATCAATCCTCCAAATGGCAGAAAGATTCTCTGGGGAGTTATCCAGTCAGTTATGGCAATCGGACTTCTGATGGCTGGTGGATTGAAACCGCTTCAGACAATCTCACTTGTAGCAGCGTTCTTATTTATCTTTGTAATGTTTGGAACGATTGCAGCATTTATTAAAGTGTTGAAGGAAGAAAAGGCATAGTGAAAATGTTTTTTTCAAAATAATTAAATACAAAAAGCTGAAGAAGGAATGTGTGGAGCATTCTTGGATATATCAGGTGAGAAAAAGAGCTGAAGAATTCGAATCCTTCAGCTCTTTTGATTAAACAATTCTGTAAAACGACAATGTTTGTATATGGGTTTTAATAAGTGTTTTTAATCTAAATCAATATTATAGGATGTAAGCGCTCTGCGGATAAACGAAACAGTTGTCGCAGTCGCTTCTTCAATTGTCAAATATTCAGAGTCTTCCCGTAATGTCTCTAACATACCACGATAAAGCATAATATTCATTGTTGCCAGATTGTGAATGTCTGATTCCGGGAGAAAAATATTCTCTTTATTCAAAGAATCAGTCAATGATAAAAATTCACGTTCTGAGAAATTAGCAGATGAAAGCATATTTTTGTAATTTGCAGCATCTTCACTCCAACTTTCAGGAAAAATATCATAATAAGCGTGAAAATAGTAGGAAAAATCCCAGTTCGTATCTGCATGCTTAAAGAATAGCAGCCAGAAAATGTCTGGATGTGAGAAGGAGTGGAGACAGAAGCATTCCCAAATTTTCAGATATCTTTCAAGTGGCCTTGTAACCGGTTCTAAGTAGGCCGGCAGATCCTTAGCATATTGATCCAGATATTTCATAGCTGAAAAAATTCTCAGTTCTTCAAAATCTGAAAAATAATGATAAAGAGTCGCACTGTTATAGCCGGCTTTTTCTGCAGTTTTCCGAATAGATAAGCTGTCGATACCTTCTTCTTCAATGATCTCCAATGCAGCATTGATGAAGTAGCCCATAGTTTGCTGTCTGTACATTTGTTTACGATCTTTTTGTTGCATAAAAAATCCCCCAATAAAAAGTACTAAGACAAGCCTGCCCTAGTCATGGTATTTATTATATATGAAATACACGAAAAAAGCGAGTAAAATTGTTTGAATTAGTGGAAAATAGTAGATATGTTAACAAAGAAAACGACGAACTCTGCCATGGTTTGCCGTTTCCTTTGCTTAATTAAAGAGTAATAGTGATTCAGATAATATTGAAATTATTTGGCTGCTTTTTCGGCAAATGTAGTCGTTACCAGTTTATTGTACGGTGCACGTGTGTCAAGTTCTTCTGCGCTTTCCAGAATGTCCTGTAAAAGTTCAAAACTTTTTTTCTCAAATATGAGGTTATCTTTCCATGTGTCCTGTTCATAATAACGGCTCACAATTGTTTCTATTGTATTAAGATTTGTTTCTTTAAACTGAGGTGCAATTGCTTCTGCAATTTCCTTTGGTGTATGTTTCTGTACATAATTCATACCTTTTTGCAATGCATCTGTAAATCCTTGAATTACATCTGCATTCTTCTCGATATAACTTTTCTTTGCTGAAAATGCAGTATAAGGTACATAGCCGCTGTCTGTACCGAGAGAAGCAACTACATATCCCTTTTCCTCTTTTTCCAAATTTGTGGCTCCTGGTTCGAACTCAACTGTAAAATCAGCATTTCCTTCTGCAAATGCTGCTGCTGTAGAGCCAAAATCAATGCTCTGATCTATAATCAGATCTTTCGAAGGATCAATCCCATTTTGCCTTAAAATATACTCAAATACCATTTCTGGCATGCCACCTTTTCCATTGACAATATCGTAATTGTTATAGTACGGAAAATTTTTAAGCACACGTATATTTTGTGTCTTATCCATATAGCATATACTGTTGCTTGTAACAATAAATATGCCATCACCGGAACTGTCCTCAACCATTCTTAAAATAACTCCCGAACTAAGTCCTTCATTTTTGCCGAAATTACCCACAATAACACCATCACGTATGACTTCTATTCCATTTCCATCCGTACCCGCAAATATTGTCTTATCATCTGCCTGCAAAGTACACAGCACCTTGCTGTTTATCATCTGTGTTCCTATGTTATAGACTGAATCATAATCTTTTATAAAACTCATTCCCGAATCCCCGGCAACAAGTATTGTATTATCGGACAATTCCGTTACCGTTCTGTAGAGTTCGCCGTTAAGTCCGTTGCTTTTATCATATTTTTTTACACCACCGTCAGTTGTCAGCTTATATACGCCAGCTCGCGATGTACATATCCACAGATTTCCTTTGCTGTCCTCTTTTAAGCAGCGAATTCTAACTCCGTTTAACACATCAATAACAGGTGTGATACTTCTTCCTTTTATATTTGTGTTCTCATCTTTGGAAACATATAATCCGTTGTCGGTTCCTATGTAAAATCCATCATTCCACCAGGTAACGGTATTAACTACCGAGCTGTCTGTATTATATGTATTGTAGAGCTGTGTAAATGCTGATTTACTGAGCCTTAAAATCCCCTGTCGCGATGATACAAACCAAAGATTTCCCTGATAATCATAAGTCATGTTATCTATTGAGCTGTTAAAATTTCCCGTATTAAGTTTTACAAAATCACCGATGTTGTTATAATATCCTATTCCGTTATCCGCACAAACGAATAAAATCTCTTCTCTTGACGATATATTATCAACAAATTTCAGGCTTTTTATATTTTTTAATTCATTACATTTGTGATTATCAATTAACGTAAGAATACCTTC
>UQRM01000019.1 GCA_900543485.1 uncultured Eubacterium sp. | reverse complement strand
TTTTTTCAAGCAGAAGACGGCATACGAGATTCAGTATGTGACTGGAGTTCAGACGTGTGCTCTTCCGATCTCTCGCTGGACTCCTTCCCGCGAAACGTCCGCACCACTCCTGTAGCTTGAACCTGACGCGATCTTATCGATCTCATCTATGAATATTATACCATTTTGCTCCGCATTTTCAAGTGCATCATCTGTGACCTGATCCATATCGATCAGTTTCTGCGCTTCCTCTTCTCTCAGTATTTTCCTGGCGTCTTTGACCTTCACTCTTTTGTTTTTCATCTTCTTAGGCGCCATATCTCCGAATATATTGCCGATAGCTATGCTCATGCCCTCGTTACCCATATCCAGTGTATTGGTCTTCGGCGTATCAGTCACCTGTATCTCTATATATTGTTCCTCCAGAAGACCGTCTCTCAGCTGCTGCCTGACCTGTTCTCTGGCCAGCGTATCAGGCTGCTCTTCCTTCTCCGCTTCAGCCTGCTTCTGCTGCTCGTACTGCTCTTTCTGACTCAGATAACCGCTGTTTCCCAGTATGAAATCGAAAGGTCCTCTGTTCTTGTTGTCAGATACATGCTTCTTCTTGCCTGGGATTATCGCTTCTATTATCTTTTCCTCGACTATTTCGTCAGCGACAGAATACTTTTCTTCCAGCATCGCCTGCTTGGTTATCCTGACGGAAGCTTCCACCAGATCTCTCACCATGGAATCCACGTCTCTTCCTACATAACCTACTTCCGTGAACTTAGTGGCCTCCACCTTTACGAACGGCGCATCCATCAGCTTCGCCAGTCTTCTGGCTATCTCTGTCTTACCACAACCGGTAGGTCCCATCATCAGAATATTTTTAGGCGTGATCTCTTCTCTCATCTCTTCAGACAGCAGGCTTCTCCTGTATCTGTTCCTCAGCGCTATCGCGACTGATTTCTTTGCTTCATCCTGTCCTATGATATATTTATCCAGCTCGCCTACGATCTCCTTAGGCGTCATCTGATAAAGTTTATTGGCCATCCCTTACCTCCTATAACTTTTCTATGGTAATATGGTCATTGGTGTAGACGCATATGGATGCGGCTATCTCCAATGATTTTCTCACTATATCTTCCGCCCCCAGATCCGTGTTGTTGTAAAGAGCGTTGGCTGCCGAATAAGCGTAATTGCCTCCCGAACCTATGGCTACGAATGGCTGGTCGGGTTCTATGACTTCGCCTGTTCCTGACAGCACCAGCATATCGTTCTTATCAGCCACTATCATGAGAGCCTCCAGGTTCCTCATGGCTTTGTCCGAACGCCAAAGCTGAGCCAGCGCCACGGCCGCTCTCTTAAGATTTCCCCCGTGCTCATCCAGCTTACCTTCAAACTTCTCCGTAAGAGAAAAGGCATCGGCTACTGAACCTGCAAATCCCGTTATTATTGAATTCTTATAAATTTTCTTGACTTTCTTCGCGCCATTCTTCATAATGGCAGTTTCTCCCATCGTGACCTGTCCGTCTCCGCCTATGCAGATATCGTCAGGTCCTCTTCTCACTGCTACGATCGTTGTCGCATGAAATTGAACCATATTTACCTCCTTTTACCGCGCCGACACTTTCGCCAGCCCTATTCCCTGTAATCGCATTCGCTGTTGGAACATGCGTATTTAGTATCCTTGCCCTTCTTTTCGACCAGGAGAGACCCGCACTTGGGACACTTCTTATTTACCGGCTTATTCCAGAACACCTGGTCACAGTCAGGGTAACCGCTGCATCCGTAAAAAATCCTGCCTTTCCTGCTCTTCCTTACCACGATATCTTTACCGCATTTAGGACATTTGACATCGATAGTCTTCACGATAGGTTTGGTATTCTTGCATTCCGGATAACCGGTACATGCCACGAAGTCCCCGAACCGTCCGTGTTTGATCACCATAGGCTTTCCGCATTTTTCACACAGCTCTCCCGTAGGTTCTTCCTTGAATTCGACCTTTTCTATCTGTTCATCAGCTGTCTTCAGCTCATCCTTCAAGGTATCGTAAAAGTCCTCTATGACACTTTTCCATCTGACACCTTTGGTCTCTATATCATCGAGGTTTTCCTCCATCTGGGCCGTGAATCCCGCGTCCACGATCTCCTTGAAGTATTGCTCCATCATATCAGTTACTATAAACCCCAATTCCGTAGGAATCAATGATTTTTTTTCTTTTGAAATATATTTTCTGTCAGTCAGAGTCGCCACGATAGGCGCATAGGTACTCGGACGCCCTATGTCCTTTTCCTCCAGATCTTTCACCAGACTGGCCTCCGTAAACCTGGCCGGCGGCTGGGTAAAGTTCTGCTGACCTTCTATATCGACTGCCTGCAGTACCTCTCCTTTTTCCATATCGGGAAGCAGTCTGTCGGCCTCATCGTCCTTTGACATCGAGTAAACTTTCAGGAACCCGTCGAACAACATCTTCGATCCGTTCGCCTTGAAATCATAGTCACCATTGGCGATGACCACACTTAAAGCCTTAAACTTGGCCGGAGCCATCTGGCTGGCTACGAATCTGTTCCAGATGAGGCTGTACAATTTATACTGATCTCTGCTGAGGGATTCCTTGACAGACTCAGGTTCAAGCTCCACATAGCTGGGTCTTATAGCCTCGTGAGCATCCTGGACATCCTTCTTTCTGTTTTTGTAGACGTTGTTGCCGTAATACTGCTCGCCCATAGTATTTACGATAAATTCCCTGGACGCAGCCCTTGCTTCATCGGATATCCTCACCGAATCGGTCCTGATGTATGACACCAGACCAATGATCCCTCTTCCTTTGACCTCGATACCTTCATAGAGCTGCTGAGCTATCATCATCGTCTTCCTGGTGGAAAAATTAAGCTTGTTGGCAGCATCCTGCTGGAGACTGCTGGTGGTGAACGGCGCTGCCGCCCGCCTGGTCCTGTCCTTTTCCTCCAGGCTCTTTACGACAAATTCGCCCTTTTTCAGCTCTTCCAATACTGCATCATTCTTCTCCTTGTTCTCTATGAGTATCTTCTCGCCTCTGTACTCCGTCAACCGGGCTGTGAATTTCTTTTTCTTGCTGAATTCAGCCGTGATGGTCCAGAATTCCTGAGGCTTGAAATTCTTTATCTCGTTTTCCCTGTCGCATATTATCTTGAGAGCGGCGGACTGTACTCTGCCGGCGGAAAGTCCTCTTCTCACCTTTCTCCAAAGCAGCGGACTTATCTGATATCCTACCAGTCTGTCCAGTACGCGGCGAGCCTGCTGTGCGTCCACCAGGCTCAGATCGATAGGTCTGGGGTTCTTGATAGCCTCCTTGATAGCCCGCTCTGTTATCTCGTTGAACACGATCCTGCATGGAGCGTCCGGATCTATCCCCAACAAAAACGCCAAATGCCAAGATATGGCTTCTCCCTCTCTGTCCGGGTCAGTGGCCAGATAGACTTTAGACGCATTCTTGGCTTCCTTCTTCAATTCCTTTATGATATCTCCTTTACCTCTTATAGATATGTATTGAGGTTCAAAGTCGTTTTCTATATCTATTCCCAGTTTGCTCTTAGGCAGATCGCGGACATGTCCGACTGACGCGATGACTTTATACCGTCCGCCCAAAAACTTTCCTATGGTCTTGGCCTTCGATGGAGACTCTACTATTACCAGTATTTTCTTTGCTGCAGCCATGAAGACTCCTCCTTTTTTACCTAAGTTCAGCTTCTAGTATTTGATTATATGTATATTTTTACCCTTTTGCAATAAAAATTTTACCCATGCCTGAAAAAATGACGCCTTTCATTTCCATCACAGATACTATCCCCGCCACACGGGCCGGCGGTTTCCCTAACGCTACGCACAGTTCATCAAGAGTCATTTCACCGTGCTTCTCCAAGGCATGGAAAACCTGCAGCTCACTCTCGCCCAGTAATTCTTCCGCCTGTCTTCCAGACAACACGCTTACCCCCATCATTTCAAGCACATCGCCAGGGCTCAATACAGCGCAAGCCCCTTCCTGGATCAACTTGTTGCTGCCCATATTGTACTGGCTGTCCACATTGCCGGGGACTGTGCAGACTTCCCTTCCCTGCTCTGCCGCCAGCCCGGCTGTTATCAACGCGCCGCTGCCTGCGCCGGCCTGCACCACCAGAGTGATCTCCGCCAACCCGCTTATTATCCTGTTGCGCTGAGGGAAATAATACCGCTTCGGTTCCTCGTCCGGAAGATATTCAGAAAGCACCAGACCATTTTCCTCGATCTCCTTTTTGAGCCCGGCGTTTTCCCCGGGATAACATACGTTCACTCCACATCCCAGCACAGCTACCGTCTCGCCGCCGGCATCGAGAGCGCCTCTATGAGCGCATGTATCTATTCCCCGGGCCAGGCCGCTGACTACCGTCAGTCCGGCCTCCGCAATAGCTCCCGCGAATCTGACAGCTGTGGAACGGCCATATGTCGTAGTATTCCTCGAACCCACCACCGCCACACATCTCTTTCCGAGGATCTCCGTATTCCCCTTGCAATAAAGCTGTTTCGGGAAATCAGGGATTTCCCGCAGCATATCAGGATATTGCCGCATTCCCGGCCTTATCATCTCCACATCTGTGTTTCCCCGTTTCGTCAGCATGATCTCCTCCCGCACCCCCTGTTCAGAAGCCCGATGTCCTGTACATCAGCGCCTCCGCCACATGTTCTTCTCTTATGATATCCGCTTCCTCCAGATCCGCGATAGTCCTGGCAACCTTCAGCAGCTTGCCGTACGCCCGCATGGTCAGTCCCATCCTGTCGTGCGCTTCTGCCATGAGACTGCGCCCTTTCTTGTCTGTCTCGCAAAACCTTTCCAGACCGCTCTCATCCAGCCCTCCATTATTTTCATAGTCTGTACCCTTGTATCTTTCACGCTGTATCCGCCTGGCCTTTCGAACCATCTCCCTCATCTCGCCGGAAGAAATCGAAATAAGGCTGTTTCTCATACCGTCGGCGGTGAGATATTCCTTCTTCACAGGATCCATTCTGATGTGCATGTCTATCCTGTCGGCAAAGGGTCCTGAAAGTTTTCTCCTGTAGCTGTCCAGCTGTCTCCTGGTACATGTGCACACCTTCCTGTCATCCCATAGATTGCCGCATCTGCATGGATTGGCCGCCGCAATTAGCATCACGCTGGAGGGGAACACGACTTCTTCCATGCTTCGGTTTATCATGACACGTCCGCTCTCCAACGGCTGCCTCATAGAGTCAATGACCTTGCTGTCGAATTCTCCCAGCTCATCCAGAAACAGCACGCCTCTGTGAGCCAGCGATAATTCCCCCGGCTTCGGTCTGTTCCCGCCGCCTATAAGAGCGGCCATGGAAATCGTATGATGAGGGCTGCGAAAAGGCCTTTCGCCGATCACCGGTCTCTCCCTCCCCAAAAGCCCCGCAACACTGTAGATCCCCGTTATCTCCAGCATTTCCTCATAGGTCAGCTCGGGCATTATGGTAGGTACTCGCTTTGCTATCATAGTCTTCCCGCACCCCGGTCCTCCTATCATCAGCAACCCATGATTTCCCGCCACGCCGATGGTGACCGCCCTTTTCGCGGTCTCCTGTCCTACTACCTGCGAGAAATCTTCCCGGTTTTCTTTCCGGCTCCACGTCTCTCTTCTATTATTATATATCGCTATTTTCTCATTCCCAAAGACATGTCCCGCCGCCTGCCGCAAGTCTTTCACAGGAAGTATCTTGAGATCTCTCAGGACTGCCACTTCCTCCGCATTAGCTTCAGGCAGCAGCACCCATTCTATCCCTGCTTCCCTGAGGCTCATAGCTAACGGCAGCGCGCCGGCTATGGGATTCACAGTCCCATCAAGGGATATCTCACCCAGAAACGCCGTCGTTCCCTTCGCCAGGACCGAAGATACGTTTTGCTCTACCGCCATTATACCTATTGCTATAGGCAAATCGAAATGGCTTCCTTCCTTGCGCTTGCCTGCCGGGACCAGGTTCACGGTCACTCTTCCATCCGGGAAATGGAAACCGGAATTCATGATCGCCGGTTTCACTCTGCCGCAAGCCTCCCTTATGGTGGCATCCGCCAGCCCTACGATGTTCAGCGCGGGCAGACCTCTGTGCATATCTGTCTCCACCGTCACCACGCTGCCCTTTACGCCTGCCAGAGTAGCGGTTTTTACCTTTGCAAGCATTCTTCTCCCCCCTGTTCAAAACGCGTCCATAATATGATTTACCACCACTTCCACTACGTCGAACCTCATCCTTCCATATATCCGTTCCCCGGGCTTTCTTTCCCGCAGATAGCATACCGCCGCGCTCTTCAGCCTCCGTCTTTTCCTGGCACTTACCGCCTCGCATGGTCTGCCATAAAGGATCCCTCTCCTCGCTTTGACCTCGATAAAAACGATATCCGCATCCTTTTCCGCGATGATATCTATCTCCCCTTCAGGGCTCATATAATTGCGCTCCAATATCCTGTACCCTTCAGCTTCCAGCATCCCGGCAGCCGCTTCCTCGCCGATCCTCCCGATGACGACGTTATTCACATTTCCCATGTTCCGTTCCCCTTTTTCGCTCTTTCCGTATTTACCGCAACTTATTATTACATTTTTTTACATAAATATAATAATATGTAATATATGTCGTGTCAAGAGAATTCGCTTCACTCATTCAAATAATTTTGCCGCGTCTTGCCGCAAAATGCATATAAAATCAAAGGAGCCCAATCACCGGACACACTGTCGGTAATTGGACTCTTCGATTCCCATATGATTCTCATATGATTCCTATGTGATTTTAAATGATTTTACACTCAGCTTTTCGACATGCCTGAGACCGGACAGGCGGTCGCCGGATCCGCAGATCCGCTCAGAGTCGCCGACCATCTCGCGACGTTTCATCCCAGAACGAACTTCTCTATGGCATCAGCCACTCCATCCTCCTGGTTGGTAGGAGCTATATATCTGGCCACTGCCTTGACCTCATCCTTAGCGTTGCCCACAGCTACCGGTATCCCGGAAGCTTTCAGCATCGCTATATCGTTAGGGCTGTCACCCACCGCCATCATCTCGTCCTGTCCGACGCCGAATATCTGGCACATGTGTTCCAACGCGTCAGCCTTACTGGTGGTAGCCCCGCCTATTTCAAGATTATGATTAAAGGAACTGGTTATAGTAGCCTCCGGTATCGTCAGCAGCCTTTCCCTCATGGCCGGTTTTTCCGAAATATCCTCGAAATTTATATTTATATTTTCGATGGAGTTTCGATGTTCAAGGATGAACTGATATATGTCTTCCACCGGATTCCTGGTGTTGAGGATGTAACTGACGCTTCTGAAGCTTTCTCCCGACTGCTTCACTTCATCGTAGTACCATTTGTCTATGTAGGCAACGCCATCTATGAAACACTCGATGACGTAGTGATAATTTCTCAGCAGTTCCACTGAACGTTCAGCCGCCAATGGCGACATGCAGTTTTCATATATAGTCTTTCCCTCTGCCAGATCCGTTATCCTGGCTCCATTGGATGTGAGCGCGTATCTGATAGCGCCTATCTCCAGTACATCTTTCGGCAGCGCTGATCTGGGTCTTCCCGTAGCGATCACTATATTCACACCTTTTGCCGCGGCCTTTTCCAACGTCTTCCTGTTGCGTCCGCTTATCTTTCCTTCATTGTTCAGCGTCGTCCCGTCCATATCTAAAGCGATGAGTTTTACAGTCATTTTCCTACCTTCCGTTCACTATCTCATTGAATTCCGCATTTATCTTTCTGACCGTCTTCATGGTACATCCATCCCCGTGTCCCGGATATATCATCATATCGTTGTTCCATCCATCCACCACGTTCAATATGCTGTCGCGCATCTCCGCTTCAGAGCCGTCCTCCAGATCAGTCCTGCCCAGATCAACATTGAACACCGTGTCCCCTGTGAACACGACTTTGCTGGCCTCACTGAGAAAGCACACGCTTCCCTTCGTATGTCCGGGAGTGCTCACGACCCTGATCAGCTCTCCTTCAAGATCGATGATATCACCATCTTCCATATAAACATCCACCGGCTTCCCGTACATATCACAATCAGCCCGGTGAAGATACACCGGACACGGAAATTCGTCCCTGAGCTTTTTGACTGCCCCCACGTGATCGTAATGGTGATGTGTCAGCAATATGGCTTTCGGCTTCAATGAATGCGTGCGTATCACATCCGAAATAGCCCTGGCTCCATATCCAGGATCTATCACATAGCATTGGCCCCCATCTTCATGGTATATCACATAGCAGTTGCTTTCCAGCATACCGCATATCAGTCTTTCTATCTTCAACATTTGAGTTCACCTCTTTCCCGATATCACTTTAAACATTTTAATCCATTTGCGCTCTTCTTGCAATTATATGTTGAAATCCCTATAATAAGTGGTAGAATTATTCTGTTCAATATTTCACAGGTAACTTAGTCTGTACAGGAGAGACGTTATGAAAATAGCCATAGTCGGCGCCGGCAAGCTGGGAAGAAACGTAGCTACCGCATTGCTGGGCGGCGATCACTCGGTAACACTGATAGATACCAATGAAGAGTTGCTGGAAAAGATCAGCTCTCAGATGGATGTCATGGTGGTCCATGGAAACGCCAAGGAAATAAAAATACTCAAACAGCTGGATATCGATTCCTACGATTATCTCATCGCGACCACCTTCAATGATGAAGCCAATATCATTATCGCTTCTTTTGCCAAAAAGCTGGGCTGCAATAAGGTAGTTGCCAGAGTAAGAGATCCGGAACACATGCAGCAGATAAATTTCATCAAGGAGACGATGGATATAGACCATATCGTCAATCCAAACCAGGGCATAACTGTCGAGATCTACAAATATCTGGCGGAGAAATACACTCTGAGCAACGGTATATTCTCATCCGGCAAAGTGTCATTGGTAGAATTCCCTGTAAAACGATACCCGAAACTCATCGGTAAGTCCATGAGGGATGTTCCCGGGATCCTTCCCAACATGCTGGTAGCAGCCATATCAAAAAACGGCAAGGTGATCATACCTCATGGGGACGAGATCATAGACAAGAACGACTTCGTATATATAATCGGCGAAAAAGCGCCTATCCTGGAGCTCAATTCGAAAGTACACGAACGGGGAAAGTATACTGATCTGCAAAAAGTAATGATCGTTGGCGGTGGTAAGACCGGTTTTTATCTCGCCGAAATGCTTTCCGAATTCGGAGCTGCCGTAAAACTGATCGAACGGGACAAAGAGCGCTGCCACTATCTGTCCACCCATCTCGAGGACGTGATGATACTCCATGGCGACGCTACTGATCTGACGTTGCTGGAAGAGGAGAACCTTGACCTGATGGATGCCTTCGTTACCGTCACAGGCTTTGACGAGGACAATCTGCTGCTGGCCCTTACCGCGAAACAGCATGGGGTAGAAGACGTGATAGCCACCGTAAGCAGGACAAGCTATGCGGAAATAATCTCCCGCATGGGGATCGACATGGCTCTCAACTCACTCGATATAACCACCAGCAACATACTCCACTTCGTGCAGGGTTCCAAAAAGATTCTCTCTTCTCACCTGATCGAAGGACAGGCTGAAATAATGGAAATAATCGCCACTCCGCACATGAAGATACTGGATACTCCTCTTTCCCAGCTTGATCTCCATGACGGTATACTGATAGCTGCCATCCACAGAGGTGCAGAAGTGATAATACCTAACGGCGATACGGAAATACATGAAAACGACAGGATCATTCTCCTGAGTCTTCTGAAAGACAGAGTCATTACCGAATCCCTGATAAAGGATACAGGCAGACTGAGCTTTTTCAGAAGGAACAGATAGGGGGGCATATGAATCTCAGTTTAAGCTCGATATTGAGGATAGTCGGCATCACGCTGATCGTGATCGCCATGGCCATGATCCCTTCCCTCATCGTTTCCTTCATATATGATGATTCTGCGATATACATACCCTTTCTGATGACGATGCTGGCGGCTTGTGCCGCCGGTTTTCTGCTGGTAAAATCATGTCACAGAGAGACATTGAATCTGAAGATCCGCGACGGCTTTCTCATAGTGTCCCTGTGCTGGTTCATTTCAGCCGCGCTGGGTGCTGTTCCATTTGTCGTCACCGACAGTATCCCTCATTTTGCCGACGCGTTTTTTGAATCGTGTTCGGGCTTCACTACTACCGGAGCTACTGTATTGGCTAAGCCGGAGCTTCTCCCCAAGGGGATTCTCTTCTGGCGTTCCTTCACTCACTGGATAGGAGGAATGGGGATCCTCATCTTCGCCATTGCGTTGATGCCCTCGCTGGGGATAAGCGGCCAGAATATCGCGGTATCTGAAGCGCCAGGACCGTCGCTCGACAAAATAACTCCTAAGATGAGCGATACAGCCAAGTCTCTCTATACCATCTATCTGCTGTTCACCATTGCCGAGACTATCATGCTGATGGCCGGCGGGATGAGCTTGTACGACTCATTGATAACCACCTTCGGTTCCGTAGGCACCGGAGGTCTTTCCAATTACTCCGACAGCATGGGCCACTTCGACAGCACTTACCTTCGTATGGTCGTCACCGGTTTCATGTTCCTGTGCGGCGTCAACTTCAACCTCTACTATTTATCGGCAAAACACGGAATAAAAGTACTGCTGAAAGATTCCGAATTCAGAGTGTACTTTCTCATATTCGCCATATCATCACTGTTCATATTCGCCATGTTGATGATAAGCGGTCAATATGAATCATCGGGATCTGCTCTCAGCGATTCGGTCTTCCAGGTGTCCTCTATCCTCACCACCACCGGGTTCATAACAGCCGACTACGAAACATGGCCTATCGTATGTCAGGTAGTGCTGCTGTTCCTCATGTTTGTCGGAGGCTGTTCCTCCTCGACAGGCGGCGGCCTGAAAGTCATAAGGATCATGGTCCTCTTCAAGCTGATAAAACGCGGGATCTCCACCAGGCTTCACCCTAACGTAGTGGAATCAGTAAAGCTGGACGGAGAAAACATCACGAATGATACGGCCTCCGCCATCGTCAGCCATGCCTTCCTCTATGTGATCATGGTCTTCGTCGGCGCTTTCATCATTTCATTCGAAAATGCCGATCTGATCACCTGCTTTTCATCGGTAATAACATGCATAGGCAATGTAGGCCCCGGTCTAGGCGCCGTCGGCCCTGTGGACAATTTCGGAGTCCTCTCCGATCTGTCGCTGTACACCCTTTCCGTATACATGCTGGCCGGCAGACTGGAACTTTATACTTTGTTCATCGTGCTGACGCCGAGATTCTGGAACCCTAATCGTTGACAGGAGAATTCAAATGTCTGTAGCAAATCTTAATTACAAAGCCATAATCAAGATAATGGGCATCATAATACTTGTCCTTGGCCTCACCATGGTCATTCCATGGATATACTCCATAGCTTCAGGCGACAGTGATGCCACATCAGCCTTTGGCAAATGCGTGCCGCCCACCATCATCGCAGGCCTGGTGATCATCCTGGCAGTCAAATCCCATAAACCGAGATTCCGAGCCAGAGAAGGCTATATCGTCGTAGCATCCTGCTGGGTCCTGGCCTCCACCATCGGAGCCTTTCCCTATTATCTTTCAGAATTCACAGATACCTATATAGATGCTGTCTTTGAAGCCACAGCCGGATTCACGACCACCGGCTGCACTGTTGTGACAGGAAACATACTTTCCGGAGGATTACTGCTGTGGAAAGCCATATCCAACTGGCTGGGCGGAATGGGCATACTGCTGTTCGTCATCTCCTTCCTGCCAGCACTGGGTATAAACGGTCAGATCATAGCCAGAGCTGAAACTCCCGGACCTGTACTGAGAAAGATGACTGTTCGAATGAGCGATTCGGCAAAGATCCTCTATATCACATATATTTCTCTCACGATATTAGAGATCATCCTGCTAATGCTCTCCGGGAAAATGCCATTCTTCGATGCTGTCATAACGTCTCTGGGGAACATCAGCACCGGCGGCGTGATGGTGCATCCTGAAGGGATCGCCTACTATGAAAGCGTATATATAGAGGTCGTGATGGCTATTTTCTGTATATTCTCCGCCCTGAACTTCGTCCTTTACCATTACCTGATAACAGGTAAATTCAAATTTTTCTTCAAGGATGTGGAGCTCCGGGCATTCCTCACCATCCTGGCGGGAGGTGTCGTACTGTGTACTGTAGGGCTCATGACCGGAACCGGAGACAGCTTCGGTTCATCACTGCGAGCATCTTTCTTCCAGGTCATCAGCATGGGTACCACCTCAGGCTATATCAGCACACCTTATATATCCTGGCCTACTTCGTGCCAGATGATACTGATAACCATGATGTTTATCGGCGGCTGCGCCGCCTCCACATCGGGATCAATCAAGGTCATCAGGGTGATCGTCATGCTCAAGCTGATCTGGAGGGGATGTATACGACGAATACACCCCCGCTCAGTAGTCGCCGTGAAAGTAGGAAGAGATCCCATCTCCGCTCCTGTAGTTTCAGCTATCTCCGCCTTCGTACTGACCTATTTTCTCGTGTTTCTCATATCCATACTGGTATTGTCATTCCAGGGTCTTGACATAGACTCCACAGTCACCGCTACCCTGGCGATAATGTCTAATACGGGAACGGCCTTCGGCGAAACGGCTGTCGCAGGCAATTATGCCATGTTCCATCCGTTTCTCAAGCTGTTCATGAGCTGTCTGATGATCGTCGGCAGATTGGAGCTCTTCACCATAATCATACTCTTTACAGGAAACTTCTGGGGACGCGACAGATAACAATCTTCGTGCCGTACATCTGCTTTCTGCGGATAAATACCGCATATCGTGGCAATCATATATTATGAGCTATTGACCGTATGATATGAACATTATCCCACAGCGGAGAGAGTATCACGGTCCGACGCCTGCAGGCGGGACCGCGATACTTCCATATGGCAGAAAGGAGATAGAAATGAAAGTAAGAGATCTCATGAGCACCAACATAACATGTGTAAAAGAGGACGCCTCTGTTTCACAGATAGCATCACATATGAAAAGAGATGATGTGGGATGCCTCCCCGTATGTGACGATGCGGGGCACTTGAAAGGCATCATCACCGACAGGGATCTGGTTCTTCGTGCCCTGACTGAGAAACAGCCAGGAGAAACGACCTCCGGAGACATCATGACCACATCTCCCGTTACCGTATCGCCTGATATGAATATCCACGATGCTGCCCTCCTCTTTTCCGCTCATCAAATAAGGAGACTTCCGGTAATAGAAGCCTCCAGGATCGTCGGTATGCTTTCTCTTGGTGATGTGGCTGCCAAGCCCGTATGTATAGACGAGGCCGGCGACGCTCTGTCAGCTATAAGTGTTACCGGCGCTGCACCGGCAGAAAGTTGATCTCTCTGTTTTCCAGATCCACATAGTCGACCATTATGCTTATCTCATCCCCCAGCCTGTACAGCTTTCCCGTACGCCGCCCTATGAGGGCGTACTTTTCTCTGTCATGATCGTAGTAATCGTCATTGAGATCATCTATCCTGATGAGACCCTCTACTGTGTTCTCAAGCTGCACGTATATGCCGAAGCCGGTCACGCCACTTATGATCCCGTCAAAGCTCTCACCCACATGATAGCTTATATATTCCGCCTTCTTGAGCTTTTCCACTTCCCGCTCCAGCTCCACTGCTCTTCTCTCTGCCACTGACGACTGGTCTGCCGCATATTCCGCCGCCTTTCTGAAATGCTTGGCAGCTTTCCCTGTCATCTCCCCTCTGAGGCAGGCTTTGATTATCCTGTGTATCATCAGATCCGGATATCTCCTGATCGGCGACGTGAAATGACAGTAATACTTCAGCGCCAGACCGAAATGGCCATCGCAAACAGTGCTGTAGTAGGCTTTCTGCATAGATCGCAGCGTCACGTAGTTGACCACTCTTTCACTTTGCTTTCCTTTCACCTTATCCAGCATAGCGCTCACCGCTTTAGGATGGACGCCATCAGCTCTTCCCCTCAGATCGATCCCAAAATTTCTCAGAAACACTCTGAGCTGTTCCAATTTATCGGCAGCAGGCTTTTCATGGACTCTGTAAACGAAAGGTACCTCCATCCAGTAGAAATGCTCTGCCACAGTCTCGTTGGCCAATAACATGAACTCTTCTATCATCTTATTGGCGCTTCTCCTCGCAGATATGCCTATATCCACCGGAACTCCGTTCTTATCCAGGGAGATACATGCTTCATCCAGGTCAAAATCCAAACTGCCTCTGTCATGTCTTATTTTCGCCAGCCGCACAGCCAGATTGTTCATCATGAACAGCTGCTCTTTTATATGTGCGTATCTTTCGCCCACTTCCCTGCTGTTTTTCTCCAGCAAGTCCGATACATCATCGTAGATCAACCGTTCTACTGAATTGATGACGCTCTCATATATCTCGTGACGTACTACCGTCCCTTCCGGCGTTATCTCCATGTCTACCGACAAAGTAAGCCGCTCCTCATGAGGATTAAGACTGCATATCCCATTGGAAAGCGCTTTCGGCAACATAGGTATGACCTGATCCAGCAGATAAACACTGGTCCCTCTCCGCAGCGCCTCCTTGTCCAGGTCAGAGCCTTCTTTTACATAGTGAGCCACATCAGCAATATGTACTCCCAGCAGATAATTGCCGTTTTCCAGCAGCTCTATGGATACCGCGTCGTCAAAGTCCTTGGAGTCGGCCCCATCTATGGTGAATATCTTCTTGCTCCTCAAGTCGCGTCTCCCTGTCAAGTCCGCCTTGGTCACTCCGCGGCGTCTGAGGCTTTTGGCCTCGGAGCTGACCTTTCCCGGAAACTTCTCGCTCATATCGTAGCTTCTGGCCAGCGCCTTTATATCTCCGCCCGGCTGTCCTGCCCGGCTTATTATCTCCACGATCCTTCCTTCAGCGTTGTTGTTTCTGTCAGGATACCTGGTTATCTCCGCAACTACCTTATCGCCCTTTTTAGCTCCCGCAAAATCTTTTTTCCTCACGAATACGTCTTCCCGGGATTTCCTGCTGTCAGGCACCACGAACCCGAATTTCTTGCTCCGGTTAAAGGTTCCAACTATCTCTGTCGTATTTCTTGAAAGAACACGGTCAACGATACCCTCCGGTGACTCTCTCCACAGATGTCTCGGGATCAGGTCTATCTCGACCTCATCTCCGTTCATAGCGCCGTTCATAGACTCTGCCGCGATGAACACATCCTGCTCCAGCTCGTCACACGTGACAAATCCAAAGCCGCGTTTGTGCTTGCTCAACACTCCGGTAAGCGCTTTTTTCCTTTTCTTCTTTGCCATTTTCCTTTCCCCTCTTATCATATCGATACTATTTTACAGCATAAAAGGTGGCATTGCCACCTTTTATCGTTAAACTAGTTGTTGCTGGTTCCCTTTGCAGCATCGTCTTCTCCGTCGACCTTATCCTTCACGTCGTTGACTCCATCTTCCACATCATCGATAGCATCTCTGGCTCCATCGGCCATATCCTCGGTCAATGAGCCATCATCCTTTTTCGTGCTGTCATCATTTCTGTCGACATTTTCCTCCGTCACAGTACCGTCGCTGGCGTTCGTACCGTTATCGTCATTATTGCCGCATCCAGCGAAAGCCAGTAATGATACACAGAGTATTGCTGCCAGGAAAAGCTTTATGTTTCTCATCTTCTTTCTCCTCTCCTGTTTTCCCTTATAGTATCTGCTATTTTCGAAAAAATATCGCGTCACCCGGCAGGAAATTTTTGAAAATATTCAGGAGCCAGAAGAAGGAACCGTCACGACAGGAATTGCCAAAATGGATCTGTTGTTAATGCTCAATAGGCATAAATCACGGCCGAGTGACCTTCACAGACAATGCAAAATGCCTAAAATCCATAAAATACTCGACCTTTTAGCATAAAATCAACGATCGCCTGTCCGAAATATGCCTAAAACAATATGCTGGAACTGATTTTTTATTATTCGCCATCGCAAAAGCCTGAAATACAACGGTCATTATGCCCATTAATAAGCAAAATCCTCTGTTATTGGCATTTCTGATGAAGCGACCTATCACCGCAAGAAGGATGAGATCTCGACGATGGGAGCTTGAGAAAGCGATAAAAGTTTTTTGCAGCCGCCAGCCTGTATCGAAAAGGGGCTGTCGCCTTAACAGTTATTCCCGTTAAGACGACAGCCCCCGTCTATCTTTTAGCATATCCAGGCTTGTCCTGGAATACTAGAATATCATGTTGATAAGTCCGCCGATCTGCACGAACAGAGGTGCAAATACCAGCGACACGATAGTCATCAGCTTGATGAGTATATTGATGGAAGGACCGGATGTATCCTTGAACGGATCTCCTACCGTATCTCCAACAACAGCAGCCTTATGAGGGTCCGAGCCCTTGCCGCCGAAGTGACCTTCCTCTATGTACTTCTTGGCATTATCCCACGCTCCGCCGGCATTGGCCATCATCAGCGCCAGAAGGACACCTGATGAAAGCGCTCCGCCCAGCATCCCGCCAAGAGCATCAGCACCCAGAACGATACCTATCACCAGTGGTGCGATGATCGCCATAAGACCCGGGATTATCATCTCCTTGAGAGCAGCCCTGGTCGAGATATCTACGCAGTGAGCGTAGTCAGGTCTGGAAGTCCCTTCCAGTATGCCTTTGTCTTCTCTGAACTGTCTTCTCACTTCTTCTATCATCTGATTGGCAGCCTTACCTACCGAATTCATGGTCATGGCTGAGAACAGGAACGGCAGCATAGCGCCTATGAACAGTCCTATTACAACTACAGGGTTCAGCAGATCAACGCCGCTCAGCTGAGTAACTTCAGCATAGGATGCGAAGAGAGCCAGCGCAGTCAGAGCAGCCGAACCGATGGCAAAGCCCTTACCGATAGCAGCAGTAGTGTTTCCTACGGAGTCCAGCTTGTCCGTTATCTCTCTTACGTTCTCAGGGAGCTCCGACATCTCGGCGATACCGCCGGCGTTATCGGATACCGGACCATAGGAGTCAACGGCTACGGTCATTCCCGTAGTTGACAGCATACCTACAGCCGAAAGTGCGATACCGTACATTCCGGCAGTGTAGTAAGCCGCAAATATACCTACTGCGATGCAGATGATCGGCCACAGCGTGGACATCATCCCTACGCCGAGACCGCTGATGATGGTGGTAGCGGAACCTGTCTGAGACTGCTCCGCGATCTTCTTTACCGATTTATAATCAGCAGATGTATAGATCTCGGTTATCTTACCGATAGCGATACCTACGACCAGACCGGCGATTATAGCGATGGCATAATTGTACGAGCCCATCATCACCTTGGAAAGGATCACGGTAGCGATGATAACGATTATACCCGCTACATAAGTTCCCATATTGAGGGCATTGGCAGGATTGGAGCCTTCCTTGCCTCTCACCATGAATATACCGATAAGAGACGCGATGATGCCTATACCCGAAAGGATCAGCGGGAACAGAGCCGCAGTCGTCTCATCGAACAGCCCGCCTGAATTGGTGGCCGCAACAGCCGCCAGCGTAACGGCGGATATTATAGATCCTACATACGATTCGAACAGGTCGGAACCCATTCCGGCAACGTCGCCTACGTTGTCGCCTACGTTGTCGGCGATAACGGCAGGGTTTCTAGGATCGTCCTCAGGGATACCGGCTTCTACCTTACCTACCAGGTCAGCGCCAACGTCGGCAGCCTTGGTGTAGATACCGCCGCCTACCCTTCCGAACAGAGCCATGGACGAAGCTCCGAATCCAAAGCCTGTTATGCACTCCATAACAGTAGCCAGATCCAGTACACATACAACGACACCGAGTCCCAAGAGTCCCAGTCCTGTTACTGCGAGACCCATTACAGCTCCCGATCTGAAAGCGATCTTGAGAGCCTTGTTCATGCCTGATTCCTGAGCAGCGTTGGCAGTCCTCACGTTACCGAGAGTCGCCACGTTCATGCCAAAGAATCCGGCTGCCACTGAAAGCAGCGCTCCAACTACGTACAGGATGGCTGTAGTAACGCTCTGAAGTCCGATACCGATAAGCAGCGCTATCACGATGATAACGATAGCCATGATGCGGTATTCTCTCTTCAGGAACGCCATGGCGCCTTCTCTTATGTAGCCGGCGATTTCCTTCATCCTGTCATTTCCTTCATCAGCCTGCTTTATCCATGCAGCAAGGCCAACGGCCGCGATAAGCCCTATAACTGCCGCGGCGACGGAAAGAATTGCAATAATTTCCATCTTGATGATACCTCCCCCTCGTGCCTATGCGTATTACGGGAGGCGTCGATGGCGCCTCCCGCTGAACGTGCAAGCACGATTTGTAAATAATTTGATAAAGTCTATACAAAGATCCTCGAAAGTATCCGCTACTCGATCGCTACGAGAATCAATGATAACACTATAAACAGCACTGCCGTGACCGTCGATACCTTGCTCAGTATCGCGTCATAGCCCTGACTCTTCCTTTTACCGAAAAGCTGCTCCGCGCCGCCGCCGATGGAACCGGACATTCCGGCGCTGTTGCTGGATTGCAACAGAATGCTTATAGTCAGGATCACGCTCACCAGCGCAAGTACTATCTTGAGAGCTATTCCCATATTCAATCCTCCTTCATCGATGTCGCCCGAAGGGTGACAACAGGTGTCCAACGAAGTCGGGCTCACTTACTAACTTTTTAAGTGTATCACAGGGTTTTTAAAAAATCAACGGTTTTGGGTTTTCCGGCTTTTATTTTTTCTTTATATTGTAAAAAGCGTCCTTCCCGGCGTACTGTCCCGCTGAATCCAGCAATTCTTCGATCCTGAGGAGCTGATTGTACTTGGCTATCCTGTCAGTCCTGGACAGGGAACCGGTCTTTATCTGCCCCGCGTTAAGTCCGACTACGATATCGGCTATGGTAGTATCTTCCGTTTCCCCGCTCCTGTGGGAAACTACAGCCGTATATCCGGCCTTCTTGGCCATCTCGATGGCATCAAAGGTCTCTGTCAACGTTCCTATCTGATTTACCTTGATGAGTATGGAGTTGGCGATGCCTTTCTCTATTCCTTCCGCCAGCCTTTCTGTGTTGGTAACGAACAGGTCGTCGCCCACCAGCTGTATCCTGCCGCCCAGCTTTTCAGTCAGGTACGCCCAGCCCTTCCAGTCGTCCTCTGCCAGTCCGTCCTCGATGGAGATTATCGGATATTTGTCGCAGAGCATTTCATAGTAGGCCACCATTTCCTCCGCGTTCCTGCTGACGCCTTCTCCTGTCAGATTGTAGATATCCTTGTCAGCGTCGTAGAATTCGCTGGCCGCTACGTCCAGAGCTATCCTCACGTCATCGCCCGGCTTGTATCCCGCCTTTTCTATGGCCTCTATGATGACCTGTATAGCCTCCTCGTTGGTGGAAAGATTCGGAGCAAAGCCGCCTTCGTCACCTACAGCAGTGTTCATGCCCTTTCCCTTGAGGACGCTCTTCAGATTGTGGAAGACTTCGGCTCCCATTCGCAGCGCTTCTCTGAAGGACTCAGCTCCTACAGGCATTATCATGAATTCCTGTATATCCACCGTGTTGTCGGCATGAGAACCGCCGTTGAGGATGTTCATCATCGGAGTCGGCAGCACCTTTCCGTTAACGCCGCCCAGATACTGGAACAGCGGAAGCCCCAGCGATTCCGCCGCAGCCCTGGCCACTGCCATGGAAACGCCCAGTATCGCGTTAGCTCCCAGCTTTCCTTTATTAGGCGTCCCGTCCAGCGCTATCAGCATCTTGTCCAGACCCACCTGGTCGAAAGCATCCCAGCCTAAGATCTGATCAGCGATAACGTCGTTGACATTCTCAACAGCTTTGAGAGTTCCCTTTCCCATATATCTGTTCTTGTCTCCATCTCTCAGTTCCACGGCTTCGTGGACTCCTGTGGACGCTCCCGACGGAACTATCGCCCTTCCTATAGAGCCGTCCTCCAGCAGCACTTCCACCTCCACCGTCGGATTCCCTCTGGAATCCAGGACCTCTCTCGCTATCACATCTTCAATATAAGCCATATTCTTTACCTCCTGATTTTTCTGTATAAATAAAATTTGCTTTGCCGATCCCGTTTCTCCTAAAATCCGTACCGGCAGCTAAAAATCTATTATCTCCATGAAATCCTTAGCCTTAAGGCTTGCCCCGCCTACCAGCGCTCCATCGATCTCATCCATATTCATGATATCTGTAGCGTTAGCCGGCTTGACACTGCCACCGTACTGTATGATCATCTCGTCAGCGGTATCTTCATCATACAGCTCTATAAGAGTGTTCCTGATGAACGCGCACATTTCCTCCGCCTGCTCCGGCGTGGCTGTTCTGCCTGTCCCGATGGCCCATATAGGCTCATAAGCTATCACGATCCTGGCGGCATCTTTGGCATCGATGTCCGCAAGACCCAGCTGAAGCTGAGACTTTACTCTGTCAAAGGCGCTCCCGGCATCCCTTTCGTCCAGACTCTCTCCCACGCACATGATAGGTCTTATAGCTCCGGTCAGCAGCTTCTTCAGCTTCAGGTTCACGGTCTCATCTGTCTCAGCGAAATACTGCCTTCTCTCCGAGTGTCCGACGATACAGAAATCAACGCCTATATCTTCCAGCATCGCCACTGAGACCTCTCCTGTATATGCTCCTTCATCAGCAAAGTGAACGTTCTGCGCTCCCACCTTTATATCCGTTCCCGCAAAGGCCTCTACCAACGTTTCGAGATCTGTAAAAGGCGCGCATATGGCTGTCTGTACATCAGTGTCTTTATAAAGCTTCTTGAATTCCTCCGCAAACTCGCGGGCCTCCGCCCTGTTTTTGAACATCTTCCAGTTTCCTGCAATGAATGGTACTCTCATCATTTATCCTCCAGACAAGCTATTCCCGGCAGCTCTTTTCCTTCGAGGAATTCGAGGGATGCGCCGCCTCCTGTTGAAATATGTGTCATCTTATCAGCGTAACCGAACTGCTCCGCTGCCGCAGCCGAATCTCCACCGCCTACGATGGTGACCGCGTCGCTTTCCGCCAGGGCTTCCGCCAGGGCTTTCGTTCCTGCTGCGAAATTAGGCATTTCGAAAACTCCTGCCGGCCCGTTCCAGACGATGGTTTTCGCCTTGGCTATGTTTTCCTTGTAGAGCTCCACCGTCTTCGGTCCTATATCCATCCCCATCATGTCAGCAGGGATCTTATCTCTGTCAAAAACTCCATGCGGACTGTCATTGTCGAATTTCTCAGCGCATACCGTATCCACCGGAAGCAGGAGCCGGACGTTGGCCGCCTTTGCCTTTTCCATGATTTCCCCGGCCAATCCTATGCTCTCTTCATCCAAGATGGAAGTCCCTATCTCATATCCCATAGCCTTGAAAAAAGTATAACTCATCCCTCCGGCTATGATCAGACTGTCTACCTTCTTGAGCAGATTCTCGATAACAGGGATCTTGTCCCCCACCTTGGCGCCACCCATAATAGCAAGGAATGGCCTTTCCGGGTTTTCCAGCGCTTCTCCCAGGAACCTCACTTCTTTCTCTATAAGGAAGCCGGAAACACTAGGCATGTATTTTGCCAGGCCTGCTGTCGAACAGTGAGCTCTGTGAGCCGTTCCGAACGCATCGTTGACGAAGATCTCGCCCAGCTGAGCCAGCTGTCCTGTGAACGGTTCTTCGTTTTTCGTCTCTTCCTTCCTGTATCTCACGTTTTCCAGAAGCATCACCTGTCCCGGCTGCAGCGCTTCCGCTGTCGCTTTTACATTATCATCCACCACCACGTCGGATGGCGCGAATATCACATCCCGACCCAGCAGCTGCGATAATCTGTCGGCAACCGGCTTTAATGAGAATTCCGGCTTTGCCTCTCCCTTGGGTCTTCCCATGTGGGACATCAATATCACCTTCGCGCCTTGTTCAACGAGGTATTCGATGGTAGGCAACGCTGATGTTATCCTCCTGTCATCGGTTATGCGTCCGTCCTGCATCGGCACGTTGAAATCGCACCTGACGAGGACTCGTTTTCCCGAGACATCGATATCTCTCACTGTCTTTTTCATTTTACCCTTCCCTTTCATTCTTTTTTCATTATATTCAATGACCGACAGCCGGCGGAAAAGCCTGCTGTCGGTTCTGCATTGTCCGTTATCGCTATTATGCGTTATCTACGCTGTACATATGCTTTATCAGCTCCAGCACTTTGGTGGAGTATCCATATTCGTTGTCATAGAACGCGATCAGTTTGAAAAACTTGTCATTGAGCTGGATGCCTTCCCTCGCATCGAATATGGACGTATGCGGATCCCCGATGAAATCGCTGGACACCACTTCGTCATCCACATATTCGATGACACCCTTCATTGGACCTTCTTCGGAAGCTTCCTTTATCTTTCTGCATATTTCCTCGTAGCTGGCCGAATTCTTCAGCTGTATGTTGACGTCTATCACTGACACGTCATTGGTAGGCACACGGTAAGCGATACCCGTCATCCTTCCCACGAGAGACGGGATAACAAGACCTACTGCTTTCGCCGCGCCGGTGCTGGTCGGGATGATGTTTCCGAAAGCGGATCTCCCTGTCCTCCAGTCCTTTAAGGATCTGGCGTCCACTACCTTCTGCTTGGCCGTCGCCGCGTGTATGGTCGACATAAGCCCCTGCTCGATGCCCCAGTTGTCCTCTATGACCTTGCACACAGGTGCCAGACAGTTAGTCGTACAGGATGCGTTGGACACTATGTCCATATCCTTGCTGTACTCATCGTGGTTGACTCCCATAACAAAGGTCGGTGTCGTCTTGTCCTTTGCCGGAGCCGTGATGATGACCTTTTTCGCTCCCTGATTTATATGAACCATGGCTTTTTCTGTGGTATTGTAGGCACCTGTCCCCTCCACTATGTACTCTGCCCCACACTTGCTCCACGGGATATTAGCCGCGTCGCTTTCGCTGTAGACAGGTATCTTCCTGCCGTCGATCACAAGTCCCTCTTCATATACCCCCAGCTCTTTCGGAAAACGCCCAAATACCGTGTCGTACTTCAGCATGTACTTCATGTACTCCACGTCGGCGTTGCGGACATTTATCCCCGCGATCTCGATTTCGGGCATATCCATTGCCGCACGGATAACCACACGAGAAATACGACCAAAGCCGCTTATTCCGATTTTGATTGCCATTTTATAACTCCTCCTAAACATACTCTATAAATTTGATTTGATTTATATATCAAGCCCGCCGGGATCCTCCGACGAGTTTAATATCGTTTGCGCCTGGACGAAGATGGGATGTTCATCTCGTCTCTGTACTTGGCTACCGTTCGTCTCGATATGCTTATGCCTTTTTCTTCCAGCATTCTGACCATTGCCTGATCGCTGTATGGCGATTTGCTGTCTTCGCTGTCGACGATCTCCTTGATGAATTCTTTTATGCTGTTGGATGATATGCCTTCTCCGTGACTGCCGGAAACGCCGGCCGAAAAGAAATACTTTATTTCGAAGACTCCTCTCGGGCATTGGAGGTATTTCCCATTTATGGAACGTGAAACTGTCGATTCGTGTATCCCCAGTTCCTCGGCTATATCCTTGAGAGTGAGAGTCTTCAAATACTTGCTCCCCCGGTCGAGAAATTCCTTCTGATGCCTCACCACGGCCGTCACTACATTGTATATCGTCTGCTTTCTCTGCTCTATACTCTTGATAAGCCATACTGCCGAGTTGACTCTGTCAGAAAGATATTTCGAAAGGTTGTCGTCCTCCTCCGACTGCTTCATCAGCTTGCTGTAATACGAGCTGACCATCAGTCTCGGTGTGCTGCTCTCGTTTACCGTCACCACGTACTGATCGTCCACCTTCTCGATGATTACATCAGGAACTATATATTTGGTATCCGCTCCCGACGCGAAAAGCCGCCCCGGTTTAGGTTCCAAGGACCTTATCACGTCATTCATCTCCTGGACCTTCTGCGGAGATAGCCCCAGCTCCTTAGCGATGGCTCCGAATTTGCCATTGGCCAGATCTTCCAGATGCTCGCTGATGACCTTCTCGAAAAGCTCCGTCAGCTGCCCCTGATACCTCAGCTGGATCATCAGACATTCCGCGAGGTCTTTTGCGCCGACACCTATAGGATCGAACCCATGTATGATATCAAGGACTTCCTCCACTTTGTCGACAGGCACGCCGGTAGCCTCTGCGATCTCATCCACCGTAGATGTCAGATATCCGTTTTCATCCAATGATTCTATTATGTATTCGCCAACTCTGCGGCAGCCCTTCTTTTCAGTGGCACACTGAAGCTGGAACACCAGATGTTCGGGCAGCGTAACATCGGAGAACACATACTGTTCATATGTATTCTCCTTTTCTTCCCCGTTCCGGTCTTCCCACTGTCTGTAGCTTATATCATCGTACTGTCTGTCTTTGATATATTCTTTCCAGTCGAAATCATCGTCTTTGCGTGATGAAGCACTGTCTCTGCCGGCAGACGCCGTTTCCGTGAAGCTATCATCGCGGCTTCCGCTCTCTCCGCTGTCCTGGCCGCTGCCCGCGTCGCCACTGGCCTGTTCCAGAACAGGATTGACCAGCAACTGCTCCTGCACATAGGAATCCAGCTCCTGAGTATTGAACTTCAAAATCTGGATGGCCTGTATCAGCTCCGGCGTCATGACCAGCTTTTGAGACTGCTCAATTTTCAAATCGTAACCAAGTTTTATACTCATTTTCTAAATACCTCGGCTTTTATTATATCATACGGACGATTTTTTACCAATGCTTTACCCGGAATTGACATTATTATTTTAGTCCCGGAAACCCTTGCTGCCTCAGGGCTTCGAACAGGATAATGTTGACTGAATTAGCCAAGTTCAGAGACCTCAGACGAGTATCGGCGCTCATAGGTATCCTGACAGTTTCCTCCCGATGCTCCGCTATGAATGACCTGGGCAGCCCTGCTGTCTCACGGCCGAACAGTATCATATCTTCATCCCGGAACCGGACATCTGTATACAATCTGCCACCCTTGGTAGTAGCCAGAAACATCCGCCTGTCGCTTTTCCCGTACTTTTCCATGAACCGGTCCAGACTTTCATGTACTTCCAGCGTTACGTAAGGCCAGTAATCCAGTCCCGCCCGCTTAAGGCTCCTGTCATCTATGGAAAATCCCAATGGTTTGACGAGATGGAGCACGCTGCCCGTCGCCGCGCAGCTTCTGGCTATATTACCTGTATTGGGAGGGATCTCCGGCTCCACTAAAACAATATGCATGGACATGTTCATATTCTCCTTTCCTCTGTTCGCCGCAGGCCGCGTCTGCCACGGCAGTCGTTCCCGGCCGCTGATGCCCCCGGATCTGTGTCCGGTCACCGGCTTTCCCCGGCGAAGCCCGACATTTATATTTTACTTTGCCAAACGTGAAAGTCAATGGCGCAAACCACGGGAAGCGGTCCACGAACGTCCGCAGCCGGATTTTTCGTTGCGGAAAAGCCTGTATAGCCAACCTCTGTTTTAAAAACCGGCCCATACCAAAAAATGCGAGACAAAACGGCAAATATATTATATAATGACTTCATTGATTGTTGATTTATCGGAGGGAGAAATGAAAACAGTAAAAATAGGGCTGCTGGGGCTGGGAAACATCGGCACCGGTACATATAAAACGCTTGAAATGAACAGAGAAGAAATCGAAAGCACGCTCAACGCCAAGGTCGATATCGTAAAGATCCTGGAACGTGATACGGAGCGTGACAGAGGCATCGATGTCCCTGTCGGGAAATTCACTCAGGATCCTGATGAGATCTTTACCGACCCGGAGATAGACATCGTCATCGAACTGCTGGGCGGCATCGAACCCGCCACATCGTTCATGCTCAAGGCCATGGAAAACAACAAACATGTCGTAACAGCCAATAAGGCCGCCATCGCAGCAAACTACCACAAGCTGATGGATACAGCAAGAGACAATGGCGTGGCATTTCGTTTCGAAGCCAGCGTAGGCGGCGGCATACCGATCCTCAGCACTCTGACAGGACCTCTCAGAGCCAACAAATTCGAAGAAGTCCTGGGGATCCTCAATGGGACTACCAACTACATACTGACCATGATGACAAAGGAAGGTCTTGATTACGACACTGCCCTCAAGGATGCCCAGGCTCAGGGCTTCGCCGAGGCCGACCCTACCGCCGATGTGGAAGGGATCGACGCGGCCAACAAGCTGACCATCCTGATGGCTCTCATGTTCGACAAATATGTAGCCCCTGAAGACATACCTACTACCGGCATCACCCAAATAACAAAGGAAAAGATAGAGGAAGCACGCGCCAACAATTGTAAGATAAAGCTCATCGCCCGTGCCAAAAAGCTTGAGAACGGCGAAATCGAATACGAGGTGCGTCCTATGCATATAAGCGAAACTCATCCTCTGGCCAACATCAACAAGGAGTTCAACGCTGTATTCGTCAAGGGAAACGCTGTGGACGACCTGATGTTCTATGGGAAAGGCGCAGGCCCTCTGCCTACAGGAAGCGCAGTTCTGGGCGACGTTATAGATATAGTGAAAACGGTTTTAAAATAACATTATCAGGAGGTCGACGATGACTTTATTTGAAGAATGGAGAGATCTTATAGAAAATCAGACCGAGGATACTTTCCCCGAATTCTGGAAGGAATATAGCGAAGCCGAAACTAAGATATACAGCGATATCCTTGACAGACCAGAGGAAAAGATGACTGGCACTCTCGGAGAGCTGGCTGAAAAGTACCAGGTCCGCCCAGTGATCTTCATGGGTTTCCTCGACGGAGTCGATTCCAGCTTGAAGAAAAGCAACGACTTTGAAAACTTCGATGAAAATTCCCAGGTAGAGGTGGAAATCGAACCCGAAAAACTGTTTTACAATATGCTGGCGGCCGATGCCGAGTACCTGTATGGGCTTCCTCAGTGGGAGACTATTCTCGGTGAGGAAAAAATGGCTCAGATCGCCAAGGAATACAAGAGATCCAAGACAATCGTGAAAGGGAAAAAAATAGGCCGCAACGAGCCTTGCCCATGCGGCAGCGGTAAAAAATACAAGCACTGCTGTGGGAAGACGGCTTCCCGCAACTGACAAGCAGCAGTGGATGCAGCGCAGCCGGAACGTCAGCTCAGCCTGTCCAACATGAGCACCAGGCAAAGGACGCCGGCGACGCTCAGCGACAATATGGGATCAATTAAAAATCCTGGATCCGCCTGATGGCGAGATTCAGGATTTTTTGTTTCCGCCATACCCCGGACACAGAAGCCCAGGGATAGACATCATCTTGCGAAAAAACAAGCCATTACCGCATATCAGCAGCTCACACGCCACACATCAGTAATTCTCTTCGTTTATTTCAAAATAGCTCTTCGGATAAGCGCATACGGGACATTTCTCCGGCGCCTTCGTTCCTGTCACGATATGACCGCAGTTTCGGCACTCCCACATCTTGACTTCGCTCTTTTCGAAGACGGCTGCCGTCTCCACGTTGTGAAGCAGCGCTCTGTATCTCTCCTCGTGGTGCTTTTCGATGGCGCCCACCATGCGGAATTTGGCTGCCAGCTCCGGAAATCCCTCGGCCTCAGCCGTGTCGGCGAATCCGGCATACATGTCGGTCCATTCGTAGTTTTCCCCTGCGGCAGCTGCGTCCAGATTGGCTGCCGTATCGTTTATGCCGCCCAGTTCGTTGAACCACATCTTCGCGTGCTCCCGCTCGTTTTCCGCCGTCTTCATGAACAGCGCAGCTATCTGCTCATATCCTTCTTTCTCAGCTACCGACGCGAAGTAGGTATATTTGTTCCTGGCTTCCGATTCTCCGGCAAAGGCCGCTTCCAGGTTCTTTTCCGTCCTGGTCCCGGCATATTTGTTCTTTACCTCTCCGGCCACCGCCTCCAGGTTCTCTCCCCTGGCTCCGCACAC
This sequence comes from uncultured Eubacterium sp., assembly GCA_900543485.1. Lineage (GTDB taxonomy): Bacteria > Bacillota > Clostridia > Peptostreptococcales > Anaerovoracaceae > Lentihominibacter > Lentihominibacter excrementipullorum. Next base: position 15,723 of record UQRM01000019.1, on the reverse strand, counting down.
AGGACATACAGCCTCCGCGCCGGCCTGAACGGTGAACACTTCACCGCACAGCTTACACCTGTATTTGGCGGCGGTCGCCGCCGTTTCGCCGGAAATACCGGAAGCTTCGGCAGAGGCTTCGGCAGCCCGGAAGGCACCGACAGTTTCGGCGTTCCCGGATGCTCCGGGAACATCAAATCCGCTCAGGTTTCCCACAGGCTGCCCCACATGCCTTATCCCGGTATACTCCGCTATATCGTAGCTGGTAGTCATCAGATCATCCATGGAAAGATCGTGTACGGAACGGTTCCCCGTGATACGTGCGAAAGTCTTTAATTCTTCTCTGGACACATTCAGATAATTGGCTACTCTCTGAGCCGCCGCGTCTATGTTCAATCTCGACCTGAGTTCAGGGTCCTGAGTGGCCACACCTACAGGACATTTCCCGCTGCCGCATATTCGATATTGCTGACATGCCGCGGCTATCATCCCCGCGGTAGCCACAGCAACAGCATCAGCTCCCATCGCCAGCGCTTTGGCAAAGTCAGCAGATACTCTCAACCCGCCTGTTATAACGAGAGCGATATCGGAATTTACGGAATCCAGATATTTTCTTGCCCTGTACAAAGCATATATGGTAGGCACTGTGGTCGCCTCCCTGAGGAGAAGCGGGCTGGACGCCGTACCGCCGCCTCTGCCGTCCACCGTTATGAAATCAGGCTCTGCGAACACGCAATACTGAAGATCTCTCTCTATCCTTCCGGCAGCTATCTTTATGCCGACAGGCCTGCCGCCTGAGCGTTCTCTCAGCATATCCACCATGGCCTTCAGGTCTTCCTTCGTATCCAGCTCAGGGAATTTGCTCGGGCTCTGGACGTCCTCACCCGGCTTCTTTCCACGAATGGCGGCAATCTCGTCAGTCACTTTATCGCCAGGCAGGTGACCGCCCATTCCAGGCTTTGTCCCCTGACCTATCTTTATCTCTATGGCATCAGCCGCCTGGAGATTTTCATCGGTGACGCTGTACTTGTTGGGAATATATTCAAAGATATACTTGTATGCTTCAGCTCTTTCCTCCGGAAGGATGCCGCCTTCTCCACTGCACATGGCAGTCTTTGCCATAGCGCTGCCTTTGGAAAGAGCTATCTTAGTCTCTTTCGATAAAGCTCCGAAGGACATGTGGGAAATGTAGATCGGACTCTCCAGTACCATCGGTTTTTCAGCATGCTTTCCTATCACCGTTCTTGTGTCGACAGGGTCTTCGTCATTGAGAGGAGGCGGATTCAGCTGAGCCCCCATCATCAGTATCTCATCCCAGTCAGGAACAGGCATTTGAGTACCCATGGATGCCCCCACCGATCTTCCCGTAACTGCCATTTCATGTATCTCAGCCATGTATCTGACCGACGGATCGTGACGAGCTGTTTCAGGATCATAGTCCAGCGGACCGGAAGAGACAAAGCTTCCCATATCTTCCATAGGGCTTTCTCTCCTCGTCACAGTTTCATCTTTCACCGGCACGAATTTTGAGATGGGCTGCCCACAGACAGGACACTCTGAGAGCTCCGCCAGCGGTTTCCCATTCTTTTCCTCATCATATATGAACCCACACACGCTGCATTTGTAAACTGCCATAACCACACCTCCGATATATCTGTTTGTTATTGTTGACTGTTTTTCCTAATAATATCACACTGGAATTTTTTTGTCGACGGGATCAGCTCCGATCCATATCAGAATATCCCTGATTTTTCATCACTCCACACCGACTTTCTCGCACAGGCCATTTATGGGGCATTCCCCGCACTTGGGATTTCTTGCCGTACAGCAGTTCCTCCCGTGAAAAATAAGGCTGTGATGGGCTTCCGTCCACCTATCCTCCGGCAACACCTTCATCAATCCCAACTCCGTCTTGAGGACATCCTTTTCCTTCACCAGCCCTATCCTGTTGGCCAGCCTGAACACATGAGTATCCACAGCTATCCGTTGATGTCCGAAGCCTACAGCGAGGACTACGTTGGCCGTTTTTCGTCCGACTCCAGGCAATTTCACCAGTTCGTCATAATCCTCGGGGACCTGACCTCCATGCTTTTCCACCAGTTCTCCCGCCAGAGCGATTATATTCCTGGACTTAGTCTTATACATACCTATAGTTTTGATGATATCGATGACATCCTGCTGGTCAGCCTCTGCTAAATCGGCAGGCGACGGATACTTGGCAAACAACTCTCCTGTCACTTTATTGACGCTTTTATCGGTGGTCTGAGCCGACAGCACTACCGATATCAGGAGCTGATATGTATTCTGATGCACAAGCGCGCATCCCGCCTCGGGATATCTGTCTCGAAGCGCGTCCAGCATCTGTGTGATCTCTTTCTTCGTAAAGGCCATGTCTTTTCCTCCGGTTCCCCGATCCTCAGTTCAAATATATAAAGATGGGGATAAGGCCGCACCTTTTGACGCCATGCCCGCCTGAATCCCCATCTTGATCCGACTTCACGCGATTTTACACTATACTACACTGTCAACGACGGAGCTGCGTATGTCCTCGAAGCCAGCTCGTTATCCAGCATATAGAGGCCTTTGCTGTCGCTTCCGAACAGCTGGAACTTTTTTATCAGATCATCAGCTGTATCTTCCTCTTCAGCCTGTTCTTTGACGAACCAGTCGAGGAACTGCATAGTCCTGAAATCCTTCTCCTCATAAGCCGCTCCATATATGCTGTGTATCAGCCCCGTAACATATCTCTCATGCTTGGCGCCTTCCTTAAGAGGATCTATGAACTCCTTGAATTCCTTATCAGGCTTATCTATGGCCTCCAGCACCACAGCCTCACCGTTCTGCTGGATATAATCCATGAACAGCAGCGCATGATCCCTCTCCTCCTGCGCCTGCACCTTATACCAGTTGTAAAAGCCATTGAGACCTTCATTCTTATAATAGTTGGCCATATCCAAGTATAGATACGCCGAATAAAACTCCTTGTTTACCTGTGTATTGAGCAACTCCAGTACTTTCTTCGATAACATTGTGATCCCTCCTCAACTATCTGAAAACACTTTAATTTGTCGAGGCTATTATAACACAGCACCATGCGTTTTTCTACCAATCCGGTCCATTAAAACTCTTTTTTATCGTATATATTTTTCGATAAGACGATAGATATTACGGCGACTGCTGCGGTCACCAGCACGACAGCGCCTATCATCATCCCTCTGTTCATGGAAAGCAGCGATCCCACTATATTGCCATCCTCTGTCAATGTCGCCAGCTTTCTTCCTCCGGCTACGACAGCTGCCACAACGAAGGCGATGAAAGCCAGAAAAGCGAAGCGGCCTTTTTCCACACCAAACTTGAAAATTATAGGCAACAGCACCGAAGCCATTATCATGCCAAAGGGGAACATGGCTACTGTCAGAAAGAAGCTGCCCGATACATCTTCGCCCATCACCAGACTTCCTATAAATATTATTACAGATAATACCAGCATAGTCATAAAGAGTAATACATATTTCGACAGTACCAGTTTGAATCTGGAAACAGGCGCTGTCAGGGCAAAGGCCGGCCACTTACAGTTGTCATCATATGCGACAGTCGTCATTGGTATCATCAATGCGAACATCGCCATAAGCCCTCCGAAAAATCCCGGCTGTCCGTTCCACATGGCTATCAGAAACCAAAACACAAGTATTATCAGATATATCTTCAGCTGTGGCCTCAGCAATATGATATCTTTCATCAGCAAGCCTTTCATTTTTCATCCTCCTTTATGATCATCACCATTATGTCCTCTATGGTAGCATTGTCTGTGATGAGGGCAGGATTGACCTTCTCCCTCTCCACAAGGGCCTCTACGCCGAATCCCGTTTCCCTCACGGCAACCACCGCACTGCTTTCTATGCTTTCAAGCTCCGTTTTCGGACATCTTACTATGCCATACTTTTCTGTCAACGCGTCTTTTTCGCTGCTGAAGACTATCCTGCCGCGATGGATGAAGGTGATATAATCGCACACCTTTTCCAAATCACTCAGAATGTGGGAGGAGATGAAGACGCTGTGGCTTTCGTCCTGGATGAAATCCCTCAGGATGTCCAATACATCGTCCCGGGCCGCAGGGTCCAGTCCCGACGTGGCTTCATCCATCACCAGCAGTTTACTGTCGTGGGAGAGCGCCACCGCTATGGAAAGTTTCACCTTCATTCCTCTGGAATAATCCTTCACCCTCTTGCGGGCCGGCAATCCGAACCTTTCCATATACCCCGAAAACTTTCTGCTGTCCCAGGTCCTGTATAGCCCGCTCATTATCCTGCCTATGCTTACAGCGTCCGCTTCAGCCGGAAGCCCATAATCTTCCGTAACCATTCCGATATTTTCCCGCAGCTCTCTGTCACCATCAGACATAGTCCCGCCCAGTATCTTTATCTGTCCTCCGTCCGGTCTGACAAGACCCATCATAGCCTTGATAGTCGTCGTCTTACCCGCTCCGTTTTCTCCGATGAAACCCATGATATAACCGCTGGGCAGCGTGATATTTACATCTCTGAGAGCAAAGCCTTCATACCTCTTTTCCAGATGCTTTATCTCTATAGCGTTACTCATCTCTTTCCTCCTCATATGCCAGCGTCACCATTTCCTTTATGTCCTCAAGGCCGAGATGACAGCTGACAGACAACCTCACTATCTCACCGATGTGTTCCTCTATCCGCTTAAGATATTCTTCCCTGACAGCTTCCGTATTCTTCTCCGCCACGAAGCTTCCCTTTCCCGTCATGGTAACGATGAATCCATCCCGCTCCAGTTCCTCGTATGCCCGCTTGGTGGTAATGACACTTATACGGAGTTCTTTGGCCAGAAGCCTCATGGAAGGCAGCGCTTCACCTTCCTCCAGCTGTCCTGTAAGTATCTTCTCCTTTATCTGTTCGCTTATCTGATCATAAATAGGCCGGCCGCTTGAATTGCTTATTATGATATCCAAAGGAACACCTCCTTTTTCTTTATATTGTATATATTCATTATATACAATATTTACGCGTTGTCAATAGTTGAAATAAAAAAGTGGAAATGACAGGATCAAAGATTCCTATTTCCGCATGCTGACCGCAAGGGTCAGCGCATTCAAGGTACTTTCTTTGAAATTCCGGCCTGCCCCGCAAAGCGGGGAAATATCGTTTTGACGATATTTCCTGCATTATAAAAAAACTGTCTGCATCATCAGTCAGCTCTCGCGACTGCGCAGACAGTTGGCATTACTGTTTTACCGGATGCGCGGCTGGCCGCCCGCCGTCGTCACACCCACTTTATATCAGCTCTCTTGAACCGCTGAGGGATATGTAAATACTCCTCGTCCGCCGGATATCCCAGCATGAATGCTCCGTAAAAACTGCAGCTTGAAGGTATCTTAGGCAACATTTCCCTGATACCAGGTATATTGTTCGCCATTCTCTTGAGATAGCCAGCCCAGCAGGTCCCTATCCCTTTTGCCTGCAGATACAGCTCAGCCGTCGTCATAGCTATGGCCGTATCTGTTTCCGGCGATATGGCGTTATCGTTGGCATAGGCCAGGAGCAACGTTTTGGCCGTTCCCATCACCACATTGTTCCCAGTCTCCATTTCCGAAGCGATCTCGGGAGATACTCCGGTTTCATCCACGTATTCCAGGATCATCGTCATCATCCTATCCATGACATCCGGATCTTCTATTATCATCCATTTAGTCGAATGCTGATTTTTAGCACTGGGAGCCCACGAAGCCAGTTCTAGCGCTTCCTCTATGATGGTCCTCGGGACCTGTTCCTCGCTGAAATGCCTGTAAGATCTTCTGGTCAGGATATGATTTTTAAGTTCTTTGTGGAAAGTATCGCTTATGGTCGGCATCTCGTCCGGCAATATGGACGGTTCGCCGTTATATGTGATGGCTTCCGTAGGGCATACCGCTCCGCAGTGCATACATGCCATGCATTTTTTCCCTTCCGCCATCCGTATGCCTTCGTCAGATTCCTCCAGCACTGTGAAAGGACAGACTGCGACGCACGTCATACATTCGATACAAACATCCTTGTTGACTTCTATCATTTCGACTACAACCTCCATCTCTGTGCGAAACGGCTGGAAGCGCAGCAAACGCCTTATTATCCGAGCCGTCTGTTTTTAATAACTACCATAATAGCCAAAGTACCGGGCTCCGTCAATTTGTTTTTTCATTTTTTTTGATTTTACTGTTGACAGTTGCACATGTATTCAACTATAATGATGCCATAGGAAACAGTTGAACAATAACGCAACTGTTCTCGATCAAAATGAAAACCGGAAAATATGCATATTTTTTACAGGAGGCGATAAAGCAATGGGAAAAACTGAAGCAAGCTGCGACTGCGCGGCGATACATGAAGATATATTGGAGCATGTCAGAAAAGAAATAGTTTCCGATACGGAGCTTACAGATATGTCGAAACTGTTCAAGGTGTTCGGGGACGGTACCCGCATCAGGATAATGGCGGCTCTCAACTGCCGCGAGATGTGTGTATGCGATATCGCGGTGCTGCTGGACATGACTAAATCAGCAGTTTCCCATCAGCTGAAAGTTCTCAGGGACAACAATCTCGTTAAATTTCAAAAGAAAGGAAAGCACGCCTATTATTCCCTGGCCGATGGCCACGTGAAGGAGATACTGGACGTTGCGCAGGAACATATCAATGAATAGCAAACTGCAACAATTACATCATCACGATGAAGGCTGTGGCTGCGGTCATGACCACGGCGGCCACCATCATCACGACCACGATCATGACGCATGCGGATGCGGCCATGACCATAGCCACGACTGCGACAGCAGCCACGATCATAGCCACGACCATGATTTCGACGACATTTCCGCAGGGCGGCAAGAGATATATATCATAGAGGGCCTCGACTGCGCCAATTGCGCAGCCAAGATGGAACGCAAGATACAGGCCATGCCTGAAATAAAAGCCGCCTCCATCACCTTCGCCACCAGGCAGCTGCGCGTAGCAGCCGAAGACCCGGACTCCCTGGTGCCAAAGCTTGAAAAGGCCTGCCGCACCATTGAAGATAATGTGAAACTGGTAAAGAAGGAGACGACTCCTGCCGCCGGCAGCACCCACACGCGGAGCCTTTTCAGAGAACACATGGCGGATCTCATTTCTCTGATCGTCGGCGCTGTACTGTTTGCCGGAGGCGTGATATTAGAACAGACAGGTATCCTGGATGTCATCGTTTTTCCTGTATTCATCGCCGCCTATCTGGCTCTGGGCTGGGAAGTCCTCTTCACTGCCGGGAAAAACATCCTCAAAGGTCAGGTATTCGATGAGAACTTTTTGATGTCCATCGCCACCATAGCAGCCTTTTGCATCGGTGAATTCACCGAAGGAGCAGGCGTCATGCTCTTCTACAAAGTCGGCGAGCTCTTCGAGCACATCGCTGTGGATAAAAGTCGCTCACAGATAATGGAAGCTGTCGATATGAGACCTGAAACGGTATCATTGGTGGACGGAGACGACATCAGGATCATACCAGCAGGCGAAGCTAAGGTCGGCGACGTCCTGATGGTCCGCCCCGGTGACAGGATCCCTCTGGACTCCGTAGTCACGGAAGGTGAAAGCCGTATAGACACATCCCCTATAACAGGTGAACCCGTTCCCATCAAAGCTGCTGCAGGGACCGAAGTGGTCTCCGGCTGCGTCAACGAGCATGGACTTCTGAAAATAAAAGTGACCAGACCTCTCACTGAGTCGATGGTCACCAAGATCCTCAATTCCGTCGAAAACGCCGCCGCCGGCAAACCTAAGATGGACAGGTTCATCACCAGATTCGCAAAGATATATACACCTATCGTCGTAGGCCTGGCGCTGCTGACAGCCATCGTACCGTCTGCCTTCACGGGGAACTGGAGTCAATGGATAACTACTGCCATAACTTTCCTGGTAATAAGCTGTCCTTGCGCTCTGGTGATAAGCGTGCCGCTGGCATTCTTCTCCGGCATAGGCGCCGCTTCAAAGCTGGGGATCCTCTTCAAGGGCGGCCTTTCCATCGAAGCCCTCAAGGGTGTCAAAGCTATAGTCATGGACAAAACAGGTACTATCACAGAGGGGAACTTTTCTGTACAGAAAATATCGCCTGCCAATGGGATAAGCGAAGAAGAACTGCTTTCCATCGCGGCTGCCTGCGAATGCCGCTCGACTCATCCTATCGCCGTCAGCATCGTGGAAAAAGCCGAGAGCCTCGGTCTGTCCATAGAGGTGCCGGGATCGTTGAAGGAGCTATCCGGCCGGGGTATAGAAGCCGTCCTTCCACAGGGGAAGATCCTCTGCGGCAACAGAGCCCTTATGAGAGACAATGACATATCCGTCAGCGAAATACAAAATACAGGAGGCACTGAAGTCCTCATCGCGGTCAACGGTTCTTATGCCGGTCTCATCAGTATATCCGACACGCTGAAAGCCGACGCTTCCAAAGCCATATCGGAGCTCAAAGAAAAGGGCCTCGTTCCTGTTATGCTGACAGGCGACAACGCCGAAAGCGCGTCTCAGATAGCTTCGAAGGTGGGCATCGAAAACGTTCACGCCCAGCTCCTGCCCGACGGCAAGCTGGAAACGCTCAAAGCCATAAGAGAGGATATCGGCCCTGCCATGTTCGTCGGCGACGGTATCAACGACGCTCCCGTATTGGCCGGGGCTGATGTGGGAGCCGCCATGGGAAGCGGCGCCGACGCTGCCATAGAAGCCGCCGATGTCGTATTCATGAATTCATCCATGGAGGCTATCCCGCGATCCGTCTCCATCTCCCGCAGCACTGGCACCATAGCAGTTCAGAATATCGTCATAGCGCTGTTCGTAAAGCTGCTGGTAATGGTCCTCGGCTTCATCGGGTTCGCCAACATCTGGGCAGCCATCTTCGCCGATACGGGAGTCGCCATGATATGCATACTCAACTCTCTCAGGATATTGTGGAAAAAATACGACAGATGATATGCCGCGGCTTTAGCTCTGACTTGAACGCACTGGCTCCAAGACCCGCAGATAAAACAAACCGTATCTGCGGGTCATATTTTTCCCTGCTGTTTTCCTTCTTCCACACCATGCGCCGTCGATACAACGCAGATTATTCTCCAATACTGGCATCGCCGCAGAAATATATCGCCTTTCCCTCAGCTCATCGATCAGCGCCCATTTTCCACTGTACCCCTCAGGGATCATCACATGATTCTTCTGCCCATCTTCATAAAACACCCTGTAATAATGTTTGCCATTTCTTTTCAGGATGCCCACAGGCAACTCATCACGACGATGCCCCATCCACCCAAGTATCTTTTTTATCCTCGCACGCTCCCGCCGCGCTAAAATGATCAATGTCCGTTGATTGTACATATTTCGCCCCTCACTTATTTACATTTTTTTCTATTTTAGTATAAATTTATGATTATTGCGTGTGGCAAATCAAATAAATTTTCTATATTATTGATTTTTCTCAAAATGTAGGTAAAATCCAATGGGTTTGAACAATATGGACTTTTTTTGTAAAGGGCCAGCAGCTGCTTTTCCCCGGCTTAATGGACTATCCCAACGCTTTCAAGTCTTTAAACGTTGAAAATATTACCTACATACGCACTAAAAATCAAAAAGTAGATAACGATTCCGTAAATCATAGAAATACAGGCGATTCCGTAAATCATAAAAATGCAGCCATATATTGCAAGCACATAAAATAACTGATAAAATGATTTAAGCGCTTTGCGCAATTAAAAATCAATGAGTAAGGAGGCGCGGATCCCACATGACAGTGGCGGCCGCATTACGAAAATGGATCACAACAAGCTGGCGGAGCTCCTGTTCCCCCATATAGATAAAAAACCTGAAGATTACGAGAAGATGTACCCTCAAAGACAAATACCCGAAGGTGCTATGATCACAAGGCTCGGTCCGAGTCCTACAGGGTTCATACACCTGGGCAATCTCTACGGTGCTTTCGTGGACGAAAGGCTGGCCCATCAGTCAAACGGTACATTTTATCTCAGGATAGAGGACACCGACGACAAGCGTTACGTTGAAGGTGCTGTCGAGACTATCATCACATCGCTGGATTACTTCGGTATAAACTTTGACGAGGGAGCTCTTCTGGATGGCGAAAAAGGCAGCTATGGACCGTATTTCCAAAGCGAGAGAGGAAAGATATACGGGTGCTTTGCCAAAGAACTCGTAAAAAAAGGCTTCGCCTACCCATGCTTTCTGACAGAAGAGGAGCTGGCCGATATCAGAGCCGCTCAGGAAGCTGCCAAGGAGACTACCGGCATATACGGCAAATACGCGGAAAAAAGCAGAAGTCTCACCTACGAGGAGATCGAAGCCAATATAGCATCGGGCAAACCATATGTGGTGCGTCTCAAGTCTTCCGGCAATCACGAGCTTCCATCAGAAGAGATCAGACACATAGAAGTGGAGGACGCTGTCAGAGGCACTCTTTCCATGCCGGAAAACGATCAGGATATCATTCTGCTGAAAGCCAACGGTATCCCAACGTACCATTTCGCTCACGTCATCGACGACCACCTGATGAGGACGACTCATGTGGTAAGAGGTGAAGAATGGCTGATGTCCCTTCCGATACACGTAGAGCTGTTCGAAAAGCTGGGATTTCAGATGCCTGTCTATTGCCATACGGCGCAGTTGCTCAAGCTGGACAACGGTAACAAGCGTAAACTGAGCAAGAGAAAAGACCCGGAGCTTTCCCTGGACTACTACAGGCAGGAGGGTTACCATCCACAGGCAGTAAAAGAGTACCTGCTTACCATCCTCAACTCCAATTTCGAGGAATGGCGGATAAGCAATCCAGACGCTCCTATAGACGATTTCAAATTCACTACGGAAAAGATGAGCAGCGGCGGCGCTCTCTTCGACCTCAATAAGCTCAATGACATCTCAAAGGATGTTTTAGTAAAGATACCGGCAGACCAGTTGTACGACTTTCTGCTGGACTGGGCGAAACGATCCAGACCTGAAGTAGCTTCCCTGCTGGAGGCTGACAGAGGGTATGTGGAAAAGATCCTGGATCTGGGACGTACCGGGAACAAGCCACGAAAGGATTTCATCTGCGCCAAGCAGATGTTCGATTTCATCAGCTACTTCTTCGACGACTACTTCGTCATCGAGGATACGATCCCTGAGGAGGTCAGTGACGAAGACGCGGCCGAGATACTGAGAAGATATCTGGATTCATACGACCACAGCGACGACCAGAGCGCATGGTTCGACAAGATAAGAGCCATCGCCACAGAGATGGGCTATGCTGCAAAGCCTAAGGATTTCAAGAAAAATCCCGATCAGTACAAGGGTCATGTAGGCCATGTCAGCACCGTTATCAGGATTGCGGTGATGGGGAGGAGCCAGTCTCCCGATGTCTGGGAAATACAGCAGATACTGGGAGAAGACAGGACGAGTGTGTGAAATAATTTCTGTAAAATATCCTTCTATGGTAATTTAGATGTGAGGTCTGCCAAAGACAGCTATCCTCGAATTGATAATCACAATATAATTTAATCAAAAACAAAAGTCAAGAGCTCATTTCTATGGTTTCTTGACTTTTTTGGTAAAATAATCCGGCCTGGTCCTGTAGAGGCTGTGTAATCAATAGAAAATCAGATCAGTCCGGAAGTCTGCCTTCATACATTATGCTGAATTCCCCGTATACTTTTGCCCAGTTTCTCAGTGGCTGCCCCCATTTTTTAGTAGCCTGTAATGTTGCCAGGTACAGAGCCTTTAAAAGGGCTGTGTCATTAGGAAATATGGATCTTTGACGGTTAAGTTTTTTGTAGGTGCTGTTCAGGCTCTCGATGGCATTAGTAGTATATATGACTTTTCTTACATCTGAAGAAAATTTGTATATCGGTGTCAGAACGTCCCAATTCTGTTCCCAGCTCTTCAGCGCATTTGGATATTTTTCACTCCATTTCTCCGCCACTCGCTCCAGATTCTCATGTCCCTGCTGCTCGTTAGGCGCAAGATAAATGCTCTTAAGGTCTGTGGCAAAAGCTTTCTTATCCTTGTATGGAACGTATTTTAACGTATTTCGTACCTGGTGAACTATGCAGCGTTGATATTCTGTTTTAGGAAAAGCTGTATTTATAGCTTCCTTGATTCCTGTAAGTCCATCGGCACAAATTATCATGATATCTTTTACTCCACGATTTTTTAAGTCATTCAAAACTCCAAGCCAGTATTTACTGCTTTCATTCTCTCCGATCTGCAGGCTTATGACATCTTTTCTGCCATCAAGTGTAACTCCCAGAATCACATATGCTGCAAGCTTCTTGATGATATGATCTTCTCTCACTGAAAAGTGCACTGCATCTATGAACAGGATCGGATATATATCGTCAAGTGGCCTGTTCTGCCAATCTGTGATATCCTGCAGTATTTTATCCGTTACATCCGAGATGAATCCTTCGCTGCATTCGAACCCATACAGTTCTTCTATCTGTTCGGATATCTGTCTTGTTGTCAGTCCTCTTGCATACATGCTTATGATTTTCTGATCTATATCTGAGATATCCTTTTGGCGTTTCTTTACAATCTTTGGTTCAAATGTACTGTCCCTGTCCTGTGGTACTGCGAGTTCTATTTCGCCAAAATTTCCTCTTACAGTCTTTGTTTTAGTTCCATTTCGGTAATTTGGATTGTTGCTTCTCTCATAGCTTTCATATCCAAGATGTTCATCCATTTCTGCTTCCATCATTGATTTTAATGTTCCTCCAAGAAGATCTTTGAGAGCTTCCTGGATGTCTTCTGCTGTCTCGATGTTATATTCATCGATTAGTGCAGCTATGATGTTTTTCTTGTTTTCATTTAATGGTTTAACTTTGTAAACTTCTTTCTTCCTGTTTGCCATAAAAAATCCTCCTATGGTTGATTTAATTTTACCATAGAAGGATTTTGCTTCAACTTTTTACAGACTTTTTTTCATACTCTCGGGCTATAAGCCCATGGATTGCTAGGCTAGCGTCTCAAGGCGCTAGCTTTCTCTTCGTTCAAGCTACATTGCCATTGCCTCTTTAGCTACCCCTCAAAGGGGTTCAATTATTTTTTAAATGGATCTTCATATTCTTTGACACTCAGTTTATCAACTGCCATATCATGTTTTTCTTGCTCTCTAACATACTTACGCACTGTCGCTTCATTCAGCCCGACCGTGCTGACATAGTATCCTTCCGCCCAGAAATGTCGATTTCCAAACTTGTATTTTAAGTTTGCATGTCTTTCGAACATCATCAGCGCGCTCTTTCCTTTTAGATATCCCATGAAACTTGATACACTTATTTTAGGCGGAATGCTCAGCACCAAGTGTACATGATCGCTCATCATATGACCTTCCAGGATTTCTACCTCTTTATATCGGCACAATGTTCTTATGATATCCTGTAAACTTTCTCTATATTGATTGTATATCACTTTTCGTCTATACTTTGGAGAGAACACTATGTGATATTTACACAATAATAGACAAACCGTGTTGATTTTTGTTGTTTTTCAATTAACAATATCCAGTAAAAAAGGAGAACAACTCAATTGTTTCTGTTTGCAAAAGATGTATTATTAGTCTTCTAATGGTTCAACAGGAGTGATTGTTGGGCCATCCCACCAAGGTTTGAATTCCTTAGCTGGAGCCTGTTCTTTGAAGTATGGGTCATCCCAAACGATTCTTCTTTCAACTGTGATTTCCAACTCTTTTGCATATTCCAGATACTTGTCATTTGCTTCTTCTGTCAGTTCTGCGGAAGAGATGAATCCTGTCTGATCCAGCTGGTCATTTACAAACAGTTTTGTAAATAAGAATCCGCCCTGTCCTGTCAGATACTGTTCGCCAGTAATTCCGAATTTTTCGAAGGATTCAACCATTCCAGGTGCAAACAGGTGAGATTCAACACGAACATCTTTGCCGTCTTTCTTACCCATTGCTTCTACTACGAATGCTCCTGTATCGGATACTAAACCTTCGTCCAGAATTTCCTGAATTTCGTGTGCAAATCTAGGTGGATGTGGCAGTGCGCTCAGAATAGCATTGTGAGTGTTAACCATCTGACCATCGATTTCTACTGGTTCTCTCTTGAGCAGTCCAGCTCTTGCTAAAGGTTCAGCGAATTCGATACCAACTCCGCCGTATTTGAAGAAAGCGTTTTTGCAACCTTTGAACAGTTCGTCAGCTCTAATACCTACATAGAAAGGTTCATCGTGTGCGTGTTCTACGAATCTTACTGGATATCCAACATAGTCGATAGTTCTTTCGATTGGCAGGGAGAATGGTCTAGTGTTAACCATCTGTCCGTCAATCCAAGCAACAGGCAGGTCATCCATATCAGCTAAAGCTGTTACAGGAGACCACCAGTAAGGCTGGAATCTCTTAGCTTCAACGCCTTCGTAAACCATCATGTTGATAGTATCACATTCGTCGATGTCTTTCATTGTATCTCTAGCTACAACGCACATTGTTCCCGGTGCGGAGCCTGTTCCCATGATACCCAGGATTCCTGCTTCTTTGAATTTTTCATTGTATTCGCCCAGCAGTCTGTACATACATTTTTCCCATGTATCTTCAAATCCTTCCGGAGCAGCAAAGTCCTGATAGTTAACTTTTGCTTCCAGTGCTGCGTCGATTACGTTTTTACCGAATGCCAGTGGCAGTGCGTTTACTACCAGGTCGCATCCTTCGAGCAGTGGTGTGATCTGTGCTTTGTCAGATGCATTACAGAAGTAACCTTCTGCCTTATTCAGTCCTGCTGCCAGCTCTTTAGCTGCTGCTTCGTCATAGTCTGCATCCTCCTGTGTATTCCCCGTGTGTTCTGTCCAAGCTATGGTAACAGGTTCTTACTGTGAATCTTTGATTTTCCATTTAAGCTCTGCCTCAAAATCTCGATAGCATGAATCACAAATCCAATATTGACCATCTTCAGTCACATATCCTTCTTGTTCATCACCTTTATACGGACTAAACGTCGCCCAACAAAGTTCACAGTGTTTATGAGCACCTGGATCCTTAGCATTAGGTCGCACTGATTCTCTATGTAAGGTCGCACCCAATAGATACTCTTTCTGCCCACGAGTTAACCGCCAATCCTCTTCATCTTTACCTGATAGCAATTTCACTTTTCGCCTCCTCAAAACTAATGAATAAACTGATTAGGTTAGCCATTAAGAACAACACTTCCATCTGGATAAACTCTCCAGGAGGGTAGCCCTTTCCCAGGAGTATAATCCCAGTGGGGTCCAATAGGCGGCTTGTGGTTTAAATCTGGATGCCAAGATTCCCCGGTTTTTGGATCAAACCATGCACTTTTATCCCCGCCTTCTGGTGGCTGACCACGCCATTGCAGTCCCTCTCTTGGTGGCTTCGTAGGATCGTCGCCAGGATATTCAACGTCAGGTGCCTCAGGATCTTTCTTTTCCCCTTCCCCCTCAGTCTTTTCTTCCTCGCCTTCACAATATACCCTATCCATATAGCCGCCACTCATCAGGGCAACATGTTCATCGTGCGCTTCATCCGTAACGTCATAAAATGGAATGTCGTCATCCGGCTCGACTACGATAACGGAATTCATCATCTCCTGGGGGATGGAAAGAACCTCCTGGTAGTTTATTGCAGCTGTGTTTCTTTTCACCTTGCCTAAAACTTTGCCTGTTTCCTTCTCTGTAATGCTAACATCATATCTATCATAGGTTACAGTGTAAGAATAATCTGGGC
>UQRM01000018.1 GCA_900543485.1 uncultured Eubacterium sp. | reverse complement strand
AATACAGCATATAAGGCAGGATCTTATTCGCGTTTCCCGACAAGAGATGGATCAGCAGGCACCCCAGAAACAGGCACAATCCTCCGATTTCAGAGTGAACCAGCAGGATCGAGGCAATCCCCAGCAGGCAGAGCAGCAACCATGTGCGGGGGTCTGGCCGGAAATAGCTCTGCTTTCGTTTTTCCATTACGCAACTCCAGCAGGCTTAAAGTGTTTGCCCAGCATTTTCATGCCCAGCGCATATCCGGCAATCGACAAAGCTGCGGCGGCAGCTAAGGCGATTGCAATATTCTGTGGGGCAAGCCAGAATCCTTCCAGAGATGCGATAGCGGCATCTGCACTGGCGGCGTCCATGCCCATAGCCACATAGCTTTGTACCAAACTATCGCGGAACAGCAGCATGGTCAGTGTGCTGCCCATTGCGTTGAGCATCCATGTAAGCGCATGAGGGATGGCCGGACGGATTTTGCTCTGATACCCGCCGCCCAGCATAATGAGTTCGTTTACAACCGCCAGAATTGCGAAGAACGCAAATACATAGACGCTGCCCGTAAACAGGAAGTACAGTCCGTAAACCATGGGGATGATAAACTGCGTACCGATTTTCGGGCACTTCTTTACGAGCAGGACGTAGATAATGCCGTTGATTAACCCTGCAAGTCCGGGTGCGAGAAAATAGACGAGCTGCAAATTCGCCGCAAACGGCATGGTGGTTACAAGCGCGATGGCTGTTTCCACGCAGGCCAGCAGCAGGACAATGACAAATTCTTTCAGACTCAATACCTTTTCTTTCATTTGAAAACCTCCTAAGATTGTTTGAATGTATAGTCTCCAGCCTGGCTTTGCAGCCCCCACAGCCGGGCATAGAGCCCTTCTTGTCCGGCAAGCTGGTCATGGGTTCCTTTCTGTACGATCTTTCCATCCTGCAATACAAGGATTTGATCGGCACTGCGTACTGTTTTTAATCGGTGCGCAATCATAATGACCGTGCGCTCTTTGGAAATCTCGTCCAGCGCTTTCTGCACCATTGCCTCATTATCCGCATCCAAAGATGCGGTTGGTTCGTCCAGCAGAAGAATCGGTACATCTTTTAAGAATGCTCTGGCAAGAGAAATCCGCTGGCGCTCACCACCGGAGAGCGTTGCGCCTCCTTCGCCAACAACCGTGTCATATCCTTCCGGCAGGGCAGAGATAAAATCGTGGCAGCGGGCTTGCTTACACGCCTTTATCATCTGTTCTTCTGTAATGCTCTCATTGCCAAAACAAAGATTATCCCGAATGGTTCCACGGAATAAATAGGCGTTCTGCATGACCATAGAAATGTTGGAAAGCAGACTGTCCGTTTGAACTTCACGAATGTCTTTGCCATTCATCCAGATATGCCCGGCCTGATAATCCCAAAACCGCGCCATCAGGCGGAGCAGGGTGGATTTTCCGCCTCCTGATGGTCCTACCAATGCAGTCAGCAAACCGGAAGGCGTATCAAAGGAAACACCTTGGATAATCTCTTGTCCCTTTGCATAGTGAAATGAAACATTCTCAAAGGAGTAGGAATTTCCGGTTTCTATCTGTTGTTCCCCCGTCGGATCGTCTGTTGTCATCACCTTGTCTAACCGCTCGCCGGAAGGAAGCATCCCGCGCAACGCGGATATGCTGGTGACAACCATCAACTCCGCTTCTACCAGTTTGGTCGCTAAAACGAGAAAGCCTGCAAAATCTAAAACAGACAGTGTGCCGCCGATCAGCAGATAAAGCCCAACCGCAGCCGTAATGGGAACAATGAACTTTACCAAAGTAGAACATAAGGTGGACAAGCTGCCTGCCACTGCTTCTTCTTTCAGCGATTCATCCCGCAATTTCCGCATAGCCGTTTCCAAAGCATGAAAGCCGTCTCCTGTACGGTGGTATGCCTTCAGGTCTTTCATACCATGAAGATATTCATTGATTTGTGTAGCTGCATGGGTTTTTGCCTCCATGACCTGCCTGCTGTGTTTTTCTTTGATCCGGGCAATCCCGAACATAAGCGCCGCGCAAACCGGCAGCATACCAAACATGGCGACTCCCATTCGCCAGTCATACAGACAGATCCATACAATGGAAATTGCAAGCAGCGCCCCAACACCAATGGGATAGGGCAGCCAGTAGCAGAGCGTGTATTCCACATTTGAAAAATCATTGGCAAAGGAACTAATCAGCTCCCCCGATTCTTTGGAAGAAAAGAATCCCAGCGGCTGGCGGCGCAGCTTTTGGATATATGCCACCCGTTTTTTTGCCGTATCACTGTAGGCACGCCCGTAAGTGAAATAATAGGAAACCAGCTCTACTGCGTATTGAAGCAGGATATATCCCAAACCTATGGCGGTAAGCGTGATAAGAAGCTGCAAATCCAATGTGTACGGCGGTACAAAAGCCTGTCCCAGCGTATATATTGCCATATACGCCAGAATTGCTGGAAGCATACTGCACGCCTGCGAAAGAAACAGCCATACGGTAGGCTGAATGATTTCCTTCGGTCTATGGAAGGTGAATTGCCGGATTATCTGAAACATGCACTGCCCCTCCTTTCATTCGCCAGCTTTCGGTTTCATTCTGAATGTCCCACAGATGGGCATACAGGCCATGCTTTTGAAGCAAGTCTTTGTGCGTCCCGCTTTCTTTCAGCCGTCCGTTTTCCAAAACGAAAATCATATCTGCGTCTTGGATGGAGTAGAGGCGATGCGCGATCATCAGAACTGTTTTTCCTTTCAGTAGTTCTGCCATACCTTCCCGCAATGCAAGCTCGTTTTCTGCATCCGTAAAAGCCATCGCTTCATCCAGCACGACAATCGGGGCGTTTTTCAGAATCGCTCTTGCAATGGCAATGCGCTGCGCTTCTCCACCGGATAATTTGTGCCCGCCGTCACCTAATTTGGTGTGATAGCCTTCCGGTAATGCTTGAATAAAATCGTGGCAGCGTGCGGCCTTTGCAGCATACTCAACTGCTTCTTGAGTTACATTTTGATGCATGGCGATATTGTCGTACACACTTTCAGCGAATATATAGGTATCTTGAAATACAAAGGCAACCGTATTCATAAGCGCCTTGGTGGAATAGTCCCGTATATCCTTTCCACCAATCGAGATACTTCCGCTTTCCACATCCCAAAATCTTGCCAGCAGTTGCCCGGCTGTGGATTTTCCACCGCCCGACGGTCCGACTAAAGCCGCGAAAGAACCAGCCGGAATGTGCATTGTGACATGCTCTAGCGCCATGCGCCGCAGAGGGTCAGCCGCTTTTTGGTAGGAAAAACTCACATCCTGAAAGCTAAGCTCCGCAGAAACCGGCGGGGTATCGCACGTGCCTTCCGCTATCGGTTCCATCTTCATAACGTCCTCGATTTGATCCATCCGCACAGCCAGATTCCGAAGGTCTGCGCCAAACTCTACCAATTCCATCAATGGGCTGATGACTGCCGGGCCTACAATTAAAAACATCAACAATTCCATCATCAAGCCGTGATTGCCGGGATTCAGATACAGCAGGACACATCCCACAGCTAAAAGGAAAGCCAGCACAGAGAGCGTGATGGTTTTGTAAGCGCCGTAAATAGGCGTAACCCGTTTTAAGTAAGCCATCATGCTTTTCCGATTTTTCTCTATCAGATTGGTTAGCCGTAAAGCTGCAGCCTCCGGCTTTCCAAAGATTTTTTCTTCTTCCATCCCGGACACATACTCTGAAAACGCTGCGTCCAATTCTGTGGAAGAACGGTTGAGATCTGTCCAAATCTTCTGCCCCCGTTTTCCTCCAAAAGCCGAAAATTGAATGATAAACGCAAGCACCAATGCGGCAATAATCGTCAAGGCAAGCGGCACATTGATGGAAAACAGCAGCACCGACAGCGAAACCAGCAAAAGACTGGCTCCTATAAGGTTTGATACATCGTGAGCAATAATATTTTCCATTTTTTCTATGTTATCGTTCATGGTCTTTTGCACCGCGCCGGACTGTCCACCCGTGAAGAAGCCCAGATTCAGCCTGCCCATGTGATTTAGAATCCTCATACGCAAACCATAGAGCGCGTGAAAGGCACAGGAGTGGCAAATAAAGCTGCCGATAATTGAAAGCACTATGCCAACGACAATACTTGCCAATGTAATTCCCGCCCACAGCCATGCAGTAGACATGTCTACGGTCGTATTGTTTAAGGACGCTTCCAGAAAGATACGAACAATTCGGTAGATCGCATAGAATGGAATGCCTGACAGCAATATGCTGACAGAGGAGCAGGCTACGCCAATGATATATCGTGCTGAACTGCACTGTGCGGTTTGAAATACCCGCATGACAGCGTTTTTCTTTGTTTCTTTCATAGTTCTCCTTTCTCTGCCTTTCAGATTCACTGTTCGGAAAGACAAATGATTATCCGTTGGTTAGCTCGCGCTAACCAACGGATAATATACAACAACTCTTGCTTTCCGTCAAGCGGCCTGACGGTGCCTAAAACACACAGCGATTGTTCGGTCATGTTGAGAAAACCCTTGATTTTATGCGGTTTTCTTGATATACTTTATCTCAACAGTTAGTTTTTGCTAACCAAAAATCGTGCCAAAATAGAAAAAGATGTGCCATTTCCGTATAGAGGTGATTACTATGATTACAATTCATAATATAGATGAAACATTGCTGTTTTATGGTTCTCTGGGAGCCGAACAAAAAGAAATTGGGAACTGCACTTTGTTTACTTTTTTCGATAAGACTTCCTATGTCCGGTTTTGGGGAGATTTGCATGGTTTTTGTGTGGCTTCTGTTGACGTTATATTTCCAAAGGATATAGTGTTCCGTTCGCAAATCCAACAGAGATATATAGGAATCGGCTTTACGGAAGAAGGACAAATGATTAGTTATAACCGAAAATCCGAAATGAGGAAATCCCGCAACGGCATAGACTGCTATGTTTTTAATTCTCCGGTTCCTCTTTTTATGAAAATATCCGGTGGGCAGCGACTCCGGTTTCGGGGAATGTATTTTCAGGAATCTTTTTTTCGAGAAAATAATGTGTCTCTTTATGACAGCTTTTGGGAGGATGCTAAACAATCTCTAACCTGCAATGAGATTCATTCGCCGGAGTTGTTATCTGTCTATCGGCGTATTGAAAATTGCCCACTTGCAGGAGACGCATTTCAGCTTTGGATGCGTGGACAGGGATTGACTGCTGCGAGTTATCTGCTGGATTTGATGCAGCGATATACTTCGGCTTCGCCTGTTTACCTAAGTGAAGATGAAATTGCAGCCGTTTTACAGGCAAAACGATTGATTAAAGAAAACATCGGCAGTGTTCCCACAATTCTTGAACTTAGCAAAAGGGTTGCTCTTAACAAAAACAAGCTCCAAAAGGCATTTCAGCTCACAGAGGGCAAAAGCGTTGGGGAATATATTCGGACGCTGCGAATGGAGCGTGCTTTGGAGCTTTTAGAAAAAAGCGATCTGAATACAAGCGAGATTGCAAAAGCAGTTGGTTATCACGGGGTATCGAACTTTTATCATGCTTTTCAGCAGAAGTTTGGAGAAACGCCGCAAGCAGTCCGAGTATTGCTTCAAAACAATTAGAAATTCAGTTATATTCATAGGCTGTTTTCACAAATTGGCAAGCAATGCAAACATGTACATGTTTTGCGATTTTGGCGGGTTTTCTACCCGCCAAAACGCTTGTTGAGGGATAGCCCCCAAGCCCCCAAGATCGTCCCCTTCGGTGACGGCTGCACGTCCTGCGGACGCTGAAAAATTTTAAGAAGCAAAAGAAAACCTCTATGCAAATGGTTCGTCCATTCACATAGAGGTTTCATATTTCCCGTTCACTTGGCATAGGTTAGTATTTTCGCAATACTTCTTTATGCTCCTCTGCCATTCTCGAAGGAGATCCGTTTCATAAAAACAACTTGTATACGGGTCGCGCCTCCGAGATATCGCTCACTGCCCTCGGAGGTTCACAGAGGCATTACCCCACCCCGAACTATTATACTAAATTTATAACATATCTTCACCCCATATGCAAGTTCTTCATTCCACCAGCACCTTCACGTAATTGATATTTTTCCCTCTGCTGCTGAACTTGTCCTCGTACTCGGTAGTCGTCAGGCGTGATTCGAAGCTGCTGCTGTGAAGATCTCGTGTCTGCTCAACAATCTCGTATCCTGCCGCCGCTATCTCTCTCAGAGTGAAATCGTACAAATCATCGTTATCGGTCTTCATCTCTATGAATCCGCCTTTTTTCAGCGCCCATGCATAGTCCTTCAGCCTTTCCCTGTGAGTCAGCCTCCGTTTGGCATGGCGCGCCTTGGGCCATGGATCGCTGAAATTCAGGTAGATTCCCGAGAGCTGTCCCTCATCGAACAATTCATCCATGGTATGGACGAAGGTAAGCATAAATTTGAGATTGGTCAGCCTGCCGTGGGAAGCGCCGGACATGCTCCCGGCCGGATCGGCGCTGTCGTATTCCCTGGCTTTTTCCAACGCTCGCAGTATCACCGTTTCCTGACCCTCTATGGCGATGAAATCAGCCTCCGGATGGGACGCTGCTTTGCTTATTATGAACTGTCCTTTGCCGCATCCTATCTCAACGAACAGATCTCTGTGATAACCGCCATCAGCGATCCCACGGCCGAAATAGTCCCGGCCGTCCTGGCCGGGACCATCTGTCATATAGGCGCTGCATTCCCGCAGCCTCTTTTCCAGGTCTTTAGCCTTTCTCTGTCTCATATCAAAGTACGATCCTTTCCGCTACTATGACCGCCAGGAAAATCACGAACACTATCGACGCGATCAGATCCCGGCTGTGGAATTTCATACCGTTCATTCTGGTCCTCTTGATATTGCTCCCATAACACCTGGCCTCCATGGCCATCGCCAGCTCCTGCGCGATCCTGAAAGCGCTTATGAACAGCGGCACCAGGATAGGTACCAGCGCTTTGGCCCGCCTGATGATATTGCCGCTCTCGAAGTCGGCGCCTCTTGCCTGCTGAGCCTTCATGATCTTATCGGTCTCTTCCAGCAGAGTCGGTATGAATCTGAGCGCGATAGTCATCATCATAGCCAGCTCATGAGCAGGCAGCCCCAGCTTCTTGAATGGCGAAAGGAGAGCCTCGATCCCATCTGTCAGGCTGATGGGTCTGGTGGTCAGCGTCAGCATCGATGAACCGATTATCAGCAATATCAATCTGACTGCCATGAACACAGCAGTTCTCAGTCCTTCCCTGGTTATAGTCAAAAACCCGAAAGATACCAGCGTCTCTCCCTGTATCATGAACATATTTATCACGAATGTAAAGAGTATTATGATGAAGACCGGCTTCAATCCCCTCAGTATGAAACGCAGCGGCACCTTGGATACTGCGATGACCACAGCCAGTCCCAGAAACACTACAGCGAACCCGATAAAATCGTCAACCACAAAAAGGGACACGATGTAAAGCAGCGTCGCCAATATCTTCACTCTCGGGTCCAGCCTGTGGACGTATGAATTTCCGGGATAGTATTGCCCCAGGGTTATATCTCTTATCATCTCTTCAAAACCTTTGCTATCTCATCTGCCGCCTGCTCCATAGTCAGACAGCTGGTATCTATATCCATTCCCGCTCTCCTGAGCCGAGCCACCAGCTCCATGGAATCAGGCAACGCCAGTCCCATGGCTTTCAGCTCTTCTCCCCGTGAAAAGACTTGAGCCGGAGTACCATCCATAGCTACCTGCCCTCTGTCCATCACGATGACCTTGTCGGCCATAGCGGCGATATCGTTCATATTGTGGGATATGAGGAAGATTATATTCTTCTCCTGTTCATGTATGGCTCTTACCATGGCCAGGATATCGTCGTGAGCTTTGGGATTCAGCCCGGCCGTAGGCTCGTCCAGGATCAGGATCTCCGGCTTCATGGCAATGACTCCGGCTATGGCTACCCGCCTCTTCTGTCCTCCTGACAATTCGAAGGGCGACACATTCTTCACCGCATCATAATCCAGTCCTACCATCTGGATGGCTTCCTTCACCCGCTGTTCCGTCTCCTCCTGTGAAAGCCCCAGATTTCCCGGCCCGAAAGCCACATCTTTGGCTACAGTCTCCTCAAACAGCTGATATTCAGGATACTGGAAAACCAGACCTATCTTCCTCCTGATGTCCCGCATGACGACGCCGTCAGCCGTGATATCCACATCTCCCACTACAATGGTTCCGGACTTGGGTCTAAGCAGACCGTTGAGATGCTGCACCAGCGTCGATTTGCCCGATCCGGTATGACCGATCACCCCTACCAGCTGTCCATCCTCCACGTTGAAGGACACGTTTTCCAGCGCCACCGATTCGTGAGGGAGTCCCTCACTGTATATATGGGTCAATCCTTTTACTTCTATCGACATAAGCAGTTCACCATATCATCTATCGTCAAGATGCCTTCCGGAATATCTATACCTCTCTCCCGCAGCTTCATAGCCAGATCTACGGCAGGCGGCACATCCAGGCTGAGAGCCTTCAGCTCATCCGCTCTCAGGAATATCTCCTCGGGAGTCCCTTCCATTTTCTTTACACCTCTGTCCATGACGATTATCTTATCCGCCTGAGCTGCCTCCTCCATGAAGTGAGTTATCAGCAGCACTGTTATACCCTTCCCATTGAGGCGTTTGATAACTGACATGACCTCATCACGGCCTCTGGGATCCAGCATCGCTGTCGGCTCATCGAATACGATACACTCAGGCTCCATGGCCACCGCCCCCGCTATGGCGATACGCTGCTTCTGTCCGCCCGACAGCATATGTGGAGCCTTCTTCCTGAAGTCGTACATCTCTACACCTGTCAGCGCCTCATCGACCCGTTTCCTTATCTCGGCCGGTTCTATTCCCAGATTTTCCGGGCCAAAGGCCACATCATCCTCGACGATCGACGAAACGATCTGATTGTCAGGGTTCTGGAACACCATGGCCACACGGCTGCGGACATCCCATACATGCTCAGGCACAGAGGTGTCCAGCCCGTCTACCATGACTCTGCCCGACGTGGGAACGAGCAGCGCATTTATATTCTTTGCCAGCGTCGATTTACCCGATCCGTTCTGCCCTATTACAGCCGTAAAGCTTCCTCTTTCCACGCTGAAGCCGACGCTGTCGATGGCTCTCACCGCCGTCCCGTCTTCGCTTTTCACATATTCAAATGTCAGATCTTCTACCTTGATGAAGTCTTCCATTTAGTTTTCCTTTCCGTCGTAGTAGTCATCCAGCCACTTTTTCATGGTGTATACATCCACCTGTCCCGGCGCCGACGCTTCCTTACCGGATGCGAAGGTCACACAGGAACCGTACCTGCCCGCTGCCACTCTGGCCGGTTTGCCCATTTCTCCCATAGCTATCATAATGAGAGGGCCTATTCCGTTTCTGCTGAGGAAAGCTGTCGCTTTCAGCAATTTCTCGCTGTCCTCTTTTGTAGCCGCCATAGCCGCGAATTTGAACACATCTCCATCCAAGGCGGCCATACTCCTGACAGTCTCGACTATCTCCTCAGCTCGAGGCATACCGTCAAAATCATGATGAGACAACACGACCCTGCAGCTGTGCTTATGTATCTCGTCTATCTGTCTCGTCACGATTTCCTTCTCACCGGCAGCATCTTTCCCCGAAAACTCTACATCCACGAGATCCACCAGGCCTGATTGCGCCACCAGTCCTCTTATGCTGGCCAGGTGTTCATCGGTAAGCTCTACACCGCCTCCCTGATCCTTGCTCCTTATGGTGAATATCAGCGGTGTTCCTGCCGCTATGTAGTTGATATCATCTAAAATCTTTATCAGATCCAGATAAAAATCCTTTTCTCCCATGGCGCCCTCGGGATCCTCCATCGCTCCCAGGTATCCGTCCGCTCTCCATTCTATCATATCGCAGGGCATGTTTTTAACGCTCTCGCATTCAGCGATGATATCCTTCGGGTCGGCTGACACTATGGGGACCGCTATCTTCGGTTTCCCCGGTTCCAACGTCAAATCCCTTATCTTAAGCGTACTCATTGCCATCTCCCTTTCCTTCTACAAATTGCTTTTAATTGTACCATTTTTGACAGACATTGAAAAGCCTCCGCTGTCAAATGCAAAAAGTACGAGTTAACGGATATTAACTCGCACCTATTTACTTTATCCTATTATACTATTTCATTGTGACAGGTTTTTGTGAATAGGCAAAATATGTCCTGGCAGGTGTCTTGCACAGGGCTGTACTGATGAGTACCGATATCACCATTCCTGCCACGAACTGCCCGATATTCCATGGTACGCCCAATACCGGAGCCAGCCAGTTGCCGTACATGACCCCTTCGGCCACATAATATGCTGCCGCCATAAAGGCCCCCGCGATGACCATGGCCGCGATTTCCACGCCCATGAACCTCTTGCCGCTGCTTTCTCCCCCGCCGGCGAACTTCATCACGATAAGCCCCAATATCAGCGCCATTATCCCTTTTATAGCGAAAGACCATGGTGCCCACATAGCGAACCCGCCGATGATATCAGCCAGCATACTGCCAAAGGCTGCCGCCAGCGCTCCATATTTCCATCCCAGTATAAGCACTGACAGGAATATCATCGCGTCTCCCAGATGGACGTATCCCTGTGTGCCCGGTATAGGTATCCTGATGAACATAGTAGCCACCATTATCAGACACATCATCAATGCTGTCATCACTATTTTGAATGTATTGTTTCTCGTTTTCATAGCAAATGCCTCTTTTCAAATATCATGCTTTGTACTATACTATAATACACGATAACTGTATGTAAGTTAATATACAAAAATAATTATTTTTATAATAACAGTTTTGCCGGATCAATGGCGGAGATAAACTTCAGCTGCTACCGAGATCCCTCATTTTACAGCAAGGAGGCCATATGAAAGCTATCATGCCGCTGCTGGACGAAACCAGCAAAAAGCCATATTATCTTCAAATATATGATTACATAAAGGACTCCATACTGCGAGGAGAGATAACGGAAGGGGAAAAGCTGCCGTCTCTCCGCGCTCTGGCCAGATCCGTCGGTGTCAGCGTCACCACCGTTGAACAATGCTACAATCAGCTGTTGGTCGAAGGGTATATCTATAGTCGGGCCCAGTCGGGATATTACGTCAGCAATGTCTTTTCCCACTCCAGGAGAGCTGCCGAATCGAGGGACAGCATCCTCTCCGTACAGACTTTTTCCGCGGATGAAGCCATGCGCGTTGCCCCGGTCCCTTTCATCTACGATCCTGACTGCTTTGACTTCAACAAATGGAAAAAATCCATGAACAAGGTGATCACTGAGCATTCCCCTGTGCTGTTCTTCGAGGGGGATCCCCAGGGAGAAGAGGTCCTGCGTACCGAAATAGCTAAATATCTCTATCTTTCCCGAGGCGTTTCCTGTTCCCCGGAGCAAATCATCATCGGTGCCGGTACTCAGCAGATAACCAACCATCTGGCTACTATCCTGAGAAAAATGGGGATAGAAAACGTGGCCATGGAAAACCCCGGATACGCGCCGGTACGCAATATATTCAGAGACCGGGGCTTTGCTATCACTCCCGTAAAAGTCTCTGATACAGGCATCCTTATAGAGAAGCTTCCTGCCAACATACGGACGGCAGCCTACGTCAGTCCATCCAATAATGTATTTACAGGTTCTGTCATGCCTGTCGGCAGAAGGTTCGAGCTTCTCAACTGGGCTGCGGAAAACGACAGCTACATTATCGAGGATGACTACGACAGCGAACTGCGGTACTTCGGACGGCCTGTCCCCGCCCTCAAGAGCCTGGAAGACAGCGATCACGTCATCTATCTGGGGTCTTTTTCCAGCACACTGTTCGCCGCGGTGAAAATAAGCTATATGGTCCTTCCCGAAGAGATGGCAGCTCTCTTCTCTTCAATGGCCGGCGACTATTCTCAGACCTGTTCCAAGCTGGAGCAGCTGACCCTGGCTCTTTTTATGGAGACGGGCAGCTATCAGACTCATATAAAAAAGCTCAGGAAGCTGTACTCCCAAAAATTGCTGGCTGTAACGGAAGCATTCGAAAGACACGCCTCGGACTTCATCGAGGTAAAGAACACTTCCTCCGGCATAAACATCCTGCTGAGAGTCAAGGAGCAGAGAGATGTGGAGACATTGAAAAAGGATGCCGATGATCTCGGCATCCCTGTCGTCATTTACGAAAAGGATCTCATGTTCTTCTATTATAATCAGATCCCTCTCCAGCGTATCCCTTCTCTTCTCCGGACTCTGATCCAGGCATGGAGGAAGGCTGACTGATCTCTTCCTCCTGCCGCCCTCTGCCATCGGGACATTCTTCATCAACAGACAAGGACACGCCCCGTCCCGCTGTCGATCTGCCCGGCAGCCTATATCGTCTGCTTCCCAGCCTTATAAGGAGTATCAGCAGCAATACTGACACTGCTGTTATGATAAGTCCTGCCACCAGTCCCGGCGGTCTGAACGACAGCTCTATCTCATGGACTCCTTCATCCAACGTGACGGAAATGAACACGCCGCCCGTCAGCTCCTGTATCTCCTGTTCCTGGCCGTCCACCTTCAGCGTCCATCCCATATCATATGGTACTGATGTCACCAGCATCCCGCCGTCCCCGGCATCGACTGTGCCTTCGATAAAAGAGTCACCGCTGTCGGTCACCTCCAGCGTCCTTTCCGAGAGGATGGCATATGCGTCGTTCCACGTGTCATAGTCGAGAGCAGCCACATAGCATGTGATATCACCAGCTTCGCCGTTTTCATACTTTATGCTGATATCGAATGTTTCCCCCGCCTCCACTGTGCCTATGTTGACGATGGATCCGCAGTCATTCATTATCCCTATTTTCTCATAGGCCTCCTTTTCGTCATACACTGTTATCTCATCGGCATTATCAGCCTCCACGAACACATAATACTTCTGGCTCTCATCTGCTCTGTACTCCAGCACCACTTCCGCGTCCTCGGATGTATCTTCGATGTCGGCAGTCATCTGTCCGTCACCGTCTATACTAACTGTAGCGTTATTCGCCAGCACATCAGGGTTTTCCTCCATCCGGAACACCTGATCATATCTGTTGGATGTGGCGGCCTTCACGTAGTTGTCCAGCACTACAAAAGGATTATCGCTGCTGGTGTCCCATGTCCTTATTTCCGTACCTGTCATATATCCTATGGAAAGAGGATATCTGCTTTCATACAGCGTCGAGTTGCCCTGACTGTCCACTTTTACAAAATCCGGATCATCTACAGGCAGGTTCTTTGAGATCAGATACTTCACGTTGAGCATGGCGTTCGTTACCGGGTTTGTCTGATTATAATTGAACCTGTTCTTTCCCGGCTCTCCCTCAAGGCCTATCTTTTCCATGAGTTCTGTCGTATCGGCGTTGATGGATGAGGAAAACTGAGAAAGGCCTTTATAATGATACAGCGCAGGACAGTTGAGGATGTAGTTATAGCTTATCTCCATCCTGGCCATTTCGTCTTCCCGGCTTTCCGCCAGAGCCGTTACATCGTCGTAGTTCTCAAAATAAGAAGTGCGTTGTGTGTTCCCCACCGTGTCAAAGGCCGTGCATACCGACGAAATCATTTCCGCGGCTACGATGACCACTATAAGCATCACGAAAGAGCCTCGCGTCACCAGTTTTCTCTTTCTCAACAGCAGTACGGCGCAATAAAGGGCCAGCCACGCGATGCCTCCATAGAAGAACAGATCCATATCATCTATATGGCCGGTTAGCACTTTCTGAGCGAACATGTAATACATCAGCCCGGCAGCAAAGACCATCCATATGGTCCTCGTGTCGATGTCTTCCAATCTCCTGAAGGTTCTGTAGGCTATGGCGATCAGTACGAAGCATATCACAAAAGTATATCTGTACGGCAGCTGATTCGGGAAGTGGAATCCGTGCCATATGAAATCCAGCATGTTCACGTTCAGGCTCAGGAACATCACCATCAGGAATATCGAATTTATCAGCTTTTCCCTGAGGCTGAAAGTTTTGCCTGTCAGATAGAAGACCAGCAATATCACGACCATCATGCCGCAATAAAGATTAGGAAGGCCTTCCCTGTAGGTCAGTTCACTGTACGGCAACAGCTGGTTGATTACGTCGATGGCGTCGTTATAAAAGCTCAGACTTTCCGGCATCTCCGCAGAGATATAGTAAGTACTCTGCATGCTGATATAGGTCGGGAGCAGCATCACTGCGGCCATGCCTATAGCCAGAAACGAAAAGCCGACGGCTTTTCCCGTAGTCACAGCACAGTGACGGATCCCGTGCCATCTGTTCTTCGTAAAGTACAGGACAGGATAGTACACTAATATGAAAATGCAGACCATTATAGCCATGTAGTAATTGGTGAATACTATGAGAGCCAGCGACACTGTGTAGAGCGCCGGCTTCCCGTCATCCATCAGGCGATTGAGTCCCAGTATACACAGCGGCAGCAGCGCGACCGCATCCATCCACATCACGCACCAGTAATAGGCCAGCACATATGAGCAGAGAGCGTACATGGTGGAAAACGCCACAGCTGCCCAGTCCCACCTCCTGCTGATGTACCGCAGATACATTGCCATGAAGCTCCCTGCCAGCCCTATTTTTATCAGCAGTATGACAGCGACCGCCTCCATAATGAATTTTTCGGGGAACAGAGCCAATATCAGATTAAGAGGGCTGGCGCCGTAGTAGGCCAGCAGATTCCAGAAGTTGCATCCGCCCGCTCCATCCCAGGTATAAAACAGGCTCCCTCCGTTCTGGAGCTTGTATTGCAGCTCGCTGAGGAAAGGAACATACTGATGATACATATCGATGACCGCTATCTGACTTTCACCAAAAGGATATATCCCCGTCACGGCCATCGCAGCTACAGTGAGCAGCGCCGGCAGGAAAAAGGCCGCCAATATAAGTTTGTTCCGTTGAAAAAATCGACTAATCTTCATCCACATTGCTTTCCTTTTCTATATAGATAGGTCGCCTCTTGGTTTCCATATACATCCTGCCGATATATTCTCCCATGATGCTGAGGATGGTCGTTATCACTCCTCCGAAGAAGAGTATCAGACATATGGTGGACGCATATCCCGGCGTATCCTTTCCGGCTATCAAGGTTTTCAGCACCTCAACTATCAGATACACAGCCGCCCCGGCCGCTGTCACGCTTCCGAAAACTCCCGCGAACTTAAGCGGAGAGGCGGCGAAATCGATGAATCCGTCCACAGCGTATTTCATCAGGCTCCACAGAGACCACTTGCTTTCTCCCGATATCCGTTTGACGTTCTCGAACTCTATCCACCGGGTCTCAAATCCCACCCAGGCGAATATACCCTTGGAAAACCGCTGAGTCTCCGGCATACTGACGATGGCCTTGACCATCCTTCTGCTCATCATCCTGAAATCCACCGCTCCATCGACTATCTCTATATCGCTGTACCTGTTCATTATCTTGTAGAAACTCCTGGCAAAGAAGCTTCTGATGGCCGGCTCGCCTTTCCTGGAGACTCGCCTTGCTGCGCAGCTGTCACAGCCGGTCGCCTCGATGACTCTCACCATTTCCGCGATAAGCTCAGGCGGGTGCTGCAGATCAGCGTCCATTATCACGGCAAAATCGCCGCGGGAAGCCCGAAGCCCTGCGTACATGGCCGCCTCCTTGCCAAAATTGCGGCTGAACGAAATATATCTCAGCTCAGTCTGAGCAATCAGTTTCTTTATCCTGTCCAGCGTATCGTCCACACTGCCGTCGTCTACGAATATATATCGAAAGGAATATCCATCTATGGCAGCTGTCACCTTCCGGGTCTCCCGATACAAAAGCTCTATGTTTTCTCCCTCGTTATAGCAAGGCACTATTATGTCTACAGTTCTCAGTTCCTTTTTCTCCATGCACTGCACACCTCACATCCGTTTCACACCGCCGCGGCCGCGGATCTTCAGCCTTATCCCATCATAGTCAGTCAGCGGCCTGGATATCCATGCCCTCAGTTTGCACCATCTCGTCTTCCTTGTCAATAAAGGCCGCTTCAAGGCCCATGTCCGGATATTCCTCCTGCAGCTGTTCCACCAGCTGCATCGCTTCATCCTTTCCCAGCATCAGACAGACGGTAGACAGCCCGTCACAGAAAGCGGAATTACCTCGCACAGCCATGATGGTCACAGCTTCCAGATCTGATTCAGCAGGATAGCCCGTATCCGGATCCAGCACATGATGATACAGCACCCCATCCTCCTCGAAATTGCGTTCATATATCCCTGAGGTCACCAAAGTACCATCGTCCAATGAAACTTTCCCCATCAGCTCCGTTCTGTCACTGTACGGTCTTTCTATCCCTACAGTCCATGAACTTCCGTCAGCCTTGGCGCCGACCGTCTCCACGTTGCCGCCGAGGTTTATCACCGCCGACTCTACTCCCTTATCCATCAGGAACTCCGCCAGCTTATCGGCTATATAGCCCTTGGCGATGCCTCCCAGGTCTATAGCCGCTCCCGGGTCTGCAAGGGTGACCCTGTTGCCGTCGATATGGATATTCCTGTAATCGACTGCCGGAAGCGCCGCATCTATCTCCTCCTGAGGCGGCACCGACGGATCTTCACCGGTAAAGTTCCACATGTCCGTCAGTCTCCCTACTGTGATATCGAACCTGCCGCCCGACAGCTCTCCCATAGCGATGCCCTGGCGAAGCACTTCGATAGTCTCATCCGAGACTTCCACCGCTTCACCTCCGGCATTGTTTATCCTGTAGATATCGCTGCCCTCCACAGTCCTGCTGAGCATGTCCTCATACTGCCTCATGACATCGAAAGCTTCCGTCAGTATATCGTTGGCTTCTTTCTCCGACATACCGCCGACGGTTATGGTACAACTGGTATTGAGGGCAAAATCAGTTTTGCTGACCTCTTTATTTGAGCAGCCTGTTTGTGTTATAATTGCAAAAACCAGGATCATTATCAGTATCAGCGCTTTGAACAACGCTGAGCGTCTGATATATCTGGTGATTTTCCTTAATCTTTTCATTTGATAGATACCTCCGGAGGTCATCATGTTCAAAAAAGCCGATATACTCCTCGCCTGCTTCCTCGTGGCGGCGGGGCTGACCATGTCATATATATTTTCCTTCGGCCGTACCGCCGGAGACCAACTGGATATCAGCTGCGACGGCCAGCTTTTCGGCTCCTACCCTCTCTCCGAAGACAGGGAGATAACCGTTGAACGCGACGGCCATATTAATAAGATTACCATAAAAAACGGTACTGTTTCAATGAGTTTTTCCGACTGTCAGGGGCAGGACTGCGTACATCAGGGCGCCATATCCCAGACAGGCGAAAGCATCATATGTCTGCCCAATAAGGTCGTCCTGGAAATCTCCGGCGGGACACGCCAATATGATACTATAGCAAGGTGATGAAATGGAGAACACGACTGATACAAAAAAATTGACGATGACGGCACTGCTGGCCGCACTGGCCCTCATCTTCTCATACATAGAGGTCCTGATACCCTTCAGCCCGGCCATCCCCGGCATAAAGCTGGGCATCGCCAATCTGGTAGTCATCGTTGCCCTGTACCACATGGGACTGAAATACGCCATCACGATAAACGTGGTGAGGATATTCATCGCCGGTCTGCTGTTCTCCGGGGTCTTCGGCATCATCTATTCCCTCGCCGGGGCCATCCTCAGCATGACGGTGATGGTGCTGTTGAAGAAGACAGGTCTCTTTTCAGTGGCAGGCGTATCCATGGCGGGCGGGGTAGCGCACAATCTGGGGCAGATACTGGCTGCAGCGTTCCTTGTCTCCAACCTCAGCATCTTCATTTACTTCCCTGTCCTCATCTTCTCCGGCCTCATCAGCGGCGCCCTCATCGGCATCGTGGCCTACATCATACTGAAACGACTGCCTGGCGACCGACCGACCCGGCAGCATGATGACGAATGAGCTTCGGCCTGTCATGCCTTCAGAGCACTTTTCCGAAATCACCATCAAAGCATCTTCCATCAGAAGGCCGCGAAACACTGTCTCAAACACACTGTGATTACCGCTTCGCCTTTTTTTATCTACATTTATCATTTTTTCTAATATGTAGATAAAATCCAATGGGCTCGAACAATCTGGACATTTTTTGTAAAGGGCTAAAAGCGTCACTTTTTCGACTTTAACGGACTCATCATAGTCATGTAAGCCTTAAACGTTGAAAAAGTTACCTACATTTCGCGCCTTTTCAAAAATGTAGATAAAACCGGGATAATTATCGCCGACAATCGCTTTGTTCGCTCGGATTTTTTCACTTAATTACGAAAGCATTTACAAGGTGACCTTTGCCTGATGGATAATGGCCACAGAAAATCTCCGGCAGGATGGCCCATACGGTAGGGCTGTCGCAAAGCACGCGCCGCCGGACGCGCCGCTGACTACAAGAGCCGGAGTATCCCAGTTAGGGACAGCTCCGGCTCTTTCATATCTGTTACACTGTTGCACCTGACTGCGCGCTGAGATCCAGGACCGCGGGTCGCGAACCACAGACTGCGGGCGCAGTCCTCTTATCTTCTGACCTTTCCGCCTTCCGCTATACCGCGTCGGCCTTAGGCGCCTCCGCAGTCGCGGCCGCCTTCGCCTTCTTCTTCCTGAAGTTGACGATGGCGCCGGTAGGGCATTCCTTCTCGCACATACCACAGTTCTTGCAGGCATCCTGATCTATGCGGGCGAGATTGTTTTCTACCGTTATTGCGTCGAACTTGCAAGTCTTCTGACACTTCATGCATCCTATGCATCCGGTCTCGCAGTTCTTTCTGGTCTTGGCGCCCTTATCCGTCGACTTGCATGCTACCAGGACGAGATTCTTCTTCTTGACCATCTCGATGACATCGTTAGGACAGGCGTCCTTGCAGGCACCGCAGCCTACGCACTTGTCTCTGTCTATGTGGGCCAGACCGTCGTACACGTCTATGGCGTTAAACTTGCAGACGTCGAAGCAGTCACCAAGGCCGAGACATCCGTAAGCGCACGCCCACTGGCCGTCGTAGAACATCTTGGCCGTCTTGCACGAGAATATCTTGTCGGAAGACATTATCGGCTTGGTCTTATCGTAGCTGCCCTGACACATTACCATAGCCACTTCAGGCTCCACATCACCGGCGGAACCGCCTACTATCTCGGCTATCTTGCCGGCCACCTCAGGGCCGCCTACAGGACAGAGGGATGTGCTCAAGTCAGGGTCATCGGCAAATGCCGCCGCGTAATCATCACATCCGGCAAAGCCACAGCCTCCGCAATTGGCTCCCGGAAGGACTTCCCTTACAGCCGCCACCTTTTCATCGACAGGTACGAACATCAGCTTAGAAGCTATAGTAAGTATGATGGCCGCAATCAGACCTACAGCCGCTACTATGACAGCAGGTATTATTATCATCGTCATCACGTCCACCTCCTAACCAAATATTCCTTCAACCACGCCGGAGAAACCCATGAATGCCATGGAGAGTATCGACGCTGAAATCAGCGTGATAGGCACTCCCTGGAAGCAATCGGGGATACCCTTGCAGTTTTCCATCTTTTCTCTTACACCGGCGAACAGCACCATTGCCAGCAGGAATCCTATGCCTGCTCCGAATGCGCATACCAGCGACTCAACGAAGTTATATCCTTCATCGATGTTCATGATGGCAACACCCAGTACCGCACAATTGGTAGTGATGAGAGGCAGATATACACCCAGTGCGCTGTAGAGCGGAGGCATATACTTTTTCAGCGTCATCTCAACCAGCTGTACGAGCGCCGCTATTACCAGGATGAACACGATCGTCTGAAGATATCCTATGCCGAAATTATCGAGAATATACACCTGGATCGGCCAGGTAACAGCTGAGGCCAATACCATGACAAAGGTTACGGCCACTCCCATACCTACAGCTGAATCCAGCTTCTTGGAAACGCCCAGGAACGGACAAATACCCAGGAACTGAGCCAATACAAAGTTATTGGTAAGGATAACCGAAAACATTATGATCAGTATTTCAGTCATTATTCGTCAGCCTCCTTTCTGTCGCAGGCTCCGCCGCACGTGCTTGCGAGCATGCAGCCCTTGCAGCTGAATTCCTTTCTTCTCTTGCTCTTGTCCTTCATGATGCGATTGACTCCCGCTACCAGCAGGGCAAACACGAAGAATCCTCCCGGAGCCAGCATGAATATCGTTATAGGGCTTATACCGGTATCCGCATAGATAGGTATATTAAAAGCAGTTCCGTTTCCGAGGAATTCTCTGATCAGACCCATAGCGCCAAGAGCGAGGGTAAAGCCGATACCCATCCCTATGCCGTCAAGAGCTGAATCAAGGACCGTGTTTTTAGACGCGAACATCTCCGCTCTTCCCAGTATGATACAGTTTACTACGATGAGCGGTATGTACAGTCCCAGCGCGTCGTTGAGGGACGGCAGGTACGCCTGCAGCAGGAACTGAACTATCGTTACGAATCCCGCGATAACTACTACATAGCACGGTATCCTCACTTTGTCAGGGATTATGTTCCTCAGAAGGGCTATTACTATATTGGCACATGTAAGTACCGCCATGGTGGACACGCCCATGCCCAATCCGTTTATCGCGCTCGTACTGGTAGCCAGCGTCGGACACGTTCCCAGCAGGAGCACCAGAACAGGGTTTTCCTTTATTATACCCTTTGTTACTATCTGCAATTTATTCATCAGTTAACACCTCCGCATTCCTTGAACTGGTCCAGAGCCGCGCCTACAGCAACGTATACCGCGTCGGATGTGAGGGTCGCTCCTGAAATAGCGTCTATGTCGCTGTCTTTTCTGATATCGTCGCCTGCGACTTCACTTACCCCATTGTACTGAGAAAGATACTCCTCTGTCATAGCCTTAGTTCCCAGCCCCGGAGTCTCCGAATGATTCGTTACCGTAACGCCTGTGATGGCGCCGTTGGGATCTATGCCTATCATAACTTCGACTGTACCGCCGTAACCACCGGCTCCGGCTGTCACAGTCATTCCGGCGCCGTTATCGGCCATGTAGCAGTCGATGACGCCGTCGACCAGCTTTCCGTCGTACTGAGTGAAACTGTCTCCCTCAGGCAGAACCAACACTCTCGCTTCGTCGGCTGCCGCCTTCTGGTTCTCAATGATCTTTGGATTAGCAACACTGTACGTGCCTGCCAGAGCCAGAGTAGTGACCAGACATATGACCACCAGAACTATAATCGGGGAAAAGTTTTCTTTGAATGAATTATTTTTCATTTACAACATCCCCTTTCTTCACAGCCTTTGGCGCCTTATACATCAATTTTTCCGTCACTCTGTCGATATACGGAGTGAGTATGTTCATAAGGAGTATAGCGAAGGACACCCCTTCAGGATACGTGGCGAAAAGCCTTATGAGCATGGTAAAGAGACCGCAGCCTATGCCGAAGATCACCTTCCCCATTGGGAGCATCGGTGATGTGACATAGTCTGTGGCGCAGAAGAACGCTCCCAGTATCGCTCCGCCGGCCAGCACGTGGAAGACAGCCCCGTCGAGGCCTCCCCACAGGAAGCCGCACACGAACACAGTGCCGAGGAAGCTGAGAGGTATATGTATCGAGATTATCCTGGTACAGATGAGGAATATGCCGCCGATGAGCAGCGCCACAGCGCTGATCTCTCCTATACAGCCGCCGATGTTGCCAAGGAACATATCCATATTGGATGCCGTGACATCACCCAGACCGCTGCCCAGGTTCAGCTCACCGAGAGGCGTGGCCGACGTCACTGCGTCAAGCCCTGTTCCCCTTGCTGTAGGCCATGTGGTCATTTCCGTGGAAAAAGCGAGCAACAGGAATACTCTGGCTGTTACCGCCGGGTTTACGATATTCTGGCCTATGCCTCCAAACAGCTGCTTGACGATCACTATCGCTATGATAGCTCCCACTACTGCCATCCAGTAAGGGAAATTGGCCGGCAGATTAAATGCCAGGAGCACGCCTGTAACTACCGCGCTCAGATCGCCTATAGTCTGAGTTCTCTTCAATGCCTTGTTCATCAGATACTCCAGCACCACGCATGCTATGACGCATACGAGAGTGAGGGTCACCGCCCTGTATCCGAATTGATATATACCAACTATGAACGCCGGAACCAGCGCCAGAAGCACCATTCCCATCACCTTCGTCGTATTCACAGGGCCGACCTGGTGAGGAGATGATGTTATATCCAAATTGCCGTGATATCTGTTATCCGTCATTTGCCAGCCACCTCCTTCAAAAATCCTTTTGCCATCTTATGGGTAAAGCTCAGAGGCCGTCTTGCCGGGCAGATATACGAACAGCTTCCGCACTCCATACATTCCGTGACCTTCAGCCGCTTAAGTCTGTCCACGTCCTTCCTCTCATATGCCTCTACCATAGATACAGGCATCAGATCAAACGGACACGCTCTCAGACACATGCCGCACTTTATGCAGCCCGTCTCTTCAGGTATCAGCGCCTGCGGTCCGTCGAAGATCAATATGGCATTGTTATTCTTTACTATAGGGAATTCGTCAGAGTAAACAGCCCTTCCCATCATAGGTCCGCCCATCAATATCTTCCTCGGCTCCGCTTTGTAGCCGCCGCATGCCGCCGCTACATCGGCGATCCTGGCTCCTATAGGAACTATTATGTTCTTGGGCTCGGCTATCGCGTTGCCATCCACCGTTATCCTTTTGGTGGTCAGCGGTCTGCCCGTTTCCAGATATTGACCTATAAAGGCTATGGACGTGATATTGGAAAGGAGTACTCCAAGCTCCGCAGGCAGAACACCTGCGTTTAGAGTCTTTCCGGTTACTTCATGGACCATTACCCGCTCCGCTCCCTGCGGGTACCTGGCCTTCAGCGTTTTTACTTCTATGGTGCCGGAGAGGCCCTTCTTCTCGATGACTTCTCTCAGCCTGCTTATGGCGTCCGGCTTGTTTTCCTCGACGCCGATATATACATTTTTGATATCCAGATACTTAACCGTGGCCTCGATGCCCTTTATGATAAACTCCGTGTCCTCAAGCATCAGCCTGTGGTCGGACGTTATAAACGGCTCGCACTCCGCTCCGTTTACGATAAGAGTGTCCACTTCGTCCAGATTTTTCGGATTGAATTTAATATGGGTCGGGAATGCCGCTCCTCCAAGACCCACGAGCCCGCTGGCCCGCAGAGCCGCCACAAAATCCTTCTGGCTCTCTATGACAGGCGGAGCGATATCTTCACTGACTTCCTGCTTGCCGTCAGTTTCGATGATGATGACCTGATCTTCTCCTCCCGCCATCGATCTCATGGATGAGATCTCCTTCACGGTGCCCGATACACTGGAATGGATCGGCGCGCTCACAAATGCTTCCGTATCTCCGATCTTCTGCCCGACTTTGACGTGATCCCCTTTTGCAACCAACGGTTTGCATGGAGCGCCTATGTGTTGGGCCATGGAAATACAGACGGTTTCAGGAACAGCCATCTTCTCAGTCGCACAGCCTGCAGTATGCTTTTCATGACTGACTCTGATGCTGTTCAAAGACCTCCCTTTCTTTTCCATTTCAAAAACCTCTCTTTCTTTCCCATTCTTCTATACTTCAGACGCATCTAAAGGTCGATGATATGGGTGTCAACGTGTTTTCTACAGATATTAAATTGTCCGTACGAAGTGCATTATATCACAAGCATTATTTAAAATCTATCATCTTTGTTAAGAATTGTGCCTTTCAAACTTCTTCTATATATATGAAGCTTTTTGTCCGATTTTGAAAACTTTTTTACTTCCAATGAGTGCTCTTCATCATGAAAGAAGTGGAAAGAAGGAATTTTACAAAAAATAGCATCGGCATCAACGGGTCAGCGGAGAATCTCCACCACTCGAAAATCACCCTTGGAAAGAGGCTCCCAGCTATCATCCACCCGTATGCCCCGCAGATTATTTTCCAACGCTCTTATGACACCGCTATGGCTCACTATCACCACATCACGGTTATCGTCCTCTTTCAGTATCCTCCTCAGCTCCTTCACCGCTCTATACTGCATATCATAGAAATTTTCGGCACCGTTTCCTGTCTTGAAAGTGAAGATGTCCTGCCCCCGCCTGGCGTACTGCTCCGGGTACTTTTCCCTTATCTCGCGGACCGGCCTGCCGTCCCAGGGTCCCAGGGATATCTCCCGCAGTCTCCGGCTAAGCTCCAGCCTCATCGGCAGCTGTCTGTCGGATCGAAATTGCCGGCTCAATATCTCAGCCGACTGGACTGCCCTGGTCAGGTCGCTGGTATAGATGACTTCCGTTTCCGGCCGGAGCCGGGCGATTTCCTTTGCTGTCCGTATCATCTGCTTCATGCCCTCATCGCTGAGGGGGACATCGTACCGGCCTATGAACATCTTTTCCCTGTGCTGTCGTGTCTGTCCATGCCTCACAAGGAATATACGCCGTCCTTCGGCCAGCGACACAACATCCTCACGCCTGCGGCCTGCTTTCAGGAATTCCTGTATTTCCGCATAGCCTTCTAACGTATCCATGTCCAGCAGGCATCCTTCATCGTCCACCGGTATTCTCACCATCCTGTCCCAGTGTCTGTCGGTCACAGCCTTCAGCCCGCCGCCTCCTTCGTACCTGGATATCTCATCCGCATATTCTCCTGGGATATACAGAGGATGTCCTTTCTTCCCTTCAAATACCGGTACATAAAAATCGGATCTGTTCTCCCCGGTGCTGGCCACGATTTTCCCGAGCATTTTCCTTATGACGCCGTTGTCTATCAGAGGACAGTCCACCGGCATCAGAAAAAAGCCCGCGGCATCGCTATACAGCTCTGCCGCGCGCCTGATCCCCATCTTTATGGAAGAAAACATACCGTCATCGTAATTTTCGTTGTAAGCTTCGATCGCCCCGATTTTTTCCAGCACCGGCTCCAGCTGCTCTCTTCGATGACCTGTGACTACGACCAGTTTCTCTATTCCCCCGGCTCTGACACTGGCAGCCAGTCTTTCAAGTGCCGTAGTCCCCTCTATGGGAAGCAGGGGCTTGAATTTCTTCATCCTCGATGAATATCCCGCCGCCAGTATTATCGCTGCAAATACCGGCTCCTCTATTTTCAAACTGCCCTTTTGTATATCAGACATGTCTACTGACCTCTGTTTTTTCTGGCTCTTTCGCTGATTATCTCAGCTACTATGCTTATAGCGATCTCCTCCGGAGTTTCCGATCCTATCTCCAATCCGATAGGGGCATGTACCTGCTCCAGCTGTTCATCAGTGACTCCCTCCTGTTTCAGAGCATCGTAAAGCAATCCGTTCTTCCTCCTGCTGCCTATCATCCCCAGGTAGGCAAATGGCCTCCGGAGAGCCTGGCGAAGCACTTTGAGATCTCCTCTGTGGCCTCTTGTCACGATTATTATATAACTGTCCTCATCGGTCTCTATATCGTCAAAGGCGTTATCGAAATCGTCGACTACGATAGTCCTTGCTGCCTTCGGATATCTCTGTGGATTGGCGTATTCCTCTCTGTCGTCGATGATCACAGTCTTAAAATCCACATGGCGCAGCACAGGCTCCAGCGCGTAGGCCACATGGCCTCCTCCGAATATATATGCTGTGCTTGCCAGCTTGAATTCCTCCACGAAATCCCCCGGATCATCAGCCGAGATATAATCTATCTGTATTGTGGCGTCTCCTCCACACCCCATGTCAAGGGCTCCCTTCTGCTTTTCATCCAGCGTGAACTCGTAGATACGGCTCTTTTCCCTGGTTTCGAATGTCTTACGGCACAGCTTCTCAGTCTCAGCCTCCAAAAGTCCGCCGCCTACAGTTCCTATGGTGGAGCCGTCCTGTCTCATCAGCATGACCGCTCCTTTCTTCCTGGGAGCCGATCCCTTGGTATCCACGACCTTGGCGATGACAAAATCCTGCCCCTGCTCCAGCAGATCACGCGCATAATATGACAACTGTTCCGACATCTTCTTTTCTCCTTCCTACATTATATATATCATGCTTTCGGCTTCTCCGCCACCAACAGGAATCTTCCTGTCTTGCCGTCTTCTCTTCTGTCGCCTCCCTGCGGACCGGCCTCCACCGCATCCGTCACATCTTCAAAGGTTTTTATCACATATCCTGTCTCTTCCAGCTGACGTTTCAGCGGTCCTTCATAAAAGGCTCCGTCGAATCTGAAATCGACGAATCTGACAGGGTCGGTCTCACAGTCTCCTTCCTTATGTGGTATCTTGCTTTGCCGTTGTGCCTCTATGGCTACCGCTTTCATCTTTTTCGGGTCAGGATCTTTATGATATTCATCCACGATGACCAGTTTCCCACCCTTCTTCAGAACACAATAAGCTTCGTGCAGCGCTTCGTCCGGGAGGTTTATCAGCCTCAGCACATCCTGCATGAACACACCGTCGAATGTAAAGGACGAATAATCGTCCAGGAATTCTCCATCACCGAACTTCACAGCTATGTCAGGGTGTTTTTCCCTGGCTTCGCTTATGGCTGCCAGGCTGATATCGATACCTTCGG
The DNA here is from genome assembly GCA_900543485.1 of uncultured Eubacterium sp. GTDB lineage: Bacteria > Bacillota > Clostridia > Peptostreptococcales > Anaerovoracaceae > Lentihominibacter > Lentihominibacter excrementipullorum. The sequence continues at coordinate 20,856 of UQRM01000018.1, read as the reverse complement.
CTTTCAATCTTTTTTTCTCCGAAAAATAGGCCACATCATCTCCTGCGCCGCAGCCGATATCCAGCACTCTGTCTCCCGCTTCCAGCGATGCCAGCTCCAGCCCTCTTTCTGTAATATCGAATATATCCTTTTCGTATGTCATCACATTTCCGCGCGCTCAGCGCCCGACCTCCTTTACTATCCGTTTGTCACCTATTATATCCGCCGCTCTGCCCTTAATCAAGACCAATAGCTGATCGTATCGGCCGGAATCTGACTTCGAAAATATTTTTTGTTGTTCCGACAACATTTGTATTGACAAAACAGGTGTCCTGCACGTACAATGATCCTGTAGATAATTACTCCGTTTTTGCGGGCTGCCAAACCCGCATAGAACTGATAACAACAATTTTTGCTAACTGCCTACGCGCGAAGCTGACATGTTGTGAAAGCATGTCCGGCTGCGCGCTTTTTCTTTTTTGCATTATCAAAACAACATTTTTTCATCTTTTTTAATGATCTGCTATATGATCCCGCCATCTTTCAGCGCCCCCGTCAGCCATACATATGGTATAATTGAATCACATTCTACTGCGAGGTGTACAAATGATAAAGATTTCTTACCACGATTGCAAACGCGATATGGAGCAGACAAAAGATATCCTCCTATTTGCCAGAGACTCCTACGCTCCTGCGGAGGAAGGCGTTTCCTCTTCCTCCCGCACAAGCCGCAGGTCCTGCGGATATCTGTTTTTCCCCGGATGTCGCCTGTGCGGAGCCGAACCAGAGATAGTCATCAAGATCTATGACTCCATCCTGTTCCAGCATCCGGACACTGCCATCCTCGTGGGCCCTTGCGGCAGCGATGCTGTCCGCGATATGTGGCTGTCTCTGGGAAAGCCTGTAGTCGTCACTCCCTGTATGGAATGTATGGCCAGGCTGCGGGAAGGCTCTCCTGATATGGAAGTCCTGTCCCTCTATCAGCTCCTGCTGGACATGAACGTGAGCGGAGGCTGCAATTCCGCGAGCTATACTCTGTTTGAGGCTGAAGGAGATGAAAGGTATTCCGCTGACGATGAGACCAAGGCGGCCATCATCGCTCTTGCGGAGGATATGGGAGCCTCGATCAGTCAGGGCAGCGACAGTCAGGGCAGCGACAAGGTCCTGCCGTATCTGACCTGCTGCATAGATTGTCGCGACTCTCTGAAAAAGCAAGGGCAAGACGCTGTCCATATCCTGGAGCTCATCTACGGTATGGGGGATTCCAACGCTCACATGGAACACGAACATGACCATGGGGATAGCTGCGGCACCGTCCCCGAGACTGAAGGCGCCGCTTCCGCTGCAGCTGATCACGACCCGGCCGACGGCCTCCCTTCAGAGGAGCAGCGACTGGCCAACATCAGAGAGCTGATCACAGCCATTCCCGCGCTTATGAGATAATTGTATCAATAATGCAACGCTTTTGACGGAAAAGCAAAATATTGCACTTTTTTAAGCAAATTAAAGGCATTCTATGTTGTTCAGACAATATCTAATGCCTTTTTTCTGTGTTAGAATCATTTTTGAATAAAAGTATTGTTCGTATTGCTACATTATCAACCATTTTAACCGATCATTTGAAAAACAGGAGGAAATATGAAGAAAGTATTGACTATCGCGACAGCCATCATCATGGTCATGTCAATGATGCTGCTGGCAGGGTGCGGCAGCAACAGCGAAGACAGCGCTGAAAAACCTGAAGTTACCGTTCTGGCAGCGGCAAGTCTGACAGATGCCCTCGATGAGATCATCGCCGAGTACGAAAAGGACGCCGAATCCACCATCACACCTAGCTACGCGGGCTCCGGAGACCTGGTACAGCAGATAGAAGGCGGCGCTCCTTGCGACATCTTCATCTCGGCTTCCGTTTCCAACATGGATCAGCTTGAGGAAGGAAACTACATAGACACTGAGACGAGAACAGACATCCTCAGGAACACACTTACGCTTATCGCTACAGCTGAAAAGGCTGATGTGGTAACAATGGACAGCCTCACTACCGATGCAGTTGGAACTATCGCCATCGGCGAACCTGAAACAGTTCCTGCCGGCCAGTATGCGTCCCAGGTATTCGAAAACATGGGCATCACAGATCAGCTGACTGACAAGATCGTATACGCCAAGGATGTTCGTGCGGTACTCAACTATGTTGAGACAGGCGACGCAGACTGCGGTTTCGTTTACAGAACGGACGCTATGCTCCTGGATGAGGAAAGCGGTTCCATCATCGGTGATGTTGACCAGAGCCTCTACGATGAAGTCGTATATCCTGCGGCAATCATGAAGGATGCTCCTCAGGCCGACTATGCCGCTGATTTCTTCGAATTCATGCAGAGCGATTTTGCCAGAGAAGTTTTCGAGAAGTACGGATTCACTGTAAATTTCTAAACACCGCAACCTTTTGGATTTGAATCGAGTAGATATGTTTGATCCTATTATTTTATCACTTAAAGTCGCGACGCTCGCGACGGTAATAGCGTTTTTCCTGGGAGTGTTCTTCGCATATCTCCTTACGAAGAGGAACGTACCCGGCAAAAACGTATGGGAGACAATACTGATCCTCCCTATGATTTTACCTCCATCGATAGTAGGTTATCTGCTCTTGAAGGTTTTTGGAAGAAGAGGCCCCATAGGGGCTTTTCTTCTTGATACCTTCGGGGTTCAGGTGGTTTTCACCTGGATAGCCTGTGTCATCGCAGCGTGCGTAGTCGCGCTGCCTCTTATGTATCAGAACGCAAAAGGAGCCTTTCAGAGCGTCGACCCCAGCTATGAGCTGGCGGCCAGGACCCTGGGAAGCAGCCCTTTCAAAGTTTTCAGGACTGTAACCTTCCCACTGTCGGGACCGGGCATCGTCAGCGGCGTAGTTCTCGCCTTTGCCAGAGCGCTGGGCGAATTCGGAGCCACCCTGATGTTGGCAGGCAATATCCCCGGCAAAACACAGACCATCCCTACATCTATATATTACGCGGCCGTGGTAGGCAGAGATGATGAAGCCATGGCTCTGGTAGTCGTAATGGTAGCCTTCAGCTTCGCTTTGGTATTCGGCCTCAATCTCTGGCTGAAAAGAAGAAAGAGCAAAGGAGGTCTGATGTAAATGGCAGTGTCCTTCAAATTGATAAAAAAGCTCAATTACTTTACACTGGACGTGGAATTCACCATGGAAAACGAACTCCTGGTCATAGAAGGCTCCTCCGGCGCGGGAAAGACGACCATACTCAACTGTCTGGCCGGTATCATCACTCCTGATGACGGGAAAATCACCATTGACGACAAGGTTCTTTTCAGTCATACTGATAAGGTAAATGTCACTGCTGAAAAGAGGAACATCGGCTATCTCTTCCAGAATTATGCCTTGTTTCCCAACATGACAGTACGCGAAAACGTGCTCTATGGATTGAAAAACAAAAAGGTGTACAGGCGCAAGGCTACCAGGAAGCCTATGCTTGAATATGCCGATAACATGATGGAAATGCTGGGGGTAGCCCATCTGGCCAAGAAAAACTCTACTGCTATATCCGGTGGTGAGAAGCAGCGTGTCGCGCTGGCCAGAGCGATGGTGACCAGACCGTCTCTCCTTCTCCTGGACGAGCCTTTCTCAGCGCTGGACGAGAACACCAAGGGAAAGATATACGAAGAATTCCTGGATTTCAAGGAGAGCCTGAGGATACCGACAATCCTGATAACTCACAACCATCGCGAAACCGAGCTCTTCGCCGATAAAAATATCACCCTGAAGGAAGGTAGGATAATCAAATGAAAGAAGTCGCCGTAGAACAGGCCGTAGGAACAGTACTTGCTCATGATATCACTCAGATAATACCGGGCCAGTACAAGGGCCCTAAATTTAAAAAAGGGCATATAATCGCAGAGGAAGATATCCCTCTGCTGCTCTCCATGGGTAAGAAGCATCTGTTCGTCCTGGAGAAAAACGATACCGATGTCCATGAGAACGAGGCCGCCTACAGAATAGCCTCTAAAGCCGCTGGCGAAGGCATAGAGCTGACAGAACCGTCGGAAGGTAAGATAGAACTGAAGGCGGCTGTTACCGGCCTCCTGAAGATAGATCGCGAAAGGCTGTATCAGCTGGTTTCTCAGGATGAAATAATGTTCGCCACCATACACGAGAACATCGTGGTCCGTCAGGGAGAGAAACTGGCCGGTACCAGGATAATCCCACTTTTCGTAGCTGAAGAAGTGCTGAAAAAGGCGGAAGCCATCCTGGGAGATACCCCTATCGTGAAGATCGTCCCTCTGAAGGAAATGAAGGTCGGGGTCGTAACTACCGGCAGCGAGGTATACAACGGTATCATAAAAGACGCTTTTGGTCCTGTCCTTGTAGAGAAATTCGGTAACCTGGGCAGCAAAGTTGAAAAGCAGCTCTTTGCAGATGACGACGATGAGATGATCGCCGACTGCATCAGGCAGCTGATAGATGAGGGCATGGATATAGTAGGCATCACAGGCGGCATGTCTGTCGACCCGGACGACAGAACGCCGTCCGGTATCCGCAAGGCCGGAGGAGAAGTGATCAGCTACGGAGCGCCTGTCCTCCCCGGCGCCATGTTCATGTTGTCATACATAGGGGATGTTCCCGTTGTCGGGCTCCCCGGCTGCGTAATGTACAGCCGCACAAGCATCTTCGACCTGATAGTACCAAGATTGCTGGCAGGAGAACGAATAACCAAGCAGGATATCAACGGACTGGCTCACGGAGGTCTATGTCTCAACTGCAAGACCTGCACCTTCCCGGTATGCGGCTTCGGGAAGGCGTAAACGATAAAAAAGCCCAAACCATGATGCAGATAGTTACATCCGTACATCTCTCTATGAATACGAGGAAGAGGCCGCCGTATCATACCCTGATACGGTGGCCTCTTTCTCCATGTGTGCTTATTTGGTCATATATTTTCACGAAAATCCCGCTTTTTCCGATGCTTCATTCCACCTCAATTATCGATCGGCCCCGCGCCGTGCTGCCGCAGCACATTTGTCAGAGCTGATGCGCTGCTGCTATGTGCCCTGGCTATCTGTATCTTGTTCCTCCTGGCTTCGCTGACCGCGCTTTTCACCATCTTGTGAGACACCGTATTAGTCAGCAGTATCATAAGGTCCGGCGTCCCCAGATTCTTTTTGAATCCGCTCCGCTCCTTTACGAATACCTTTGCATCACATCCATGCTTCTCACAGATCTCCTCATATTGACGGACCATTCTCTCATGCCCTCCGATTATTACCACACTCATTACATCCTCCTGTCCTCGATGTATATCCTTCCTTCTTCCGGGGTTTCGCTTTTATCGGCGTATCTTATTTGCTGCCGGCAAGCGTACCGCCTGCATTTACAGTTATTAGCTTCTGTTGTTTTTTGCTTGGTTAGTTTTTACTAACTCAGCTTTTTAAATATACGGGCAATATTTCATGCCCGTATATCCGTCTTTGTTATTTTAGGCACTTAAGTTATTGTTAACTAACTTTTTTATTATGATACTATTTTTCAAAAGTTTTGTCAATAGTTTTATCGGAAAATTTTTCCCTTTTCCTCTTTTATGGGTATCCACGTCTGCTATTTCTCCGGACTTCCAGCTATCTGTATTATCAGCTTCTCCAGCTCCTCCCTGACTAATATCTTCGGCACCGGATACAACGGGTTCGCTTCCTCCGCCGCCCACCGTGCTATAGTTGGCACATCCTCGGCCTTGATACATCTCAGCTTTTCCGGGATCGTCAATTGACGATCAACACTTCTTATCCAGTTTATGAAGGCTATCGCCTTTTCCCTATCGGATACAGCCTCTGCTGCCCTTTCTCCGTCCATGATCCCACAGGCATCAGCCAGCTCAGCCAATCTCTCCTCGGCGTAGCTTCCATAGACCTCCAGCACGTAAGGCAGCAGCACAGCCATGACTTTTCCATGAGGGAGACCATATAATCCTCCTATCCCATGTCCTATAGCATGAACATACCCGACACAGCCGCGGGTGAACGCTCTCCCGGCAAAAAAAGCAGCAAGCTGCATTTTCCTCCTGCCGTCGACGTCGCCACCATTATGGTATACCTTTATCAAATTATCATGGATCAATTTTACGGCGTCTTTTGCCATCTTATCTTCCCGCTCTGTGTTGTAAGTCTTATTGATATACGCTTCTACCGCATGGCAGAGTGCGTCCATGCCAGTATAAGCAGTCATCTCGGGAGAAAGACCGACCGTGAGGGCCGGATCCAGCACACACACATGCGGGATTATAGATGGATCGTTTATAGACTTTTTTCTATGAGTTACGCTGTCAGATATCACAGCTGCCATTGTCGTCTCAGAGCCTGTTCCGGCGGTCGTCGGTACAGCCCACATCAACGGCACATCCTTTCTGTGACGGACTTTCAGCGCGCCCTGCAGCTGTTTCACACTCTTCCCCGGTCTGGCGATGCGCGCCGCTATAGCTTTGCCGCAATCCATAGGTGATCCGCCTCCAAATAGCACCATTCCCTGACATCCCGCCTCCCGGTAGCGTCTCGCCCCTGATTCTACCTGCTCATCAGTGGGATCTGAAGTGAGTTTGTCAAAGATCACGTATTGTATGGCTCTGCGGCTCATAATATCCAACATGGACTGGGGAAGACCACGCTTCATCATACTGGGTCCCATCACTACCATGACTTTGTTTATACCTTGATTTTCGATGTCGTCCACCATTCTCTTCAGGGCCTCATCCCCTTCAAGAACGTCAGGCGTATGCCACGGCAGCGCGTACATGACCGCTTTCATCACCGCCTGGAACAGCCTGCAAAACATCCTGTATATCATTTTTCTCTCCGTGAAAACCAGCCTCCCATCGGCAGCGAGCCTTTCTCCTGCCAAATAATCAGGCTGCCTCACCGAACCATTGCCGGTCGACGGGCAGCCTTGTTTTCCTACCTTATTCTTTTTATGTCAGATCATTCTATTATTCTTCTTACCGTAGTGATCGCCCCAAAGCTCTTAGCTGTCGAAACGATTATACCGCTTCTGGAATTTGCCGCGTGGACGATATTGCCGCCTCCTATATAGATAGCTATATGCCCTGAGTAGCAGATCAGATCTCCCGGCTGGGCTTCACTGTACGAAACGCCTTTACCGCAGTTGGACTGAGGTCCCACCGTCCTAGGAAGCGATATACCGAACTGGGCGTATACGCTCTGTACGAATCCGGAACAATCAGCGCCGTCAGTAAGACTTGTACCGCCATACTTGTATGGATTCCCCACGAACTGTAATGCGAAATTGGCCACAGCGGCACCGCTGCCGCTTCCCATGACCTGACCGCCATAATCAGCTCTGACCGTATCCTTAGGTCTTTCCTTCGTACCCTTATATACTACCGTATCGACCGACTCATTGAGCAGAGCCGTATCGATCACCTGCGATGTAAGCACAGCGCCGTTGACGCTGGTTATCTCATTTGTTACGATCTGATCCCCGTCGGAGCCTTCGCTCTTGACTTCACTCTGTCCCTTATACAGTTCATCACTGTCTTCATACTGTGTACCGGCTTCTACCTTTTCCACCGAGCCTATCTCAGCGTTGATAGTTACCGAGAACAACGGATCCTCCTGACTGTTCTCCTCCAGTATATAGTTGACTGCTTCCTCTTCCGTAAGTACTGTAGGGGCCTTCTCTCCGCGACTGAGGCTCTTGTTGTCGACGCTGAGCTCCTTATCCACCGATATGGAGTTTATCTGGGCGCCGTCAGGCGTATACTGCTTGATAACAGTTTCTATAACTCTTTCCGCCGTTTTGGAATCCTCCACAAGGAACAATTCCTCATCTCCGGCCTTTACGACATATGGATCTTCTACCTTCGTTCCGTCCGCGTATACCGCGTACGGCTTTGTCATATTCAGGACAACCACTGACGCAACTGCCAGAATTACAACCGCTGCTGTCACCACAAGCGCTTTCTTGTAATTCCTTAAATTTGTAATCATAGTTTCCTCTCTACTGAAATAACTATCACTTATTGAAGAATACGGATTTATTATACAGTACCTGTTCTTCTATTTAAACCCAGGGGGTAGGATTTTCACACAAACTTCAATTTCTGTTCGTCCTCATAAGGCAGTCAAATGTGTGTTCAACCGCAATTCTGTCCTACTGCCGCAGCCCGTATTCCTCCGCCAGTTTTTTGAATCCTGCCATGGAATTCACTATGGTATCGTAGGAAACACAATAGGCCAGACGGACATATCCCGGACACGCGAAGGAAGTCCCCGGTACCATCAGAATATTATACTTTTTTGCTGCCGCGCAGAACAGATTTTCGTCCTCCACCGGAGATTTGAGGAACATATAGAACGCTCCCTCAGGCTTTACGCAATCGAATCCGCATTCCTTCAGCCCCTCATACAGCGCAGTCCTGTTCCTGTCGTAATACTCCAGATCCACCTGGACATCCACACACCTTCCGATGACCTTCTGCTGTAACGACGGAGCATTGACGCACCCTATGATCCTGTTGGCGTTGGACGCTGTATCAAAGACCATCTGACTGTCCTCCAGCTCCGAAGGGATGACCAGATATCCTATCCTCTCTCCCGGTATAGACAGAGACTTACTGTATGAATATGCCACGATAGTATTATCGTAATACTTTGTCACGTAAGGCACTTCCACTCCACCATACGCCAGTTCTCTGTACGGTTCATCGGAGATCAGGAAAATAGTCCTGCCAAGCTCCTTCTGCTTTCTGTTCAGGATATCGGCTATCTGCTTTATGGTCTCCTCGCTGTATATGACTCCTGTAGGATTATTTGGCGTATTGATGAGCACCACCCTCGTTTTGTCCGTTATGAGCTTTTCAAAGCTCTCCAGATCAGGATAAAAAGTCTCCTTATCAGTCGGCGCCTGTACCACTTTCCCATCGTAGTTATCCACATACCAGTTATACTCCAGGAAGTATGGTGCAAAGATTATTACCTCTTCTCCCGGATTAAGTATGGTCTTGAAAGCCACGTTGAGCCCGCTGGCAGCTCCTACCGTCATCAGGATATTTCCGCTGTCAAAGGATGTGCCGAATCTCCTGTTGAGAGACTGAGCTATGGCCTCTCTTACGTCTTCAAACCCGGCATTGCTCATATACCCGTGGATCGTCCCCGGATCTTCCTCGTTGAGGATATCTATTACAGCCTGTTTTATCTCATCAGGCACAGGGGCGTCAGGGTTACCCAGGCTGAAATCGTATACGTTTTCGGCCCCGAACTCAGCCCTCATCTTGTCCCCTTCCTCGAACATGGTCCTGATAGCCGAGTTATTAGCCATCAGCGGTTTCATTTTATCTGCAATCATGTTATTTCTCCTTTCTGCGTACGACCGTGATACCGCAAAACAGCACTCATCGCTGTATTTACGATATCGCAGAGGATCCTGGCTGTTCTTTCAGGATCATATCTCAGCATCCTTCACCGATTCGAATTCTTCTACGATTTCCTTAGATGGTTTCGTCAACAAGCTGAACACTATGATAGCCAGCGACGAGAACAGGAATCCCGGTATTATCTCATATATGTCGAATACTCCTCCCGACAGGTTGTACCACAGCAGATCTGTCACTCCTCCTACGATCATGCCGGCGATAGCTCCTGCCAGCGTCATTCTTTTCCAGAACAGCGAGAAGAGGATGAGAGGTCCAAAGGTCGCCCCTATGCCGCCCCAGGCACAGGACACCAGACTGAATATGGAGCTGTTAGGATCCAATCCCAGGAAGATCGCTATGACCGATACAGCGACTACTGCTACACGGCTGACCCATACCAGCTGTTTTTCTTCTCCTTCTTTCTTGAAGAGGATGGCGTAAATATCTCTCGATACCGACGAGGCTGTGACGAGAAGCTGGGAGCTGGCTGTACTCATGGTGGCCGCCAGGATGGCTATCAACATCACTCCTGCCAGAACAGGGTTGAAAAGGGCGTCTATCATTTCCATGTAAACAGTCTCACCATCAGCCAGATCAGGCATGAATGCCTTTCCTATGAGTCCTACCAGAACAGCGGCCGAAAGGGTAAGCACCACCCACACCATTGCCATCCGTCTGGATGTCTTTATCATTTCAGAATTCTCTATAGCCATGAAACGCACCAATATATGGGGCTGGCCGAAATATCCCAGTCCCCATCCGAGAGCGGACGCCAGCAGCAGGCTGTCTATATGCCCGCCGGTGGTTTCAGGGAAAAAGTGCAGCGTTTCATCGGTAAGCTGCGCCAGGTTCTCCGCTACCGCGCCAGGGCCTCCCACATGTACGCAGGCCACGATAGGAACGATGAGCAACGCGAAAAACATGATTATGCCCTGTATTGTATCTGTCCAGCACACAGCGGTGAACCCGCCAAGAGCTGTGTAAGCCAGTACGATGATGGCGACGATGATCATACCCATAGTATAATCCATGTCGAATACAGTAGTGAACAGCTTCCCGCCTGCCACCATCTGAGACGAGGTGTACACAAGGAAAAATATCACAGTAAATATTCCCGATACCATCCTGAGTATGTGCTTCTTATCGCGGAAACGGTTCTCGAAAAAGTCAGGCAGCGTAATGGCGTTCCCCGCCACCTGAGTATACTTTCTCAGCCTCCTGGCGACGAAGAGCCAATTGAGATATGTTCCCAATGCCAGTCCAACGGCAGTCCAGATAGCTTCCGATGTGCCGGCGTAAAGTATGTAAGCCAGTCCCGGAAGTCCCGTCAGAAGCCATCCGCTCATATCCGACGCCTGAGCTGACATGGCCACAGCAATGGGCGGAAGCTTTCTCCCGCCCAGGATATATTCCGACATGTCGTCTTCTTTGTTGTAGTACTTCATTCCTATGACCACCATGACGCCCAGATATATGACGAACACAGCGGCTATGATTATCGTGTCCATTGTTTTTCTTCTCCTTGCTGTTTGGTCTCGGGGAGATCCCTGCTCCCCCTATTTTTTCTCTATCCTGTCTACTCCCATATATTGCCTCAGTGCCTCCGGTATCACTACCGAACCGTCTTCCTGCTGATAGTTTTCCAGGATAGCGGCCACTGTCCTGCCGACGGCAAGTCCCGATCCATTGAGAGTGTGGACGAATTCCGGCTTTCCCTTTTCAGCAGGTCTGAACCTTATGTTGGCTCTCCTGGCCTGGTAGCTTTCAAAATTACTGCATGAAGATATCTCCACATATCTGCCGTAGCTAGGCATCCACACTTCGATATCGTACGTCATAGCCGACGAGAAGCCCAGATCTCCCGTGGAAAGTCTCACCACTCTATATGGTATCTCCAGTCTCTGAAGGACTTCCTCAGCTGCTCTCGTCAGGGACTCCAGCTCGTCATAAGACGTCTCCGGCTTTACGAATTTGACCAGTTCGACCTTGTTGAACTGATGCTGTCTGATGAGTCCTCTGGTATCACGTCCGGCTGAACCTGCTTCTTTTCTGAAGCATGGCGTATAGGCCGTGTAGTACACCGGCAGTTCCGCCTCATCCATTATCTCATTCATCCTCAGATTAGTCACAGGTACCTCTGCCGTAGGAATAAGGAAGAAATCCTTTGCCGGCACATGGAACATGTCATCTTCAAACTTAGGAAGCTGGCCTGTTCCTATCATAGCGTCCCTGTTTACCATGAAAGGAGGCAATATCTCCGTAAATCCGTGCTCTTCCGTATGAAGGTTAAGCATGAAGTTTATCACGGATCTTTCCAGTCTTGCTCCCATTCCCTTGTAAACGGTAAATCTGGTCCCCGCTATCTTGGCAGCCCGCTCAAAATCCAGGATATCCAGATCGGCTCCCACATCCCAGTGAGCTTTCTGCGGAAAATCGAACTCTCTTGGTTCTCCCCACTTTCTCAGCTCCACGTTAGCGCTGTCATCGGCTCCCACCTGCACGTCCTTATACGGAGTGTTAGGCACATTGAGAAGGGCATCCCTCAGATCAGCCTCCACCTGGCTCACCTGAGCGTCGAGAGCCTTGATCTCTTCCGACAACTTTTTCATCTCCGCCATCAGCTGGCTGGTGTCCTTTCCTTCTTTCTTCATCACCGGTATCTGTCTGGAGGACACACTCTGCCTGTTTTTCATCTGTTCCACTTCAGCCAGCAACGCACGTCTTTTCTTATCGTATTCCAGCACCTTGTCTATACCAAAGTCGCCCTGTCCTCTGGATTCGACGGCTTTTTTCACATTGTCAAAATCGTCCCTTATCCTCTTGATATCTAACATTTCACTTTTCCTCCGTCACTGTTTAAAATAAGTTTTTCTTGTATATTATATAAAGCCGCGTAAGCTCCGCCACCACCTCCTGCATCTCTATCTGCATATCGGAGGCATCGTTGTATCTTCCGCTGTCAAGGGCTTGCTTTATCCTGGTGAGCAGGCAATATTTGTCGAGAGTATCTCTGCCCAGATAATTCCGCAGCCGCTGTATCCTCTCCCAGTAATGTCTGTCGTAATCGACACAGTCCATTTCATCATGGGCCTTGCTGCAGGCTCTGATGAAATCCATGGTGTCAGGGATTATCCTGTCATGGAGCTCGGTAGCCCACTGTGCTCTGACGGCTTCTCTGTAGGAATCCAGCGTCACATCGGTCATCACATCGTCTCTCTTGAATATGGCCAGCTTATCGGCATGCTCATCAAATGCTTTCAGATTCTCCCATACGGTCCTTGGCGCTCTGCCGAAGAACTCATCACGCTCATCGGCCGTATATTCGTCAAACACGTCCTTCTCGCTCCTGTACATCCTGTCCTTTTCCAGATAGAAGTCTTCCTCTCCGTACTCCTTGGAAATGGACTGTTCCAGCTCGGCAGGCGTCTTGCTGTGCTCCAGCGCTTCCTTTATGCCATCCAGCATGGCCATGTACGAAGCGGCCAGAACCAGATATGTATTGCTCTTAGGGTTTGGCGATCTCAGCTCGAATCTGGTAGCCATAGTGTTGCCTATCTGTCTCACCAGTCCTACGAGCACCGTCCTGTTCCTCGACGGCATTTTCGCGCTGTGTCCCAGGGATGTCACCGTGCAGACAGGAGCCTCATATCCCGGCTTCAGTCTGTTGAGGGAATCGTTGGTGGAGCTGACGAAAGGATTGACCACATCGTAATTTTTCAACAGTCCCATCAGCGCGCCAAAGCCTACGGGACTCAGGAATTCGTTCTCCACATCGGCAGGCGAGAAGAGGTTTACACGCCTTCCGTCCTTAAGTCTGGCCGCCACACCCATGTGAGTATGTTCGCCGTTTCCCGCCACACCTTCCACAGGCTTGGCCATGAACGTGACTTCCAGGCCGTAAGTCCTGAATATATCACGGACTACATATTTTATCTGGTTTTCATTGTCGGCCGCCTGTATAGCCGATGAGAATTTCCAGTCTATCTCCAATTGTTCCATCACATGGTCATAATTCCCCGAGTTGCCCAGCTTTGCCTTGACTCCACCGACTTCTTTATGTCCCATTTCCATATTGAAGCCGTACTTCTGAAGCACTACCATCACTTCTTCCAGCGCAGTCCTCACCGGACCGGTAGTCCTCTTCCAGTATTGCTCTTTAAGCATCTGAGCCGTGGAAAGCTGTTCTCTGTCGGCATCGTCATCCGGAGTCTTGACCCAGAATTCCAGCTCCGTAGCGGCTGTGACCTCTATGCCTTCTATCTCGTCGACACTGTCCAGATCCAGATACCGGAACACATACGGATTCTCCCTGAGCAGCTCCATCAGATCCTCGTTGAAATTGTGTATGGCGTCTCTGAGTATCACCCTGGACCCGACACGATATGAATCGTTATGGACCAGTGATGATGGTATCCTGAGGGTCCCTACCGGAAGCCCTGTCTCGTGATCCGGATAGTTGAAATTATGATCCACGAACCAGTTGACGGTAGAATCCGGTATGATATCCACCTTGGCATTGTTGAGTTTCGCTATGTTAGGGAGCACTACACTGGAACCGTCCGTCTGGACACCGTTTTCAAGAAATTTTTCCATATCGTCGATGAATTCCTCCACCGGTATCTTCTCGTCGGTGTCGTGGCCTCCTATATCTATACCCATAAGTGATACGAACTTTATCTCCGGGTGCTGCCGCAGTATTTCCCTGACCTTTTCCGGCTCATGACTGTCCGCGGGAATAACGTATAGCATCTTGTCCAAATCATACGATAACATAACTCATCTCCTTTGTATCTCGCTTAGAACGACAGAACATTCCCGTCAGACCTAACGGCATAAAGGGAATGTTCCGAACGATATTATTATTCACTTAACATATTCAAATACTGCTCCAGCTCATCCAGATACTGGCCGTATGCGGCCCAGTCTCCTTCCTGGGATGCTTTCTGGGCATTTGCAAATGCCTGCTGAGCATTGGAGATCACCTGTGCCTGGCTCATGGTCTGATCCTGACCGCCGCTGCCCTCTCCGGCTGCGGCTGACTGATCGCTTCCTGTGCTTTCCTCAGCGCTTCCTTCTCCGAACAGGGAATTGAGCGCTTCCGCCAGGGTAGTCTCGTAGGCGATCCTGTCTCCGTAAGCTACGATAACTCTCTTGACTTCAGGAATACTGGAATTGGTGGCCTCCAGATATACCGGCTCGATATAGAGCAGCGAATCCTCTATCGGAACAATGAACATATTTCCTCTGCTGTACTGTGACCCTGCCGAGCTCCAGAGCGAGAAATCTTCGGATATCTCCGTATTCTGGTCTATCTGGGCTTCGACCTGCATAGGTCCATATACCGTCTTGCTCTTCGGCATCTGGTACAGTATCAGTTCACCATAATTTTCGCCATCGTTCCTGGCCACAAAGAGCCCCATCAGATTTCGCTTATCCTTAGGAGTGAACGGTATGGAATTTACAAATTCAGCCTTTTCCTCTCCCGGCAGCTTCATGATGTAGTAGTTAGGAGTCATCCTCTGCTCTTCAGTGCCGTATATCTCATCGGATATTTCCCACAGGTCCTCGTTCTGATAGAAGACGTTGACGTCGTTCATGTGATATCTCTGGTATACCTGCGCCTGGATATCCAATAACGTATCCGGATATCTCATGTGAGCCTGTATGCTTTCAGGCATATCATCCAGATCCTTGAACAGGTCAGGGTATATCTTCTTGAAATTCTGAGCGATAGGATCTGTATCATCCACGATGTAATAGTCAGTCGTTCCGTTATAGGCGTCGATGACTACCTTTACAGAATTCCTTATATAATTGATATCCGAATTACTGCTGTAAGGTTCAGAATACGGATATCTGTTGGTATAGGTGTATGCGTCTATTATCCAGTACAGTTTTCCGTCGACTGTGAACATATAAGGGTCTTCATCGTACTCCAGATACGGCATGATCTCCCTTACTCTTTCCTCGATGTTTCTGTTTATCAATATCCTGGAATCGCTGTTGATATTGCCCGATACCAGCATCTTCAAGCTTCTCTCCTTGACGGCGAACATGAACCTGTTGAGCGGATTCAGCTTTATTCCAGCCGTTCCCTCGTACTGGGTATATTTATTTTCGTTGCCGTCAGGGTAGTCGAACTCATCCTCTGACGTATTGACCAGCACATAATTGTTGGTCAGTTCTCCATAGTATATCTCCGGCCGAGTTATCTGTATATCCTCGACGCTGGATACCGGCGGGATATCCCCTACCAGCACATCAGGCTGACCGCTGGCCGTTATCTGATCCACCCTGGAAAGGGTTATGCCGTAACCGTGGGTGTACTTGAGGTGCTTGTTGAGCCACGTGTCCTTGATGGAGCTTTCCTGTATCTCCCTGGCCGACAGGAAGGTCTGGGTGTACTCTCCGTTTATCATATATCTGTCCACATCCACATCGTTGAACGAATAGTACTGCCTTATGGCCTGGGTCTGATTGTAGAAAGTGTTGGTCGGCTCATAGTCGTTTATCCTGATGTTGGATATAGTCTCATCGTTATTGCTGATATCCTCGGACGTCAGATCATTGCTGGCCGCGAATTCCCTTGTATCAACATTGTCCAGCCCGTAGGCCGCCTGCGTGAATTCGATGTTGCTTTCCAGATACTGACTCTCCTTGTTTATCTCGTCAGGAGTAACGACCAGGTTCTGGACCAGCAGCCCGGCTCCCGATCCGACCAGGCCGATGATTATCATCAACACAGGCACTGTCACCACGTATTTCACGCGTCTCTTGTTTATACCCACCGCGAATCCGATGGCGGCTATCACCGACAGCACCATAATTATCCTGTACATCCAGAGGGTCACATTAACAGCCGTGAATCCCGCTCCGTAAACTGCTCCTGTGTTTTCAAACAGCAGCCCGTATTGTCTCAGGAAAAAGTTTACTCCCACCATGAGAAAGAACAGTACGCCCACGATGATCAGCTGCTTTTCGGCAATGCTCACCAGCATCTTCAGGTTCTTGTTATCCAGCGCTCCGCCTCCGGAAGGCCTTTTGAACCCGCCATTGCCGGCTTTTCCCGCGAAGGACTCGGCAAACTTACCGAACATTCCCCCCATGTTTCCAAAAGGCGATCCGCCGCCGGCACCCGCTGAGCCGGCATTCTCATTGGAAGCACTTCCGAAACTGTCGTCGCCTTCCTCGAATATCTTCGGCGTCCTCATGGACAGCAGTATCGAATAGTAAATGACCGTCAGCACCGCAAACGCTATCAGCAGTACCAAAACGATCTGATTCACCTCCTCTATGAAATCAAGCCTGAAAACATAGAAGGATACATCCATATTATAAAGCGGATCTTTGATATCAAAGTCCGTACTGTTTACGAATTGCAAAAAATCGAACCACAATCTGGTAACGGCAAAAAACGTCGTTATGGCGCCATATATTGCCGCCAATCCCCACGATATCAGATTGAGCCTGCCATGGTTCACAGGTTCATCGGACGATATCTTCTTAAAATATCCTCTCTTGAGAACTTTGAGATACACGTATGCAAGAAAGGTCACCACTACAAATGTAGGTACACCTATCTTTATCTGCGTGAACAGCTTAGTGAAAAATACCGATACGTAGTCCAGCTCTTTGAACCAGATGAAGTCCGTAATGAACCCTATCAGGCTGAAAAACAGCAGCAGGATCACGACCACAGCCACTATTATCCACAATAACGGTCTCCTCTTCTTCCCTTTTGCCAAAGTTTACCTCCTCATTAAACTTCATAGCGCGCCGACATCATCATGACGAATTCATGATCCGGATACATCGCATATACCCTTTCGACAGAATTGCCTCCGATGGTTTCTCTCACCCATACATAATAGTGATTGCCGGCCTGTCTTATCTCTCCAATCTCGAGTTTTTCAAAATCCCCTTCCATCCCCTGGCCGCTGAGGGCCGAGATCTCCGTATATAAATTGCTGTCAGGATCTATCGATCCGAGCACTGCTTCGTCGCCGTCTCTCATCAGGTTGACCAGATTGGACTCAAAATCTATTATTTCGCCTACGACCTGTTCGTCATAATATACGGGATAGTTATCCTCATCTCTACCCCACTCTACTTGGGTCATAGGCTGTGATAGGACCAGGTCCGATACCTCTGCGTCCCTTTCCTGATCGTACGCCAGATCCGAGCTGTAGGTTATCTCCTTTATATTGTCGTCCACATTCCTGTCGCGCTGCGACCTTATAAGGTCTGTCTTATCTTCCATAGGCTCTGTCCTGACCTGTGCGGCTATGACGCTGTATTCAGTATCATCGCCGGTTATGAGCTGTATCACCTTGTTGAGCTGATTGTCGATAAATTCCGCCGCTGCGCTCTGCGGAGCCAGGAACCTTATTCCCATGCCTACGACTTCCGCAGCGAGTATCACGATAAGGACTATGAGAACTATCTTCAGCGCCAGTCTGCCTTTGCCGCCGCTCTTTTCTCCCTCATCTACGTCATCTGACGCGACGTTATCGAAATCCGAATCGCGCTTCGCGAGGATCTTGGCCTCCTTGGCCCTTTCCTTTTCAAGACGCTTTCTCTCCTTTTCTCTCTTCTTCAGCTCTTTCTTGGAAAGCTGGGACTCATCTTCGTCATCGAAAAAGCTGTCGTCATAGAAGTCATCCATGTCGTTCTGGCTTCTTTGCCTCTGCTGTTCCCTGTAGTTCGCCGCCTCGGCATTGCCGTAGTTGTCGAAATCATTGGCTGCCGCGGCCTGCCTGAAGGCATCGCTTCCGGACATCTCATTCTTAGGCATCACCAGCGTTTCGTTGAGGCCCGGTTTTTCCTCTGTTTTAAATGCTTCACTCAGATTCCCGGCCTGGATAGTATCGCTCATCCTGAACTCACCTGTCTGCTGAGTCCCCTGATATATCTCGCCCAGCTGTTCGGTCTGCGGCTGATCCTGCTGGAACTGCAGCTCCTGAACCTCAGGCTCCTGAGTATACTGACTCTGCTGTGGCTGCTGGGTCTGTGGCTGCTGAGCAGCGCCGCCCAGATCGTTCACGCTCTCGAACTGCGAAAGCAGATCATCAGCTTCCCCGGCAGACGACTCTCCGGCTGTTCCTGTCTTGAAATCTATCGGCTGCGCATCAGTTGGCTGCGCCCCGTCCGCATACGCTGTTGCGGCTCCTGCTCCGATAACAGCACCTGCGGCTGCACCGGCCAGCGCCGCTCCGGCAACAGCCGCGCCTTTCCCGTCATTCTGCACAGGCTGCTGTTCCGTCTGTTCTTCGCCGCTTGCCATATTATTGGTCTCCGCCGCCTTATCCAGGCTGTCGAAGAACTCATCATCACTTTCAGGCGCCGGATTTGGCTTTTTGGACGCCACGATAGTATCATCGTTGAGCCCCGCTTTGATGGAGGCTTTATCTATCGTCCTCGTATGTACAAATTCCTCGTTGGAAAGCATCGTCTCTCTTCCGGTCACCGGTCTTTCGGCAGCTTTTTCAGAATGCACGTCCTGAGACTGCGGCTGCGCTCCGCTCGCCTTCGGCTCGGCCTCCTCCAGCTCCGCGAAGAAGGTATCCCTCGCTCTGGCCATTTCGTTTATCTGGTTTTTTGTCGCCTGATGCGCCTCCTCCACTTCACGGCTTACCTTGCTGTCGCGCATCTGATCGATGCCATCTCTCATCGCTGCCACCGTGGCTTTTATCTTGGCAGCCTCCTCATCTCTCATCCTGGCTGTCTGCTCGATCACCTTGCGGACTTCTTCCTGAGCGACCGCCTGATTGGCTTCTCTGGTTATCTTCCGGCGTTCTTCTTCAAGACGCTTCTGAGCCTCCGCGGCTTCCAGCTGCTTTCTTTCCTGCTCGGCCTTGAATCTGGCCTCCGTCTCGGCAGCCAGTCTGGCCTCCTGCCGTGCTCTTATCCTGGCAGCCTCCTGTGCTGCTTTCAAGTCAGCTTCCGCCTTTATCCTGGCTTCTTCGGCGGCTTTTATCTTAGCTTCAGCTTCGGCTCGCTGTCTGGCTTCTTCCTCAAGTCTCAGTCTTTCCGCCTCTTCAGCCTGACGTTTAGCTTCTTCGGCAGCCTTTATCCTGGCCTCCTCAGCCTGCCGCGCCTCCTCTTCAGCCATTCTCTTAGCGATCTCCGCAAGGCGCGCTGCTTCCTCTTCGGCTCGCCTTCTGGCCTCAGCCTCTGCTGCTATCTTCGCTTCTTCCTCCGCACGAAGACGAGCGGCTTCTTCAGCCTGGCGCTTAGCCTCCTCCTCGGCAGCCTTCTTGGCGGCCTCCTCGGCTTGCCTTCTGGCCTCTGCCTCTGCCGCCGCGGCCTTTCTGGCTTCTTCGATAGCGGCCAGTCTGGCTTCTTCTTCTTTTCTCTTGGCTTCTTTCTCAGCTTCCTGAGCTTCTATCCGCTGGAGCACATCGGACTCAAAAGCCTTAGGCTGATAAGGCTTTACGATTCCCTCCCTTTCCAGGAACGCTTCCATCGACGGATCTTCGGTCCTGGCTTCGAATTTCTGCTTAGCCAGCTCTTCCGCCTCGGACATCTCGTTTTTTATAGCATTTCCGGATTTCACCTTCTCATATTCTCTGTTGAGAAGCTGCTGGAATTCTTCATTTTTCTTATTAAACGTATAGAACTTGTCTATCCTGTCAGCCGCGCTCATCGTCTTGATCTCTTCAGTCGCAGATGCCGAAGATGGCGATGTCACTGCATGCGCCCCCTGCGCCGTGTCTCCTGCCGATGACGAAAGTCCCAGGCCCGGCGCTTCCGCGGCGACATCCTGCACTGTACGATCTGCGTCAGAAGCCGCTGTCACGCTCCTTCGCGCTGTAGCAGGCACTGTATCCGGTATATCGCTGGGATCTGCGTTCCAGTCGAAGTCTACGTCTTCGGTTTTCGCCGGACCTCTCCCCGGGTACTCTTCAACATTCCATTTGAATTCATCGAATAATGGTTCCCTCGGAGTATCGTCTGTCTTCGTTTCCTGTTTCTTCTCCGCCCCCGGCGTCGGCACTGATGCCGCTGCCGGCGCCACTGACGCGGCCGCCTGAGGTTTTGCCGTCGCAGACACTGCAGCCGCAGGATCATCATGCTGCTGAGGTGCCGCTGCCGTTACAGGGCTTCCGCAGTGGTTGCAGAATTTCGAGCCATCCGCAATCTCATTGCCGCAATTCTTACAATACATATATTCCTCCTTCTGGATATTACTCTTTGATCAGCGCTTCCAATTCCGATGTCGTGTATTTCTTCCCGCTTCTCCCAACATCATATCCTATCGTATTCTTCGTTTCGTTCTCTATATCGCTTTCGATCTTCAGCTCACCTATCGAATCGAGGTCTATCTCTCCGTACGGAAGATCTTTTCCGTCATCTCTCATCAGTTCCGGCTGGTCCGGTTCCTGTTCGACGACATCATCTCTTTCATCGCCCTGCTCCTCGGCAGGCTGCTCCATCCTGTTTTCAGGCT
>UQRM01000017.1 GCA_900543485.1 uncultured Eubacterium sp. | reverse complement strand
AAGGCTATATGACAAGATAGGGGAAAAGGCAGAGGCTGTAATAGTATATGTATTGCCTAAAGGTGTTATTTGCCGTGTGGATACCGGAAGAATGCCGCAGGCATGAGGTTGAAGCCGGACTTTCTTTATAGTAAAATCGAAGAAGAAGATTTAAGAAGAAAATAGACAAGGACGATCGGCACGCCAGAAGCACAGAGCAGGAAATGTTCGGGACAGGAGGAAGATATGGCAGTTTCAAACACGAAGCTGAGGACTCTATATATAATGAAGACTTTGCTGGAACGCAGCGATGAGGAGCACGTCCTGTCGGCGGCGGATCTGGAGAAGGCATTGAAGGCTCGGGGGCTTACAGCGGACAGAAAGACCATATACGGGGATATCGAGACGTTGGAGAGCTTTGGACTGGATATCGTTCAGGTCAAAGGCGGTGTAAAAGCCGGATGTTACATCGCGTCAAGGGATTTCCAGCTTCCGGAACTGAAGCTGTTAGTGGATGCTGTACAGGCATCCAAATTCATAACGACGAAGAAATCACGGGAACTGATTTCCAAGCTGGAAAAGCTGACTAGTGAAAACAACGCGAAGCAGCTGCAACGTGATGTTTTCATAATCAACAGGCCAAAAGCGGATAATGAGACCATATATTACAACGTGGACAGGATACACGAGGCGCTGTCGCGGGACAGGCGGATAGATTTTCAATATACTGAATGGAGCATGGAAAAGAAATTGGTACCGAAGAGAGGCGGGCGATATTATAACGTCAGCCCGTGGGCTCTCACCTGGGACGACGAAAATTATTATCTGATCGCTTATGAGGAAGAGTCCGGGAGAATAAAGCATTATCGCGTTGACAAGATGAGAAATGTGACGGTTTCCGGGGAGGTGCGTTTGGGGCGTGAGAAGTTTGACGGTTTCGATCTGGCTTCGTTTGCCAAGAAGACTTTCGGGATGTATGGTGGAGTAGATGAAAAGGTCAGCTTGTTATGTGAGGCAAGATTGGTGGGAGTGATGCTGGACCGCTTCGGCAGGGAGATCACCATAGTGCCGGAAGGCAGTGAACGCTTCAGATTGACCGTTCCTGTTTCCGTCAGCCCTCAGTTTTTCGGATGGATAACCGGATTGGGAAGGGGCGTATCGATAGAAGGTCCTGAGGATGTAAAGGAAGAGTATAAACGGTACATCGAAGGTATATTGGAAAGATATGAGGGGTGATGGATGGTATGCAGACGATAGACCAGGCATTGGCCAGGCTCAGGACGTCGAAGTTCCGTGCCGGGTTCCATCTGGATGATAAGGAACGGCGTTATGTGGAAGAAAAAGGTATGGAAGTCATTAGAAGCCACGCGGAGGGATTCATCGCTAAGCGGCTGGCTCCTGCAGAGATATCCAATGATGGAAAACAGACGCCTATGAGGGGCCATCCGGTGTTCAAGGCGCAGCATGCCTGTGGATGCTGCTGCAGAGGTTGTCTGGAAAAATGGTATCGTGTCCCACGGGGGACGGAGCTTACGGCGGATCAGCAGAGGCGGATAATAAACTTGCTGATGGCATGGATAAAGCGGGAAATGGAGAATATATAGCGGTGAACGGGACCTGCAGTTTTAAAGCCTGCAGGTTTTTATTTGCGTTGGACAGGGTGACTGAAGATCGTCATGGAGTGCTTTTTGATTTGCCACAGGGAAAAGAGAAGAGAAAAATAATTTTTGAAAAACAGCAAAATTTGACGAAAATGAAATGTGAAAATTGCAGGGAGAAATCCATGAAAACATTGACATTTCAACGTTTATGCGGTATTATATGCACACAAAAATGCCAAAAAAGAGCGCAGAAAAGGTACAAAAATCAGGTCTACTGATTTTGAATTATGTAAATTAAAATGGCGAAAAAGCGTTACAAATGACGAAATTGAAAAGGGGAAACCCCGAGATGCGGCAGAAATACAGAGATGGTGACGTGGGAAAAAATCTCTGGGGAAAAATGGTAAGAAAAGGTTTTGAACCAAGAAAATGATTTACATAATATAGATATGGTAATCATAAACAAACGCCTTGCGTAAATGTGATGACTGGTATAAATAGTAAAAAAAGGCAGAAAGGAGGGGCGGTATACGGGATTTGTCATCACACAGGCTTGGCGAAACAGATGGATTTTTATCTGCAGATATTATTTCAAGATGTTTTAAAAGGAGGACAGAGGTGAAAAGACGAAGATTATTGGTGTTCGTGCTTTCACTGTGTATGATCTTTAACGGGGTATCTTTATTGGAGAGCAGCGCAGCGGAGGCAAATGACGGACAAGGGTCACAGACATCGGAGGAACCGCAGGTCCTGGAGGACGAAAACCAAACGAGAGAGGATTCTGTGACTTCGATGGATGTGAATGGTAACATCGAGGAGGTTGGCGATACTGACGGTTCGATGGAGGATGAGGCGGTGAAAAACCCGTCGGCTCAGTCGAAGCTCCGATCGGCCAGCAGTACGACATACGTTGTGAATTTCAATACCAAGAGTAATGAGACTACTTCATATACTGAGTACGGTACGGGAGCTTCAGGATATACCAATGGAGATTACGGCGCGGACGCGGCCTATCTTGGGACGGAGAATGGCAAAGTGAAGTTCATGCTGTCAGGAGTCATTGGCCTTGTCAGCAGCTCAGAGGTAGACGTGATACCGCTGAGCGAGGCGGCGGTAGTCAGCGGATATTACGTCAACAGTGGGAGACTCATCCACGGTATAGTGTGCGATATGACGACTCCGGGATACAGAACGACGCTGGATAACGGAGAGGCTCCTTCTTATCTGAAGTCGGGGACGACTTATTACAGCTATGATGGTCATTATTTCTATACTAATTATGCTACCATGCTGTCAGATTATCGGAACAACACGAGGGACAATTCGGTGAACCCCGACGACCCTTATTACAATTACTATCAGTACCTGCCTATGAGAAGCACTACTTCCTATAGCAGCAGCACTCTCAATTCCATGATAAACAGCAAGGTGAGCAGCAGCTCCAAGATGTACAACATAGGGAGCACTATCGTCACCAACCAGGATACATATGGTGTCAACGGACTGCTGATGGCTGGCATAGCCGCCAACGAGAGCGCCTGGGGGACAAGCAGCATCTGTCAGAGCAAGAACAATCTCTTCGGACTCAATGCGGTAGACAGTTCACCGGGCACCAGCGCCGATACATTTGCCAGTGTGGCGGCATGCATACAGGACTTCGCCAATGGATATATGTCCAGAGGGTATCTGGATCCTGAAGACTGGCGCTATTTCGGCGGATTTTTGGGCAACAAGGGCAGCGGACTCAATGTGAAGTACGCTTCCGACCCGTACTGGGGAGAAAAGGCGGCCAACGTGGCCTATACATTGGACAAGTCTCAGGGCAGCCAGGATTACGACAAGTATACTATAGGGATCAAGGATACTATAAATTCAAATCATGATACGGTCAATGTAAGGAATGGAGCGTCCACGTCCAGCACGGTGCTTTATGATACGGGAGCGGTATCTAATTACGCGGTACTGATACTGGATGAAACAGCTACCAACTCATTCTACAGGATACAGAGCGACGGCGTCCTCAACAGCGGAAGGACAGCTCTTAACAGCAGCTCCGGCCAGTACAGCTTCAGCAGTATGTATGCTTACATATCATCTGATTACGTGGATATCGTCAACGATGGGAGCAGCACCGAAGAATCAGAGCCTGAGCCGGCAACGCTTTCATCCATCTCTATAACTACGGCGCCGACTAAGACAAGTTATACGGAAGGTGAGAAATTCGACGCGACCGGTATGAAGGTGACTGCCAAATGGAGCGACGGCACTGCTACCGATGTGAGCGGTAGTGTTTCATATTCGACGGACGCTCTCAAAACCAGCGATACCAGCGTGACCATAAGCTATACCAGCGGAGGCGTCACCAAGACAGCTTCCCAGGCCATAACGGTAAAAGCGAAAGCCACTGTGGACGAGGTGAAGATCGATCCTTCGGAGATATCCCTTGAACAAGGCAGCTCCAGGACTTTTGGCGTGGCAGTATTGGGAACAGGAGATCCATCTCAGGAAGTGACATGGTCGGTACAGGGAAATGAGAGCGATTCGACATCTATAGACGAGAACGGAAAACTGACTATAGGCGAAGATGAGAGTACGAAAACGCTGACGGTAAAAGCCACCTCGACGGTGGACAGCAGCAAGTCAGCTTCAGCAACGGTCACGGTCACGGCGAAAGCCGAGGAAGTGTCTGACGATCTGCAGCTTGTCGATGAAGAAACTGGTCTGGAAGTTTCCGCTGTCTTCGGCGACGGCGTGGATCCTGAGAAGGTTCAGCTGACCGTCGAGAGCATCGATGAAAAGGATGATTCTTATGAAACTCTCGTCGAGCCTGTTTCCGACATGGATATACTGGGTGTATATGATGTTTCTCTGAGCGAGACGGCCGAGTCCATCGTTCTTACCTTTGATGTGGGTGAGGAATATGATGGCAAGGATATAACAGTGCTCCATTATAAAGAAGTGGATGATGTCACCTATATGGAGACATATGTCGTGACGGCAGAAAAGGGGAAGGTAACAGTGGAGCTGGATAGTCTGTCTCCGATAGTATTGGCGGTGGAGAGCGCAGCAGGTGACTCAGATACATCTGAAGATGATACTTCCGCAGGCAGCGATAATGCTGTCGACAACGGAGTCTCCGGCGGCAGTGAAAGCGACAGCACCGGAGGCAGCGGTGAAGAAGTTCAGTCGGATGATTCCGGAAATTCAGGTGATGCCAATGGTTCCGGCAATGAAGAGGGCAGCACGGATACCGTGACTGCTTCCAATGATCAGACGACGACCGGAGACGGCAGCGCTGACGGAACTTCCGACACGACTGCCGGAAGTACAGACGCGGCGGCTCAGGATGATAAGAGTGCTGCAACAGGCGATGCATCTCTGATTGGACTGTGGATGATGTTGGCGACTGCAGCCGCTCTTGGAGCGACAGTACTCATCATTACCAGAAAGAAAAGGATCGATAGCTGAAAATAAGAGATAAAAAGGCTGCCGTGTTGACGAGATCCCTTCGTCGGCGCGGCGGCCTTTTTTCATATCGCTCTGAATCAGAGGACTACTGTTATCCTGGTACCTACTTCTTCCATAGTCAGGACCTTGAAATGGCCGCCGTGTCTGTCGACTATCCATTTGGCGATGGAAAGCCCCAGGCCTGTGCCTCCACTTTCCTTAGCTCTGGCCGGATCGGATCTGTAGAACCTGTCGAATATATGGGAAAGGGCTTCTGATGATATCCCTATGCCTTCGTCCTGGATAGTGAATGCGGGACGGGCTGCTTCATCTTCTGAGATCTCCATGGATGTGCTCATGGTGATGGCGCCTTCTTCAGGCGTATATCTGGCTGCGTTTTCCGCCAGTATCCTGGCTGTCTGTTTCAGCATAGCCATATCACCCGTGACGCGTATATCGTCGTTCCATGGTTTGAAGATATATTTATGTTTTTCGTCTATCATCGAGGACTCGTCGCATACTTCCTTCATCATATCGTTTAGGGAGAACTCTTCCATGGTAAGTTTGGTCCTGCCGCTATCACTTCTGGCCAGGAACAGCAGCTGCTCCACCAGCCTTTTCATGTGCTCCGTCTCGCTCTTGATGGCGTCGATAGATTCGTCCAGTATCTTTTCGTCATCTTTGCCCCAGCGATCCAGCATATCCACATATCCCTGGAGGACGGAAATGGGAGTCCGCAGTTCGTGGGAGGCATCGGAGACGAAGCGCGACTGCTGACTGTAGCTTTCCCTCATCCTTTCCAGCAGGTGGTTTATGGAGGTTTCCAGATTTTCCATTTCTGAATTTCCCGTATGTATGCGGGCTCCTTCACCTGACGGGCTTATAGCGTCGATAGCGTCCTCAAGCTCCTGGAGAGATTGCTGGTCGAAACGGGCGGCATCGCTGAGGAATTGGGCTTTGAAAGCCAGTTCATCCAGCGGAGCCAGATAGCGCCTTATTTTCCGCGCTCCTGATATCAAAACGCCTGCTATGGTCAGCAGCTGGATGATGGCCGTGATATACACACATGAAAACAGGCTCAGCAGGAATGTGCCTGAATAGACGTGACGCATTTTGCCGCTGTCGTCCTCGTAACTGTACATGCTTTCTGCGAGAGTGTCTCTGAATTTCCCGGGAAAAACCGAGGAGATGTTGTTGTCCTTTGCTTCAAGATAATCGGCATATGCTTCGTGTATGTCCTGTGCATCGGAGACGTCTGAGCTTCCGTTTTTTTCATCAGGCTCGAGAGAAGTCACTGATGAAAAGCTCCGTTGATTGGAAATGCTGAATTTGTCGCCATTACCCGTTTCGGCGGAATGGCACCAGAAAAAGACGGCCATCACCACGATGATGATGTCCATCAGGATGAAGGAGGAGAGGAGTTTCCTCAGCAGCCGTCTGTTTATCTTTCTTGATATGGATCTGGTCCTTTTGTTATCGCTGTTTTGTCTTTTGCCGCTGTTCATTTTATCACATACCCCACGCTTCGGACTGTTTCAATGATTTTTTCGCCGAATCTGTCATCTATCTTATTCCTGAGATAATATATGTAGACGTCGACCACGTTGGTTTCTCCCATGTAATCATAACCCCAGACCTTTTCCAGGAGCGTGTCTCGGGAAAGGACGATGGACCTGTTTTCCATGAGGGTCTCCAGCAACAGAAATTCGCGGTTGGTCAGATCCACAGTCTGTCCATCGTAAGTGACGGTATGGGCGTCTTTGTCCAGCGTTAGCTTGCCTGCCGTCAGGACAGAAGAGGACCTGTCCGCAGACCGATTGCGTTTCAGTGCTACTCTGATGCGAGCCAGCAGTTCTTCGATAGCGAAGGGCTTGGTTATGTAATCGTCAGCGCCCATGTCCAGTCCCGAGACCTTGTCATTGACTGCATCCCGGGCAGTCAGCATGATGACAGGGATATCGGAGGAACGCCTGAGGCGCCTCAGTACTTCCAGTCCGTTGAGCTCCGGAAGCATGATGTCCAGCAGGATCAAGTCGAAGCGGCCGCTTTCGGCCGCTTCAAGCCCTGTCCTGCCGTTATTTTCCTTAGACACATCGTAGCCTTCGTGGGAAAGCTCAAGTTCGATGAATCTGGCAATCTTATCTTCGTCTTCGATTATCAGTATTTTTTCAGTCATATCTTACCTTTTCATATCCTTATCATCAGTTGAAGGGGCATCTTCCGATCCGGATCCTGTTTTGTTGGCATCTGCGTGAGCTCCGTCATCTGCGGCTTGTGTGTTCCCGCTGCCTTTTTCCGAAGAAGCCCTTTCGTGGTTATGGGCCTCTGAGATGATGTCGGCTTTTATGTTCTCTGCCATTTCGCTGGCCCTGCCCATGGCATTGTTGACATTGTCGCGTCCCAGTTCAGGGCCTGAGAAACCATAGCTGAACCCGCAGAACAGGCTGATGACCATCAATATCAGAAGTATCCAGAAGAAGCATATCATCAGGATCGCCATCAGAAGGACTGGCATTTCCATGATGATCTTGCTGTCTTTTTTTACTATGAAAGTATTTTCACAGCTCTTTTTCAGGACCAGCTTTATTGCTTTCCACAGTGTGTGAAAAGCACTGCGCTCCTTGTTCTCATGGTTTTTGGTATAATCCTCATAGCTTTTTGCCATTTCCTGCGGGCTTTTGGAGTCCTGTCCGCCGGCGCTGCCGTCGGTGGAGTAAGATGCGGTAGAGGCGTTTTTTTTCAGCTTTCCCTGGGACTCAAGCTTTACTACGGCTTCTAAGACATCCCAGTCACATTCCTCCAGCACAGCCTTTGCTTCTTCATATGATACGTCAGCTCTTTCCATGAGCTTTTCCACTTTTTTCAGGTTGTCCATTTTTCATTCCTTTCTCTCAAACAGTTTTTATTTATCCGATGATCAGATAGTAGACTATGGAGATTAAACGACTATTTGAGAAAAATTAGAATTCCATTAGAAATAACAGGAGCGCCCGGCGAAGCCGTGTCCAATCGCAGAGTTCATTATAACACGCGAGCTTGTCGAAGCGTGTTTCAATGAATACTACCTTTCGGCGAAGCCGTATCTAATCGCAGTATTCATTATACCACGCTCCTGTACCACATCAAACCGCTATCAATGTGATTTCCGTAGGATAGATAGGGGAGCCTTTGAACCTGAGATAAAAATCGTAGCCCTCCGCCATCTCATCTATCATCTTCGGTATCTTCCACAGATCCTCATTACTGTGATATACGGAGATCAGCAGTTTGGGATGATCTTCCGCGATATGCCTTCTGGCTCCCAGCAGCGCCTTCTGTTCGAAGCCTTCGATGTCAGCTTTGATGAGTGTAAGGGGTTCACTGATGTCCTCATCCAGCGTAGTGACGATGATATCAGTGTCGAAGTCACAGTGGCTGCCCTGGTCCTCATCTGTTCCGGCTGCTGATGCTAATCTGTTGGCTGAGGAGCTGGCGTCATTGGTGGAGAGAGACATTTTCCCGGGTCTGTCGCCGATCCCTTTCATGCGAAAGTGGATATCTCTTAGTCCTTTGAGGTTCGTCTTCAGCATCTCAAAGACGTCGGGCGTGATCTCATAGCAGTAGATTTTCCTGTAATTGTCACCATAATTATTGATATATGAGAGGACAGTGTCACCGGTGAATGCGCCCAGGTCGGCGATGACTTCATTTTTACCGCACTTGACGATATCCAGGTCGAAGTAGTCGTCAAACATGTATTCCCTAGCCTGGGTCGTGGAGGTGAGATCGTATCGGTACCAGTTGTTGAGGATGGCGTAAAGAGTCTTTTTGGAGCGAAAGTCGGCCAGTCTGCCGTAGAGCCAGATGAAATCGTCTGTGTGGTCGTGCAGAGTTTCGGCTTTCATTTCTATTTCCTCGTATATATCATTGTCGGCATCCAGCTTTCCCCAGTAGTTGTAGCTGGCAAAGAAATCGGCGCAGCTTCTTTTTGTGGAAGCAGGGATGAGGTCGAAGGCATTTCGCATCCTGTGATAGATCTCTTTTTCGCTGAGGCGCCGCAGTTCTCCAGTCAGTTGATGGAATTCTCTGTCTATAATGTTCATAAAAAATCACTCCTGTCTGAATCTTATATGTTAATATATGAGAGTACGGCTTTCGATTTACAACAATTCTTGCCGGATTTAAAAAAATTGCCGCAAATCCGGCAGCTCATACATGAAGCCGTGCCGGATTGTATGAAAGGGAAAAGAATTCGGCAGCATAAATGGTAAAAAATACAATCAGAGGGGCAATGTGCATTTTGTTGCCTGAGACGGCGTGCCGGATTTTGAGCTTGTGATTGATATCCGGCAGGAAGTTGCCGGATTTAAGAAAAAAAGAAGGGTTTCGGCAAGAAAAGGTGTCGGAGGTGCCGGATTTTGGGCCTGTGGTTGATATCCGGCAAGAATCTCTGGCAGTGGTGCCGGATTTTAAGAAATTACTCAGGATACGGCAAGGAGTACTGTCAGGGAGGCGAAAGCTTTGCAGACAAAATCATGCAGCTGCTTGCAGCCGCATTTTGCCAGCTGCGGCAGGCCTTCGTAGTCGGGTCTTCACCGGAGCGTTGTAATGGGTGTGTGATGGGCTTTCACCGAATCTTTCCTTGATTCCACAGTATATAAGTGATAAAATATTGCCTGTGTAAAAATGAAAAGTGAGGTACATGATATCATGAGAGAAAAAATACTTGAGATATTGAGCGGAATAAGAAGCGACATAGATTTCGAGAACAGCACGAAGCTTATAGACGACGGCCTTTTGGAATCTCTCGACATCGTTTCTATCGTCGGCGAGTTCAACGATGAATTCGATATCGAGATCTCTGTTGAAGATCTGCTTCCGGAGAATTTCAACTCCGTGGACGCGATGGTCGAGCTGATAACCAGAGCGCAGGAATAAGAGCAGAAGGGAGAAGGGATGGCGTTTACTTCTTTTTACTTCCTGTTTTTCGTGGCGCTGGTGATATGCGTCTATTACGCCTTTCCTAAGAACGGCAGGTGGCTGGTGCTGCTGGCGGCCAGCTATGCCTTCTATCTGATATCCAGTCCCAGGACGTTCCTGTTCGTCATATTCACGACGGTCATAACCTTCTGCGGAGGCAGATATATCGGAAAGCAGAACAGCGAGCACAAGGCTTATCTCAGCCAACACAAGGAAGAACTTTCAAAGGACGACAAAAAGGCTCTCAAAGCCGCTGTACAGAAAAAAAAGCGAAAGATGGCAGCCCTCATACTGGTTGCCAATTTTGCTGTGCTTGCAGCAGTCAAGTATTCCTCTCCTGTGCTGGAGGCAATGGGGTTGGACGACAGGTTCGATCTGGGCGTGCTGATACCGCTGGGGATCTCCTTCTATACATTCCAGACAGCAGCATACATAATAGATCTTTACAGAAGCAAGATAGAAGCGGATCAGAACATACTGAAGTTCGCACTTTTCGTATCCTTTTTCCCGCAGATGGTGCAGGGGCCTATCAGCCGGTACGATCAGCTGGCAGGTCAGCTGTACGAGGGACATGCTTTGACCTACAAGAATCTGACCTACGGCGCTCAACTGATGTTGTGGGGCTTCTTTAAAAAGCTGGTCATCGCTGACAGAGCGGCAATACTGGTCAATCAGGTCTTTGACAATTACGGTGACTATCAGGGCGGTGTCGTTTTCGTGGCGTTGCTGTTCTATACTATACAGATATATGGAGATTTCTCCGGTGGAATCGATATAGCCAGAGGAGCAGCCAGAATGCTGGGTATCGATATGACTCATAATTTCATGAGGCCTTATTTCTCAGACAGCATCTCAGAGTTCTGGCGCAGGTGGCATATGTCTCTAAGTTTCTGGTGCAGGGATTACATATTTTTCACCATTTCGCTTTCCAAAACCTTTGGAAAGCTGGGAAAGAGCCTGCGAAAAGTGCTGGGAGACCGGATAGGAAAGCTGTTCCCGGTGCTGGTGGCGCAGATGGCTACTTTCCTGACTATAGGTCTGTGGCACGGAGCTGAGTTCAAGTACATCGCATATGGATTGTACAATGGCGGGATAATCATACTGGGACTGCTGCTGGAGCCATATCTCAAGAAGCTGATATCGCTGCTGCATATCAATGTGGAAAGCGCCGGGTGGAAGGTGTTCCGTGTATTGAGGACATTTTTCCTCATCGTGATGGGGAGGATGTTCCCGAAGGCGTTGTCATTCGGCGCCGCCATATATATGTTCGGAGCCATGTTCCGAGGTGGGGGGGGCTGTCCCGTTTTCAGAAGAGATACTGACACTGGGACTGGACGCCGCCGATTTTCTGATACTTCTCGGAGGCTGTATCGTATGGTTCATCATCAGCTGGAACCAGGAAAAGGGTACAGGAATACGGGACGCTATCGCCGAGAGACCGCTTGCTTTAAGATGGCTGTTGTTCCTGGCAGCCTTTGCCGCGGTGTTGATACTGGGCGTTTACGGACCGGGATACGACGCCAGCGCTTTCATATACAGAGGATTTTAAACGGATCGGATGAGACCTGGCAGAAGGGTCGCATAGAAAAAGGAATTTTCAGCTATCGGCAATGATAGCGTGAAAATTCCTTTTTTGATGCCCGATCATCGAGCATTAAATCGAGCGTTAAAATATTATTTCCCGGGCCTGAGATATCGATGTTTTTTCACTGCAGCGACATCAGCTCGTTCCTCTTTATCTTACCGTTGAATGTTCTGGGGATGGAATCTATAATCTCGATGAACTTGGGCTGTTTACTGGCGTCCAGCTTTTCCGAGAGGAAATTTTTGAAGCCCTTCTGGTCATATGTATTGTCCGGCTGGAGGGCGATGAACAGCTTGGGAGCCTGACCTGTGAGAGGGTCTTCCACCGGGATGCAGGCGCAATCGGCGATGGCTTCATATTGCATGGCGACGCTCTCTATTTCCTCGGGGGCTATTTTGATACCGCCGTAATTTATCACGTCGTCTTTTCTTCCCAGCATGTAGATATAGCCTTCATCGTCGATGTATCCCAGGTCTTTGGTGTAGATGTACGGGGAGCCGCCTCCCGTAGCTTCGTCTGTCAGCTCAGGGGCATTGAAATAGCATTTCATATTTATGGAGCCGGAGCTGGCCAGGAACCCGGGGTTTTCCAGGGAAGAATCTATTTCGTTCTTATTTTCATCTACTACGATGAAATGGGCATTTTTTGCCGGCTTCCCTATGCAGCCGGGTTTTCCTGACATGGAGTTGAAATCGAGAAGACATGAACAGCCGGCTTCGGTGCTGCCATAGAAATTGTAAAGTCTGGTGTCAGGAAGTATACGGCTCAGGTGGAGCTTATCCTCTTCGGGAAGAGGCGCGGAGCCCAGCTGGATGTAGTCCAGTCTGTCCGCATAGTCTCCCAGCCTGTCCTTGGAAAGCTTGAATATGATGGAAAGCATGCTGGGGGACAAGTCCATGGCGGTCACGCCATAAGTATCCATCAGATCGAAAACCTTTTTCAGCAAAGTCACACCGTCGGCAAAGACGACGGAACTGCCGTTGACCAGGTTGGCATATGTCCTTCTGAGACCATGGGAGTGGCTGAGAGGCATAGGAACTATCTCCACATTGCCAGTTTTCATCCTGACGCCGAACATGACGTTTTCGGCCAGAGCCGTATCATTGGTATGAGTAAGGACGATACCTTTGGATTTTCCGGTAGTCCCTGTGGAAAACAGTATCTCGGCCACATCTCCTCCCGCGGGAAAGCGGACTTCATCAGGCGATGGGATGTAGCTGCTGTCGGCATCGGCGATGATGTCAGCGATATCCTTCATGGTGAGGAAGAGGGGAGCACCGTCTCCATCACAGACGGGCGATTTGCCGATATGTATGACAGCCTTCGTATCGTTTATTATTTCCCTGGCTCTGTCGGCAGACGCGTTCTTTTCCAGGGGTACGAAGACTCCGCCTGCCAGCTGTACGGCGAATTCACACGTCATATAGTCTGCGTCCTGGGTACATTCTATGACGACGCAGTCTCCCGCGCCGGTCCCTTTAGCTTTGAGAGCGTCTGCCAGCACCCATATCCTGCGCCAGAGCTGTCCATAGCTGTAAGCCTTCCTGTTATCGGCCAGAGCCAGCTTGTCCGGATCGGCCGCAGCATTGTGCGCTATGTTTTCCACTACCGATGGGTATATGTTCATTTCGTCCCTCCATGTTTTTAAAATCATTTTTCGATCATAACGCGCAAGGTCGTCGAAACGCGTTTCAATGCGACCATTATAGCATACTTTTTTCTTTTTCGCGAAAACACACGCAGTTTTCACAAATACACATTAGAATATACGAGTTATAAAAAAGTGCTTATAGCATCATAATCAAAAAGTTATAATTGCTGCGGTGCAGTGTGCCGGAGGCTGGGAAAAGAAAGGCAAGGGGAATGGATAAGTTCGTATCGGCAGGATATATAGAGACGATAGCGGAGATGAAGAACATATCGGCAGCGGCCGAAAAACTCGATATGTCTCAGCCGGCTCTCAGCGCCAGACTCAAGAAGACTGAGGAGCAACTGGGAACAGCGATTTTTGACCGCTCGAGACAACCGCTGGAGCTGACAGAGG
The DNA here is from genome assembly GCA_900543485.1 of uncultured Eubacterium sp. Lineage (GTDB taxonomy): Bacteria > Bacillota > Clostridia > Peptostreptococcales > Anaerovoracaceae > Lentihominibacter > Lentihominibacter excrementipullorum. Next base: position 35,672 of record UQRM01000017.1, on the reverse strand, counting down.
CAGGAAAGGTTTATCTGGAATACGCGGAGAAGATGGATGCGCTGAACAGAGAATTCAACAGGCATATATCGGATCTGGAGGACATGAGGAGAGGAAGCCTGACGATCGGAGGCGCCAGCTCTTTCAATGTCAGTTATCTGCCGGAGGCTGTCAGCGTTTTTCTGAAAAAATATCCCGGCATAGATATCGAGATAATAGACGATAACATACCGGAGATCTCGGTGAAAGCATTCAACGGGATGATAGACCTTTTTATCGCCCACCCCATGGAATTCGATGAGCGTTTCTGCTACGAGAAGCTTTTCAGCGAAAGGATATACGTGTGTGTACCGCGGGACTGGGAGATAAATGACGCTCTGAAGGAGAAGGAGATACAGCCTGAGACTATCATGAGGAGACGGGAGGCAGGCGCAGCGCAGGAAACCTCGGAACTCATAGATCTTACTGTATTAAAATACATGCCCTTCGTCATGCTGAGGGATGACCAGCACATAGGGCTGTTGATGAACGAGCTGTTCGAAAGGTGTGGATTCGAACCCATAAGAAAGGTATGTGTGGAGCAGACTATGACCAGTTATGCCCTCACACTGGCAGGTGTAGGGATCTCACTGATGACAGAAAGCTGCATCAGAAACAGCAGATTCAGTCAGTTCCCGAGGTTCTACCTGACAGAGCCGGAGCTCTGCGCCAGGGACATATATGTGGTCTATCCGGCAAACAGGTATATGTCCAGAGCTGCGAAGGAGTTCATCGAAGTGTTGAAAAAGACCTTGATTTGACGCTGAAAGGGCTTGGCTCTTACGGCAGCATCGGGAGGAGAGACCGGCTGAAAGTTCGTTTTTAAAGCGTTTGACGCTTGCAATATTATTATTTATAAAGGAGAATGAAATGAAAAAGGCAAGAAAAATCATAGCGGCATCTCTGATAGCCGTCGTGGCGGTATGCTTCACTGCATGTGGCAGCGGAGATTCATCGGAAAGCGGTACGAAGACCCTGACCATAGCTCATCAGTACGGCATGGCCTACGCCCCATTCGAGGTGATGAAGGAGCAGAAGCTCATCGAGAAGTATTACGATGGGGTGGAAGTGGAGTGGTCCACTCTCAATTCGGGTTCGGCCATAAATGAAGGATTTGCGTCAGGGGACATAGATGTAGGAGGCATGGGAGTAGCTCCGGCTATCACAGGTGTGACCAGCGGCGTTCCGTACAAGATCGCGTCCAATATGTCGGCTCAGCCTCACAGGATAATGACCAACGATGACAGTATACAGACTCTTTCGGATATAACCGATGAGAAGATAGCTCTGGTCAATATAGGAAGCATACAGCATGTTCTCCTGGCTATGGCGGCAGAAGAGCAGCTCGGCGATGCTCACGCCTTAGACAATAATATCGTGGCGATGGCCCACCCTGACGGTATGTCGTCACTTCTCTCGGGCAGTGTTGAATGCCATCTGACTACATCGCCGTATGTGTACAAGGAAGCTGCTGAGGAAGGCATCCATGAGGTGGAGGCTCTGGAGTCGGTATGGCCTGATGGCAATTCATTCATATTGATGATGGCGTCAACAGACCTTTATGAGAATGATCCTGAGCTTTACCAGGCGGTGCTGAGCGCTCTGGAAGAAGCCATCACCTGGATCAATGAGAACAAAGAGGAAGCTGCCGAGATGCTGTGCGAAGCGGAAGACGTGGACGCGGCTACCATGCTGGAATGGCTCAACGATCCGGCCTGCGTATATTCGACGGAGACTAAGGGAGTCATGGATATGGCCAACTTTATGGCTGAGAACGATTTTCTTGAAAACGAAGGTCCTTCGTCCATGAGCGATCTGGCCTTCGATAATGTCGTGGGGAACTAGCGCGGAAGCAGGAAAGGCGACAGAGAAATGAAAGAAGGAACGAAACAGGAGATAAGAACACAGATAATTTTCATAATATGCTTCATCGCGGTATGGCAGATCGTTTACCAGATGCAGGCTTTTCCGGAGATAATGTTCCCTTCGGCGACGGAGATACTGAGAAGCTTCGTGGAAGGCTTCAAGGATGACAGCCTGCTGGAGTATACTTTGTATTCCATGGGCCTCATCGTCAGGGGTCTTGCCATAGGTATAGTGCTGGCTTTCATCTTTTCCAGCATCGCTGTGGTCAGCAAGATATTCTACGCTATATATAACCTGATAGTGTCCATATGCGACCTGCTGCCGGGTGTGGCGCTGCTGCCGCTGGCCATACTGTGGTTCGGGATAGGAGAGGGAACTATAATATTCATCGTGGTCCACTCCATTCTCTGGCCTATGTCCAGGAGCATCATGGATGGGTTCAAGTCCATATCGAGCATTTACATAGAGAGCGGCAGGAACATAGGGCTTAAGGGGCTGTCCCTCGTCATGGGAGTGTATTTGCCGGCAGCCTTCACCAGCGTTCTTTCAGGTATGAGAGTAGGCTGGGCCAGAGCATGGAGAGGACTCCTCAGCGTTGAGATGATCTTCGGTACGACAGGATCCGGCGCGGGGATAGGCTGGTATATATTCATGAAGAGGACCAACTTTGATATAGCCGGCGTATTTGCCACCTTGATTGTGATAATCATTATAGGTATAATAATAGAATATGGCGTGTTCAGGATAATCGAGAGGAACACCGTTAAGAAATGGGGGATGGTAAGATGAGCAAGTTACTGGAAGTAAAGAAACTCACCAAGAATTACCATGACGCTCCCGATTCCAGAGATATCATAAAGGATCTGGATCTGACGGTGAACCAGGGAGATTTTCTCTGCATACTGGGACCGTCCGGCTGCGGCAAGACGACGCTGATACGATGCATCGCCGGATTCGAGGATTACGAGGGAGATATCCTGGTTGACGGCGTAAAGGTCGATAAGCCGGGGATAGACAGGATAATGGTATTCCAGGATTTTAATCAGCTTTTCCCGTGGAAAACGGTGAAGAAAAATATCCAGTATCCTCTCAAGGTCAACGGACTCAAGGACAAGGCGGAACTCGAGCGTATAGCGCAGGAACACCTTGATATGGTAGGATTGTCCGATAAAGGCGATCTCTACCCACATCAACTGAGCGGTGGCATGAAGCAGAGAGTGGCCATAGCCAAGGGCCTGGCGCTGAACCCCAAGATAATCCTGATGGACGAGCCGTTTGCCAGCCTGGATGCCATGACGAGGAACAAGCTGCAGGCTGAGCTTTTGCGTATCAAGGAGAAGGAAAACGCTACAGTCATCTTCATAACCCACAATATCCAGGAAGCTCTGGTCCTGGGCAATCGCGTGATGCTGATGTCCAGAAGAGGGGAGATCAAAATAGACATCGAAAACAAGATACCAAAGCCTGTGACTCCGGCATCGGAGGGCTACGGACAGATGTGGAAGATGTTCAACGACGCGCTGTGGGAGGAGAACGACGACAATCAGTAGTTTTCGGGGAGGAAAATGGAAGAAACCACATCTAAGAAAGGGTCACGGAAGAAGAAGGTAATAATACGCGCATTGATATTCGCGGTGGTGGCGGCGCTGCTGTTCATCTATCTGAACCAGGTGTTCAACATAGCCGATTCCGATTCTAACAAGGAGATATTCAACGCCTTTTACGAAGAAGAGGAGAACACCATCGATGTAGTGTACTTTGGCACCAGTGCCTCCAACAGGTATTACATAGGGCCATACGCCTATAACGAGACAGGTACAGCCACTTTTACGCTGGCTACCATGGGAATGCCTCTGTTCTTCGTACCTTATCTGATAGAAGAGGTGGAGAAGACTCAGGATCCTCAGATGTATATCATCGAGCTGAGATGGGTTCTGAAGACGAAAGACCTGATAACCGACGCTCACATAAGGCGTGTCACCGACAGTATGGAATATTCGGAGAACAGGACTGACGCTATAAACAAGGCGCTGGAATTCGTTGAGGGAGCAGAAGGAGAGCTGAGCGATATCGATGACAGCAAATGGGATTACTACATCCCTATCATCAAATATCACAGCAGGCTGGAGACAGGCGACCTTTCCGTCAAGGATGTAACATTGATCAATACGAAAAACGAGACGAAAGGATTCGTTACAAGCTATAAGACACGGGAATCTGTGTCTCAGAAGGAGCCTGTTTATTCCGATGGCCGGGCAGATCTGTCGCCGGAAGCCGAGGAGACGTTGGTGGAGGTGCTGGACTACTGCGATGACCTGGATCAGGACATATTATTCGTCCTTTCACCGTATTCGATGAAGGACGGAGAGGCTGAGAAATTCAATACGGCTATAGATATGGTCGAAGAACGGGGATATCAGGTGCTCAACTTCAACACCCCTGAGATGGCGCAGGCTCTTGACCTGGACTGGGAGACCGACTTTTACAACAGTAAGCACGTCAACTTCCTGGGAGCTGAGAAATACACCGAGTATCTGTCAAAGTACCTGGAGGAAAACTACGACCTGCCGGATCACAGAGACGATCCCAAGTATGAAAGCTGGGAAGAAGCTTACCGGTATTATCTGGATTACGTGGAAGACGGGATACGGGAAGAATAGCATATGTTTTATCGAAGGAGCCGATGCGTCGAAACGCCGGCTCTTTTTCTGTGGGTGCGGCCGGCGGCCCTCCGTGGGGCGGTTCTGCCGGGTGACTTGCCTGCCTTTGCGGGCAGCCCGCCCTGCAAGCACCTTCCGGGGCGGACGCAGCAGTTTTGTGGGGTGGATTTACAGACATTTTCGTTTTTCTGCGATTTATCTGTAAAATCCAATGGATTTGAGCAATCTGGACTTTTTATGTAAAGGGCTGGGAGAGCGTTTTGCCGGCTTTAATGGACTCGTAGGAGGGCTTCGGGCCTGCAAACGTTGAAAATTTTACAGACATCTTGTGAAAATCTCAAAATGTCTGTAAAACCTGACGCAATCGGTGGCGATGTCATGGTCGATTGACAGATCGCCAACTAAAGTTGGTTGAAGAAATGCGGGAAATCCGCGATACTTGTTCTGCGGCGGAAGAGGATCGCGCCGCGGAATAAGGTGAGGAACAAGTTAAGGAGAGATGAGCTATGAATTTCAACGAAAAACTCATAAGATTGAGAAAATCCAAGGGGCTTTCTCAGGAGGAGCTGGGGGCGGAGCTGAAGGTCTCGCGCCAGACCATATCGAAATGGGAGTCGTGTCAGTCGTACCCGGACTTTCAGCGTCTGGTGCTCCTGAGCGATTACTTCGGACTGACTCTCGACGAGCTGGTGAAGGATGTGGATGTGCAGCAGGTCAGGGAGCGGAACATGAGTGAGGAAAAGGTGGATTCCATCTACAACGATGTGAAGACGGCCAAGAGCATCTTCAAATGGTATCTGATAATCGCAGGAGGCGCGGCAGGTATCGCGTTGATATCGATGCTGTACTTCATCGTCAATGCAGCGTACGGGTGGTAGCGTCGCAATCCGCCGATTCTACCTTCGGGCGGTATGAAAAATCCGTTGCCTGTGGTATTCTCTATACATGTTCGGGCTGCCTTTCAAGATGGTCCGGGAGACATCGAGGAGGATGAGGAAGATGAAAATAAGGAACAGAGGGTACTTCAATCAGGGCGCGGTGATACTGCTGCTGGCAGCGGTGTGCGTTTTTCTGAGGGCCTGTATCTTCGACAACTTTTCGCTGAAAACGCTGATAACCGTCATCATCGCTGTGATAGTTGCCGCAGGTATGATAGTCCTGGCGATGAAGGGCGACGGAGACGACAGGAGAGGAGAATGACACACCATGGATCAGGCGAAGATAGGAAGGTTCATCGCGGAGCTGAGAAAGGAAAGGAAGATGACCCAGTCGCAGCTGGGAGAGAAGCTGGGAGTCAGCTACAAGGCTGTCAGCAAATGGGAGACCGGCCGGAATCTGCCGGACCCTTCCCTTTACAAACCTCTCTGCGATATGCTGGGCATCACATTGACGGAGCTTTTCAACGGCGAGCGGATAGAGGAAAAAGAGATGGCACGGAAGGCGGACCAGGTCATCAGCGATGTGATGGAAGGGACGAGGCCTGACAGGGCCTTGAGTATGCTGTCGTCTGCCGTGATGGTGGCAGGGATAGCGCTGCCTTTCCTTTCCGTGGTGCTGGACCTGGAAACGACCCCGGCCATCGTCGTCGTTTCCGTCGGGTTGTTTTTTCTGTTCGCAGGCTTTTCCATAAAGCTGGCCGCATGGAAACAGGTCAACGACAAGACGGTGAAGAATTCGGGGATGGGATTCACCAGCGCCCTGACCATCCTCTTTGCCGCCATGAAGCTGACCGGCTATACGGACTGGAGGTGGATATGGGTCTTTTCTCCGCTGTGGATGGGCCTGCTGGCAGTCCTGCTGCTTTTGGCGGTCATCTGGGTCATCGGGAGGATAAAGAAGAAGTGGTAAAGTCCGGAAACGGTGATATAATGGACGGGGGTACGGAGGCAACGCGGGAAAGCGTGGTCACGGGAAGATGAACAGAGAAAATGAAGGAGCGGACGAAAGATGGCCGGAGCGGATATGAAGCGGATATTGATACTGGAAGACGACGAGGACCTGGCGGAAGGAATCGAGATGTCCCTGCGCGATGATGACGTGGAGCCGGTCAGGTGCAGGCTGGTGGCCGAGGCGGAGAGGCTGGTGCGGGAGAAGGATTTCGATCTTCTGATACTGGACATCAACCTGCCTGACGGCAGCGGCCTGGAGCTGTGCAGGAAGGTGCGGACATTCAGTCGAGTTCCTGTCGCCCTGCTGACGGTGAAGGACATGGAAACGGATATCGTCAGAGGTCTGGAATGTGGGGCGGATGACTATATAACAAAGCCTTTCAGCCTCATGGTACTGAGAGCCAGGGTGAGGGCGCTGCTGCGGCGGACTGCGGGAGAAAAGCAGGCCGAGTACAGAGACGACGTCTTCAGATTTTCATTTGACAGGATGGAATTCTATAAGAGAGGAAGCGTAGTAGAGCTCAGCAAGACGGAGCAGAGGATACTGTACCTTCTGGTTTCCAACGCCGGAAGGATACTCACCAGGGAGCGGCTCATGGAGTGGGTATGGCCGGAAGGGACGGAGTATGTGGAGGACAACGCGTTGTCGGTAGGAATAAGGCGGCTTCGGGATAAGCTTGAGGATGTGCCGTCCAAGCCGGTATACATCAGGACGGTATACGGCAGAGGATACGTATGGGAGAGAGGATGATGGCAGGATATATCGCAATAGCGGCGGCAGCGGCAGTCGTGTGTCTCGTCGCGATCTTTGCCGCCAGACGCCATTATGAAAAGCGCATGAAAGAGACTTATCGCCATCTGCTGGAAACGCTGGACAGGGCCCTGTCGGGAAAGCGAGGTGACGTGCGGTTCGACGAGTCCATGGACGCGGCCCTGACGGAGCGGCTCAACAGGCTGCTGAGGGCATATGATGTCAACCATGACGCGGCCGGACAGGAGCGAGATGCCATGAAGACGCTGATTTCCGATATTTCCCACCAGATACGGACGCCGCTGGCCAACATCATGCTTTACAGCGACCTTTTAAGAGAAAAGGAAGCGGAGGGAAAAGGCGCGGCGCTGGCCGGCAGGATACGGAGCCAATCGGAAAAGCTGGATTTTTTCATGAAGGAGCTGGTGAGGACATCGTATATACAGCAGGAGATGATATCGATGTCGCCGTCGATGACGGACGTGGAGGAGATCGTGGATATGGCATGTCAGATGGTGGAACTGGCGGCTATGAAGAAGAATATCACCATCCTGCGAAACTCCGGCGACGAGCGGTGCTGCGCCGACAGCAGGTGGACGGCGGAAGCGCTGGGGAACGTGCTGGACAACGCGGTGAAGTACTCCGACGAAGGGGCGTCGGTGCAGGTGGAGACTGTGCCCTACGAGTCCTTCGTCTGCATCCGGGTTCGGGATTTCGGCCCCGGAATCAGGGAAGATGAGCAGGGAAAGATATTTCAGCGCTTTTACCGTTCAGATGACGTGAGGGACAAACCGGGGTTCGGCATCGGCCTCTATCTGGTCAGGGAGATACTGGGAAATCAGGGCGGATACGTGAAGGTGGAGTCGGAGCCGGGAAAGGGAACGACGATGAAGCTGTTCCTGCCGCGCTATGAAGAACTGGCCGGCGGAAACGGACCGGAAAGATATCTGTGACGAGGGCTTATGCACGTGGTGCAGGTGCGGAGCCCTCTTTTTTATGAAATGTGACAAATCCGTCACCTTCAGGAAAGATTTGAGAAAGAACTCTCTGGTAGGATATGACCATAATGCGTAAGGAAGGTGAAATCATGGACATTTTGAAAACAAAGGATCTCAGAAAGTATTACGGTACCGGGGAGACTCTGGTGAAGGCGCTGGACGGCGTCAGCATTTCCGTCAGAGAGGGGGAATTCCTGGCCATCGTGGGGACCTCGGGCAGCGGGAAATCCACATTGCTCCACATGCTGGGAGGGTTGGACGTTCCCACATCGGGACAGGTCATCGTCGACGGCCGCGACCTGTCGGGAATGGAAAGGGATGAGCTGACTGTCTTCCGCAGGAGGAAGATAGGATTCGTATTCCAGAACTACAACCTGCTGCCTGTCATGAACGTGTACGAGAATATCGTTCTGCCCATCAAGCTGGACGGCGTCAGGCCGGACGGCAGGTACGTGGAACGGATAATAAGCTCACTGGGACTGGAAGAAAAGAAGTATCAGATGCCTGACAAGCTGTCGGGAGGACAGCAGCAGCGTGTCGCCCTGGCCAGAGCGCTGGCGGCGAAACCGGCCATCGTTTTGGCTGACGAGCCTACGGGGAATCTGGACAGCCGCACCAGCCAGGATGTCCTGGGACTGATGAAGATGTGCGGCCGGAGATTCGCTCAGACCATCGTGATGATAACCCATAACGATGAGATCGCTCAGATGGCGGACCGTATCATACGCCTTGAAGACGGGAAGATCTTCGGAGGTGAGAACAGCCATGCTTAAAGTCGAGAACAGAAAGGTGACCGGTGAGGTAGCCCGGGCCACCTACAGGGCTAATGTGAAACGCAACATTCTGATCATCTTCGCCATCATGCTGACGACCCTCCTGATCGCGGTGGTGATCGCCGTGGGAACAAGCTACTGGGAAGCCGTGTCTCAGCGGCAGATACGGATGGAGGGGATGGACTACGATATCGCGTTGACGGAGCCCAGGGACGACCAGGTGAAGGAGATACGCTCCATGGAAAACGTCAGGTATGCGGGAGTCGCCGTGAAGTGCGCGATAGTGGAGAAGTACGAAGACAGGACTCTGGACAAGACCAAGCTGTACTGGCTCGATGAGACGTGTTGGGAAAAGCAGACTGTTCCGGCTCTGGAAAAATACGAAGGCCGGTATCCGCAGGCCGAAAGCGAGATAATGATGAGCACTGCCGCATTGAAAGCCATGGGGATAGAGAAGCCTCATACAGGCATGGAGCTGCCGATGGCTTACTTCACGCTGGCGGAGGGAAGTGAGGGAGCGCTTTTGCACGGAAATTTCACCCTCTCGGGATGGTATACCGACTACAGCGGCAGCATGAGAGGATATGTGTCGCGGGATTTTTTCGAAACCACAGGCGCGAAGCAGACGGATTTTACCCAGGGTTCGCTGAAAATAACATTGGAAAATCCGCTGTATTCCGAGGCAGATATCATACGGATGCAGAATGAGATAGATATGGACAACAGGCAGATAATCGAAGCGGATTACGATACGGTGAGCAGCTTCTGCAAAACCGTGGCGTGTCTGGCGCTGCTGCTCCTGATGATTTTTGCCAGCGGCTATCTTTTCATATACAACGCCCTCTACATTTCCATCTCCAAGGATATTCGTTATTACGGCCAGTTGAAGACGATAGGGATGATCACAGGGCAGTTGAAGAGGATCGTCGTGTTTCAGGCCCTCTGGAACGCCGCGGCAGGTATACCTGTCGGGATCATAGCAGCGGCTGTCCTGTCAAAGGCTGTGATACCGGCCCTGCTTCACGCCGTCAACCCGGAGCTTTCCACAGACAGCAGCGGTCCGATGATAATATGGGCTCTGGCGGCTGCGGCAGTATTCGCATTCCTCACCAACATGACAGGCTGCAGGAAACCGGCTAAGATGGCAGGCGAGTGCTCGCCTGTGGAGGCCATGAAGTACGTCCCCGGCTCGTCCGCATCAGCGCGGCGCAGGCGCGGGAGGGAATCGGGCTCGGTGCCATCCATGGCTTTCCATAACGTGTTTCGCGACAGGAAACAGGCCGCCGTCATATTCGCTTCCTTCATCATCGCTATCTCCGTGTTCCTGGTGGTCAATGAGGTGATAAGGGAAAACGACGCCAGGCTCATACTGAACGAAACCTCCACGTGCGATATCAGCTTCAGGAATGAGACGACGCTGGACGATGACAGGAGGCAGCTCATCACCAAGGAGAAAATATCCGAGGTCGAAGCCATTGCCGGGGTGAAAGAGGTGAGGAAGGTGACCTCTGCGGAAATGGTGGTCCCTTATCAGGAACAGGTTTACGGTCGATATTACCGGGAGCTTTATAAATCGCGATACAGCCCGGGAAACTACGAGAACGACATGGAAGCCTACAGGGCGGACCCATACGACGGCTCATTTACAGCCAGGTTCATCAGCGTCGATAAGGCGGGATTCGATGTTCTCAATGAAAGCCTGGGAGGTGTCCTTGACTGGAGCGATTTTAGGGATGGAAAGGTCGCGGCCGCGGCGAAGACGTTCACGGAAGGAGACGACGGGATACCCGGTAAGACGGTGCGGTTTTCACTGCCTGAAAGCAAGTCGCCGGAACAGGAACACGCCATTACGATAGCGGCCGTAGGCGACATTTACAGCAACCCGGCCTATTTCGCGGGCGGCTACACCCCTGACCTCATCGTCAGCGAGAAGTATGCCTCTGAGCTGATGGGCGATAAACTTTTTACGGAACTGATCGAAGTGGAATACGACGAGCCCTTCTCCGCAGCCACGGAGAAAAAGGTGAAAGCCGTCTTCGCGGACGACAAGCAGATATCCTGTGAATCCAAGCTGGACAGATACTCGGAGATGAAGACGTCCGAAAACCAGATAAAAGTGCTGGGAGGCAGCCTGGGAGCTGTTATAGCGCTGCTGGCCGTGCTGAACTACATCAACATGATGGCTGCCAGCGTCCAGAACAGGTCGCAGGAACTGGCAACGCTGGAAAGCATAGGCATGACCACGAAGCAGATCAGGAAGATGCTGAGGCTGGAAGGGCTGTGGTACGCGGCCGTTTCATCAGTCGTCTCGCTGGCAGTCGGCCTTCCGATGAGTTATATCGTCTTCAGAGGGATGAACGCCTACAGGATATCCTTCTCCGTGCCGTGGGTGATGGATCTGGTGCTGCTGGCGATCATATTCCTCATATGCGTGACGGCACCTGTAGTCGTGTATAGCAGGACCCAGCGGGGAAGCGTCATAGAGCGGTTGCGGCGATGACGGCGGGGCGCAGGGTAGCCGACGATACTGATGACAGCGCTGGCGGTGGCGCTGATGGCTCTGCCTTGCGTCACCGACCTCTCGCTGCTCGTTTTTCTCTGCTCAGATTGTCGCTGTTTGCTTTTCTCTGCCCGGATTATCGCCACTGGCCTGATACAGGTACCTTCACGATAGAATAGCCGTATTTCAGCGGATTTTTGAAGCGGCATTATCGCCAAACCCATGATCGATATGCTGTCAGTATAGTTTTTGAGGGGTTTCGAGGCGAATACTATACTGGACAGCATTTTTTCGTATGGTCGCGATATTATGCCTCTGAAAATGGAGTAAAAACAGGGCTTTTTATCGTGGGCGTGGGTTTATTACCGGGTGGCGATATTTTAACTGTCTGGCAGTCTGCGATCAGGCAAATAATCTGTTGAAAAAGCCATTGCCATCATATATAATGAATAACGGCTCGGAGACGAGCCGATCACTTCCGAATAGAGAACCCGCCCTTCGCGGCGGCGACAGTTCGAAACCATCCTGTCGGAAAACAAAACTAGGGACAACAAGATGAATAAGATGTTATTTTTGTGTTGTTGACATTCCCGGTTTCCGGGAATTTTTTTATGAGCTGCCAACCTGTGCCCTTTAGGGTAAATCTTTGATTTTGCGCGCAGCTCAAACACAGAAATCGCAGGGCGTAAGCCCGTGGCGATTTTTCAGTGAAATGAGCTGCCAACCTGTGCCCTTTAGGGTAAATCTTTGATTTTGCGCGCAGCTCCAGTTATGGAGGTGAATGGATATGGATATACAGAACATGAGCCGCATGCAGAAGCTGACGTTCTCAGCGATGGTCATGGCTATCTACATCGTGGTGCTCTATCTTACTCAGAGCTTTTCATTCGGAGCGTATCAGATAAGGATAGCCACATCACTTTACGCTCTGGCATATATCTTTCCGTTCCTGGTTTTGCCACTTGGTTTCGCGAATCTGATATCGAATATGCTTTTCGGAGGTTTTGGGATAGCAGATATGGCAGGAGGCTGTATCGTTGGTATCGTGACTACTGCTCTTATCGTGCTGATACGGAAGAAAGGATGGCATTACGGACTTGCAGCCGTACCTGTCGTGCTGGTGCCGGGGCTGGGAGTGGCCACGTATCTGTCATATTTTCTCAACATGCCTTACTGGCTGATGGCGCTGAACTTATGTATAGGTCAGATCCTTCCGGGGATAGTAGGAGTGGTGATAATAAAAGTGCTGGAAAGAGTCTGGCGGCCGGCAGGGACGGTGGCCGCCCACAGCGGAAAGGAAGAGAGCCGATGAGTGGAAGAAACAAGAAAGAGCTGGAAGGTGTTTCGCTGTTGGGGGACAGAGACGTGTCCTATCCTTCGGATTACGCGCCTCAAGTGCTGGAGACCTTTAAAAACAAGCATCCTGAAAACGACTATTTCGTTAAGTTCAATTGTCCGGAATTCACCAGCCTCTGCCCTATGACAGGGCAGCCGGATTTCGCGACGATTTACATATCCTACGTCCCGGGAGAATCGATGGTGGAGAGCAAATCGCTGAAGCTGTATCTTTTCAGTTTCCGCAATCACGGAGATTTTCACGAGGACTGTGTCAATATCATCATGAAAGATCTGATAAAGCTGATGGACCCTAAGTACATAGAGGTGTGGGGAAAATTTACGCCGAGAGGAGGGATTTCCATAGATCCATACTGTAATTATGGAAAGCCGGGAACGGTGTGGGAAAAGGTTGCTTTTGAGCGTCTGAGCCACCATGACCTCTATCCGGAAAAGGTAGATAACAGGTAGGAGGAGCACCATGATTTTTTATTTTTCGGGAACAGGAAACAGTCAGCTCATAGCGAAACGCATAGCGAAGCGTACAGGCAGGGACCTTTGCAGGATCAACGATTTCCTGAAAAGAGGAGAAAAGCTGACAATACCGGATAGTATCGCAAAATTGGAAGATATCGTTTTCGTGATGCCGGTATATGGGTGGAGGATACCCAGGGCTGTCGAAGAGCTCATCAGGAGATCTGCTCTGGAAGAGGGGACGGGTGTATATTTTGTACTCACCTGCGGCAGCGATATGGGGAATTCGCAGCGATATGCGGAGAAACTGTGCGCTGATATGAAGCTGAAGTATAAGGGCTGTGCCGAACTTGTCATGCCGGAGAATTATATAGCCATGTTCGATGCTCCGGAAGAGGCAGAGGCGCGCCGGATAATAGAGCTGGCACTCCCTCAGGCGGACCGGCTGGCGGGATATATCGAAAGACAGGAGGTTTTCCCGGAAAAACGGGCCGGATTGATGGACCGGATCAAGAGCACATTGATAAATCCGCTGTTTTATAAGTTTTCAGTGAAAGACAGGAAATTCAATGCTGACGACAGGTGCACCGGATGCGGGAGATGCGCGGCTGAATGTCCTGTCAATGATATAATGATGAATGAGGAAAAGCCTGTGTGGCAGGGGCGATGTATCCATTGTATGGCATGTATAACGGGATGTCCGGAAGAGGCCATCGAATATGGAACGATAAGCCTGGGAAAGCCACGCTACAGGTGTCCTGATATGTCCCGAACAGAAGAAAAGGGGAACGGTGAAGTATGAGACGGACGTGGTCATCGCCAAAGAAGCAGACAACTGTATCTCGCCGCTGTATTTAGGCGCTGTATTTTGGCGCAAGAAAATACTTGAAAAGAGCCGGGCAAATAGATACAATAAAATTGTATGTTTGTGACCAATAAAATCAATATAGAAAAGAGGGAAAATAATGTTTAACAAACTGACAGAGCAGTTAAAGAACAATCCGCGAACTATCGTTTTCACCGAGGGTACGGACGCCAGGATACTGGACGCGGCGTCAAAGCTGTCCACAGGCGGGATCCTCAGTGTCATCCTGCTGGGTGAAGAGGCGGCAGTGAAAAAGGCCGCGGAGGATGGCGGATTTGACATCGGTAAGTGCCAGATCATCGATCCTGAGCAGTATGATGAGATGGACGCCATGGTGGATGAGATGGTAACTCTCAGAAAGGGCAAGATGACCGCCGATGAGGTGAGAGAAGCTCTCAAGAAATCGAATTACTTCGGCACTATGCTGGTGAAGATGGGCAAGGCTGACTGCCTTCTGGGCGGAGCTACCTATTCTACAGCAGATACGGTGAGACCGGCTCTGCAGCTCATCAAGACGAAGCCGGGTAACAAGATAGTAAGCTCATGCTTCATCATGGTAAGGGACGACAGCAAACTGGCCATGGGCGACTGCGCTATCAATATCAGCCCTAACGAGGATGAGTTGGCTGAGATAGCTGTCGAGACAGCCAAAACTGCCAAGGTATTCGGCATAGAACCTAAGGTGGCTATGCTTTCCTATTCCACTTACGGTTCGGGAAAGGGCGATATGGTAACGCTGGTAGCCAACGCCACGAAGAAGGTGAAGGAAGCAGCTCCTGATCTGGATGTGGATGGCGAATTGCAGTTCGATGCTGCGGTGGCGCCTGAAGTGGCTAAGGTCAAGTGCTCCGGCTCCAAAGTGGCAGGACAGGCCAACACATTCATTTTCCCTGACATAAACGCAGGAAACATCGGTTATAAGATAGCGGCTCGACTTGGTGGTTATGAGGCAATAGGGCCTATCCTCCAGGGTCTCAACGCGCCGATAAATGATCTCAGCAGAGGATGCAACGCGCAGGAAGTCTACAAAATGGCTCTCGTGACTGCCGCTCTCAGCTAAGAGAAACTGCATAAGGATTTTGACGGGCTGTCGCATCGACAGGAAGGGCTGTGATGATGGACAGCCCTTTTATTATAATGACATATGGCGGACGTATCCTACTTGCTTTGCAAAATACCTGAGCAAGCAGAAACGGCCGTGGATCCAAGGACAGCGAGGCAATGCGAAGCAATGTGCGGGCAAGTATGAGAACGGGAAGGATATGGGTAGTATGATGGAAGAAAAGAGAAGAGGGACACATGAAGGTGTCCATGGGAAGCTTGCGGTGCCGGATGCGGTGATAGGCGCTGTCACAGGTGATATCGTCGGATCCGTTTATGAGTTCCACAATATAAAGCGGACCGATTTTCCTTTCTGGAGTGATGGCAGCAGGTTCACCGATGATACGGTGATGACCATTGCCGTTTACAGTGCTTTGAAGGAATACATCAGCGGAGGCCGACAGGGCGACCTTCATCCTATACTGATAAGAAAAATGAAGGAGATCGGAAGGAGATATCCGGACTGTGGTTACGGGGGAAGGTTCATCAAGTGGATCGCAGGAGAGGACGACGGGCCTTATAACAGCTATGGCAACGGGTCAGCGATGAGAGTGTCGGCGGCGGGGGCGATGGCTCGCAGTGTCCAGGAGGCCGGGGAACTGGGGAAGATCTCAGCCGAAGTCACTCATGATCACCCGGAAGGGATAAAAGGCGCTGTTGCCGTGGCGGAAGCCGTGTTCATGGCAGGCCATGGGTACGATAAAGCGGAGATACGTCAGGCTATGAAAAATCTCTACAGTCTGGATCTTACATTGGATGAAATAAGGCCGCATTACAGGTTTGATGTGAGCTGCCAGGGGTCGGTGCCACAGGCGCTCGAGGCGTTCCTGGAAAGCAGCGGGTTTGAGGATTGTGTGCGGCTGGCCGTCTCCATAGGAGGAGACAGCGATACCATTGCCGCTATGGCAGGAAGCATAGCAGGGGCATATTATGGGATCCCGGAGGACATCAAGGCGCAGGCCATGTCTCATCTGGATCGGTATCTGATATCGCTGCTGACGGGAGAGAGCCGGTGACGGCAGGGCGGGATCAGTGACGGCGGGGCCATCCGGCGAAGCTGTTTGAGAAAGGCGGGAAACAAATGAAGCTGATACACATGTCTGATCTTCACATAGGGAAACGGGTGAACGGTTTTTCCATGGTGGAGGATCAGAAATACATTCTTGAGAAGATGACAGATATCGTAAAAAATGAAAGCCCGGACGCGGTGCTCATCGCCGGAGATATATATGATAAAACAGTTCCTTCGGCGGAGGCAGTCCGGCTTCTGGATGATTTCATAGTCGAGCTTTCCGCTTTGACGGCCCACGTGTTTATCATAAGCGGCAACCATGATTCACCGGAAAGGCTGGCTTTCGGCGGACGGCTGATGGAGAAAGACGGTATACATATCTCCCCTGTGTATGAGGGCAGGGTAGAGCCTTTCGTGCTGGAGGACAGTCACGGTAAGGTGGATATCTATATGCTTCCATTTATCAAGCCGGCTCATGTGCGCCATGCTTTTCCGGAAAAGGCAGAGGAGATCGTCACATATGCCGATGCTGTCGCTGTAGCTATAGAGTCTATGGATGTGAAAAAGGAAAGGCGAAACGTATTGGTGGCCCATCAGTTCGTTGCGGGAGCATCAAGATCTGATTCAGAGGAGCCGCCTCTCTCAGTGGGAGGCAGCGACGATGTAGGGAAGGAAGTATTCACGCCTTTCGATTATGTGGCGCTGGGACATATACATAAGCCTCAGGATATCGGCTCTCAGCGGCTGAGGTACTGCGGGTCGCCGCTCAAATACTCATTTTCTGAGGCTGAGCATGAGAAGTCTCTGACAGTGGTGACACTGGAGAAAAAAGGCTCGTTATCCATCCGCGCCGTACCCTTGACGCCTATGCGGGATATGGTGGAGATAAGAGGCAGTTACAGCCAGGTGATGGCCAGGGATTTTTATGAAGGGACCAGTTACAGAGAGGATTATACCCACGTTATCTTGACCGATGAAGAAGAGGTGCCGGAAGCTATCGGCAAGCTGAGGTCTGTCTACAGGAATCTGATGAAAATGGACTACGATAACAGCAGGACGCAGAACGGAGCACAGATCGAGGAGGTGGAGCATATGGAAAGCAGGACGCCGGCGGAGCTCTTTGCGGCGCTGTACGAGGCACAGAACAATGCTCCCATGTCGAAAGAGCAGGAGAATATGATAGCACAGCTGATAGAAGAGATATGGGAGGATATGAGATGAGACCTCTGAAATTGACAATGTCCGCCTTTGGGCCTTATGCAGGGAGGACGGAGATAGATTTTGAAAAGCTGGGAACGGCGGGACTTTATCTGATAACAGGAGATACGGGAGCGGGGAAGACGACGCTGTTCGATGCCATAACTTTCGCTCTCTACGGAGAACCCAGCGGCGACAACAGAGAAACGGTTATGCTGCGCTCCAAATACGCCGACAGGACGACGCCGACGGAGGTGGAGCTGGTATTTTCCTGCGGTGAAAAGGAATACAGAGTCAGAAGAAATCCGGAATACGACAGACCCAAGGCCAGGGGAGAGGGGTTCACCACGGAAAAGGCCGGGGCTGAGCTGATTTTCGACGACGGCCATGTGATAACGAAGCTGAAAGAGGTCAACAGCGCCATGATCGAGATACTGGGCATCGACAGGGGGCAGTTCACTCGTATTGCCATGATAGCCCAGGGGGATTTCCTCAAATTGCTTCTGGCCTCCACTGATGAACGAAAAAGGATATTCAGGAAGATCTTTCATACGGATCTTTACAGCCGGCTTCAGGAGCGGCTCAAGGAGGAGAATTCCCATCTGAGATCCCAGCACCGTCAGGCCGTCGCCGGGATACGGCAGTATGCGGAAGGTATCGTGGCTCCCGGTGACGATGAAAAGGCAGTGGAGATACTGGAGAAGATATCAACCTGCTCCGGCGAAGAAGCGGCAGTTTGGAGCGGTGAGGCGCAGGAAATGCTGGAACGCCTCATAGACAGCGACCGACAGACACAGCAGGAGCTTATTACCAGGGAAAAACGGCTGGACGAGGAGATCGGGAGTCTGGACAGAGAACTGACAAGAGCGATGGAGCTGGAAAAAGCGGCGCGGCTGCGAAGTGAGTCTGAAAGGGCTCTTGAAACGGAAAAACCAAGGCTGGAGCAGCTTGAGCGGATCTTTCACGAGACAGAGAAAAGAATGCCGGAAGCGCAGCAGCTGACTAAAGAGATCGCGACTGTCGAAGCTCAGAAGGACGACTATGATAAGCTGGAAGAAAAGCTCAGGATGTTGAAGGCGGCTCAAAGAGATGTAGAAGAACTGTCAGAAAAGCTGGAGCGGAAGAAAGAGGCCGAGAGAATGCTCAGGGACAGAGCAGCAGCGTTGGATGAAGAGATGGAAAGGCTGGCCGGGGCCGACAGTGAAAAGACGATCCTGACAGCCAGACGCTCGCAGGCTGAGGATCGCAGCGGAGAGCTGAAACAGTTGTCTGCCGATGTAGTATCGCTGAAAGCCGTCGAAAAGGAACTGTCCTCCGCTCAGCGTCAATACATGGAAGCGGAGAAGAACGCTGTTGTCATGAAGGAAAAATATGAGACGATGAACAGAGCGTATCTTCACCAGCAGGCTGGCATATTGGCGTCCGGGATGGAAGCTGGGCAGCCGTGCCCGGTCTGCGGATCCACATCTCATCCTCATCCTGCGTCTTTGCCTGATGGAGCGCCGACGAAGGAAGAACTGGAGTTTTCCAAAGAAGCTTCAGAGCGGGCTGAGGAAAAAAGACGAATGTGCAGTGAAAAATCAGGCAGGATCAAGGGAGCCTTCGAAGAGAAGAAAACAGCCGTGGAGAAGAAGGCACAGGAATTACTGGAAAGCCCTGCGGCGGAGATCCTGGATGAGGAGATCCGACGACAGTCACAGCTGCTGGAGGAGCTCGACGGTCAGCTGAAAGCCGTTGAGGCTCAAGTCAGCCGTAAGGCGGCTATAGAAAAGGAAAGACCTCGGCTGACGAAAGAACTGGACGAGATCGGAGCGGAGATAAGATCTCTGAGCGACAGCCTGACTCATCGTGCTGCTGAAGAGATGGCTGCTTCAGAGCAGGCAGACGCTCTGAGGAAGACCTTGAAGTATGACAGCCGGGACAAAGCTGACGAGGCTGTCGCTGCTATGGAGAAAAAACGGGAGGACATTGAATCAGCGGTGAGAGAGACACGGAAAGCTATGGAAGATTGTGATAAGAAGATCACCGTTTTAAGAGGGAAGATAGAGGAAACGACAAAGCTGTTGAAGAATGATGAAAAGGTGGACAGGGAAGAGGCGGATGCACGCAGGAAGGAGCTGGTATATGAGAAAAAGATCCTGCAGAAAGATATCGGCGATATCCGTTTGCGGTTATCGTCCAATTTGAGGACACGCGACGCTATGACGGAAAAGATGAAAGAGCTGAAGGCTATAGACAGCAAGTGGTCGTGGGTCGGCGCTCTTTCGGATACGGCCAATGGCAATATAGCAGGAAAGGAAAAAATCATGCTGGAGACCTTTGTTCAGACTGCTTATTTTGACAGAGTCATATCCAGAGCCAATGTACGCCTCATGGTCATGACAGGAGGTCAGTACGAGCTGAAACGCAGTCGGCAGGCGGAGAACAACAGGAGCCAGAGCGGATTGGAGCTGGATGTTACAGACCACTACAATGGTTCGGAGCGCAGCGTCAAAACTTTGTCGGGAGGCGAGTCTTTCAAGGCGTCCCTGTCGTTGGCGCTGGGGCTGGCGGACGAGCTGCAGGCTACGGCCGGAGGTATACGTCTGGATACCATGTTCGTAGACGAAGGCTTCGGTTCTCTGGATGAAGAATCTTTGCAGCAGGCGCTTAAAGCCCTGGCCGATCTGGCGGAAGGGAATCGGCTGGTTGGCATCATTTCCCATGTCTCAGACCTGAAAGAACGTATAGACAGGCAGATAGTCGTCAAAAAGGACAGGAACGGAGGCAGCAGAGTCCAGGTGGTGATCTGAACATCGTGAGAAGATCTTTTAGAAGATATATTATGTGAATGCAAAACAGCGGGCCAGGTCGTCGGTCCGCTGTTTTGTTTTATCGGGAGAGCTTGCTGCCCCGCTGCCTCATGAATTGGGAGGGGTGAAGGCAGGCCTGTCAGCTTCTGTGTTTCCAAAGGCGCCGGCAGGGGATGGCGTGGACAGGTCGAAATACATTTTTGAATCGGAGGTGACTCCGAAATCTCTGTTGGATCCGGTATCCTGTACCTTATTGAAGGCTTCGCGGAACATGGCGTTGTGAGCTTCTTCTCTGTTGAGGAGAAAATCGATGGTCTCCTTGACCTTCTTGTCGTCTATCTGTCTGTAGAGATACTGGTAAACCACCTTGGCCCGCTGCTCAGATGCGATATTGGAGAGCAGGTCGGCGCATAGATCACCGGTGACTGTGACATAATCGCCTGTCCACGAATAGCCGGAAGAATTTACGAGGCCGGGATTGAGGCCGAAGAGTACATGGGATTGTATCTCGCCGGAGCCGACAGCGTCGGCATCCACATCATGGCCATTGAGCAGATTGATGGTCTGAGCCACCATTTCCATATGACCAAGTTCTTCGGCGGCTATATCAAGGAACAGGTCTTTTATCTCCTGATCCTTGATCCGGAAGCTCTGGGACATGTATTGCATGGCTGCCTTCAGCTCACCATTGCCTCCTCCCAGCTGTTCCTGCAGCAGCGCCGCGTAGTGAGGGTTGGGACCTTCCACGGCTACAGGATGGAATAACTGTTTTTCATGTTTGAACATACCAAAACTCCTTTCATATTTCTGTCGCCTCAAAGACGGCATAAAGGTATCATATGATATTATCCGCGAATGGTGGGGATATTATGCGCGTGAGAAAGGTCAATGGACAGACAGGGGCGGAGAAAGTGAAAAATTTTCTCTTTTACTGACAGCCGGCAGATATTGACACACAGTTGAGTATGGGTGTAGGATAACAGTGTTATATAACACTGTTATCCAAAGTTTTTGACCGGATGGCCACGAAAACGGCTATAGACGCAGCGGGTATCCGGCCGGAAAGGCAGGCAATGGAAAAAAGCGGAAGCAATACAAAAAAGCTCATAGAGCAGGCAGCCATAAAGGAGTTTATGGAAAAGGGGTTCATGGGAGCATCTCTCAGGCAGATAGTGAAGAACGCGGGGGTGACTACAGGAGCCTTTTACAAATATTATCCCACAAAGGAAAAGCTGTTCGCCGGACTGGTGCAGAAACATGCGGAGCATATATACGGTATATATGACGAGGTTCTGGAAGGTTTTGAAGAACTGTCTCCGTCCCAGCAGCAGACAAGGATGAAGAGTATTTCTCATAACGGGGTGGATCGCATTATCGAGTATGTGTATCAACACTATGATAATTTCAAACTGCTGATATGCAAGGCCGGGGGTACACCCTTTGCTGATTTCATACATCAGCTGGTGGAGAAAGAAGTCGCCGCCACTTACAGATTCATCGACACCATGCGGGGCCTGGGCATCGATGTCCCTGATATAGATCCGGAGCTTTGCCATATGTTGGCCAGCGGTATGTTTTCAGGTATCTTCGAAATAGTTGTCCATGATATGGAAAAGGAAGCGGCTAAGAAGAAGGTGGAACGGCTGAAGGAATTTTACACGGCAGGCTGGGAGCGGCTGTTCGGGATGAGCTTCTGATGTTTTGAAGACGGGCAAGATAAGACATGAGCGGATTGTCGGATCGGGAGATGATAAAAAATAACATATAGTTAGAAATAACTAACCGCAGGACGTGACAGACATCTGAAATTTTTGGTGAAAAGAGGATGAAGAAGGAGGTAGAAAAGATGCAGGATAAGGACAGAGCCCTCGTGGAAGCTGAAAAATCCACGGTGGGCTGGATATTGGAATGGGCCGGGGAGAAAAGGAGTTATTATGCGCTCAGCGTAGCGCTGGCGATTTTAAACGTGGCCTTTAAGATAATACCGTATTTTCTCATCGGTCAGGTGATAGCGGCGCTGCTGTCGGGAGAGAGGGACACGGCTTTTTATGTGACGCGTGTCACGCTGGTGGCAGTATCCTTCGTAGCGGCTGAGATCTTCCACAGCCTTTCCACCGGCTGCTCTCATAAGGCTACGTTCACAGTACTGGCAACTATAAGGAAAAGGTGCCTCGATAAACTGGCGCGGGTACCGCTGGGATACGTGAAGGATACGCCGTCGGGCACATTCAAGAATATCATCGTGGAGCGGGTGGACAGCATAGAGACGACCCTGGCCCACATACTGCCGGAGTTCACCAGCAACCTGCTGGCGCCGCTGGCCGTCGTCGTCTACCTGTTCATCGTGGACTGGCGTGTGGCGCTGCTGTCGTTAATACCCATCGTGCTGGGGTTTTCGGCCATGATGGGGATGTTCGTCGGTTACGAGGAAAACTTCAGGAATACAGTGAAATGCACGAGAGAGCTGAACGCAGCTGCGGTGGAGTATATCAATGGCATAGAGGTGATCAAGGCTTTCGGCAAGATGGATGGCTCATATGAGAAATTCACAAAGGCTGCCAGGCGGGGAGCTGACGCCTTTATCTTCTGGATGAGAAAGTGCAATCTTTTCCACAGCCTTACCCTCATCCTGGCTCCATACACATTGCTGACCGTCCTGCCATTCGGAGCCATATTCGTGGCAGGCGGTTCACTGACGGTGCCGGATTTCGTCATGTGTGTGATACTGTCCCTGGGGATCGTGGGGCCTCTCATCAATGTCATGAGCTTCACAGACGACCTGGGGACCATCAGCACCATACTCGGCGAAATAACCGGTATCCTCACCCATGAAGAGCTGGAAAGGCCGGCCGTTTCCAATAAGAAGCCGGCCGACGCTTCCATCGCGTTGAAGAATGTTACCTTCGCCTATCACGACGAGGAGGTGCTCCACGGCATCGACATGGAGATGGAGCAGGGTACCGTCAATGCCATCGTAGGCCCTTCTGGCAGCGGCAAGTCCACCATAGCCAAGCTGATAGCGTCCCTGTGGGACGTGGACGGCGGAAGCATTTCCATAGGCGGTGTGGACATACGGGATATGCCGCTGGAGAAGTACAACAGGATGATCGCCTACGTCTCCCAGGACAACTATCTCTTCAACGAAACTGTCAGGGAAAACATCCGGCAGGGGCGGCTGGACGCCACCGATGAGGAGGTGGAGGACGTAGCCAGAAGGAGCGGCTGCTACGATTTCATCATGGGACTGGAAAATGGCTTCGATACGGTAGTAGGCGGAGCAGGAGGACACCTGTCGGGCGGCGAGCGCCAGCGCGTTTCCATAGCGAGAGCTATGCTGAAGGACGCGCCTATAGTGATACTGGATGAGGCCACAGCCTATACGGATCCGGAAAATGAAGCGGTCATCCAGATGTCAGTCGCCGGACTGGTTGCAGGGAAGACCCTCATCGTCATCGCCCACAGACTGTCCACGATAGCCGACGCCGACAGGATATTCGTCATCGCAGACGGTCGGGTAGCCGAGGAAGGTACTCACGAGAGCCTGCTGGCTGAGAGAGGCATATACAGCCGCATGTGGGAGGCCCACGTGTCGGTCAGAGATACTGCGAAGGAGGTGTGATATATGTTTGGGATATTGAAGAAGTTCTTCGATTTCTGCGGAGAAGAAAACAGGCGGAAGTTCAAGATCTCCATAGCGCTGGGGGCAGTACAGGCCATAGGGGAAGCTATGAAGATACCGGCCATCATGGTGATACTGATGGCTATGACCAGATATGACATATCGGCAAAGTACATATGGGCGTCGGTGGTCATCATGGCCGTTTCATTTGCTGTGTCATTTCTCAGTAAAAAGCGGTCAACGATGCTCCAGACAGAGGGCGGTTATGATACGGCCGCATTCAAGAGGATAGAGATCGCGAGACATCTGAGGTATCTTCCTATGGGGTATTTCAATGAAAACAGCCTGGGAGAGATCACGTCGGTCACCACCAATACCATGGAAAATCTGGGGAATGTGGCTACCAGAGTAGTGATGCTGACGACTCAGGGCCTTCTCAACACGGGGATAATACTGCTGATGCTCATATGCTTCGACTGGAGGATAGGAGCTATCGGAGCCGCTGGAACAGTACTGTTCCTTTTTCTCAACAGTCGTATGCAGAGAGCCGGGAAAAGCATTTCGGCGCGAAAAGTGGAGTCGGACGCTCAGGTGGTCAGCGAGACCATGGAGTATATCCAGGGCATATCCGAGGTGAAGTCATATAACATGACGGGAGAGAGGACAAAAAAACTGAATCATGTCATCGACAGGAATGCCGCGATCAATACGGAGATGGAGTTCGTATTCATACCTTTTATGACAGCGCAAAACAGCATAACTAAAATAACGGGAGCTGTCATGACTCTCTGCTCGGTACTCTTCTATCTGTCCGGGACGATGGACCTGATGGTATGCATCGGTATGACCATCTGCTCCTTCATCCTCTACACAAGTCTGGAACAGGCGGGAAGCTACAACGCGCTGCTCCACACGATAAACGTGTCGGTAGATAAAGCTCAGGCGATACTTGACCTGGATACCATGGACATCGCAGGCAGGGACATAGAGCCGGTGGCCCACGACATAGATGTGGAGGACGTGTCCTTCTCCTACGACAAGAGGAAGATCATAGACGGTGTTACGATCCATATACCGGAGAAGACGACGACAGCCATCGTCGGCCCTTCGGGAGGCGGCAAGACTACATTGTGCAATCTGATATCGAGATTCTGGGACGTGGACGAAGGCTGCGTGAAGCTGGGTGGCACGGACGTTAGGGAGTACAGCATGGACAGCCTGATGAAGAATTTCAGCTTTGTCTTCCAGAAGGTGTATCTATTTGCCGATACTATCGCCAACAATATAAAGTTCGGTAAGGAAGACGCCTCCATGGAGGAAGTCATCGCTGCGGCAAGGAAAGCCTGCTGCCATGATTTCATCATGGCACTGCCTGACGGCTACGATACAGTCATCGGTGAGGGAGGAGCATCTTTGTCAGGAGGCGAGAAGCAGCGTATCTCCATAGCCAGAGCTATCATGAAAGATTCTCCTGTGATAATCCTGGACGAAGCCACCGCCAACGTGGATCCGGAGAACGAAAAAGAATTGACAGAGGCCATAGAAGCGCTCACTAAGGACAAGACCATCATCATGATAGCCCACAGGCTCAAGACAGTCCGCCACGCCGACCAGATACTGGTAGTGGATGGAGGAAGGATCGTCCAGCAGGGAACTCACGAAGAGCTGCTGGAGCAGGACGGCATATACAGACGGTTCGTCGAGGCCAGGGAGCAGGCCGTAGGGTGGAAGCTGTGACGGCTGATCCGTGTTATAGCAAGCGTTGTAGCTTTAAAGTGACATCTTTACTTTTTCTCCGTCCGGAATTATCATAAAGTTAACTTTATTGAGAAAACGGAGCTTTTGAAGTAAGGAGGAAGGAAATGAGCAAGTTGGAATTTTGTCCATGTACGGATACGGGATGCCAGTTCAATCCGGCTAATCACGATCAGGGCTGCGATCTCTGCGTGGAGGACAGCCTCAAGTGCGGTGAGATACCCAAATGTTTTTTCCTGAAAGTCGTCGACAGCGTGGACGGGTTTGACGACTGGAGTTTCCAGCATTTTGCGAAGCTGGCTTTGAAACAGTGAGGGGCGTCAGGCAGACAGGCTGAAAAGTCGTGAGAAAGGATGGTGAACGATGGAATTTGCTGATATCATTTTAAAGAGCAACGCGGTATTTACGGGATGTGAGGATGAGCCATTTGCCGGAGGGGTGGCCATCAAAGGCAATAAGATACTGGCCGTCGAAAAGGGCGATGGCATCGATGCCTTCAAATCCGGGGAGACCAAGGTCTACCAATACGGCGACAACCTGATAATGGCAGGCTTTGTGGACGGACACGACCACCTGTGGTGGGGCGCCGTGGCCGACAGCGACCACGCGGTGGATATCACGGCCTCCACTTCGGAAGAAGAAGCCGTAGAGATGATAAAGAAGTACGCGGAGGAACATCCGGAGGAACCGAGGATAAGGGGATTCGGATGGTTTCCGGCCAACTGGAACGACGCGCCGCTGCCGACGAAGAAGTCGCTGGACAAGGCGGTGCCTGACAGACCTGTTTACATGAACAGTGCCGACGCTCATACAGCGTGGCTGAACACGAAGGCGCTGGAAGAATCGGGATACAGACCGGATATGAAGGTGGCGGCAGGTTCCATAGGCGTGGACGAGAACGGCGAAATGAACGGTCTGATATATGAGCCGGACGCCATGGAGAACGCGTTGAACAACTATTACGATTTTCCTGACGATCAGATAAGAAGTATAATGCATGATTTCATGAAGGGGCTGGCTTCGAAGGGAGTAACATCCCTCAGCGAGATGAGCGCTGACGACTATGTGGAAATGTTCCATCATAGATATCAGGTCTTCAAGGAGATGGCTGAGGCTGGGGAATTCACTAGCAGAGTACATGCCTATACTGCATTCATGAGACGTACCGATTTTACAGAAGCAGTCAAATGGAAGAAGGAGTTCGATTTGCCTACATTCAAGGTCGTAGGTGTCAAGGGGTTCCTGGACGGCGTCACTTCTACATATACAGGATTGCTGCTCGCTCCTTACGCGGATCGGCCGGATACTATCGGAGACGGAGCGCCTCTTGATAATCAGGAATCACTCAATGCCAGCGTAATAGCTGCCAACGCTGCGGGGCTGCCGGTGAGGATACACTGTATAGGCGATGGGGCCGTGCGTATGGGACTGGATGCTTACGAGGAATCTATAAAGGTCAACGGCAGACATGGTCTCATCAATACCATCGAACATATTGAGACTATAGATCCCGCCGATATACTGAGATTTGCCCAGTTAGGAGTAGTGGCTTCAATGCAGGGCGAACATCTGCCTCAGGAAAACAATGAGAAGGTGACGAGGCTGGGAGAAGAGCGATGCAGGTACGAATGGGCATGGCGTTCTCTTCTGGATGCAGGAGCGAAGCTGGCGCTGGGGACCGACTTCCCTGTAGTATACTATAATCAGTTCCCGGGGATCCACGCCACAGTAGCCCGAAAGAATTACGATGGCTCCCCGGCTGGTGTGGAAAACGGTGAGTATCTGACCATAGCAGAGGCTCTCAAGGCCAATACTCTGGGTTCAGCTTACGTTTACGGCAGAGATCATGAGCTGGGTTCACTGGAGCCGGGAAAGCTGGCGGACGTCATCGTTATGGACAGAAACCTCTTCGATGTCCCTGTGGATGATATAAAGGATACGAAGATATTGCTGACTGTCATGGATGGCAATGTAGTTTACGAAGCGTGATATTTTTACTGCGGAGCAGAAAATTCAGACGCTCCCCGGCGGATTTCATACGGTTGCAACCTGTAGTTTCGAAGTTGCAACCGTATTTTGGTGGCGTGAAACCGGTAAAAGCGTTATGATAATGGCGGACAAATCATTGAAAGGAAGACCGGAACATGACCTTTGGAGAAAAAATTCAGAAACTGAGAAAAGAGGCGGGGCTTTCCCAGGAGGAACTGGCTCATCGTCTGAAAGTGTCCAGACAGGCTGTCAGTAAGTGGGAACGAGACAGTGGGTATCCGGAGACGGAAAAGATAATATGGATGAGCAGCATATTCAATGTTTCCGCTGATTATCTGCTGAAGGATGAAGCGACGGATGTACGGAACAGATCGGTAGGAGATCAGGGACTCTTTGTGAACATGAAGGCAGCAGAAGGCTTCATGGCGTGCCAGAAAATCAGGAAGGCCAAGACAGGAGCCGGTATAGGCGCGTGTATAGGAAGCCTGGCTTTTCCTTCATGGAGCCGGAGATAGGTGTCATACTGACGATTCTGTTCATTATAGGAGGTATCGTCCTGCTGTTTTCGGCAAAGCTGGGAGACGACCCTTACGCCTGGCTGAGAAGTGAACATCTGATTTTGGACAACGATGTCAGGAAAAGATTTATGGAGGAATACGACAGGAACGGGAAACATGCTCACAGGGGAATGCTGGCAGGCATCGCCATGATCGCGGTGGGAATACTTTTGGTGCCGCTGATGATACCGGCTGAGCTGTCAGTACTGGATGATGTGATCATGGGGCTGGGGATGATAATAGCAGGAGCAGGTGCTTTTCTCTGTATATATATGTGGGGAGTGATAAAGGCCTATCGTATCCTCCTGGGCGGTACAGGGCACCGGAAAGGAGGCGTGGGAAAATGAGAGACATGATCAAAGACGCAGGAAGCGGGCGGAAGCTGCTTGCTCTTATTATGACAGCGGTTTTTCTGGCGTGGATGTCCGTTTCTCTTACAGGATGCGCTGGTGGGGAAAACGGCGATAAGGAAAGTGATTTTCCGGAAGAAATTTCTAAAACGGCCATGGTCACCTTCCTCCCTGTCGATTCAGGAAAGGAGAAGACAGTAGCGCGGGGAGGCAGTGAGCCGGGAGCCTTCGTGGAGAGTCTTGATATAGGAAGCTGGAAGATGGCGGAAGTTCCGGAAGATCTGGCAGTGATCGGGACTTTTGTGTTATATCAGCAGGAAACCGTCAAGCTGGGCCAGTCTGAAGAGGATGCGGAGATGATAGAGCTCTGCCGCATGGCGATTTATGATGGACCTTACGTGACTGTTGAGATATGGGATATGAAATTCAGCTTCAGGATAGATCATGAGACGATGGGATATTTGGAAGGATTGAAGTGATCCTGAAGCACAGCCTGATGCTCGATGATGTCTGATAATGCCTGCACCCCGGATAGGATGGGATGCAGGTCTTTTTATGCAAATGATGACAGGCAGAAAAACTCCTTTTGCCCTATCTTTTTTTCGCCCTGATACGTTATATATTATAGACGGGGAGATATTTCGATGGTTGATACGGATTTTGTGCTGATAAGGAGGATGAAACAAGGAAGTCAGGAGGCTTTCGAAATGTTCGTCCGCAAATATTACGGCGATGTACTGGCCTACTGCGGCTGCCGCTGTTTCGACAGGGGACAGGCAGAAGATGTGACCCAGGAGGTTTTCGTACGCTTTTTTTCAGGGCTGGGCCGGTATGATCACAGGGGAAAGGCGAAGAATTACCTTTTCACCGTGGCGGGAAATCTGTGCAGGGATGAAATGAGGAAACGGCGTGATATACAGATGGAATCGGTGGAAGAATTAGAGAAAGCCGCAAAGCGACAGGTTGCCGGCGAGGACGACAAGTACGATGCTGTCGTGGACAGTCTGGTGATACGCAGGGCTTTGAGTCAGCTTCCCGATGAGCTGCGGGAGGTGATGGCTCTCCGGTATTTCGCTGATATGAAAGTGCGGGAGATAGCGGAGATACTCCATATCAAGATGCCGTTGGTGAAGTACAGGCTGAGAAAAGGCCGCGAAAAGATGAAGGAGATGTGTTGCTGTGAAGAAACGTGATGACAGAGACGCGCTGGAGAGACGGCTGGCGGCATGCAGGATCGCCATGGCAAATGAAGCGCGGGAGGAAAAAATAAAAGAGACGGTGGAACAGGCTAAGGAGGCTTTCGTGACATCGGAGGCGGATTCGCTGTTTTCGCATGGAGAGTTCCTGCTGGCTCAGCTGAAGTGGATGCGAAAACGATGGTGGCTGTTGCAGCTGATGATATTGCTTTTGATGTGGGCAGCCATGGTGTCTGTGCAGGATCAGCAGTACATCCAGAGGGGAATGGGTGTTGCGGCATCCATATTCGTGATACTGGTCATCCCGGAGCTGTGGAAGAACAGGAGATACATGTCGATGGAAATAGAGGCGGCGTCATATTATTCTCTGCGTCAGGTATACGCGGCCAGAATGCTGCTGTTCGGATTGACGGACGTGGTGCTGCTGACGGCCTTCTGCGGTACGGCAGCCGTCGCTCTGGACTATCAGCTTTACCGGCTTATGACTCAGTTCCTATTTCCCGTCACCGTCACCGCCTGTATCTGCTTCGGAACGTTGGGCAGCAGGCGCGTATGCAGCGAAGCCCTGACTCTTATCCTGTGTGTCATATGGAGTTCCGTCTGGATGGTGCTGACACTGGATGAGAGGATATATCGGTGGATCTCGCTGCCTGTCTGGGCGGCTTTGCTGGCAGCGGCACTCATTTTTCTGATTTTCGCTATCTGTAGGATCATCGTGAAATGTGACAGATATTGGGAGGTGTCTTTTGATGGAATTGAAGGTTAACGGACTTATTAAGAGATTCGGTGATTTCACAGCAGTGGACGATGTGGAGCTTCTTATGACGAGAGGAGTTTACGGCCTCCTGGGAGTCAACGGCGCCGGAAAGACCACGCTGATGCGCATGCTTTGCACGCTTATCAGTCCTACCGAGGGGGATATTACCTGTGATGGGAATGACATATACGATATGGGAGCGTCTTACAGGAAACTTATCGGATATTTGCCTCAGGAATTCGGATACTATCCTGAATTTTCGGTGGAGGATTATCTTCACTATGTGGCGGCGCTCAAAGGTATAAGGCCGATCGTGGCCCAAAAGAGGACAAAAGTGCTGCTGGAATGGACAGGACTTGCGAATGTGGCCAAAAAGAAAATGAAAAAGCTGTCGGGCGGCATGAAAAGGCGGGCGGGTATCGCTCAGGCCATGCTAAACGATCCGAAGATATTGATATTGGACGAGCCGACGGCGGGACTGGATCCCAGGGAAAGGGTGCGTTTCCGCAATCTGCTGGGAGAGCTTTCGGGAAACCGTCTGATACTTCTCTCTACTCATATAGTTTCCGACGTGGAATACGTGGCTAATGAGATATTGATGATGAAAAGCGGAAGGATCATCCGAAAGGGCACCTCGGAGGAGATCGTCGATTCCATGAAAGAAAGGGTCTGGGAATGTGTTGTGGAAAGCGAAGATGTCGCGGCGATGATGAAGCGGTTCCGGATCTCCAACATGAGATCGGAAGGTCGGAAGGTAAGGCTCAGAGTCATCTCTCTGGCAAGCCCTCTGGAGGGGGCGGTACCGGTGAGAGCGTCACTGGAGGACGCGTTCCTGTATTACTTCGGAGAAAAGGCAGGTGAGAAAAATGCTGAGATTTGAAATAAAGAAGATATTTTCAAGGACGAGGAACAGGGTGGCTGTCGCGTTCCTTCTGGTTGTCCTCGTGGTTGTGAGCATGCTCACCGTAAACATGGTGGAATATACCGATGAGAACGGGGAATCTTCCACCGGTATCGCGGCGGCCCGGGAGCTGCGGGCGGAAAAGAACGCCCATGCCGGATACATAACGGGAGATGTGCTGGCTGAGGCAGTGAGAGAGAATGATGCCATCAACAGTTCTCCGGAAGCTCTGTCAGATGATATCCGGCAGCAAAATATCGCCTATGGGGAAAAGCAGGGGATAGAAGATATCCTCTCCTTGATAAACCAGGCTTTCAGTCCGTGGCGCGAATACAATTACTATGCGGCGGATAGTGTCACAGAGGAAGAAGCGCGGACAGTATACGACAAGAGGATATCCAATCTGGAGGATGTGTTGGACTCAGGCCAGGAGACGGTCAATGCAGACGAGAGAGAATATCTGACAGATAAATACAGAGAGTTGGAGACGCCGTTCTATTACGAATACTTCGATGGCTGGTCAGCTCTTCTGATGTACGGTAATACCTATATCCTCATACTGGCGCTGGTGACGGGATGTTTGACGGCAGGGATATTCTCCGATGAGTTCAGGTTGAAGACTGATTCGGTCTTTTTTTCGACGAGATTGGGACGGAGCGGAGGAACGCGGGCCAAGCTGGCAGCAGGAGTAATCATCGCAACAGGCGTCTACGTGACCTTTTCCATTCTTTATACGTTCATCGTATTGGCAGTCCTGGGCGCTGACGGGGCCGGCTGCCCTATACAGCTGGATCTGTGGAGAAGCAGCTACAATATCACTTTCTTACAGGCATATTTGCTGATGGTGCTGGGAGGGTACATCGGCACTTTGCTGACTGCTCTGCTGGGGATGCTGGTCTCCGCGGTGACACGGATGACGACGGCAGCCATCATCGTACCGTTCATCGTGCTGTGCGCGGTGCCGTTCCTCAGCAGGATAGTTACACTGAGCAAGCTCTTTGCCCTGTTTCCCGATAAGCTGATGCAGGTATATACCAATCTGTCCGACTTCGATTTCGTGAAAGTGTTCGGACATGTGTTCGAGACGGCCACCGTCATCATACCGCTTTACGGGATGATCTGCCTGCTGATCCTGCCGCTGATATATTTCATCTACAGGAAGGCGGAGCTGAGGTGAGAAAGAGATTCTTCACTCCATCGTTCATGGTGCTCCTGCGGCAAAAGATACCGGAGGAAAGGGCCGTTCATCAGGATGGGTTGCGGCCAGTTGCCTATAAGTCGTGTTTTATTGCCGTTATAGGCATAATGCACCATGTTTGGAAGGGACTGTCGGTGTCGATATGCCTAAAGTACGTGTTCTGATGTCGTTATTGGCATAAATACCGACTATCATCAGGGGAAATATGCTAAATGACGTTCGTTATTCCGGTTATTTGGCATATCGACTCCTGAATGCCTGTGTGAAAGAAGGTGAATATGCCAAAAGAAGGGGATATCAAATGATTATAGGCATATCAGACTGGACGGTGAGAGGACGGTGACACTACTTTGAACTTTTGTTACCAGAAAATGCAGAAAAGCAATCAGAACGTCCGGAAAAACAGATATTAAGTTTAGAGAAAATTGGTGTCAAATTGGTGTCAAACCTAAGAAAAATGACAATTTCAAGGGTGAAAAATGCTTGCAAACCGTTGATTTTACAAGAGGTGCAAAAAATTCAAAAAAAATTAGCACTCACCTCTTGCCGTGTGGCGGGTGGTCTTGTCCTGTGGCGTCAGAACTCGTGGAGCCTTATTTTACAAGGTTTTTGCGGGTTCTGTCTTTTTGTCTGGGAGTGTCAAATGGTGTATTTTTTTGCGGAAATGGTGTAGTGAATGGTGTAGTGGGATGGGCAATAATGGGCATGGAGCTGCATGAAAATAAGGGATAGCGAAATGTATGGGGATTTGATAAAATTGAAATAAATGTGAGAATTATCATTTAAGAAAAAATATAAATTTTCTTAAGCAATTTGGTGATATGTCAAGAGGTGATTAAAAAAAGATTTCAATGAAAACAAAGAAAAAAGGGTACACGAAATAGACCTGCGGTGAAACCGCAAGAAAAAAGATTCAATATACGATTACCTACTCTTTGCCGGAGAGTAGAGTTGATTCTTGTCCAGCAGACCAAAAATCAGACGTATTAATTTACGGGCGGTCAACGCAAGTGCACGCTTGTGCTGATGTTTAGGAACTTCAGCAAACTTCTTGTTGTAGTAATCTTCATATTCCGGGCAGTATCTGACAACACTGCCTGCCGCCTGAATCAGATAGTATCTCAGGTAACGGTTCCCTGCTTTCATCATGGGAGTGTCCTCGGAATCAAACTCACCGGACTGGTTGTCTCTCCAGATGATGCCGCTGTACTTTGCAAGAGCATTGTTGGTGTTAAAGCAGCGTACAGAGCCTATTTCAGCAAGGATCCCGGCGGCATATACCGGACCGATTCCCGGAATGGATTTCAGGATCAGATATTCCGTAGGGTTCAAACCCGCAACAGTTGCAGAGATAGCTTTATCAAGAGCTTTCTGCTCTTTTTCAAAGGCCCGTATACAGTTAAAAGAACAGGCAATGGATGTAGTGATAGGTTCATACAGCGCCTTATCCAAACGGTAAGAGTTACGGGCTGCTTTTTGAAGCAGACTGGCGACCTGGTCGGGGTCAGAGAACCTGCCATGGCCGGAAGCGGAGATAAAGTCAATCAACTCTTCTAACGGGGCATTTGCAATATCCTCGGTAGTTTTGAACTCGGTAAGGATAGCCTCCGCAGTCGCACTGAATTTATTGGAAACAGGGCTGTCTTCACCGCTGAGGAGAGCAAACTCACTGAACTTGAGAAAGACGTTGTTCAGGACATAGTTTTTCTCTCTGGCAATGGCTTCGCTAATATGTCTGCGCTGTCTTGTGAGACGCTGCAGGGCGAGATACTGGGAGCCACGCCAAGGGTCGATCTCAATTCGTCCGGCACGGACGTAATCTGCAACGAGAAAGGAATCAATCCCATCATTTTTACCTAAGCCAGTAAAGGATTTCCGGTAATTAGCAATGGTTTTAGGATTGAGGCAGAAAACCTTAACATCATAGGGTTTTAGCTGGTCGCTGGTAGAAAGATAATTGGCCACATGGACACCATAGAAACTGGTGGACTCCAGGGCGATCAGGAGATACTTGAACTGAGGATTTCCCACAAGGACCGCAAGGATCATCAATTCCATAGTTTCTACGCCGCTGGCAGTATTCGGAACAGGGCGCATATTGATGAGACGGTCGGAATCAAAGTTCAGGGCAGTGATAAAGTTGCCACGGGAACCGATATCCAGGCCGACACAAAGCGTTGAAAGGTGATCGAATTTCAGACGTTTCTTCACGGTATCACCTCCTTTCGATTTGATGGAAGGAACGCCAAGGGCTGGATCCCGGACCACCACACCATGCAACCTCGCGTAATCAGCATTAAAGCCCCGAAAATACCCTGCTGGAAGCTGACGGGGCAGGTGCAACATTTGTGTAAGCATTTGAAGTGTGGAGCCAAGGGCGCAAGCTTTCAAAGCAATGGAGACAGGGGAGTGCGGCAACACATACCGAGCAACTTGCAAGGAGAATCAGCGGTACCCTTTGGAACATTCCTATGGACTCTATTATAAGCGTCCGGGAAAACTTGGCAATATAAGTAACATGTAAACCGTATAGGGGATGAAGATCAGGGAGAGAACCTCCAGAAGGATGACTCCTCTATACCACTAAAAATGAATAAGCCCACCCCTGTATATCTGGGGTATAGGCTTATTATACGAGGAGAAATAAGCATGGAATGGTTAGAGTACAGAAAAAGGCTTGGCATTGATTTTGATGATGAGGAAAGAGGCGCTTTTTGTACAGCACTTGTTTTAAATAAACTTGACGATTTATTTGAGGCGCGGCAAGATAAATCCTCCGGGGAAGATATTTTTACGACTGTATTTGATCCTTCAGCTGTATCGCAGAAGGAGTATAGAATTTTTTGTGCAATAACTGGTACTGAGTACGGAGATGTTCTTTCAATGACACAAATAAAAATTCGTGAGGTATTAATTGCTAACAAATCGCCATTTAAGAAGTTTTTATCTTATTATGTGGCATTCATAAATTGTCTATCAAATAGAGAAGATGGGATAAAGCAAAAAGAATTGTTAAACTTGTTGAATGAAGCTTTTAATGAAAGCCGATTGCGATATGCACTCTTGAAGGATGATAATAATTATTTTGTGTTTCCAAGAGGTGCAAAGGAACTTGATGA
>UQRM01000016.1 GCA_900543485.1 uncultured Eubacterium sp. | reverse complement strand
GGTTATGAAGAAACGCCCAAAGGCAGAACCATTTGTGATAGACGGACGGGGCAATTTCCTATTTGTCAATCATAAGGACAAGCCAAAAGTTGCGATTGATTACAACGCCTTATTTGTCCGTATGGTAAAGAAATACAACAAGCACCACAAGGACAATCCCTTGCCACATATCACACCGCATACGCTACGCCATACGTTCTGCACAAGGCTGGCAAGCAAGAACATGAACCCAAAAGATTTACAGTATATCATGGGGCATTCAAACATCAGTATCACAATGAACTGGTACGCTCATGCGTCCATAGATACCGCAAAATCAGAGGTTCAGCGTCTAATTGCATAGAAGTATTTACCACGATTTTAACCACGATTGATAGCGAAAATATAAGAAGATAGACCTAGATATGTGAGGTTTACCACAAAAGCAAAATGCCCGTAGAGCCGATAAAATAAGGCTTTGCGGACATTTAAGAAGATATAAAAAGATAGTCAAAAAGACATATATAATTTAAAAGACATATTTATATATTCTCCCTTTTTTACATTGTCTGAAAGTCGCTATTTTTCAACTATATCAGTATCTCTATGTTGACTAAGATTAACTTTCGGACAATCCGCCCCCCTACGCCAATGTCTCAGCTATGTCGTACAGATCCTTTCTGAACTCCCGTTTCATCTTCAGCGCCTCCGCCAGATCGTATGCGACTATCTCGCTACCGTTTATCCCTACAGCCTTGCTTGGCTCGTCGTCGTACAACAGCTGCACCGCCTTGGCCGACATCACGCTGGCCAGCAGCCTGTCCCGTCCCGACGGAGTGCCGCCTCGCTGGATATATCCCGGAACTACCGATCGCGTTTCCCTGCCGGTCCTTTCCTCCACGATGGTGGCCAGTTCAGCTGAGCTGATATCTACCCCTTCAGCCTTGACGATGATGCTGTGAAGCTTTCCCGACTGCTGCCCCCGCAGCACTCTCCTGCACACCATGTTGATGTCCGGCTCCACCTCCGGCACCAGTATCACATCTGCTCCACCGGCAAGCCCCGCGTAGAGGGCGATATCACCACAGTGCCTTCCCATCACCTCCACGATGGTGGTCCTCTCATGGGCGGAAGCCGTATCCCTCAGGTTGGATATCATGGAAAGAACCGTGTTGACTGCCGTATCGAAGCCGATGGTGTAATCGGTATATGCCAGATCATTATCGATGGTCCCCGGCACTCCCATCACCGTTATGCCGCGGCTGTCCAGCTCCAGCCCGCCGTGGAGCGAACCGTCGCCTCCGATGATGACCAGTCCTTCGATACCAAAAGTCTCCAGGATACCTACGGCGTGACGCTGGCCTTCCCCGGTCCTGAATCGCTCGCTCCTGGCTGTTCTCAATATCGTCCCGCCACGTTGAAGTATATCACCGACAGAATGCCACTCCATCTTTTCTATCTCGCCGTCCAGCAGACCCTCATAGCCCCGCTCTATACCGAAGACCTCCATGCCCATGGAAAGTCCTGTCCTGACGGCCGCTCTTACAGCCGCGTTCATCCCCGGCGAATCTCCGCCGCTGGTAAGCACCCCTATCCGTTTCATATCGCACTCCTCCTTGTTTCCGCTCGTTTTCCGGCCTCATACCGTCATCCTTTGTAATTGGCCTCTCCCACTATATCAACTATGGCTCTGCGAAAATCCATGTCCGGCTCCACCCACAGCTCACGCTCGGTCCTAAATGAGCCTCCCGTCGGCATGTAAACTATCGCCTGGTACATTCCTCTGTGAGCCGTCATCACCTGCTTTATCTCTTCCAGCATTGCGGACGCGTCTCCGCCTTCCGGCAATTTTATCTTCACAAGCCCGGCCGGCTCCCGGTTTTGGGTATCCGAAGCTGTGGACGGGTCGGCCGGAGCTGTACCGCTGCCCGCAAGCTCCCTGATATCAGTTATCCTGTCGGCCAGCAGCTTCGGCACCTCGCCTTCCTTGAAGTTGACCGTTCCCGCGATGGCCACGATCTTATCCTCGGCCACCAGTGAGCCATACCGCTCGTAGACGTTGGGGAACACCACCACTTCTACCGTGCCGTACAGATCTTCCATGTCGACGAAGGCCATCATCTTGTTATTCCTTGTTATCAGATTCTTCTTTCCCGTTATTATTCCCGCCATCACCACGTGCATGCCGTCAGTGATGAAATCGTGGCTTTCGCCGCTCTCCTCGCTTTCCAGCACCTCCGCCAGATCCTGAGACGTGACGGTGACTGACCGCTCTATGACAGCCTCGTACTCCGTGAGAGGATGCTCCGTGATGTAAACTCCCAGCATTTCCTTTTCCTGAGCTATCAACACTTCCTTATCGAAATTTTTCACGTCAGGCAGCTTTCTGGCCGACTGGTTTTCCTCCATAGTCTCGGCGTTTGTCTGGAACAGTGAGATCTGCCCTTCTATGGTATTCCTGGCGTCTGACTGAGCCGACTCCATCAGGCTCTCATACACTGCCATGTGAGCTGCCCGGTTCCCATCGAAACAGTCCAGCGCCCCGGCCTTTATCAGACTTTCCAACGCTTTCTTATTCATCTGATGAATGTCGATGTTATCGATCAGCTGGAATATATCCTTTGGTTTGCCCTTCTCTTCCCTGGCTGCCACGATGGCATCTATAGGTCCTTCGCCCACGTTCTTCACACCCATGAGCCCGAATCTTATCTTTCCGTCCGAGACGGAAAACTTCTTGCTGCTCTCATTGACATCAGGCGGCAAGACCTCTATACCCATCTCCGTGCAGTTTCTTATATATTTAGCCGTAGACGCCGCGTCTCCCATGACGCTTGTCAACAGCGCTGCCATGAATTCCACCGGATAATGAGCTTTCAGATATCCCGTCTCGTAAGCCACCACAGCGTAAGCCGCCGCATGGGATTTGTTGAAAGCATACTCGGCGAAGCTGACCATCTGATTGAATATCTCCTCAGCCGTCTCCTTCGGCACGCCGTTCCTGACGCATCCGGCGATTTCCACCGTCCCGTCTTCCGCCGTCTTGCCGTTGATGAAATACTCCTTTTCCTCCAGCATCACATCCATCTTCTTCTTGCTCATGGCACGTCTCACCAGATCGGACCTTCCGTAAGAATAGCCTCCCAGATCGCGCACTATCCTCATCACCTGTTCCTGATACACCAGACATCCGTAAGTCACGGAAAGTATGGGCTTCAGGCTTTCATGGATATATTCTATGGACTCAGGATGCTTCTTGTTCTCGATGTACGTCGGTATGGAAGCCATCGGACCAGGCCTGTACAGCGATATACCGGCCACGATATCCTCGAAGCAGTCGGGCTTCAGATTTTTCATGAACTGAGTCATCCCGCCGCTTTCCAGCTGGAATATCCCCTGGGTGTTGCCTTTGGCGATGATGTCGTACACCGCCGGATCGTCGTAGTCCATCGACGAAAAATCTATCTTCACGCCGTGATTTTCCTCTATCATCTCCAGGGCGTCTCTTATGATGGTCAGGTTCCTCAGCCCCAGGAAGTCCATCTTCAAAAGTCCCAGCTCCTCTATCGTCGTCATGTTGAACTGAGTGGAAAGTCCTTTGTCCGCCAGATACAGCGGAACGTACTCGTCTATGTTTTCCTTGGAAATGACCACGCCGGCCGCATGAGTCGACGCGTGACGGGGCATCCCCTCTATGGCTCTTGCCATGTCGATGACTTTTCTCGTAGTTTCCTCGTTATCGTACTTCTCCTTCAGCTCGGGGCTGGTCTCCAGCGCCTTGTCTATGGTCATCTTCAGTGAAAAAGGAATGGCCTTGGCGATAGCGTCGGTCTCCGGGTAGCTGACGTTGAGGACTCTTCCCACATCCCTGACGGCCTGTTTTGCTTTCATGGTACCAAAGGTTATTATCTGTGAAACCCTGTCCTCGCCGTACTTCTCTATGACGTAGTCTATCACCTCGCCACGCCTCTCGTAGCAGAAGTCGATATCTATATCGGGCATGCTGACCCTCTCCGGGTTGAGGAACCGCTCGAATATCAGCTCGTTCTTTATGGGATCTATATCGGTTATCCTCAGAGTGTAGGCCACGATGCTGCCGGCAGCAGAGCCCCTCCCCGGGCCTACCATGATCCCGTTGCTCTTGGCATAGTTGATGAAATCCCACACGATGAGGAAATACTCCACGTACCCCATGCT
Source organism: uncultured Eubacterium sp. (assembly GCA_900543485.1). Taxonomy (GTDB): domain Bacteria; phylum Bacillota; class Clostridia; order Peptostreptococcales; family Anaerovoracaceae; genus Lentihominibacter; species Lentihominibacter excrementipullorum. The sequence continues at coordinate 46,259 of UQRM01000016.1, read as the reverse complement.
CTCGATGGTGGAAAGCTCGTAGTCCAGCCTCGTCTGCAATTCTTCACGCTCCGCTTCATCAGCTCCGGGGTATCGCTGTTCCAGACCCTCCTGACACAGCTTCCTCAGATACTCCCTGTTGTTCAGACCATCAGGGGCTCGGAAATCCGGCAAGTGCAGCTCCCCGAAAGTGAAGGTCACGTTGCATCGCTCCGCTATCTTAGCCGTATTGTCACAGGCCTCAGGGATATTGGCGAAGATCTTCCGCATCTCGTCCTCCGACTTGAGATAGAACTGATCATTGGAAAACCTCATCCTGTCCTCTTCATCTATGGTAGCCCCCGTCTGGATGCACATCAGCACATCCTGAGCCTCCGCATCTTCCTGCCTCACATAGTGAACGTCGTTGGTGGCGACGAAGGGTATCCCCGTCTCCTGATGGAGCCGCTTCATATCCGGCAGGATACGGGCTTCCTCCTCCAGACCCTGGTCCTGCAGCTCCAGGAAGAAGTTGTCTTCACCGAAGATGTCTCTCATCTCCAGTGCCTCCCGCTTGGCTCCGTCGTAATCGCCATTGAGGAGCCTGTGTTGCACCTCTCCCGCCAGACACGCGGACAGAGCGATGATCCCTTCATGGTATTTCCTCAGCAGATCCTTGTCTGCCCTGGGCTTATAGTAAAATCCGTGGCGATAAGCCTCCGATACTATTTTCATCAGATTCTTATACCCCGTATTGTTCTCTGCCAGCAGCACCAGGTGCCCCATGTGCTTGTCCTTCTCCGAGTCTTTGTCGAACAGCGTCCTGGCCGCCGTATATATCTCGCATCCAATGACAGGCTTTATTCCCTGCTTCAGGCACTCCTTGTAAAAATCTATGACGCCGAACATGACTCCATGGTCAGTTATCGCCAGCGAATCCATTCCCAGCTCCCCGGCTCTTGCAACGATATCTCCTATCCGTGAAGCCCCGTCCAGCAGACTGTATTCCGTATGTACATGCAAATGTGTGAAAGCCATATGATTTCCTTTCTGCGATACCGATAAATCACATCGATATCGATGTATCAATTATACCTTAAATCTCCATCGAAGCATATGGAAAAATTTTTTTGCGATTTCAGCTCAAAAAGTATTTTTCCGCTTCCAAATCTAGTATAAATAGAGTAGAATATAGAGGATTCAAGGAGAAGTTATGAAAAAATTCGCTATAACCATTTCAACAATAATCTTACTAATCATCGTCGCATTCACATGCGCAACTGTTGCCTATTCCAATACGGACGCTTATGCGAGCGACAGATTTCCTGACGGGACCACGATAAACGGTATCGACTGTTCCGGTCTTTCCTATGAACAGGCCAGGGAACGGCTCACCGATCAGTGGAACAGCAAGCATATAATGGTGACAGGCCCTCTCAGCGACGATATCGCTACTTTCACCGATTTCGGATGCACTTACGACATCATGGATGAGCTGAAAAAGGCCAAGGAGCAATATAAGGTCTTCGCCGCAGCCAACCATTTTGCCGGGACACCTCTCATCATAGAATTCCCTATGAAGGTGGAATCTTACAACGAGGAATTCAAGGAGCAAGTCATCGCATCCCCGTTTCTCAAACAAAACGAAGCCAGTGCCAGTCAGGACGCTTACGTGGACATCAGCGACCCTGATTTTCCTATAATACCGGAGATCTACGGCGACAAACCTAATGCCGAAAAATTCTTCAACGACCTGCTTCAGCATATCCAGACAGGTGAGATAAAGTTCATGTATGAAGAACAGCGGTATTACACCCTGCCGAAAGTCACTGCGGAAGATAAAGAACTGAAGGAATATCAGCAATACTGCAGAAAATATCTGAAGCAGAAAATAACCTACGATCTGGGAGACGAGACTTTTACATTGACGGCGGAACAGCTCAACGATCTTCTGAAGGATGACATGTCCGGAGAAGCCAGCGAAGCTGCCGTCAAAAAGTTCGTGGCCGGTATGGCGGAAAAATACGACAACGTGGGTACTGACAGGAATTTCACCTCATTGAGCGGCAGACAGATCAGTGTCAGCGGCGGCACCTACGGATGGATCATAGACCAGGAAAAGGAGACCGCGCAGCTGACAGCCGATATAAACTCTCACAAGGATGTGACGCGTGAACCTGTCTTCTCTGAGAGCGGTTACGGTAAATACAGCAGGGATGTAGGCGATACATACATCGACGTGGACATATCTAATCAGGTAGTGAAGATGTATAAAAATGGCGCTCTCGTGTTCAGCGCCAGCTGCGTCACCGGCAACAGAGCCACCGGGACTACCACTGACACCGGGACCTATTACGTTCTCAACAAGATACGCGATGTAGTCCTCCGCGGTGAAAACGTGGACGGTTCAGAATATGCCAGCCCCGTAAAGTACTGGCTGGGTGTCACCTGGGGCGGCCAGGGGCTCCACGATGCCGATTGGCGAGACACCTTCGGCGGAGGCATATGGAAAACCGACGGCAGTCATGGCTGTATCAACATGCCGCCTGCCCAGATGCCTGCTCTCTTCAACGCCGCAGAAGTCGGGATGCCCGTAGTTATGCATTACTGATGACGATGCCGGATTTTCTTCTCTGAATCAAAATCCGGCAAGGTTTTCAGGCAGCGTTGCCGCATTCCATCAAAAATCACATTTTTCGGCAAGGCTGACACGAGCTATTGCCGAATTTTTAGCTTTACAAGATGATTCGGCAACAGCCTGCCGGATTTTTTCTCATTCCAATATTCCCGGCGTACTTATTTTCCATATAAAACAATTCGTTGTACATATTGGTTCGTTCATCGTCTTTTACGCGGATTTTGTTGCCGTATTTTTTACCCTACAACAAAATCCGGCAAACTCTTGCGTCAGCGCTGCCGGATTTCGATCATTTTTCTAAAATCCGGCAAGAAATCATGTAAAGCGGCGACCGGTCAGCGGCCCGCTTTTCTCACAGCCTCCTTCATTTCCCTGACGTATCTCTTTACATGCGCTACACAGTCTTCTCCATATTCAGCGCACAGCTTCACAATGGCCGAACCTACGATCACGCCATCGCTTTTGCAGGCCATTTCCCCGGCCTGCTGAGGCGTGGATATACCAAAGCCTACGGCGCACGGTATATTCCCCGCTTCTTTCACCAGCTTCACCATTTCTCCTATATCAGTGTTTATCTCAGATCGGACGCCCGTCACTCCCAGCGATGAAACGCAATATACGAACCCCGTCGCTCCGGCTGCGATGGCAGATATCCTGTCTTGAGAAGTCGGGGCTATCATGGAGATCAGATCCACTCCATATTTCCTGCACGGGCCATCGAACTCTCCCTTTTCCTCAAACGGCACATCCGGCAGGATGAGCGCATCTACCCCGCCCTTTCCTGCCCTCTCCAGGAATCTTTTGATCCCGTATGAAAACACAACATTGGCATAAGTCATGAAAGCAAGTGGTATATCTGTGTTTTGCCTTATCCTCTCCACCATGTCAAATATCTCATCGGTAGTTACCCCTCCTGACAACGCTCTCAGGTTGGCAGCTTGTATCACCGGGCCTTCTGCCGTCGGGTCAGAAAAAGGTATCCCCAGCTCTATCAGATCGGCGCCTGCTTCTTCCATGGCGTATACGATTTTTTCCGTCACATCGAGAGACGGGTCTCCACATGTTATGAAAGGTATGAAGGCTTTGCCATGGTCAAATGCTCCCGCAATGCTTTTACTCATGTATATCCTCCCCTCTGTATCTGGCTATGGCGGCGCAGTCCTTATCTCCGCGTCCTGACAACGTTATCACCACGATCTTTTCCTTTCCCATTCCCGGCACGATTTTCCTGGCGTATGCCAGAGCGTGAGCACTCTCGATGGCCGGGATTATTCCTTCCATCCGTGACAGATATTCGAATGCCTCCACGGCTTCTTCATCGGTCACCGGCACGTATTCGGCCCGCCCGATATCGTGGAGATATGCGTGTTCAGGACCGATGCCCGGGTAATCCAGACCTGCGGAAATAGAGTACACAGGCGCTATCTGACCATACTTGTCCTGACAAAAATAAGATTTCATACCATGGAATATGCCCAGCTTTCCGGTAGCCACCGTAGCCGCTGTCTCCATTGTGTCCACGCCCCGTCCCGCTGCCTCACAACCTATCAGGCGCACATCCTTATCATCTATGAAATCATAAAAAGTCCCTATAGCGTTGGAGCCGCCGCCTACACAAGCTATGACCATATCAGGGAGACAGCCTTCCTTTTCCAGTATCTGTTCTCTTATCTCCCTGGATATCACCGACTGAAAATCCCGGACTATGGTAGGGAACGGATGAGGTCCCATCACCGATCCCATGACATAATGAGTATCAGCTATACGGCTGGTCCATTCCCGCATAGTCTCCGATACCGCGTCCTTGAGTGTAGCCGTCCCTGATTCGACGGCATTCACTTTGGCTCCCAACAGCTTCATCTTGTAAACATTGAGCGCCTGACGTTCCGTATCTTCCCTCCCCATGAATATTTCACACTCCATCCCCATCAGTGCCGCTACAGTAGCTGTTGCCACCCCATGCTGTCCGGCCCCCGTCTCCGCGATGACCCTGGTCTTTCCCATTTTCTTTGCCAGCAGCATCTGACCTATCACGTTATTTATCTTGTGCGCGCCTGTATGGTTCAGATCTTCCCTCTTGAGGTAGACCTTCGCCCCGCCCAGGTCCTCTGTCATATGGGCCGCATAATACAGTCTGGACGGCCTTCCCGCGTATTCGTCCAGCAGTATTTTCAGCTCCTGTCTGAATCCCGGATCGTCCTTGTATCTCAGATACGCTTCTTCCAACTCTCTCACAGCATTCATCAGCGTTTCCGGTATGTACTGTCCTCCATGGATGCCGAATCTTCCTCTCGACACACTATCACTTCCTTTCATCGTTTCCTCCGCTTTCGCCGTCAGCTTCCCTGACATCTCCCCTCACTATGGCCACTGCCTCTGATATCTTCCTTCTGTCCTTGTTTCCGTCAGTCTCCACTCCGCTGCTCAGATCCACAGCCCATGGCGACAATATCCTTATGGCTTCCGCCAGGTTTCCGATCCCCAAGCCTCCCGCCAGGAAATACGGTCTGCCCATACCTCGCGCCAGAGACCAGTCGAAGACTTTGCCTGTCCCGCCAGCCCCCTGATCCAGCAATATCATGTCGGCGCTGCATTTCCACGCCGCCTCTATATCCCGATCACTCGTCACGGAAAAGGCTTTCATTATCTTTGCAGTCCCGTCCGTCATCTCCCGCAGCTGCTCGATATATTTTTCATCTTCACATCCATGAAGCTGAGCAACAGTGATAATCCCTTCCTTCAACAGTCCTGCCGGAAGCTCCGGCGGCGCGTCGACAAAGACTCCTATCGGGATTATCCTGTCGTCCAATCCGGCTGACAGCTTCCTCACCGCATCTCTGTCTATGCTCTGGCGGCTGCCGTGAACCTCCACTACGAAACCGGCGTAATCCGGCAGCGCCTCATTGACATATCCGATATCCTCAGGCCGCTTCAGGCCGCAGATCTTTATCTTAACGGTCCGGTCCCCGGTCATCTGAGACCTCCTCCGTTGAGCTGCTCCAGCATCTTCTTCCTGTCTCCGCTCCTCATCAGCGTTTCTCCTATCAGCACTGCGTCTATCCTGCTTGCCCGCAGCCTCGCTATATCATCTGCCGTCCGTATCCCACTCTCGGATACGAATACGGTATCCTCAGGCGCGATGCCCCTCAGCCTTATACTATTTGTCATATCTACCCGGAAAGTCTTCAAATCTCTGTTGTTGACACCTATTATCCCTGCTCCGGCCTTTACTGCCCAGCCGATCTCTTCCTCGTCGTGCGCCTCCACCAGAGCCTCCATCCCGAGAGCCCTGGCCAGCGCCAGGTATTCCTTCAGCTCTCCGTCATCCAGCAGGCTGCATATCAGCAGCACCGCCGATGCTCCCAACATTCGTGCTTCGTATATCATGTAGTCGCTGACGACAAAATCCTTTCGCAGTACCGGGATGTCCACAGCTGCCGCGATTTCCGCCAGATATCTGTCGGAACCTCTGAAATAAAACGGCTCGGTGAGACAGGAGATAGCCGCTGCTCCCGCCTCCTCATATTCCCGGGCTATATCCATATATGGAAAGTCGCAGGCTATGACTCCCTTGGAAGGAGACGCTTTCTTGATCTCGCAGATATATGACATTCCTTTTGCCCTCAATGCCGCGATAAACGATGCCCCGCCTCCGGCTGTTCCGGACTGGCGTCGGCACACCTCTTCAGCTTCAGCTCTGACTACAGCCAAAGGCTTGCCTATTTTCGCCTCCGCTACCCGCTGTCGTGTTCTGGCGGCTATCTCGTCCAGGATATTCCGCTCTCCCATCACGTCCTCCTTCACCTGTTGCTTTCATCGACGAACTGCTCAAACTTTTTCAGCGCCGAACCATCGTCTATCAGCTGCTCTGCCAGCTTCACGCCTTCTTCCATAGTCTCCGCCTGTCCTGTTATATAAAGAGCCGCTCCCGCATTGAGGCATACAGCCTGACGTTTTGCTCCTCTTTCCGCACCCTTCAGTATCGACACGGTTATGGCAGCGTTTTCCTCCGGCGTCCCGCCTTTCAGTGCATCTTTGTCCGCTCGTTCATATCCGAATTGCTCAGGAGTCAGCTCGTATGACTGAAACCATCCGTCCCTTATCTCACACACCGAGGTGGGCGCGCATATGGATATCTCATCCAGGCTGTCCTGTCCGTATACGACCATTCCTCTGTCTACCCCCAGCTTCGCCATCACCTGAGCCAACGGCTCCACCAAGGTTTCATCGAAGACTCCCATCAGCTCCATATTGGCTCCTGCCGGGTTGCTGAGAGGCCCCAGGATATTGAACACTGTCCTTATACCCAGCTCTTTCCTTATGGGAGCCACATACTTCATGGCAACGTGATAATTCTGAGCGAAAAGGAAACAGATATTTATGGTCCTGAGAAGCTCCGCGCTTCTCTCCGGCGATATGTTGATATTCACACCCAGCGCTTCCAGCACATCAGCGGCTCCCGACTTTGACGATGCTGCTCTGTTCCCATGCTTGGCCACCGGGACCCCTGCTGCCGCGATGACTAAAGACGCTGTCGTGGAAATGTTGAACGAATTGGAGCCGTCTCCGCCTGTACCTACTATTTCAAGCACATTCATATCGTGGAGCAGCTTTATGCAGTGAGCTCTCATCCCTGCCGCCGATGCCGTTATCTCATCTATAGTCTCCCCCTTGAGTGAAAGAGCTGTCAGATATGAAGCCATCTGCACAGGGCTGGCTTTTCCGCTCATTATCTCATCCATCACTTCCTGGGCCGTTTCGTAGGCCAGATCCTCCTTTTTCGCCAGCTTCAGTATCGCTTCCTTTATCATTTTTTCACCACCTCCATAAAATTCTCCATCATTTTCATTCCGTCAGGCGTCATCACCGATTCAGGATGAAACTGGACCCCGAATACAGGATACTCTCTGTGCTCCAGCGCCATCACTTCGCCATCGTCAGCTTCTGCCGTCACCACCAGCTCTTCCGGCAGCGAACCGGCCTCAGCTGCCAGCGAATGATATCTCGCAGCCATGAACTGAGGCCCCATCCCTTTGAAGAGCCTGCCCCGGCCGCCCTGATACACCTTACTCTGCTTACCGTGCATCAACTCCCTGGCATAAGTGACCGTTCCTCCAAAAGCTTCGCATATGGCCTGGTGTCCCAGACACACTCCCAGGATAGGGATCCGCCCCGCGAATCTCTTTATGGCTTCCTCGCATATCCCGGCCTCTGAAGGCCTTCCCGGTCCCGGCGACAATATCAGCGCGGCCGGTCCCATTTTTTCTATCTCCTCGACGGTATATCCATCATTTCTTATCACCTTTATATCCGCCTCGACCGAAGCCGCCAGCTGATAAAGGTTATATGAAAAGCTATCGTAATTATCTATCAGCAGTATCATCTGAGTCCCTCCTTGGCTTTTTTCATAGCATCCAGCACGGCTCTGGCTTTATTGAGGCATTCTCCGAACTCCTTTTCGGGAACGCTGTCGGCCACGATACCGGCTCCCGCCCTGATGCAGACTTTTCCGTTCTTCTTGTAGACCAGCCTTATGGCGATACATGTATCCATATTGCCGGTGAGATCTATATATCCGATCGCACCGCCGTAGACACCTCGTTTGTCGCCCTCCAGCTCATCGATTATCTGGCACGCCCTGAACTTGGGGGCTCCCGACAGCGTCCCCGCAGGCAGCACTGCGTCTATCCCGTCTATGGCGTCCTTATCCCGGCGAAGTTTTCCCGTCACTGTGGACCCTATGTGCATCACGTGGGAAAACCTCTCTACAGAAAGATACTTCTCCACCTTCACGCTGCCTGCTTCGCTTATTTTTCCTATATCGTTCCGCCCCAGATCTACCAGCATGTTATGCTCCGCCAGCTCCTTCTCATCCCGCAGCAGCTCCTTTTCCAGCGCCTCATCCTCCTCGTCTGTCCTGCCTCTGGGCCTGGTCCCTGCCAGCGGAAAGGTGCTCAGTTTCCCCTCTTCCAGCTTCACCAAGGTCTCCGGCGACGCCCCTGAAAGCTCTATGTCATCGCTGGTGAAATAGAACATATACGGCGATGGATTCTCAGTTCTCAGCACCCGGTAAGTATCCAGAAGACTTCCTTCCGCTTCCGCTGTCATCGGGTTGGAAAGTACCACCTGGAATATATCCCCTTCTCTGATGTACTTCTTTGCTTTCTCCACCATGCCGCAGTACTGCGTCTTTGAAAATCGCGGTCCTATCTCTGACTTTAACTCCAGCGGAGCGAAATCCGCTTTTTCGCCTCTCTTTATGAGCTCCGCCATATCTTCCAGCAGCCTTCCCGCCTTCTCATATGACGCTTCCACATCATCTGCCATGACTCCCGTTATCAGCAGCAGCTTCTGCCTGTAATGGTCGAAGACGATGACCTTGTCAAAGAGCATCAGATCCATGTCTCTGAAATCGTCTCTGAAATCCTGATCCCGTGCCTCACCGCTCATCTCCCCCGTAAGCTCCAGCTTCGGCTCACTGTATTTGATGTAGTCGTAAGAGAAGTATCCCACCAATCCTCCTGTGAAAGGAGGCATTCCTTCCACTGCAAACGTCCTGAATTCTTCTGTTATCTTTCTTAGCTCTTTTCCCGGATGATCCGTCTCACAGATCATTTTCTTCTCCGTGCCATCGGGCTCCACTTCTCTGATAGCCATGATACCGTCCGTACATGTTACCTCCATGACCGGATCATACCCGAGAAAAGAATACCTTCCCCAGTAATCCCTGCGGCTGGCGCTTTCCAGCAGATAACAGTGATTGCTGACCTTCCTCAGTGTCCTCAGCACCTCTACCGGCGTGTAGCTGTCGGAAAGCATTTCCATGCACACCGGTATCCGCCTGTATTCTCCCGACGCTGCTATTTTCCTTACCTTTTCCAATGATGGATACATATGATCTCCTTTCTCCCTGCCTTCGAATCTCCTTGCTATCGGAGACGGGAGCCTCAGAGCGGGGAAATATCGAAAATGATATTTCCTGACATAATAAAAACCCGTCCCCGATAGAATATACTTCTATCAAGGACGAGTGAAAATACCCGCGGTGCCACCTCAATTCATGGTATGACCCATGCTCTCTGCAGAATACCAACATATTCCCGGCAACTGACGCATGCCCTTCGTCGCAGAATACTCAGCATTACCCGCTCCGCACCGGTCGTCCTGCCGCGACGTCATCATCGTCATCATATCGTCATCATCGCCTGCAAGCTTCCGCGCCTTGGCAGCGTCTCTTCGCCTTTGACTACGCCCTCAGCGGTCCATTTGGCAATTTGCATCTCCACCCGGCTTCCACCGTCCCGGGCTCGCTGTGGGCGCATCATTGCTTTGATCTCCGCCTCATCGGTTTAACGTATTAACTTGATTAGTAAAATACCACATATTTTTTGCCATGTCAACCGGTTATTTTTGATCCCGACATGAAATGTCCATATGGGCTGTCCACCGATAATTATAGATCATCTTCCATAAAGCTATATTTCACTTCTCGTTTGCGATGTTACTGCCGCTGCTTTTTCACAAAAACCGCTATTTGTTTTCGACCACTTCGAGCAGCTTTTCCTTCAGCTCATTTTCCATCCTTCTCAGCTCTGTCTCCGCTTCAGCCCGTTTTCTCCTGCCTTCCTGCTGGATGTCCATCACTTCGTCCAGCGTGGATATGAGTGTCTGATTGGTATGCTGCAATGTCTCGATGTCCACGATCCCTCGCTCTGTTTCTCTGGCTGTATCCACGGTGGCCATTTTCAGTGTTTCCGCGTTTTTTCTCAACAGCTCGTTGGTCATATCGGTGACCTCTCTCTGAGCCCTTACCGCCTCGCCGGAATGAGCCACGCCCAATGCCAGTACCATCTGGCTCTTCCAGAGTGGTATGGTATTGACCAGAGTGGACTGTATCTTCTCCACCATCAGTGTGTTGTTTCCCTGGACCATCCTTATCTGAGGCGCGGTCTGTATGGAAATAGTCCTTGTCAGCTCAAGGTCATGGAGCTTCTTCTCGAACCGCTGGCACTTGGATTCCAGATCCTTGGCCGCCTGCACGTCTTCCGGCAGACCGCTTGCTTTAGCCTTTTCCAACAGCCGGGCCAGCTCCGTGTCCCTCGTCTGCTCCAGCTTCTTTTTTCCTGCCAGAATGTACATTGTCAGCTCTTTGAAATACGTCAGGTTCGCCTCGTACATCTTGTCCATCACGGCGATATCCTTCAAAAGCTGTATCTGATGGCCTTCCAGCACCTTGCAGATGCTCTCGATATTGGTCTCCACTTTGGCGTACCGCGTCTTAAGAGCCTCTATCTTATTCTTTCCTTTCTTGAAAAATCCGAACAGCCCTTTTTCTTCTTCCGTATCGAACCCCTTCAATTCGGTCACCACGCTGGAAAGCAGATCTCCAACCTCGCCCAGATCCTTGGACCTGACCTTCTCAAGCGCCGATTCCGAAAAATCGGCCATTTTCTTCTGCGTACCCGCGCCATACTGCAATATCGTCGTCGAATCATCCAGATCTATCTGCTGCGCGAAATCGTCGACCATCTTCTGTTCTTCCGGTGTCAGTATACTGTCATCCATCGGCTCCGGCTCAGCAGGCCGCTGTTCTATGATGTCCTGCTTCTCCGCTTCCTTGAAAGGATCCAGTGTAAGTGTAGGCGTCATGTTTTCTTTGGTTTCCATGTTTTCTCTCCAATCTCTTTATTTGATGAATCCATCATCCATAAGGCCCTCCTGGGCCAGCAGCGTCTGAAGTACGGAAATGTCCGACGAGACATCCCAGGCCGTATCCTGGAACAGATTGTCCAATATCTTTTCGTAAGCCGTATTGAGGGTGTCCAGCGTATCTTCGATCTCCTTTTTGGAATTTACGATATTCTCGCCCTGGACAGGCTGGCCGTCAAGTTCCTCGTAAGCTTTCAGCAGCTTTATAGTCATGGGAAGATAATATTCCATCAACCTGTCCAGATCCTGGGCATTCTCCGGATGAGCCTCCGTCTGCTGGAATATCCTCCTCACCAACAGCTCCATCCTGTATATCTTCGCGGATATCAGTTCTCCCGGAATAGCGTCGTTGCTCTCCCTGATGCTCTTTATGTATTCGCTCCCCTTTCTGAGTATCTCCCTCACTTCCTCTGAAAGGCCGCCGTTTTTCTCAGCTTCTTCTTCCTTCCGCCTTCTGTTCTCTTCCTCTCGCAGCCTGGCGTTCTTCACAGCCTCCAGATACTGTTCATAAGCATCGTTTGATATCATCAGGCACTTTTCGCTCTCATCCAGATGTCCCTGCGGGAACCATCCCTTCTGCAGCATCTTCTTTATCTCTTTCAGGACATCCTTTTCTGATCTGTGACAGTACAGAGACAGCTTCCTGATATCCACATACGCATCACCGTCGAGATTCCTGACATGCTGTTCGAACTTCTTTGAAAGCTTCAGTCCGGACACACCTCTGCCTATCATCCCTGCGCCTCCGGCCGCGAATATCAGCGAAAGCACGAGAAAGCCTGTTCCAAACAGCTCTATGCCGACGGCTGAACCGATGACAAACAATATGAAAAACACCAGGCCCAGCGCCGCAGCCGCACAACCTCCTATCAGGAAGCCCACCGCTCCACCTTTGCGCTTGCTGCTTCCAGCAAAAAACGCTCTGTTGGAAAGCACTACGGGGCTTGCCGCCTGCTGTCCATGTCCGCTATACGTTCCTGCGCCGCGTCCATGGGATGTGGACGCGCCCGAAGTCTCCCGGGACGCACCGCCTCCATCCGCTTCCCGGCCTTCACCATGCCCCTGCGCCGCAGCCCGCGCGGCACCTTTCGTCCTGGCGTTCCCGCTCAGGTCAAAGTCCCATCCGTCATTTCTGCGGAACTCTTCTCCTGTGATCCCCTGGAACGCCTCGCGTATCGTGTTATTTATATTTTCGTTGAGACGACCGAAATTCCCCATATGCACAGCATCTTCTATGATGCGGCTCAAATCGTTCCCCAGATTGTTCCAGTCATTACCCTTCATCATTTCCTCCGATCGTTTGTTTTTTCTCAAGCTGTCTCCATCCGGCGAAGCTGTGTCGATCAATGCAATTATTATAACTTACCCCTTTCTAAAAAGCAACAGCGCGACACCGGAGCCTTTTAGGCTCAAGTGCCGCGCCATCTGCTTCTGCCGGGATATCGGCTTATCTGTCCGTATCATATGGATTCGTGATTTCCGCATAGTAGACATACATGTTTTTTATCCCGTAAATATCTATGATCCTTATATTACCATCCGAATAATCCTGCAATATGATGTAATTGATCCCCACCCCTATGAGGAATCCCTCCTGGTCCTCCGTCGTATTGGAGCCTACCAGCTGCTGTACCCTCACGTATCTTCCTATCTGCGTCCTGAATATGCCGTTCATGTACTGGATGGAGTTGTAATCCAACAACTCACTGTACTCATCGGGCAAAAGCGGATTGGCCGGGACTTTGAAGATAGGGTTGTTGGGAAGCACTACCGGAAACTGGCTTACCTGATCCAGATTACCTGTTCCCAGCACGTTGCCTGTTATATCGGTCACCGGTATGTCGCCGACGCGCACATCTTCGTCGACATCTGCGTTGCTTTCCGATATCTCTTCCATCTCCGTTCTGTCAGTATTGTCCATCACCGGGGTCATGTCGCTGCGCTCTATCCTGCTGACGCTCCTCTGCTCTACTGCCATCTGATCACCTCTCTGTTCAAGTCTGAGCGTAATATGAGGTAGGAATGTAAAAGCAGTGGTCGTTGATCCTGTTGTGTATCACGCCGACTCGAGTAGGGAAATAAGTCGGGCATACAGGATCGTAAGGATTGTGAAAGAACAGCGAGTGATCCACTCCCGCCAGTCTTCCCCCCTGCATTGCCCAGTCGACGATGTCATAATGCTCCTGCAGCGGAGTCATATTATATACATTCTGCGGATTATACTGGCCTCCTACCGCTGTCTTCATGCATGTGAACTGGTTATATTGCTCTATCACGTTCCGGATGTTGCCGCCATCGTTGATCCTGGCGAATTCACCGTAAGTGATCGTCGCCCTGTTCATCACCACCGTCGCGACCCCCTGCATCCCGGCATACCCCTCACCGCCGGCTTCACATTGCACGAGACGCGCAAAAAGTTCCCTCGTATCCATTGCTTCTGGTTCCACCTTTCCATTATCGCTAGGATATCATATGCGGGATATCATTCTTTTGTTCGAAAAATAAGCTTCTTCAATTTGCTCCCGTCCCATGGGATGACAGGGTACAGATACGAAGTCCCTACCAGAGTTTTCGTCATGGCCATCGTCGTCACCGATACGATAAAAGCCGCAGCCATCCCTATCCATCCAAAGAAATGAGCGCAAACCAGCATCAACACCCTCACGGCCTTGATAGCGTATCCCAGCTCGATGCTCGGCTGGGTGAAACTGGCCAGCGCCACTACAGCCATGCAAAGTATCGTCTGCGGTATGAACCAGCCGGATGATACGGAGAATTCTCCCAGTATCAGCGCGCCTATGACAGAAAGAGACATGCCGAGGGATTCAGGCGTATTAAGAGAAGCCAGTTTCAGGCCATCTATGGCCAGCTCCAGCAGCAGGAACTGCCAGAACACGCTGATGGCAAATTCCTCATCGGTTATGAAAAACCGAAGAGTATCGTGGACAGGTATGGTCCCCTCCGCAAACATCAGATATACAGGCGTCGCGAATAGTATTATCAATATGTTAGCGATGCGCAGCAGCCGGAAATAATTGCCCGTCAGCATCGGGAAATAATAATCATCCACATCCTGGACGAAATCGAAAATACCTGCCGGCACCAGTATCACCGTCGGCGAGTTGTCAACGATGATAGCGATCTTTCCTTCCTCCACATGGGCTGCAATGACGTCGGGACGCTGAGCATACCGCACTCTCGGGAACGGGTTCAGCTTTCCCAGCTTCTTTCCCAGCAGCTTTTCCACCAGCGTCTGCTCTGTCACCGTCAGGCCGGCTATCTTCAGCTCATTGAGGCTGTCAGTCAGCTTTTTCACCATGCCCATATCAGCCTTTCCTTTCATATAAGCCATAGCTACATCCGACTTGCTTATCTCGCCTATGGAAAATATCTTGAAGATCAGGTCGTTATCTCTGATACGCCTCCTTATCAGCGCGATATTGGTCATCATGGATTCCACAAACCCGTCCTTGGAACCTCTCAGAGATTTTTCCTTGGACGGCTCCTCCACTCCCCTCAGCGGATAGCTCCTGCAATCTATTATGATTATCCCACTGTATCCCGATATGAACAGAGGTACCAGACCCGAATACATATGTCTGATAGCAAGCTGCAGATCCTCCGTCACCAGGGCATCCAGAAAAGGCATGTTGGACTCCAGAAAGTCCTTGGCTGTCCTGGCTCTCTCCACCTTTTCCGCAGTCAGGGAAAACAGACTGAATATGACTCTCTGCATCATCCCGCCGTCTACCAGACCGTCGGCGAAGAACATAGTTGCCTCCTTGCCGCCGATGTTCAGCTTCCGTTCCAGCAGATCGAAGCTTTCTCCCACAGGGACTTCCCTTTTCATCTCTCTTATCAGTTCTTCGTATTTATCCATTAAAAAACCTCGCATATTTTTGATATTATTTTTCACCAAAACTAACGATATATGCGAGGTTATTTTTATTGAGTCGTCATTGTCCGGCAGTCAGTCATCAGGCCTTCAGCTTGGCTATCAGTTCTCCTGCTTTCACCTGCTGTCCTTCACTGATATAGATCTTGTCGACCACGCCCTTGGAAGGCGCCAGTATATTGGTTTCCATCTTCATGGCTTCGATAACGGCGATAGGCTGCTTTTCATCCACCTCATCGCCCTCCTTCACCAGTACCTTGACGATATTCCCAGGTATATTGGCTCCTATCTCACTTGGGTCTTCCGCGTCAGCATATACTATCTGAGATGCCGTCGCTGCGATATTGGCCGCCGCGTCCTTTATCTTTACAGCGCTCCTGTTGCCATTGACTTCAAAGATGACATTTATGAAGCCTTCCTCATCCACTTCTCTGGCGTTGTCGAGCCTTACCACCAGCTCCTTGCCTTCTGCGATCTTGATCTCGCAGGTCTCTCCTTCAGCCAGCCCGTGGAAGAATATATCGCTTCCCATCAGCCTGAAGTTACCATCCTTTTCAAGACTCTTGAGGTAGTCTTCAAACACTTTAGGATAAAGCGCATAGCTGAGAGCTTCCTTCTCCGTTCCCTTAAGGCCGAACTCGTCTCTCAGCTTCTTCTTTATAGCTTCGAAATCCTCATCCGGCAACAGCTCTCCAGGTCTGCATGTGATAGGCTTTTTGCCGTGGAGCACCAGCTTCTGCAGTTCCTCAGGGAAACCACCCTCCGGCTGTCCCATCATCCCTTCGAAATAGGATACGATAGAATCAGGGAAATCTATATCCTTGGCCTTTTCATAGATGTTTTCAGGCGTCAGCTCGTTCTGTACCATGAATATGGCCATATCACCCACAGCCTTGGATGAAGGCGTTACCTTGACGATATCGCCAAGCATCTCGTTTACAGCCTTGTACATCTCCTTGACATCGTTGAACTTGTGCCCCAATCCGAAGCTTTCCACCTGGGACTTCAAATTCGAATACTGTCCTCCAGGCATCTCGTACTTGTATATCTCTGCCGAACCGGTCATCATATCCGATTCGAACTGTTTATATACAGGCCTTACGGCTGCCCAGTAGTCGGAGATCTCCTGTATGCCGTCCGCCTCTATTCCTGTTTCTCTTTCCGTACTGTCCATCGCGGCTACGATGGAATTGAGGGCAGGCTGGCTGGTGAGTCCTGACATACTGTTGAAAGCCGCGTCCACGATATCCACCCCTGCGGCAGCGGCCATCATCAGTGTCGCTACGCCGTTTCCACTGGTATCGTGAGTATGTAAGTGGATAGGTATGGAAATCTCGTTTTTCAACGCCTCTATCAGCTTCTTGGCTGCTACTGGCTTGAGGAGTCCCGACATATCCTTGATGCCCAGGATATGGGTGCCTTTCTTTTCCAGAGTCTTTGCCATTCTCACGTAGTAATCCAGATTATACTTGGTCCTGCTGTCATCCAGAATATCTCCGGTATAGCAGATGCATGCCTCGGCGATCTTGCCCTGGTTGAGAGTCTCGTCGAGAGCCACTTCCATTCCCTCTATCCAGTTGAGAGAGTCGAATATCCTGAATACATCGATACCTGATGCGGCCGACTCCTTGACGAACCTCCTGATGACATTGTCCGGATAGTTTTTGTATCCGACACCATTGGCGCCTCTCAGCAGCATCTGGAACATGATGTTAGGGATCTTCTTCCTGAGGGTCTCAAGCCTCTCCCACGGCGATTCCTTGAGGAACCTGTAAGATGTATCGAACGTGGCTCCGCCCCACATCTCCAGCGAGAACAGATTCTGTCCGTACAGAGCTACCGCCGGAGCTATCTTTTCCATATCGACAGTCCTGACTCTGGTTGCCATCAGCGACTGCTGAGCGTCTCTCATGGTCGTGTCGGTCAGCAACAGCTTCTTCTGTTCCTTTATCCATTTCACCAGACCCTCAGGTCCCTTTTCATCGAGGATCTGCTTCGTACCTCTCAGTTTGTTTATCTCATCCTGTTTCAATCTAGGGAATACAGGCACGTCAAACTGCGGCTTGATACCTCTGTTGCCGTTTACATACTTTTCTCCCAGGAACGTGAGGACTTTCATCTCCTTGTCTTCCCTTACCATGATATTGAGAAGCTCCGGATTGTCGGCGATGAATCCCGTATCGCACTGTCCCGCCCTGAACGTAGGATGATTCAATACATTCAGCAGGAAAGTCCTGTTGGTCTTTACGCCTGTCACCTTCATTTCCTTGAGCGCTCTCTTGGCCTTATTAGTGGCATCTTTAAAGCTTCTCGCCCAGGATGTCACCTTTACCAACAGACTGTCGTAATACGGCGAGATATTGGCATTCACATAAGCGTTGCCTGCATCCAGCCTTATGCCGTAACCGCCCGCGCTGGTATACTTGGTGATGACACCCGTATCAGGCGCGAATCCGTTTATCGGGTCCTCCGTAGTCAGTCTGCACTGTATCGAATAGCCTCTCGGCTTTATATCGTCCTGGCTCTTGATGTTTATCTCATCGGAATCCAGGCTATATCCTTCCGCTATCAGTATCTGCGACTGGACGATATCGATACCGGTCGTCATCTCAGTGACAGTATGCTCCACCTGTATCCTTGGATTCATCTCGATGAAATAGTGGTTCCCATCATGGTCTACCAGGAATTCCACTGTCCCGGCGCTCCTGTAGTTCACCGCCTTGGCGATCTTCAGCGCGTCGGCGCATATCTTCTGGCGCTGCTCATCCGTTATGGAAAGAGCCGGGGTAAACTCAATGACCTTCTGATGCCTTCTCTGGATGGAGCAGTCACGCTCGTAGAGATGCACCACGTTGCCATAGCTGTCTCCCAGTACCTGTACCTCTATGTGTTTAGGTCTCTCCAGATATTTTTCAATGAAGATATCGTCGATGCCGAAGGCCTTTTTAGCTTCGCTCTTAGCGCTCCTGAACTGATCCGGCATCTCCTCTTTGCTCCTGACTATCCTCATACCTCTGCCGCCGCCTCCGGCTGCCGCCTTCAGCATTACAGGGTAGCCGCATTCCTCGGCAAACCTGAGAGCCACTTCTTCCGATGGGATGGTCTCAGTGATGCCCGGGATAGTCGGCGCGCCCACTTCGTTGGCAACGATCTTGGACTTCACCTTATCTCCCAGTCTGTCCATCATCGTATGGTCAGGTCCTATAAAGACGATTCCTTCTTCTTCACACGCTTTCGCAAATTCGACGTTCTCAGCCAGGAATCCATATCCCGGATGGATGGCGTCTACACCCTTGGCCTTGGCAAGTTCGATTATCTCGTCTATTGCCAGATAAGCGTCCACCGGTGATTTTCCCCTTCCCACCTGATAAGCCTCATCTGCCTTCGTTCTGAACAACGTGTTTTTATCCTCTTCCGAATAAATAGCTACGCTTCTTATTCCTAATTCTTTACAGGCTCTGAATATTCTGATGGCGATCTCGCCTCTGTTGGCTACCAATACTCGCTTGAATTTTCTGCCTCGCTTCATATTCCGAGTCTCCTTTCTTCTGGTGATGCTCTTAGGTCACTCCATCGACTGATTTTTCGCACACTAACAGAGTGACTATCAAGTTATTTTATCACTTTTTACGTTTTTTTTCCACTATTTATTTTACTTTTTTTGTGGTAGATTCACAGAATCCTGAACTTATCTTTTTCGAAATCTATAATTTTTTCCCGCTTCATCTTGTTGAGCTCGTTGGAAAGAGCACTCCTGTTGACGCACAGATACTGTGCCATCTGCTCCCTGCTCATCCTGACGCTGACGATATCTGAGCCGGCCTTTCTCCTGAGGATCTCCAGATACATCAGCACTCTCTTGCGAAGTCCTTTTTCCGCAAGGATCTCTATCTTATGCATCTTCCTGATGTTGTCATCAGCCAGCTGCTGCATGAGCACCTCATATATCTGCTTGCTGAACTTGGAGTTGCTGATACTGCTCAGAGAGATGAAAACTACCGTGCTGTCCTCGTTGCATATGTAATCGATAGGCGCTACCCTCGTCTTCGATACTGCCGTCTCTATCCCGAATATTGAGCCTTCGTCATACACCTGTATTATGTGAAGCTCTCCGTTGGGATACGCCTTCTCGCTCCTGACGCTCCCTCTGTCGATCAGGCAGATCTTGTTTATCTCGTCGCCTTCATTGAATATGACCTCGTTTTCCCTCATGTTCTGGCCGATGACATTCAATTCCTCAAAAGCGCGCAGATATTCCGCTCTGCTTATCCCTTCCAAAATCCCACTGTCTATAACAGTTCCTAAATACTTCATCATTTTTCCCACCGTCTCCCCAGCTCCACGATAATCGTCTCTATATCCGGCGACCTCAGCTCAGAATCGCGCGATAATCGTAATGGCAAATAAAAAATCCTTTCCGCCAAGCGAAAAGGACACAAAAAACATATCGTTGAACAAATTGTTGTTGAACGAACATTTTTCCTGTGATATCTGTGATATCCGATGTCTACACAGAACTCTCACAGGCCGGCCATCTATCCTTTCCAAATGCGGGAGGCCCATATGTTTCCACATGAACCCTATCGGTCCAGTCTCCATGCTTTGCCAGAGCGAAGGAATCCAGGACTCGGATCTCTATTCATTTGTTCTCCTGATAACATTTTATCAGGGAATAGCGAAAAAAGTCAACTGCGCACGCAACCTTTTCGGTACTTGTTTGCGATATTTTCAACATATGGTTGCAATATGGCAGCGAGAACAATGGTGTACCCCTGCTTGCAGGCTCCTTCACCTTTTTCCGCCGTTCCTTTCCTCTATACGCACATTTACCCAAGGAGCCGGGGTCCGTATCTCGTTCTCGTCGAAAAGACGTTTGACTTCTTCCTCCATATAATCCTTTACGGTCCAGTAATCGTCCGTAGCACACCAGGCGAACATATTCATGATGATGGCATTCTCATCCTGATCCGAGATCCCGATATTGGGCTCCGGATCCCTCAGTATCATGGGGTTGGCTTCACAGATACCATGCATCAGTTCCTTTGCCAGAGAAACATCGCTGTCATAGCCTATCCTGAACTGACAGTCCACCCGCCTTATGCCCTCCTTACTGTGATTAACCAGTATGGATGTGTTTATGATGCCGTTTGGTATTGTTATGGTTTTGTTATCGTAAGTCCTTAGAGTAGTGAGAAACAAGTCTATGTCCTTCACCTTTCCCGACACGTCATCTACATCTATATAATCATCTCGGCTGAATGGCTGAGTGATTATTATCATGATACCGCCGGCAATGTTGGCTAAGCTGTCCTTGAGAGCCAATGCGATGGCTGCTCCCGCGGCACCGATCACCGTGATGATGGTGCTCATCTGCACACCCAGGATACCCAGACACATGGTTATGAGGACGATGATACCTACGGCTTTGATAGCGTTGACTATGAAACTGTACAGGACTTCATCCAGCCGGCTCTTGTCCAGGGCTTTTCGCGTTATCTTGAGGATCACCTTCAGGATAAGCAGTCCTACGACTATCATCACAACAAGGCTGAGGACGGTCATTCCCAGATCCCACAATTTGTCGGAATCCATGAACCGCTGTATTATCCTTTCGGCTCTCGTAAGATCTTCCATCCTTTATTCCTCCGTTTTTATCTTCTTTCCCAGTCTTCTTCTTTCCAGCTCTTTGAGATATTTCTTCCTGAGCCTGATATCGTCAGGCACTATCTCCACCAGCTCGTCATCGTCGATGAACTCCAGCGCTTCCTCCAGAGTAAAGACCCTGGCCGGAGCCAGCTTGATGTTCTCATCGCTTCCCGCTGCTCTCATATTGCTGGCCTTCTTGGCCTTGCACGGATTTACCACCATATCGTCGCTCCTGGCGTTCATCCCTATTATCATTCCTTCATACACATGAGTTCCCGGTTCTATGAACATCTGTACTCTTTCGCTTATGTTGAATATGGCATAAGGAGTGGCGACTCCCTCTTCCTGGGCGATGGCCACGCCATTGACACGACCCGGTATATCGCCCATGTAATGGTCGAATCTGGCGAACCGTCTGACCATGGTTCCTTCCCCTCTCGTGTCATTGATGAACTCGCTCCTGTAGCCCAAGAGACCTCTCGTAGGCACCAGATATTCCAGACGTGTGAAGCCATTTTCGCTCTTCATCTCCTGCATCATTCCCTTCCTCACATTCAGCTTGGAAATGACTGAACCGGAATATTCGTCAGGCACCGACAGCACCACTTCCTCCACCGGCTCCAGCACCTTGCCCGCTTCGTCCCTGTGCATTATCACCTCAGGCTTCGACACGGCCAGCTCGTAGCCTTCACGTCTCATGTTCTCGATCAATATGGAAAGGTGCAGCTCACCTCTTCCCGACACCTTGAAGCTGTCTGTGGAATCAGTCTCCTCTACCTTCAGCCCCACGTTGACCTCCAGCTCTTTGTTGAGCCTTTCCCTTATGTGTCTGGATGTCACGAACTTGCCTACTTTCCCCGCAAAGGGCGACTTATTGACCATGAAATACATTGAAAGAGTCGGCTCCTCTATCTGTATCATCTCCAGCGGATCCGGAGCTTCCGGATCGCATATGGTCTCTCCTATGGAAATATCGGCGATACCTGACACTACGACGATATCTCCCGATTCCGCCTGATCTACCGCCATCCTCTTGAGACCCCTGTAGACAAATACCTGATTTATTTTTCGCTGTTCTATGGAGCCGTCGCCCCTGGCTACCGCCACAGTACTTCCGGCCTTCACGATACCCTTGGTGACACGTCCGATACCCAGTCTGCCGATATAGTCGTCATATGCCAGGGCAGATATCTGCAGCTGCAGCGGCTCATCATTGTAATCAGGATAAGGCGCCACATGATTTATTATGGTGTCGAAGAGCGGCGTTATGTCCAGTCCGTTCATACCCTTGGCGCTCTTCTTTATCTTGACGTCGTTGTTTTCCACATGGATATCTCTGATGTCCTCCGGATCATAGACGACGATCCCCTGTCTGGCTATACCATAGAGGATAGGGAAATCCAATTGCTGATCATTGGCCTCCAGATCCATGAACAGTTCGTAGACTTCATCTACCACCTCGTCTATACGGGCATCCTTCTTGTCTATCTTGTTTATCAGGAGGATAGGATTTATTCCCTGCTCCAGCGATTTCTTCAATACGAACCTTGTCTGCGGCATTGGGCCTTCGCTGGAATCCACCAGCAGTATCACCGTATCCACAGTCTTTATGATCCGCTCCACCTCCGATGAAAAATCGGCATGACCCGGGGTGTCGACGATATTTATCTTAACGTCTCCATGCATCACCGAACAGTTCTTGGAGTATATGGTTATCCCTCTTTCCCTCTCTATATCATCGCTGTCCATGACGCAGTCCACCACCTGCTCGTTGTCCCGGAAGACTCCGCTCTGGTTCAGGAACGCATCGACCAGCGTAGACTTTCCCGCGTCTACGTGAGCTATAACCGCAATGTTTATTATCTTCTGTTTTTCCGACATTCTGCTACCACCTTCTGATGTTTTCTGTTTCCGCCGTCCTCCTCGACGGCATCATCATTATATTGTAAATCAATTGCTATGCTGTGTCAAAAAATAAATGGAACGCATATGATAGACCATATGGCGGGCGACAGTCCCGCTCACTTGATTTTACCCATATGAAAAGGAGGAACCGATCATGCCCAGTTTATTCCTCAGCCCGTCCGTCCAGCAGTTCAATCCTTACGTCAACGGACTGGGAAGCGAAGAATACTATATGAACCTGATAGCTGACGCCATGGAGCCCTACCTTTACGCGTCGGGGATAAGTTTCACCCGCAACGATCCCGACGCTCCGCTCTCCCAGGCGATCGCCCTGTCCAATGCCGGAAACTACGATTTTCATCTGGCACTTCATTCCAATGCCGCTCCTGAAAATCTGTCAGGTCAGGTCCGCGGCTCCGACATCTACTACTACGCTACCAGCGCCGAAGGCCGGCGAGCCGCCGATATTTTCGCGGAAAACCTGAAGGTCATATACCCGGATCCTGACCTGGTCAAAGCCGTGGCCAACACTA
This sequence comes from uncultured Eubacterium sp., assembly GCA_900543485.1. GTDB lineage: Bacteria > Bacillota > Clostridia > Peptostreptococcales > Anaerovoracaceae > Lentihominibacter > Lentihominibacter excrementipullorum. The sequence goes on along the minus strand of UQRM01000016.1, from coordinate 22,975 downwards.
CCCTGGGAGAGCTTCGTCTGACGAAAGCCCCGGCCAATCTGATAGAGCTTGCTTACCACGACAATCTCCAGGATGCCCTGTGGATAATCGACAACATCCAGCTCATCGCCCGCACCCTGGTCCTTTCCCTGACGGAATATTTCGGCATTCCCTTCGTGGATCCCTATCAGGGCTGAGCCCTTCCAACGGAGCCTTTTATGTGTTAATATTGTATGGAAAACGACGGCGCTCTCTGCGGCCCGAACCCCATGGGCGTCGTCACAACACATGGGAAAGGACGATGAAAACTGCCATGGAAAAGATCATCGAAACGCTGGCTTACGCCATCAACGGCGGCGGCCTGATAAAAATAATACTCGCCGGAAAGAGGAAAAAGTCACTGCAATATAAAAAGATAACAGTCAGACCTGTGGATATAAAGGGCGAATACATGTACCAGGCGGAATTCCACTTCGACAAAAAAGTCACCCACGAAAATATACCGTACTACGAAGCCATCGATTTCGTCGCGGAGAAGATTCGCGATGCTTTCAAGCAGGTGAACATCCTGACGGAAACGGAAGATATCCAGATACTGGCCGCGAAGCCGGACAAGCCCAGGATCACCCGTTCCGCCGCATCGCGAAAAGCGGGCGACCTGTCCCACGACAAGAGAAAGCGGTATATCATCGAAGACGGTGTGCCCTGTGATTTCCTTGTGGAACTGGGGGTCATGTCGCCGGAAGGCAAAGTGTACAAGAAACACTATTCCAAGTTCAGGCAGATAAACAGATTCCTCGAGATAGCCGACAACTGCTTCGATAACCTGCCGGGAACCGGCACTCTCCGCATCATCGACTTTGGCTGCGGCAAGAGCTGCCTCACCTTCGCCCTCTATTATTATCTCAGAGTGATGAAAGGACGCGACGTGGAGATCGTCGGCCTGGATCTTAAGGAAGACGTGATACGATTCTGCAGCGATACGGCCAGGAAGCTGGGCTACGACAGACTCAGCTTTCTCACAGGCGACATCGCCGACTACGAGAGCGACGGGGCTGACATGGTGGTGACCCTTCACGCCTGCGATACGGCTACCGACTTTGCTCTTATCAACGCAGTCAGATGGCACAGCAAGGTCATACTTTCCGTACCCTGCTGCCAGCACGAGCTGTTCTCCCAGATAAAGTGCGATGTCGACGAACCTATGCTGAAGCATGGCATAATAAAGGACAAGTTCACCGAACTGCTGACAGACGGCCTGCGCGGTCTCAAGCTGGAAGCTGCCGGCTATCACGTCAGCATGCTGGAATTCACCTCACTGGAGCACACTTCCAAGAACATCATGATAAAGGCCGTGATGCCTGAAAAGACCGGCCGTGCAGCCATGGAAAAGGCCGAAAGCCAGTACGAAGCTCTCCGGGATTTTTACCACGTCAGCCCGACCATAGACCAGCTCTGTCCACCCGGAGCACCTCGCTCACCTGAAAGAAAGGACAACTCCCGATGAATTTCACCAAAGGCCTGAAAGACGGCATTCCCATAGCACTGGGATATTTTTCGGTCTCTATAGCCTTCGGACTTATGGCCGTCCAGTGCGGCCTCACATGGTTCGAAGCGCTCCTCATATCCTTTACCAACCTGACCTCAGCCGGCCAGTTCGCCGGCGTGACAGTGATAGCGGGCATGGGCTCGTACATCGAGATGGCCGTGACTCAACTGGTGATAAACTCCCGCTACGCACTGATGGGGATATCCCTCTCCCAGAAGACCGACGGCAGATTTCGCGGGATATGGCGTGCCATCCTGGGCTTCGCCATAACCGACGAGATATTCGCCGTGGCCGTAGGCAGCGATACGCCCCTCAGCAGACGATACTTCGCGGGACTGGCAGCCCTTCCCATACTGGGATGGTCAGCCGGCACCCTGTGCGGCTCCATACTGGGCAGCGTGATGCCCCTCATCCTCACCAATGCCCTTGGCATCGCTCTCTATGGCATGTTCATCGCCGTCGTCGTCCCGAAAGCCAGGGAAAACCTTCACGTGCTGGCAGTCGTGGCAATTTCCATCGCCATCAGCTCGGCGCTGTACTACATACCAGCCTTCTCCGCCGTTTCATCGGGCTTCGCCGTCATCATCTGCGCCGTCGCCTCCTCCGCCATCGGAGCGCTGCTGTTCCCCGTCGAAGATGAGGAGGTGCAGTAATGGACTTTATAAGCTTCCTTCCGTATCTGCTGGTGATGGCCGGCGTCACATACCTTATCCGTGCCGTTCCCTTCACCGCCATCAACAAAAAAATAGAGAACAGGTTCATCAATTCCTTTCTCTATTATATTCCTTATTCCGTGTTGACAGCTATGACTTTCCCCGCTATCCTGTACGCTACGGGGAATATAACATCCGCGGGCGCAGGTCTGGTCGTCGCGGTTTTCCTGGCCTTCCGCAGGAAAAGCCTGCTCATTGTCGCAGTGGGAGCCTGCGCCGCCGTACTGGCAACGGAGCTGCTGATGGCAGCGATCTAGCCTATTGTGACCGACTCCTACTCCGGTATCCTCCAGTCAACCGGCTCCTGTCCTGTAGATACCAGGAATTCATTGGCGCGCGAAAAATATCTGCCGCCGAAGAAACCGTTGGCTGCTGAGTATGGGCTCGGATGCGCCCCCTTCAAAATGCAGTGCCGCGGATTCGTTATCAGCTCCTCCTTGTTCTTGGCATTCCTGCCCCACAGCACAAAGACCATCGGCTTTTCCCTCTCGTTGAGAAGCTGTATCACTCTGTCGGTGAATATCTCCCAGCCTTTTCCGGCATGAGAATTAGGGCTGCTTCTCCTGACCGTCAGCACTGTATTGAGCAGCAATACTCCATTATCGGCCCAGCTTTCCAGATTTCCATGAGAAGGCGGGTCTATATCGAGGTCGCTCTTCAACTCTTTAAATATGTTGACGAGAGAAGGCGGCGCCTTGACGCCTTTCTGCACCGAAAAACAGAGACCATGAGCCTGTCCCGGTTGATGATAAGGATCCTGTCCCAGTATCACTACCTTCACGTCCTCGTACGGCGTGAACTTGAGGGCGTTGAAGATGTCGTACATATTAGGATATATCACTCTGGTACCGTATTCCGACTTGAGGAACTCCCTCAGCTTCAAATAATAATCTTTATCAAATTCTCCTTGCAGGACCTTGTCCCAGCTGTTTCCTATATTGACCATACTCCTATTATATTGACTTCGGGAAATAAAAACAAGTGAAATCATGATATAATAAAACGACATGGCGGAGACGGCAGCATTGCCAAAACCCGCACCATCCGCGCGACACAAAGGAGCTTTACATGAAAAAAAAGGCATATCTCTCAGCTCTGGCAGGAAAATCCCTGACAGACTTTCTCTCGGCAAAGGACTTCGAACCAGTACTTCTGACAGGCATCGCTCCTGACGGAAACCATTCTCCCGTATATGAAGCTGTTTCCACCCACGCCGACATACATATGTGCCGGCTGGGTTTGTGGGAAGGCCCCCACATTTTCATGGGAAATGTCTCAAAGCTGGGAAAAAATTACCCGGGAAATATCATCTATAACGCTGTCTGTACAGGGAAATATTTTATCCACAATCTCAAGTACACCGACCGGGCACTGCTGAAAGCGGCGCAGGAATGGCACGCGAAGACTTTCCCCGCCGGAAAGCTGCACACCATCTCCGTCCCTCAGGGCTACACCCGCTGCTGCTGCCTGCCGGTTGACGATTCTTCCTTCATAACTTCCGACGAAGGCATCGCCAACGCGCTGAAAGGCACCGACGCGCAGGTGCTCCTCATCGAAAGGGGACACATCCTGCTGCCGGGCTTCGACTACGGTTTCATCGGCGGCTGTGCCGGACATCTGACCCTCGAAGACAGCGCCGCACCCGACGCCGGCGGCAAACCACAGACCCGACGCATCATCGTCTTCAACGGCGACCTTGCGGCCCATCCTGATTTCTATGAGATGAAGGACTTCATCGAAAACAGAGGCGCGGAAGTCGTATATTTCCGCGATTTTCCCCTGATGGACATCGGCAGCATCCTGACGGAATGATACCGGAGACCCTGCTCGACGGCTCATCTCCGTCACCCTTTCTCAGCTGCCCTTTCTCCGTCTGGCATCACGCTTTTCCTGCCGGTATCAACGCCGTGACGGAAAAGATATCTCCTGAAAAAGAGATATCCACCGTCCCACCCAGCTCCTCCGCTATATCGCTGATGATACGAAGGCCGTGGCCGTGGAATCGGCTGTCCTTCTTGGCGGTGACGAACCTCCCCTTTTCCCGCAGCACCTCCCCGGCAACGGCGCGGTTTTCTATGGAATAGCTGAAATATCCGCCGTCGCAGCGACCTTTCAGCGTTATGAGCCTGCGCTGCTTTTCCACGACCCTCTCGCTTCCTTCGATGGCATTGTCCAGTGTATTTGCCATCAGGGAACAGAGCCTCACCATATCCATCCCCGCATCCTGCGGCAGCTCCATCATGAAACTGCACTCTATCCCCTTTTCCTCCGCCTGCCGATACTTGGCGTTGAGCAGCGCGTTGACCGTATCGTTTTCGCAGAAGACGCGAAGCGGCGCTGAGAATTCACGTGTAAGGCTTTTGAGATATGACTGAGCCTGGGCTGTCTCATTCTGCCCTAAGAGGCTCTGTATCACACTCAGATGATTCATCATATCGTGCCGCAGTCCACGCACTTCCTCCTGCTCCCGTTTCAGATCCTCGTAATACGCCTGCTGCGTTCTCAGCATGTCCCCTTCCATAGCTCTCCTGACGCTGCGGGATATGAGATCGCAGATGTAACATATTCCTACAGATGTAAGGATACAGGCGATACAGGCCGGCCAGATGACAAAGGTACCGGTGGATCCCACCTGGTATATCAGCGTTATGATGCCCAGCAGCGAAGCCAGGCAGGTCAACGATATGACAGCCCATATGCGGGATGAAAAGCTGATCTCTCCTGATGCCAGCCATTTCCCTGCCAGCCGTTCCACCAGTACCAGAAACGGTATCTTCAGCAGCGCGCAGCAGAGCATCAACAGCATTTCTCCCGTTTCCGTCATATTCTGCCGGAAACAGTACATCCAGATAACGTATCCGATGTTGTAGGACAGATAAGAGAAGGATACCCACAGCGGGTAGACGATGAGGATGACCGCAGTCTTTACGATGGGCCTGTCGGTAAAGAACAGGAACACAGCCGCTGACAGGAGCACCAGTATACCCAGGGAACCCGTCAGCTCTCCCGGAAGGACTATGGGCGAAGTCATGAGGAACAATACGGCTGAAAAGGACAGCCGTGTCCATATCTGAGACCTTATGGACAGGCAGCTGTTGAATATCCTGTAGAGAAGGTATACCAAAATCAGAGAGACAGGTATATTGATAAGGTAATCCGGGGAAAACATCGTCGCCTCCTTGCAGTGCTCTTACATCTGTCACCTCATTCTAACATATATCTGGCGTAAGCGATGGAAAGAGCCTGTTTGTAGGAACGGCTCACCGGCAGCGGCTCGCCTCCGATCACGGCATGACTGGCTTCCAGCGAATCCAGATACTTCATGTTGATGATATACCTGTTGTGTATCCGCACGAAGCAGGAGGGCAGACTGCTTTCCAACTCTCCCAGCTTTCCGTAAAATGATTTTTCCCCGTCTGTCGTGACGATATGCACTCTGTGACGCTCGCTGAAAAAATACATTATCCTGTCAAAAGATATCCGCAGACTTCCTCTGCGGTTTTCCAGAAAAAAAGACGACTCCTTCGTCATGTCCAGCATCGAAAGAGCGTTGTGAAAGGAGGCCGTTATCTTCTCCCGCTCGTAAGGCTTCAGGATGTAGTCGAGAGCCCGCACCTCATATCCCTGAAACACGAACTCGGGGTACACTGTCACGAATATGATAACGGAGGATGGATCCCACTGCCTGATCTGTCTTGCGGTCTCCATCCCATTCATATTATCCAGCTTTATATCCAGATACAAAATCTTCTGTCCGTGTATCTGTCTGTATTCACTTAATACCTCCTCACCGGATGAATATTCCACTATCCGGTAAGATATCCCCATGAGCCCCAGTTCCGTTTCCAGTATCTGCTTCAGGTCACGGCGAAGGGCTTTTTCGTCATCACAAATGATAATATTGAGCATGCAGTTTTCCGAGCCTTTCTCCCTCGTTTCTTTTCTAAATGATACTACAGACCGTCGCCGATTTCACCGAAAAAGACAGAACTTGCGGAAAAAGATGTCAAACTTGTAATGGTCGCGTATCGAAAAGAGAAAACCTTTTTTCTATAATATTCCCCGGATAAAATCAAAGGGAGGAAACGAGATGTTAAAAGTGAATCATCTGTACAAGAGTTACCGCTCCGGAAGCAACGTATACGAAGTGCTGAAGGACGTCAACTTTGAAGTCAGAAAGGGAGAATTCGTCGCAGTTATGGGACCTTCCGGAAGCGGAAAGACCACACTGCTCAACTGCATTTCATGCTTCATTCCCCACGATAAAGGGGAGATACTGCTGGATGGAACCAATATTTCAGGGCTGTCGGAAAGCCAGATAGCCAGGGTAAGGAACGAAAGTCTGGGTTTCGTATTCCAGGACTTCATGTTGCTGGACGGGCTCACCGTCTTTGAAAACGTCTGTGTTCCGAAGGTGATAAAGAATGCCTCCTACAGGCCCATGGAGGAAAAGGCCGGAAAACTTCTGAAGATCTTCGGTATCTCCGAAATCGCGGATAAATACCCTGCTGAGATATCGGGTGGACAGAAGCAGCGCGCGGCTGTGGCCAGAGCGCTGATGAACGACCCGCTGCTCATTCTTGCCGATGAACCTACCGGAAATCTGGACAGCAAGTCCAGCGAAGCGGTCATCGGAGCTTTTGCCAGCGCGAAGAAGCATCTGGGCGCCACCATCTTCATGGTGACCCACGACAGCTTTTCGGCCAGCTTCTGCGACAGAGTCATCGTTATGAAAGACGGCAGGGTCTTCAGGGAAATCTCCAGAACAGGCGACAGGCGCGCTTTCATGGAACAGCTTCTTGGTGTATTATCGGCTATGAACGGTGGTGATCCGAATGACCCTCAGTAAAATATGGGAAAAACTCCGAAAAAAGAACAAGAATCAGTACCGTCAGCTGCTGTTCTGCGTAGGTTTCGCCATGATGCTCATAACATCCTATCTGATGATGCTGATGAGCCCGCTGATACAGCAGACCCTTCCTGAAGGCGGCGATTCCAGAAAACAGGTCTACATGATATTCGCGCTGGCTGCCGTCGGCTGCATCGTCTTCGTATCCTATGCAGCCGGACTTTTTCTTCGCTACAAGAGCCGTGAAACAGGAGTGCTCCTCGCCCTGGGCGCCGATAAAAAGCATGTGGGCAGAGCGTTGAAGGCAGACATCGTAAGATGCGGCGTCCTTTCCATGGCGGCGGGGCTTCTGGGAGGATGTATCCTCTCATGGATCATCGGCACCGCCTTCAAGGCTGTGATGTCGGAAGTGACGGATCAGTCCTTTTCCTTCACCCTGCCTGGCATCATCCTGAGCATAGTATACGCCCTGATACTGATGGGACTGCTGATGGTGCTCACTTCCAGGTTCATGAAGCGCAGCAACATCATGGACATCCTCAACGAGCAGCGAAAACAGGAACCCCTGAGAAAGATGGTATCCTCCGCATATCTTGTGAGGGGCATCATTTTCCTGTTGGCAGGTGTCCTGCTGGGATTCGTAATGCCGACGGTGGTCGTGAATCTGACGAAACACTACCTGGGAGCCTGGACCAATCTGTTCTATCTGCTGGCTCTGGTGGGCTTATACCAGCTGCTGGTCTATTCCGTCTCCTGTCACAAGCGGGGCAGACATCCCCAGAGATATTACAGCAACCTCGTCTCCTACGGTATGCTTAAATTCCAGGGCCGCTCCATCGTCAGGAACATGCTTGTGATAACACTGCTGCTTTTGGGCGGTCTCTTCGCTGTCTTCTACGTGCCGACCAACAACGCCGCCATGAGCAGCAGCCTGTCGGCTTATGAGTCCATGTACGGCTATTACTATACGGATGACATGGATCCGATTACTCAGGATGATGTGGAAAAGATCGCCTCCGACTATGGCGTTACCGTGGAGAACTACCGGCAGGCTACCATGATCCAGGCTGTCGGCAGCGGAGTGAACAGAGACGATACCGATGATAACGGCGACCTGATAGAGATCTACGAAGATCGTCACTGCCTCTATGAATTTATAAGCGCGTCTGATTATCAACACCTCAGCGGCCAGCAGGTGGATATCGAGCCGGGAACGTATCGTCTGATACAGCTTCCGGACTCCCAGGAAAACCTGTTCTTCAGATTTGACGATATGGATAAGGTCTATCTGGACAGGACAGATACTTTCATGCCTATGGAATACGCCGGCAACCTGACATACGTTTCGCTGGTCCAGGGCCGTGGCTTCGACTACGAAGCCCGCATGGTAGTCAACGACTCCGACTTCCAGCGGATAATGGACGGGACGGCCCTCTTCCCTGAGGAAACACAGGTGCTCTTCGACAGCCGGGGAGGCGATGAGCTGGAGTTTTCCAGAGAGCTGTACCGTCAGTTCGGAAGCTCCATACCGGAAGACATGAAGGTCTCCGGCAGCTACGACTTCTGGGCCAAGATGCAGGCTGATGAGGCAGGCGAGGAATACGGCTACGACGGCATCTTCACCTACGATCCCGATAACCCGGTCAAAGAAGCTGACTGGCTGTACGAACCGCATTTCATCCCGATGGAAGAAGCTTATGCCACTGCCAGCTATGCTGTATATCTGATGCTGTTCGTATACGTGGCAATCGTATGTCTGGCCGCAGTGGGCATCATCTCCTGGTCCAGGAGCCGCAGCGTGGGACTTTCCAACGCGCCGGTACTCTCCGATCTGAGAAAACTGGGAGCGGACCGAATCTATCTGCGCATGCTGCTTCGCCAGCAGATAAAAAAGGTATACGTTCTTCCCACCATCATCGGATGTGTCGGTATGCTGGCATTCGAGCTGCTCCTGCTCAACATGAACGACGGCAGGCTGGACAGCTCAGAGCTCCTGACCATGGCAGTCTGCTGCCTGGTGGCTCTGGCCGCCGCCCTGTACCAGTATCTGCTTTACAGATTTTCGTTGAAAAACGTAACGGGGATGCTGGGTCTCGGATGATATCAGGGACTCACCATCGACTCGAAGCTCTCCAGACTCTGACCCATGGACATCCTGACCCGCGGCAGCAGCATCGGATCGTCGCCGGGATATGCCTTCCCATATTGAGTCGTCACAGCGCACAGGAATCCTGCTTCTTCCACGATATCCCGGCATTTCTCCGTATAATCGCCATAAGGATAAGCAAACGCGTCACCACTGCCGCAAATATCGATGGATTTTTTCAAGTCTTCCAGCGCTTCTCCCTCGGAAAGAGCGGTAAATATCCCTCCATGACCTATGTTACCGCCGGCTCTGTGCATATTGTGAGAATGGGATTCATAAATGACGTATTCGCTGCCATACGCCTCTATCTTCCCCTCTCCGTTCTCCGAAGTTATCATGAAGCAGGTAGCCGGCACCTTGCACTTTTCCAGCACAGGTATACCGTTTTCCAGGAAGCTTACTACCCCGTCATCGAAGCACAGCACGATGCTCTTTTCAGGCAACAATATCTTCCCATCCACATAATCCCGCACTTCCTGCCACGTGGGATAGTAATACCCTTCTTCATTGAGCCACTCCAGCTCTTCCTCCAGGTCCTGCATGGATATGTAGTTGCCGTAACGCTGATTCAGATCGTCAGGCGGGTTTTCCTCATCGTACACGTAGTGATACATACAGATAGGCAGCCCCGGCGAATCATAATCGGTATTGGCCTCCACCGTCACTTCCCGCGTCACCCGGGTGGTGTTGCCCTCATCGTCGCTGACAGTATAGACTATTTCGTTTTTCCCGGCCTTTTGAAAATCATCGCCGACGACCTTGACTCTGTCGGTTATATCGCCGCCTTTTTCGTCAAAGGCGCTGTAACCCGGATCCTGATATTCTTCTCCCAGCCTGACCGTCTGCTGCACATCCCCGTCCTCCAGCACTATTTTCGGATTCATCTCATCCAGGACTGTGACACTCCTCTCCATCTTCAGCGTTTTCAATCTGTAGACGAGGCGATATGTCCCCGGAGTAGATGTGTCTACCTTCCCTTTCACCTCCACATCATCAGAAGCATCCTTTCCCTTGGCGACGGCCTCCACTCCCGGTTCCCGATAAACAGAGTTGAGTCCCACCGTCATCTCCTTTTCTCCTTTCAGAGCGAGGGAAAACTGGGTATTGTAGTAAACTACGGCAACTGCGATTATACCGATCACTATCACCGCCAATATCAGAACGGTGATAAGCGTCTTCCTCTTTCCAAAATCCTTCAACAAAAAATCCTTCATGATAAACACCTTTTAATGCTGCTACTGGTATGTCGACTTCTTCTCAATCAGTTATATCTATAATACCATGTTTGTGATAAAATGTAACTATGAAAACACATGCCATGATCCCCGTCTTCATCCCCCACAAAGGATGTCCCAACGATTGTGTCTTCTGCAATCAAAAGGCTATCACCGCCAGGGGCGCCGACATCGGGCCTGAGGACGTGAAAAACTTGATAGAGACGTACCTGCCTACTTTGCAGGGGCGAGGTCTGGAAACCATAGAAGTCGCCTTTTTCGGCGGGAGCTTCACCGGTATACCCATGGAAGAGCAGTCCGCCTTCCTCAAAGTAGCCAAAGAATACAAGGACATGGGCCTGATAGACAAGATACACATGTCCACCCGGCCCGACTATATAGACAGAGATATACTGGACAACCTGAAAAGCTTTGACGCCGATACCATCGAGCTGGGTGTCCAGTCCTTTTCCCCGGAAGTCCTGGCCGCTTCCAACAGGGGCCACACCACAGACGACGTATATGAAGCGTGCCGGCTGATAAAAGATTACGGCTTCGAGCTGGGCATCCAATTGATGATAGGTCTTCCGGAGGACAGTCCGGAGCGTTGCATCTTCTCCGCCGAAGAGACGGTGAAAATATCTCCTTCCATAGCCAGGCTCTATCCTACCATAGTCCTCAACGACACGGAACTCTACAACATGTACATGGACGGACGGTACAGTCCTCTTTCCACCGAGGAAGCAGTGGACATCACCAAGGAGATGTACCGGATACTTGATGGTGCGGGCATCAACATCATCAGAGTTGGCCTCAAGAGCACAGACCTGATAACGGAAGGCGGCGAGATCCGAGGCTCCACCTACCACCCGGCCTTCAGACAGCTGGTGGAAGGCGCTATCGCCAGAGAGGATCTGGAAAAGCAGTTGATAGAAATGCTGGACGGCAGCATTTCTGCCGGAGGCAACACATCCGCCGTGAGCAGCGGCCCCGCCACCTACGAATTTCGCAGCAGCGGGCGCTCCTTTTCCAACATGGTAGGAAACAGCAAAAGGAACAGGCGATATTTCAGTGAAAAATACCCGGATCTCAGGATACGGTACAAGACAGATCCTGCTCTTGCCGACGGTCACTATATTGTGGTAAAATGTTGAGTCAGTGAAAAGATCGATTATCAGGAGGATATTATGAAAGCAGTTATTACGGTTATCGGTAAAGATATGGTCGGCATCCTGGCCAAAGTGAGCACCGCTTGTGCTGACGCCAATGCCAACGTGGTCGAAGTCACCCAGTCAGTACTTGACAAATATTTCGCCATGATAATGCTGGTAGATATAAGCAAACTCAACTGCTCGCTGGAAGAGCTGAAGAACAGTATCGAGACGATCGTCCCTACCATGACAGTCCACGTGATGCATGAGGACATCTTCAATTCCATGCACAGGATATAACGGATGTACACAGGAGGTAGGAAATCATGCTGAACACTAAGGATATCATGGAAACCATAACCATGATACAGGACGAACATCTGGATATAAGGACCATAACTATGGGGATCTCGCTGATGGACTGTTGTGATACCGACATAGACGCGTCATGCCGCAAGGTTTACGATAAAATATACAATAAGGCCAGGGATCTGGTCAAGACCGGAGAGGAGATCGAAAAGAAATACGGTATCCCCATCGTCAACAAGCGCGTCGCTGTCACACCCATCTCCCTGCTGACGGCAGTATCCGGCGGTGACCCGGTGAAATACGCCAAAGCTCTGGACAGCGTAGCCAGAGATATAGGCGTCAACTTCATCGGAGGGTATTCGGCGCTGGTCCACAAGGGCTTCGCTGCCGGAGATAAGGAACTGATAGAATCGATACCCCGTGCTCTTTCAGAGACAGAGTTCGTGTGCTCATCCGTCAACGTAGGCTCTACAAAAGCCGGGATCAACATGGATGCCGTGAAGATGATGGGCAATGTGGTCAGAGAAACGGCTCAGTTGACCAAAGACAGACAATGCATCGGCGCTGCCAAGCTGGTAGTCTTCTGCAACGCGCCTGAGGATAATCCCTTCATGGCCGGAGCATTCCACGGCATCGGAGAACCGGATTGCGTAATAAATGTAGGGGTCTCCGGACCGGGCGTAGTCAGATCCGCCCTGTCTAAAATGCCTAAGGAGGCTTCTCTGTCTGAGGTAGCCGACCTGATAAAAAAGACTGCTTTCAAGATAACAAGAATGGGACAGCTGGTCGGAAGCGAAGCGTCGAAAAAGCTGAACGTACCTTTCGGCATCATAGATCTGTCTCTGGCTCCGACTCCTGCCATAGGCGATTCTGTCGCCTACATACTGGAAGAGATAGGCCTGGAACAATGCGGGACCCATGGGACTACAGCCGCCCTGGCCATGCTCAATGACGCGGTCAAGAAAGGCGGTGTGATGGCCTCCTCCAACGTGGGTGGTCTTTCAGGAGCATTCATCCCCGTATCAGAGGATGCAGGTATGATCGACGCCGCTGCTAACGGTACCCTGTCTCTGGAAAAACTGGAAGCTATGACTTCAGTATGCTCCGTAGGACTGGATATGATAGTATTGCCGGGGGATACGCCTGCCGAGACCATATCAGCGATCATAGCCGATGAAGCTGCCATCGGTATGGTCAACTCCAAGACCACAGCAGTGAGAGTCATCCCGGCCATCGGGCACAGGGAAGGCGAAATGCTGGATTTCGGTGGCCTGTTGGGGCGAGGCCCTATCATGAAGGTAAACGGCAAATCCTCAGCTGTGATGATAGACAGAGGAGGCAGGATACCCGCTCCGATGCAAAGCCTGAAAAACTGATACCTGAACAGCTTATACATGAGACAATGCGGGTCTCTCCGATCCTGTTCTCTCCGATCCCGTATAAAAAGAAGGCTGCCGCCCCGACGATATTTTTCGTTGGTACGACAGCCTTTTTCAGTTCATCATTTCCTGTCACTCGAACAGCTGAGCCTATTATCTGTACCCACAACCGCAACCGCAGCCGCAACTGCAGCCGCAGCTACAACCACAGGTATCAGTCGACGCAGGACAACACCTCTCCGATGTCCATGCCGTTCCGGTATTATTGGATGAAGATCCGCAGCAGCAATCACTGGTGCAGCAATCGTTGGTGCAACAACAATCGCAAGTACAGCAATCCGGTACTACGGACTCGCAGCCGCAGCCACAATCGCAGCCCCTCACAATTCCACAGTTTTCACAGGTTATATTAAACGCCAAATTTCCATTCGGCCAATTACAGTTCGCCATAAAAAAATCTCCTTTCATATGCATGGTTTATAATATGAAAGAAGACCTTTTCCCGTTACCTATTTATTTTCATCGTTACCGTCCTCCGAATCGTCGGCGTCCTCGGCCATCTTAGCCTTTTTTGCCATCTCGATATATCTGTCAGACTGTATCTTGTTGACTTTGAATATGACGGCGGCTATTACGACCACAATTATCCCCAGCAATATCAGTAATGGCATGACGACCTCCTTCCCGCAGGCTGAAATCATTTCTTAATATATATTTTACAATAATCCCGTGTAAATTAACAGCAGTTTATATAAAATCTACAGCAAAGGTCTACCTGCTGTCTTTTATCAGCGTTTCGTCACGATGCCCTTTCCTGCCCCAGCTCTTCAACAGATCTGAATTCGTACCCCATATCTTCCCACCTGGTCAATAATTCATCCAGTATCTCGCTGTTGGTCCTCGATGTGCTGTGAAGCAGAACAATGGCCCCCGGATGAGCTCTTGGTATCAGTTTTTCGAAGGCTTCCTCCTTTGTAGGCTGATCTGATTCATACCAGTCGACATAAGCCAGGCTCCAGAATACCGTCTTATATCCCATATCGCTGGCCATCTTCAGATTGGACTCGCTGTACTTCCCCTGAGGCGGACGATAATATTTCTTCATCTCTTTTCCTGTCACCTCCCGATATTTTTCTTCCAGCTGTTTCAGCTCCTTCTCGAATGATCCAATGGTCGATATAGAGGACATATCAGGATGAGTATATGTATGGTTACCTACCAGATGGCCTTCCTCCACCATCCTCTTCACGAGCTCAGGACTGGTTTCGATGTAATTCCCAACCAGGAAAAACGCCGCCTTTACCTGATGTTTTTTCAACACATCCAGTATCTTTTCCGTATAGCCATTTTCATACCCGGCATCAAAAGTGATATACATCACCTTTTCATCGGTATCATCAGCATAAAACGCGTTATATCCAGCCAGCTCCTCAGCCGTAGCATTGGCTACCGGCGGCTGCCCCTCTTCCTGGAAGCTGAGTCCCCAGTTCCCGTCCGATATGGTGCTCACAGTTTTGTTTTTGGCCGCGTCGATACCTGCAAAAACAGCCGCGACAAATAACACTGCCGCAGCTGTCATCAACACCATCCTTATTATCCCTTTTTTTCTCACCATTATTATCATAACATCACCACCTGAGATATTATATTGATATCAGGTGAGAAAAATAACATTTCTCAAGTTCAATTTATGGAAAGTACTTTGTAGTCCTTATCCTCTACAGTCTTCTTCAGCACATCATCGGTCACATTGGAATCCATGTCCACTACGGCAGTCCCCGCTTCGTGGCTCACCTTTGCTTCCCTGACGCCATCCAGCCCTTCCAGTGCCTTCTTGACAGTGGCCTCACAGTGCTGACACATCATTCCTTCGATCTTCATGGTCTTTTCCATCGTTTCTTCCTCCTTTTTATTGCTTTTCACTTTATTTTTCCTTTTCTTATCGCGCTTCGCATCCCTTATGTCAAAGAGATTGAGAGTCAGCGCGTTGGTTACTACGCAGAAGCTGGAAAGGCTCATGGCCGCTGCGGCGAACATCGGGTTCAGCTCCCAGCCCAGCAGATGTATCCACGCTCCCGCCGCCAGCGGGATGCCGATAACGTTGTATATGAAGGCCCAGAACAGATTCTGATGGATATTCCTCAAGGTGAGCCTGCTGAGCCTGATAGCTGCCGGGACATCCATCAGGCTGCTGTTCATCAGCACCACGTCAGCCGCATCTATGGCCACATCCGTCCCGGCTCCTATGGCTATTCCCATATCGGCTCTGGTAAGAGCGGGAGCGTCGTTGATACCGTCGCCTACCATGGCTACCTTGCCATTTTCCTTCCGGAGCTGACGTACAGCCTCTTCCTTTCCCTCAGGCAGCACCTGAGCGATGACCTGATCTACGCCTGCCTGCTTTCCTATGGCTTCAGCCGTCTGTCTGTTGTCGCCTGTGATCATCACTACCTTTATGCCCATATCCTGAAGCTGTTTTACCGCCTGCGGACTGTCCTCCTTCATCACGTCAGCCACCGCTATCATTCCCAGTAGCTGATCGTCTTTCCCGAAAAAGAGCGGCGTCTTGCCTTCCCGCGCCAGTCTGCCGGACGTTTCTATGACTTCGGATGGGATAGCGAAGGCCTTTTCGGCAAACGTAAGACTTCCGCCAGTCAGAACGGCGCCCTGCTGTTTTGCCGACAGTCCGTTGCCCGGCAATATAGTGAAATCATCCACATCCAGCGCCTCCATGCCTTGCTCCTCGGAAGCCTCGACGACAGCCTTCGCCAGCGGATGCTCACTCTTTATTTCCAGTGAATAGGCATATCGCAGCAGTTCGTCTTCAGAAACTCCCTGCGCCGGTATCACATCAGTGACCTTCGGAGCGCCCTTGGTTATAGTTCCCGTTTTGTCCAGAGCGACCACCTGCACTTTTCCCGCTTCTTCAAGAGAAACTGCCGTCTTGAAAAGTATGCCATGTCTCGCTCCTATCCCATTGCCCACCATTATAGCCACCGGCGTGGCCAGACCCAGGGCGCATGGGCAGCTTATGACAAGTACTGATATACCCCTGGCCAGAGCGAATCCCACAGTCTGGCCAACCAGGAGCCAGATGATTATTGTCACGATCGCGACAGCTATCACAGCCGGCACAAACACACCGGAAACTTTATCAGCGACCTTAGCTATAGGCGCTTTCGTAGCTGCCGCATCGCTGACCATCTTTATTATCTGCGAAAGGGTCGTGTCCTCGCCTACCCTCGTAGCTTCGCACTTGAGGAACCCCGACTGGTTTATGGTTGCTGCCGATACGGCATCTCCTTCCATCTTATCCACCGGGATACTCTCGCCGGTGAGAGCCGACTCGTTGACAGCGCTCATACCCTCGATGACGATCCCATCGACAGGAATGTTCTCCCCCGGCCGCACCACGAACACGTCTCCCTTTTTCACCTGTTGTATAGGCACCTGGACCTCACTGCCGTCTCTGATCACGACAGCGCTCTTAGGGGCCAGCTTCATCAGGCCCTTCAGGGCGTCCGTGGTCTTCCCCTTCGATCTGGCCTCCAACATCTTTCCTACCGTTATCAGGGCCAATATCATAGCTGCTGATTCGAAGTAAAAATCGTGCATATATCCCATCACCGCACCGCTGTCCCCGGCCACCTGAGCGTCTGTCATGGCAAACAGCGCGTAAGTGCTGTAAACGAAGGCCGCTCCCGATCCGAGAGCCACCAGCGTATCCATGTTGGGAGACAGATGTATGAGACCTCTGAATCCGCTTATGAAGAATTTCTGATTTATCACCATGATGACCGCCGACAACAGCAGTTGCAACAGCCCCATGGCCACATGATTTTCGGCCAGGAATCCCGGCGCAGGCCAGCCCCACATCATAGTGCCCATGGAAAAATACATCAATACCACCAGAAAGGCTACCGACGCTATCAGTCTTTTTTTGAGGACCGGAGTCTCCGTGTCCTTCAACATGTCTTCGTCTTCCAATGCCACGCTGTTCCCCACGGCTGCTCCGGTACCATCTGCCGCGCCACCAGAGCCACCTTTTTCCGATGCTCCGTATCCTGCCGCCTCGACAGCAGCTATTATCTCATCGTCAGATGCTGATCCTTCCACGCCCATGGAATTGGTAAGCAAACTGACACTGCAGCTTTCCACACCCGGGACTTTGCTCACCGCCTTTTCCACCCTGCTGCTACAGGCAGCGCAGCTCATTCCCGTAACTTTATATTGTTTCACAATGATACACTTCCTTTATTTCATCAGCTTCTGCAAGGTGATCACAAGCTCATCTATGGTCTCATCCTTGCCATTCCTTATGTCATCGGCCACGCAGGTTTTGATATGGCTTGCCAGCAGCTCCTTGTTGAAGGAGTTGAGGGCCGCGTTGGCCGCCGCCACCTGCACCAGGATATCGATGCAGTAGGCGTCCTCCTCCACCATGTTCTTTATCCCTCTTATCTGTCCCTCTATCCTGCTGAGACGATTCACCAGCTTCTTGTATTCCTGCGGTGAACGCTCCTTGGTCCTGTGACAGCAATTCTTTTCGCTTTCCATCTTGTTTCCTCCTGTCCTTTCTTTACTCTTTCAGTCCTCTTTATAGTATACCCCAGTATTGTATATGTCAATAGCTTTTATCGAGAAATATTTCCCTCTACAACATACAAAACCGCTGCGGCCTGCGGTAATTCCCACAAAAAAACAAGGCCGATCGCCAACTCGTTGTTTAAAACGAAGCTATGATGATCTGCCTTGAGCTTCTTCTGTTCTAACTGTATTACACATCTATTTCCAGCAACACAGGGCAATGGTCACTTCCGTACACGTCAGTCAGGATTTCCGCTTTTTTCAGTTTATCATCCAGCGACCTTGACGTCAGAAAATAGTCGATGCGCCATCCCGCGTTGTTCTTCCTGGCGTTGAATCTGTAGCTCCACCAGGAATACACGCCTTCCAGATCCGGATAGAAATATCTGAATGTATCAGTGAACCCCGCCTCCTGGAGCTGAGTCATCTTAGCCCGCTCCTCGTCGGTGAACCCGGCGTTTTTCCTGTTAGTCTTGGGATTTTTCAGATCTATCTCCCTGTGAGCCACGTTAAAATCGCCGCAGGCCACCACAGGCTTGTCTTCCTCCAGCTTCTTGAGATATGCCAGAAAATCATCTTCCCACTCCATCCTGTAGTCCAATCTCTTGAGTCCGTCCTGCGAATTAGGCACGTAGACATTGACCAGATAAAAATCGTCGTATTCTGCCGTTATGACCCTGCCCTCGTGGTCGTGCTTGTCTATCCCGATGCCATAAGAGACACTCAGCGGCTCAGCCTTGGAAAACACTGCGGTTCCCGAATATCCCTTCTTTTCGGCGGAGCACCAGTATTGATGATACCCTTCCAAAGGCACCTCGGCCTGCCCCTCCTGCATCTTCGTCTCCTGTATGCAGAGGACATCGGCATCCTGCTCTTTCGCAAAGTCAAGGAAGCCCTTTCCCATAGCCGCTCTTATTCCATTCACATTCCAAGAAATCAGTTTCATACTGCCTCCTGCATGTCAGTTATCCTCTTTGATATCACGTCAGTTGAGGAACGCTTCGATTATCACGTTCTCCGCTTCTTCTTCCTTCATTCCCAGCGTCCTGAGCTTTACCAGCTGCTCATCGTTTATCCTGCCGATGGCCGCCTCGTGGATTATGGCAGCATCCAGGTGCTTTGCGTTTATCTCAGGTATAGAGCGGACCTGGGCCTCGTCCATGATGATGGAATCGCACTGTATGTGAGCATTGCACTTGTTGTTGCCCACCGCGGCCGGATGGAATATCTGGCTTGACTTTTCCTTTGCCACCGATCTGGACACGATCTGGGCCGAGCTGCCGGCGCCGTTAAGTCTTACCTCCATGTTTGATTCAGCGATCTGATCACCATGGGTCATAAGCTTCTCTACTACGAACAGCTTGGCATTCTTTCCCATATCCACCTGAGTCTCTCTTTTAGTAGAATCCACGCCTTTTATCTGAGACGTGTCAAGAGTGAACACGCTGTCATCGTCCATGTATATCTCGGTGACCGGATTGAGTATCCTGGCTCCATCGCCGCTGCCCTCGCCGTAGTGATTTTCCTTGTATGTCACGTTGGCCCCTTTTCCTACATGAAAAGCGTGGACTCCGTCGTGCTGGCTGGCCTCGTGGCCGTCGTTGTGGATACCGCATCCCGCGATTATCACCACATTGGCTCCGTCAGCAATATGAAAATCGTTATATACTTTATCTGTAAATCCCGACGCGTCCACCACCACCGGAATGTGAACTTCCTCACCGTCGGCGTCTCCGTCGACATATACGTCAATCCCCGGCTTGTCCTCTTTCCTGACTATTTTCACATGTTCACTGTCCCCGTGACACATGGCCATGCCGTTATGCCTGAGGTTGAAAGCGCCTTCCTGCTTGAATCCCAGCTCATCTATATATTTGAGTATCGCCTGTGTTACTTTATCGAGTTCTGCCACTTTAGTCCCCTCCTACATATCTTCAAATCTCTTCAGGTACTGACAACATGAAGGTCCCTGCTTCATCAGCTGGGGCAGGATATCAGCCCGATTTCCGATACCGGCCACTTTCCCATCCTCTATAACCATGACCCTGTCAGCCATCTGCATGATACGCTCCTGGTGGGATATCAGTATGAGACTCTGGTTTTCGTCTTTCTTTATCTCCTCGAACTGCTGTATCAACATGGAAAAGCTCCACAGATCTATGCCTGCTTCAGGCTCATCGAAGATGCAGAGCTTGTGAGGCCTTGCCAGTACCGTGGCGATCTCCAGCCGCTTCATCTCACCGCCTGAAAGCGTATTATCCACTTCCCGCTTTACATATTCCTGTGCGCACAGCCCTACGCGGCTGAGGAGATCACAACATTCAGCCTCGCTCTTATGCTCTCCTGCCGCCAGCGATATCAACTTGTCCACAGTCATCCCCTTGAAACGCGGCGGCTGCTGAAACGCGAACCCTATCCCGGCCTTCGCCCGCTCGTCTATATCGTAATCAGTGATGTCTTCGCCGTCCAGGATCACCTTTCCCGACTCGGCCTTCTCTATACCCATCAGCACTTTGGCGAGAGTCGATTTCCCACCTCCGTTAGGTCCTGTGATGACCAGCATTTCTCCCTTCTTTACATCGAAGCTTATGTCCGACAATATGTTGAGCTCCGCCCCCTTTTCATTGACGGAAAAAGACAGATTTTCTACCTTCAGCATTTGAAATTCCTTTCACTCATTATTATGTATATCTTGTCGTACGCGACATAGTATGAGCCGCCCCGTTATTGAAAATTTACTTCCTTGTGGCAACGCCGTGTCCAATCATAGTATTCATTATAACGCGCGAGCTTGTCGAAGCGCGTTTCAATGAAAACTACCTCTCGGCGAAGCCGTGTCCAATCATAGTATTCATTATAACGCGCAAGCTTGTCGACACGCGTTTCAATGTTCGCTTCGCTCACTCCTCCGCCTTCGGCTACGCTGTCCCTTTTGCCTTGCGAATCGCTACCGCTCTTCGGGCAAAACGGCAATAAAAGCTACCTCTCGGCGAAGCCGTATTCAAACAACGTTTTCATTATAATCCCTCACAGAAAAAATAGCAATCACATAAACTGCTATTTCTCCCCGTTATCAGCTCTTTCATCGGCTGCATAGCGCCTACAGCATGCACAGCCCCGCGCCCATCCTCCTGTACGTCCCGCCCTCACGTCTGTATGAACAGAACAGCTCCGGCTCGCAGCAGGTACAGTGGCCACTGACCTCTATCTTCTCAGGCGAAATCCCGGCCGCCACAAGCTGCCTGCGATTCATCTCCTTCAGATCGATGTAATACTTGGTCTCGCCTTCTCTATTGACCTTTTCATCGGTGATGTCTTCGGTGAAATCCCATTTGCCCGCAAACTCATCGTACACCTCACGCCCCGTCTCGAAACAGCAGCGGCTTATCCCCGGGCCGATATATATGTAAATGTCGTCCCTTTCGCACCCAAAGCTTTCAGTCATCCTTTCCACGGTCTTAGCCGCTATGGATGCCGCAGTCCCACGCCATCCGGCATGGGCCAGCCCTATGACGCCTCTTTCCCTGTCGAAGAAATACACCGGCAGACAGTCGGCATGGACCGTCGTCAGCAGGACATTTCTCTGATCCGTTATCAGCCCGTCGGTATCCGGAATGCCGAGAGGCCCTGTCGGAACGCTGTCGATAACGGCGATGGTATCCTCGTGTATCTGCCTGGGCCATACGGGAACGGCCCCGCTCAGTCCCAGTTCCTCGAAGATGTCCGTCCTGTTGTACGGATAGCCGTCCGACGCTCCGTCTTTCAGCGAAAAGAACCCTGTAACTCCTTGCAACTGAGTGAATACTTCCATATACCTGCTGCCCGTTATCTTCTCATGGCTGACGCGCCCGCCGCTTTTTCCGGTATTCATCATATAACGCCCTCCTCTCTGAAATGCTCCAGCAGGGCTTCGCACCCTTCAATGATATCGTCATATGTGGCGTCGAAATCACCCGTGTACCACGGGTCGGAGATATCCCGCGCTTTCCCTGCGAACTGCAGCAGCTTATACACCTTGCTGTCGGAATCCTCCCCGATGATGTAGCTCATGTCTCTGACGTTGGAATCGTCCATGGCGATTATGTAGTCATATTTGTCGTAATCGTTCTTCGTTATCTGGCGCGCCCGCCGCTTCGTGTACGGGATTCCGTGCTGCTCCAGCTTTCTCTTGGTCCTGGGGTCGGTATCGTGACCGATCTCCTCACGGCTTGTGGCCGCCGACTCTATATAAAAATCCTCGGCACATCCGGCCTTCCGAACCATATCCTTGAAAACAAATTCCGCCATCGTGCTGCGGCAGATGTTGCCGTGGCAGACGAAAAGCACTCGTATCATATTTTAAAGTCCTCCTGATTTGCGTTAGTTTGCCCTGTTTTGCCGCGATTTGCCTGGTATGTAATTGCCGCTGAGATCGTTAAAACAATCACAGAATAAGCAAAACGCGGCAAAATGCGGCATACCCCGGCCGTCAAAAGTAGTAAAAACGTAGTAGAAATCGTGGTGTGTTATTACCGTCCCATTTTAGCATAATTCTGTAGACCTGGATAGGAGTAATCTGGTTATGAAAAAGTGTCTTCGATGATTTATTTACTTCATTTCTTTTTCAAATCTAAAGAAATAATTGTTTTCTTTGGGAATGTTACCTGCGGTTTCACTTATCTGATGTGGATCTTTGTGCTTAGGATTAAAAAATTCTATAATCTTGAAACCACAACGATTTACATAAAAATGAATGTTTCGCTTATCGTAATATGGGGTATGCGTCTCCCAAATTTTTGTTTCAGGATGTAGTTCTTCAATCGCTTTCCATATCTTAAATCCGTTTCCAGCATTTTGTGCGCTTGATTTCACATACAAAAGGTGAAGTGAGTTGTAGCCGGTCTTATCATCTATAACAATGACCGCTCCGCCGATTCTTTCTCCGTCAATTTCTGCGATATATGCTTCAGCGCCTTTTGCGTTAAAAGATTCTTCTATATCTTCCGCAGGAAGAACTTGATTTTCAAATTCTCCAAACTCTGACACATAAGAAATTTGAAAAGCCTCTTGTATTTCACTTACAAATGTGTTTTTTTCTTCTACGTTAATTATTTGTTTTT
>UQRM01000015.1 GCA_900543485.1 uncultured Eubacterium sp. | reverse complement strand
TATGACAATTATGTGAAACAGACTTATCGCAACCGTTGTGTCATTGCGGCAGCCGACGGTCCGCTGGCACTGACTATATCGCTCATCACGCCGGCAAGCTTGTTGTCCAGTTCGTCTTTCAGAACGTTATATTCATCGGTGTCAATTTTCTTTATCTTCCCGGAGGCAGCCTTTATGCCCTCTATAGATCCAAACGATTCCGTAGCCGCCGCTCTGATGGTTTTCGTCCCGACAAACACCGAGTCTGCGTTTCTCACACTGTCAGCCTGTGCAAGCATGGCGCTTACAATATTGTCAAGTGTAACTGGATAATGAGTAGCGGCAAATGATCTTCTATTACCTGACGGCATATATGGATCCTTGCCATTCCATACTCCGGAATTTTTCTCTATGCCAGAAAACAATTCTGAGAACCATTTTTCATAGTCCTCTTCGTTTATTTTCTTATCTATCACCTCTTTTGTTGCAGTAAAGTCGTTCTCTGTTCTCTCTATAACATCCTTGCCGTTTTTTATTTTCTCTGCATTTAGCAAAGGTTTTGATACCTCATATGCCTTTGCTGCATTAGCTACTTCATCCGCAGCGTCCTGCGCAATACCTTCCGAAACAAGATAATTTTTGTAAGCTTCTCTCAGCTTTTCTATATTATCTTTACGCCATTTCATAGGGTTTTCATCCACTCTCACCTTAGCAAACGACTCGCAAAGTTCCGGCTCGTTATCAAGATACCACTGGCCTTCTCTTCTTTCTCTATCACTCATTTCCTCGCGAACGGTCGTCTGCACATAATCAACCGGAGTTTCCCCTATATCAACAAGGTACATCTGCTTAAGGCCATAGTCGTCTTTATAATGCTCAATAAGACCTTGCTCACCTTTATTGCTGATACGACTTTCCATATTCGATGGGTGAAAATCTGTTGGATTTAAAAATGGTACATGTCCTGCTTTGTTTGCTTTTGCGTATATCTTTGATGCCTTTTTATCATTTATTTCATAATCAATAGCAGGAAAAGTTGGCGTCCACGCATCAGCGCCATACACCTTGTTTCTGCTGTCCGCAGGATCTATGGTTGCCTTATCAAATATAAGACTTATTTCTCCGAAATTGGTATGTCCTACATCTGCTTTTGTTATTGCGATAGACGGCATAGGAAAACCGCCGAGCCTGAACGCTTTTCTCAAATTCTCAGCGCTTAAATTGTGCTGCGCTATGAGATCGTTCGTTTCCTCGATGGGCTCTTTGAGCGAGAACCTTCCCTCATCAGGCGATATTCTATTAAGCAGCTCATCTTTTTTAAGTGTTCCGTTCTTGACTTCTATAATATCGTGTAGTAAACTACCCATAGAAGAATCAGCGTTGACTCCGGCACCGGGCAAATTTGCCTGACCGGTCTTGAAGTCAGTGCTGATTTTTTCTATCATGACTTCATGCACGTAATGTCTTTGTGCACCGGGATCACCTTTTCGCACTGCTACTGATGGTATCCTCCTAACAATTACCCCCATTACATACTTATCACTTCCTATCGTAACAGGAGCCGCCAGTACAACAGTGTCGTATTCTCTGTTTCCCCTGTTTAATTTAGTGTCGATTATCTCTCCGTGCTCTATTACATCGGGCACTGCTCTAAACGATATTGCCTTTTTTCTCCCAACGCCATGTGATATATCGTCCATTATGGTGCCGTAGTCCAGTTCCACATCGCCTATGGTGTCGTTATGGGCTATATTCCCCAATGTATCATAATAATCGTTCACCTGTTCAGAAAGCTTCTTTTCGCCTTTCGCAAATTCTTCACCGGTCATCTTTGCCACGGGCTCCATATTCGCCACTTTAATGATATTGTCGGCGATATCATCTCTTGTGATATTAAATGGCTTGATACTTCCCGCCGCCTGTTGCCTTACCTCAGAACTCACAGAGCCCACAGCCGCCCTGTTCTCCGCAGCCCTCATAAGGCCGTCAGTCCACATCTTTTCAAATTCTTTTAAGATGTCCAATTCCGAAAGAAGAGCTTCGTTCTGTGCCGGAGCAAACCGGTCTCCGCCGGCAATCATCAGGCGCAGCTTTTTCAGCACCTCTTTGATGGCATCCAGAAGGGCCTGAGCGATGTTTCTGTGGGTTTTGCTTACTTCGTCGATAAATTCCTCGTCTTGAAGCATTTCATACGTAGAATCGGCGATAATCTCGTCAAGTGCCTGCTCCCTTGTAAGCTTCGCATCGTGCTGGGCATACTGAGCCATCTTCGTATCTATAGCATCGTCTATGCCGCCCTGCTGTGCCCATCTGGTTCGCACAAGCTCTTTAAGCTGATTATATTCCTCCGGCGCATAATCCTGCATGTGATGAGTTATCTCATGTGCAAATACGTACTCTAAAGCCCTGTCTGAGCTCATAGACAGGTAGATAACTCCATCATGGTATTCTCCATTGGCCCCACTCTCAAGGCTGTCCACAACGTGGATATCAATGCCGAACGTTCTCGCAAGCATTCTATACATACTCTGCTGGCTGGCTGCAAACCTCGACCGATTCTCCTTAGAGATATCAGAATACAGCCTGCCGCCAGACCTGCGCTGCGAGCGAGCCCGTCTTGCAGTTTCGCCTATCCTCATCTGTAGGCCTCTTGCCGTGTCTGCAGCAAGGAAAGCATCCTGCTGGCCCGCTTGCCATGCCGCTTGCCTTATATCAGCAGAGACATTCCCATGGGCAGGATTAGCCGCGCTTATCACATCAGCATATGCAATACCATTTCGACCCGCCCTGTAAAAATCGTCGAACGTCTCAAGTGATTCTGCCACCTGTGCGGCATTGCCCACATTCACATCAGAAAACGCCTGTGCAAACGCCTCTTGCCCCGCAGCCTCGTAATACTGCGACATGTCCTGCGCCACAAGTCCCTTTACTGCATCAACGGTTTTTTCCGTTTCAAGGCGTGCGGAATTAACGCGGTTCTTTCCGATTTCCTCGAAAAGCATTTCCCGCGTTTCCTGATTCGTCTCCGGCAACGTCTTTCCGGTTACCGCCTCATAGACTGTCCTCGCCTCCGGGTTTCCGACGGTGAACAGGTTCACTTCGTCGATACCGCCTATTCCGGTCTGGATGGCGGCCACGGCGCTGCTTATCTGTTCTGTACTCATCTCGGGAAGCTGCAAGTCAGTCTCCGCCACAAGCTGGTTTACTGCGGCGGTCGCCACTTCTTTCTGCTCGTTGAACGCCTGCACCGTGTTTCTGCCGACAACGGTTTCCCCTGTTTCTTCATTTACTTGAATCGGGGAAATGAGGTTTTCCCTCTGCATAATAGCGTCCGCCGATCGGGCGGCGAGATTGCCTCTTTCAAGGTCTTTTATCTCCTGGTTGTACACAGCCCTGTAAAGCTCGTTCGCCTGTCCTGCGGCGATGCCGTCTCCACGGTTTATCATCTCATTTAACGCAGCTCCTTTGGCCGCTTCAGCCGCATCATCAACTTGGGCAGCGGCTTTTGCCAGTGTCTTCACGCCATCGTCGCCGAACACGTTTTGAACTCTGCGCCCCTGTCCATACTCCACGATCTGTCCGCCCCCGCCAAGGATCCCTCCCATAGCGGCTCCCACGGAGCCTGCATAAAGAACATCCCCTGCCGACGTGCTGTGCGGCTTTCCGATGGCGTTTGCATATATCGTGTTGGCGATAACCGGGTCGAGGCCTTCCGATACCATTTCCTCAAGGCCTTCTGTAATTGCCGCAGTAAGAGTCTTTCCGCCATGATATGCAGCGTTTTTCCCAGCCTGCGTTGAGGCCTTGCTCACCACTTTATTCAGAAGGGTTTCTGTTACATCGTCGGCCACACCTTTTCCAAAAAGGGATTTCAGGGGCTTCGCCACAGAGAACATTTTTTCTGTGGCCGCCTCAAGGCCTCCTATGGCTCTTCCGTAATTGCGCGCCTGTTCTTCACTTGCGCCCTCATCAAGCGCACTCTGTTTTGCGGACCCGTACGAGCGGGCATACATCGCCCCCATTGTCCCTCGCCCACGAGTAAGGAGAGCATCTAGCCCCATTTCTGTCGCCGCCGTTCCGAGGTCTATCCCCCACTGGGCAGCCTTGCTCCTCCCTTCTTTGGCCTTATCTATATTCTTTTGTCCAGACTTTTGGAGTTTCCCGCCAGTCTTTTCGAGTTTCTTCTCCAAGTTTTTAGTGGAAAGTTTTTTGTCCGCCCGTCCGACAGTATTGTCATAGAGGGCTTTGGCTGCGGAAGTTCCTGTTTTGAGCGCTGGCATCGACCTTGACAGGTAGTTTGTAACGTCTTCTACCGTATCGGCCGCACCAGAAATAAGGCTCCCACCATATCTTTTTGCCACGCCCTCAGATATGCCACCGAGGCCTTTATCATATCTTGCCTTGTTCTTCTTCAACGTCTGCTTCTGCTTCTTCGTAAGCGTATTGTCGTTCTGTCGGTACTGAGCTTTCGCTGCCGCAGATTTATTATTTCTTCCTTGGGAAATAGTGCGATTTTGATATCGCTCCATTACAGCCTTTGTGGTTGTCTGCTTGCGCTCTTTCTTCTTATCCTCTTGCCTTCTATTAGATTGTACCCGGGAATTTCGTACATAATTTCCGCTTGAGCTGCCCGAGCCAGCATACCGACTCCCGGTGCTTTGCCCCGTTCTTCTTATCGCGTTCGCTCCCCTGCTTACAGAAGCAGAAGCGGCAGCACTTCTCGCCGCTCTCTCGACGCTCTGTGCCGCCTTTTTAAGATTGTCTGATGTATTATTCTTGTTGAGAGCTTTCCTCAACCTGCTAACATTTCTCTTTCCCGCCATTGCAAACTCCTATTTGAATTTCTTCTTAGTTTTCTTAGCTGTCTTGTTCACTGCGCTCGTTCCCTGCTGAACCAGCGAACTTATATACAAGTCGTTAAAACCACCGGAATAGCCGCTCGTTCCGCTGCTGCCCGAGCTTGTTTTGGAGCCTACATAGCCGCTTCCGCGGCTGCTTCCGCCCCCGGAAGAGCTCCCGCTACCGGAGGCCGCTGATTTTTTTTGCAGTGCAAACTCCTGCGCCCATTGGCTGTCAGTAACCTTATCTCTGCCGACCTGATAGTTGTAATCTCTGTCCGATTCATAAACACCACGATCATATGTTTTCTGCCACTGACTGTCTGCGATGTCATCTCTGTACTGCTGGTACTCCTGTCCGTATTTCCACTGATTGTCGGCCACGGTATCACGGTAGCGTCCATATGCCGAATCGTCCGCGTCCCTAAGGGCAGACAGAGCCGTCACGTTCATGTTGTAGTCATTCAGATACCTGTTGTATGCCGCCTCCTGCAAAGCTGGTATCTGCGATGCCAGCATCTGATTGTAGTCGTTTCTGGCCTGCTGGCTGGCTGTCACAGCATAAGAAGATCCATACCCACCATTTAACGCTGCGGCATCCCCTAGCGTGTTCTGTGCCGCCTGATTACCCTGCTTGTTATACACCTTCGCAAGAGCTTGATAATTCGCGTCTTTCAAAGGGTCGTATGTAAAATCTTGTCTATTTGTAACGTTGCTGAGTGCCGAGTCTATCTGGTTTTGGTACTTACTCTCATAGGCCGGCGTCTCTGTTATTTTCGGTTTTTCTGCCATAGCAATGCTCCTTTCTCTATTACTGAGAAAAGAGTACAAAAAAGAGGCGATATTCTCGCCCCTATGTTATTTCCAGGTGCCTACAACGTACACATCGGTACCCCTGGAGTTCGACGTGGCCTGCACTCCACCTGTTTGCCGTCGCAAATAAATATGAAATCCAAACGGTGGTGTATCTATATGCGCATAATTTTTACCGTACACTTGCACCTGTCCAAACCCCGCGCCGTCAGTACCATTATAGTTGTAGCTAATAAACACGTGCGGGAGTTTCTTGACGAAGAATGTAGGTAGGGTAATGTTTGTTATAACGCCACTAGACGGATTTTGGGTTATTCTTCCCCAGCACTTCGCCACGCCACTGTTCCACTTCTGATACGTCCAGATGCCCGATGTCCCCTGTTCCACGACGTAGTCTGAAATCAAGCCCAGCTTTGTGAACGCTTTCTTCAACAAGGTGAATATCCGCATGGAATCCACCTCCTTCGAAATAGCAGGTTATGTATTACCCCCCCCCTGATAATATTCTGGAGGGCTGTCGGGATAACCGGATCTATGCCGATTATCTCAGTTATAGTCGTCTGGCTGATAGCCCCATGACTGCCGCTCGGGCTATGCACTACCCAGTTGCAATTATTTATCGTCAATGAATCACCCGAAATAGAAGCGAATAAAAGACCTGTCACCAGAGTATCACTGCTTCCCTGCCTGTCTCCGTATATTCCCCTCACTCTTCCTGCTGATGTATTCACTAGAAAATCGCCGTATACAGCCTTTATTCGTATGAGGCTATATTTCGACAGATTCGGTACGGTAATGGTCTTTCCTTTGCCCGCAGAGCCAGTCCATAAAACCTTATCCTTTAGCCGGAAATATTCCAGTATAGCCTGTATAGTCTCCCCGGTCTGCTGGAACAATTCCTTCATTCTTCTTTCGTCCACATTTCCTCCTTTCCCAGCCCCTCCGAGAAAGGAGCTGTTTTCATGCTGTGCGTTTCCAGTAGTACACCGTGGTATATGGTTGCAGATTGTTGTGGGCAGTGCTGCCGCCCTCATTTTTTATTTCTGTAGAAGAAATAGCAAAGGCGCCCTGTGAGCCACCCGCAGCCGTTCTTCCACTTGTAAATGAAGTGATCGCATAAGCTGTACTTGCTATGTGTTTGTGACTCGGCATTTCCGCCGTCGTCAATTTATGCGTCTTTTCCCCGCCGGTCTTGCCCGCCGTGCTGAACGCCGTATCCGATTCGTTTACGCCCACAAGCGTCTGACCTTTTGCAAACCGTTCCCACGTATGTGTCTTAAATATGTTGTTTGGGTTATAATCCGGATTCACCGACGCCAATACTGCGCCTACCGGATATATCCAATCTATTAACCTAACTACCCCCCCCAATAAGGAGAGAAGCTCGTCATACTCATCATCTGTTATGGTGTAGTCGATGTCGCCGACCCAAAAACCTTCTTCCTCAGCCTCCTTGAATAACGTCACACCTTTGCCCCCGGCAAGACGGGAGATGCACACTACACTCGTTCTCGTAGTTTTTGGGCCATCACTTTCGAGCTTGTCCGTAAGCGTTGCCTTAAATTCATATGTAGTCGCTGGGTTTGTTCCTGAAATAATCTTCGAAGCTTCAAAGTCCCATGTGCCACTATATGTAAGGCCAGTCAAGGTAGTAAAGCTTGATGCTGTTTCTGCCTTCCATTGCACCGTAAGTGTTTTGCTGTTTTTCTCGGTGCTCCCTACTATAAGGCTAGAGACTCGGCCTTTTATAATGATCTTTGTGTGTGTGCCATCGCTATTTCTGTTTCCACTTGCATCACATGGATAACAACTCATGCTTATTATTCCAGGCGGAGCATAGTCGAGCACTGTAATGTTTTTAGAAGTGCTGGCGGTTCGGCCCCTACTATCCGTTACCGTTACATCGACCTTTACTGTTCCTGATGTATTAAGCACGTTTGAAGTGACGGTGCTCCCAGAGTAGTTTGTCCCGGCGATAGTCGTGGCATATTTAGATATAGTTGAACCGTTACTGCCAGCCGCCGAAATAACAACTTTTGCCTTTGACTGTGATTTAACGTATGCTCCGATGGTGCTTGCTACGCTTGATACTGCCTCACTAACTGTAACGCTGCTTATTGTAGGCTTTATACTTGTAGGAACAGATGCGGTAAATGTTTTCGTTTTACTTCCTACTGATGCTCCGCTGCTAGTATACGTTTGGCATGTAAGAGTGATCGTTCCACTCGTAGCGTCCGGAATCTGACTCATAAGCGAAGTTGGAATCGTCCAAGTAACAGGAGAGGCTTTCTTGGTGCAAATCGTGCCACTTGCACTTCCGAACGAATATGTAAGCGTGTACACATTTGTAGATGGCGTACTGCTGTTGCTTATCGTGATCGTATCTCCAAACTCTATTCCAGATGTAGGTGAAATAGAAGGTGTGGAAGCTGTAGCGCCTAGCCCGATACTTATATTTGATACTGCTGTCGCATTCAATTGAGCTGACGTACCGCCACCATCTGTTCTAAGAACCCGAACCTGTATACCTGTAAGCGTTGTCGTTGTTGCTGCTGCGCTTACAGTAAATGATGTACTGGCCGAATGAGAACCGGTTCCACTCCATGAACTGGATGATGATTTAAGCGTTACGGTATGCCAACTTCCGGCTACTCTGATTCCCGCTACGAGCACCTTCCCTGTACCCAAAAATGAGCTTGAATACTGGAGACGACCTGATATACTAAATGTTATTTTGACGGAAGTGGCCGTCCTGTTCGACGTAGATACTGAAGCTGTATAATATGCCGCAGGACTTGTTCCGTTTGATAATTTATTTGATAATAATGTTGCCATTCTCTAACCCCCAATCCACACATCATCAAGGTTTCCGTTGGCCCCGAGTCTTGTTGCCCATTGAGGATTTTCTCTACCTACTCTGAGTTGGTCTGAATTGAGAGTGTCTACAGTTGCTCCCTCTGTATCAAGCCTCAAGAGCTCCTTGCTTGTGGACTTTTCAACGAACGCATACGACTCATTCGTCTGTCGCGAAACTACAGGGCTTTCCGATTTTCCGATTTCAAGTACCCCTTCTTCACTGAAATCGAACCACGACTTCATGTCGTTGCCCAGTTCTCCAAAGTTGATATTGATGTTATTTGCTGTTTGTTCTACAGATGAAAAACGCTGTTCTAGTGCACCAAAGTCAGTGTCAAGCCTTGTCACGGTCTCATCCATGTCGGAGGTCAACTCTTCTATATTGGCTACAGAGTCTTTTATACCCTCTGTGTAGATCTGCACGGGATTTCCGTCATCATCCAATACAGGATTTCCTTCGTCATCAAGCTGGACTTCGTATTTTCCGTTTACCGTATCATCAAGAGCATCAACCGCCGAAGCTGTTACCTCATTTTCCGCTTTAGTTGCATATGTTTCAGAAACCGTGGATTTTATGCCATCTGCGCTTATCTCTATCTGGGCGTCAGCATAGGATTTAGCACTGGCAAGCGTCGCATCGTCGGCTGCCTCCATTTCAGTCTTTGTAGCCCTAAGAGCAATCTGCTCAGCGTGCTGCGTTATCTGCGTTTCTGCAATCGTTACTCGGTCGTCAAGTGAGTCCGCTGCTGCCGCTGCCGCGTCCGCGGCTTCCTGAGCGGCGTCCGCCGCCGCCTGAGCCTCTTCCACAGCTTCTTGCGCTACAGCGAGCTGCTCATCTGTAACATCCGCCTGCTGCTTTAACTGCGTGTATTTGTTCTGGGCATCTGTAGCGTTCTGCTGAGCCTGTGCCGCCACCTCTGCCGCGTCTGCCGCGTCCTGCAGAGCCTGTTTAGCATCAATATCCACCTGCTGCACAGCCGAAGCCGTTGACGATATCTGTGCCGCATTCTGCTGTATCTGGGTGCCGAGGCTGGTACTTATCTCGGTTAATTCCCCTTTAGTGGCATAACTCGCCTCCATGGTGCTTTCCAGCGTTTCAAGTTCCTGCACAAGGGTCGCTATCTGCTGGTTTGCAGTCGCAATTTCTCCCGATACCTGGTCTACCTGCTCGTTTGCACTCTCCGCCGCCGATTGCGCCTGCTGCGCAAGCTCTTTTGACTCATTGGCCAGCTGGGTTATTTCCTCCACAGTCTGCTCTATGGTGGATACGGTAGTCTCGATATCACCCAGGATATCCCCGGCCTCGTATGCCGCCTCATAGGCCCTGTTTAGCGCATCCGCAAGCCCCGGAGTCGTATACCTTATGTTTCCGTCCGTATAATGAACCTCATTACGTGTCCAGAAATAATGGTTAGGCTTCCACTCAGGTCTCTCCTCCACATATACCCATGTTCCAATCGGGGAAATCTTGGAGGTCGAAAGCAGCCACTGTTCTATAATTTCTTCGATTCCGACACCCGGCGCTCCCGGCCTGCCTTCGGTGTTCTGTTTAACATCTTCGAGGGCTCGCTGTACCGAATCTTTCAGGGTGCTCACCTTCTGATCTACGGTGGCGTTCGGGCTTTGGTCATACTCGAGTATCATTCCCATTACCTGACACCCCCGTTTATAGTCCCTTGCCTGTATTCCCTTACAAGGGACTCAATACGACACCTGCCCTTCCCCTCAAAGCGGACAGCAAACTTGTCGCATCTGCGCGGCACTATCGGGAGTACGATGGCTCTGTCATATTCTGCATTCAGATGTTCTATCCTCTCCCAGTCGCCGTCATCAACGCTTATCATCACCGTGAGCTCCGCAAGGTCGGCGAGCTTAAGGCGCATCTTAAGCCGTGAATAGACCTTCTTGTCCTCAATAAACTCATCGAACGGCCCCAGCTCAGCCATCCACTCTATAGGTTCTTTTTCCTCTACCTCACCGGAAGGAATCATTTCGTATATCTTGTTGTCGTCGTCGTTTATGCAAAGGAGGCGCCCATCGTGGTAACAGAAATCTCTTGCCCTCATGTGGTCTTCTTTGTGCCACAGAAAACGTTCCATATCGTACACGAGAAGCCTCGGCTCCCCGCCCTCAAGCACGGAAACGACATACTTTATCCCGTCTGTCCCCGCGACAGCGTCCGTATATATGTCTGTTCCGAAGTTTTCGGATATCAGCATCGGAACGCCACCAGAGTAAGCCATAATGCCCAGCCGCGACTTGTACAGCACGGTTTCGTTTATAATGGCCACGCTCTTACTGCTGCCTTTTTCCAGCGCGTGACACTGTGCTGTCTCTATCTGGTAGCTCGCTGGAGTGCTCCCGTATACTTTGTGGATATAATCTTCTTTAAAGAACAGAAGGTGTTTACTGTAGGCTGCACACCCCGTCCACTCGCCATCCGTTCCCTGTGTTGCATAAAAGGAATCAAGCGACGTGCTCTGGTAGTACGTCCAGTTTGTGGGGTCTCCCAGCTTGCAGGCATATATCGTGTTATCCTTATTCGATACTCCCCAAAGCCGATTACCCGCTTCCATAACGAAATCTAAGTCTGGACAGCTCCTATCCACCGTGATACTGTCAACCGTTATCTTCTTCTCCGTCTCGCCTTCGGCAATGAGGGAGATAAACGTCTCATCCGGGAAGGTTATCGAAGTTGCGGTAATAGCCTGTATCACCGCCGATATGTTCAGATCTTCTGTTCCTTCCCCCTTGGCCTTTATCTGAACAGCGTCGCCGATGAAAAACTTCGCCGAGAAGTTCCCTGATGGGAATGTAAGCGTCGATGTGGTTATAGTCACCTCAACATCTTCGAGGCTTTCTTCTGCTGCCATATCGCCGATATCCTCGATGACTACATCGAAATACTTCTTCTCCGGGAAGAAACATATTTTCGAGTTTATCGGAACCATGTACGTCTCATCGGAGAGCTTAAGCGACGGATATATCACGCCATCATAGGAAAACTGCTTGTTGGATATTACAGCCAGTTTCTTATTCTTCGTTATCATAGCCGTCGGATATTCAAATCCCTCGTCGTAAACCGCACGGGGCTTACGCTGCGAAAGGCAAGGAAATTCGTCGGAGCTGAGGTTGTACATGTCCCTCATTTCCCCGTCGTCGATGACAGTCTTCCTGTTATACCCTTTAAATTCCAATATCCGCTCCTGACGCGGGTTAAATTTGTAAACTGGTGCCACAAGTCTCATATCATCACCACCAGTTCTTTATCTTCGTCGGGAGCTCTTTGCGGATTCTATCCTCTCTGACAGCCCACGCTTTAAACTCCGTGAAGTCCGCTTCAAATTGCGCCTGATTGGTGGCGTAGGATTCATATTCTTCGTTGGCGTAATCTATCTTCGCCTTGAGCCAGCTTATGTATAATGCACTGTATGGCTCCGGCGCAATAAGAACCGCATTGCCATCCTCTTTCCAGTCGTATTTCTTCCATTCATCCGCAGGAATCCCCAAGTACTCCTGCACAGATGCCTCCACCTCGTTGATAAATACCGTACAATGATCCATACTGAACGAGTGGGGCTTCTCCTTTTTCACCTGTTCTATAGCTTCTGATAACCTCATTACTCGTCTCCTTTCCACCTTTGAGACGAGTATAAAAAAATAGGGACGATATCTCGCCCCTAAGCTACATTGTTGATGGCCACCCGCAGCGCATCTATGTCGGCCGCCGTTATAACATCCCCGCGAGTCTTATTAGATACGCCCACCGCGCTGACCTGATTTATGGCGTTTTTCATGGTGTTGTAGATGCCAGCTGTTATGGCATCGCCCTGCTTTACCATTGGTATATCAACCACATTGCCCGCCTCACGATTTCGTGAGATGGCATACTCACGCAGTCTGTTCCACTCATTCGCCGTTATTACCATCGGCTGGCCGGCTGTTTTCGGAGAATCCCAGACAAAGTCGTCGCGAACATACAGCGCATACTCATTGCTGTAGTTGGTGACACTAGCCGCCACAGCTGCGTTTTCAGACGATATCCTGAATGTCGTATCTATATTCCCGGCCTTTGCCGTTACCACATACGGAGATGCAAAGCTTGTCAGCGTCGCAAGCGTTGTCCAGTCTGAATCGCCAGCCTTTTTCGCCTGCATTGTGTACGTGGTTCCGGCAATCTCCTTATCCACAATCCATGTTACCGTACAGTTACGCGTCCCCAGCCTCTGCGTTATGTTCTCTATTCTCGCAGTCGGCACCAGCGACGTGTCTTTGGTCGTCGCCATTGTAGCGCTCAAGGTTTTCAGAATCGTGCTGCCGTTTTTTATGCGGATCATGACATCATATTTCACGTTGGATATCAGGCCCGTGAGACTAGCGCTTATCGACGTTCCCTGCGCTGTTTTCGTGGTAAAGAGCGCATAGTCTGCGTCTGCGGATTTCTTTATATAAAACTCTATACTCCTTGTGTAATTCGGCAGATTGAACATATCACCCACGCTGGCGGTAAGATATGTAGCCGCAGCAGAAAGAGAAAGTGTTCCGGTTTCCTGCGGCGTTGATACTACTACAGTCTTTGTGCACAGCGCTGTGTTTCCGCTGTACACTACCGCCTTCGCAGTGTAGTCCGTATTTGGAAGCAGGCCAGAAAGTGCGCAGGTAAACGATGTCGCCGCCGAAGAGGCGCTTATGGATGTCGTTCCTATCTGCGTACTACCGTTATACCACCTTATTATCCTTGCGTATCCCACAGACTTTGGAACACCGGACAACGTGAGCGTCGCCTTCGTCTGGTAGATACTGCCGGCTGCAAGCTTAACATTGCTGTACGTTGCCGTTACGCTGCCAATGCCTATATTACCGACTTTCACCTGATCGAGCCTGGCTGACGTACCCCCGCCGGTTGTACGCAGCACCCTGAAATATACTCCCGTAAGTGATGCCGTTGCCGCAGCCGCAGAAACGGTTATCGTCGTACTTACAGAATGGTTTGCTGTTCCTCGCCATGTTACGCTCTCGCTTTTTATGGTAAACGTGTGCCATGCGCCGCCCACATAAATGCCGGCCACAAGCCCGTATCCTCTTCCCGTCCCCAGCCAGCTTTGTGAATACTGGAGCCTCGCTGTTACGGTAACCGAAAGCTTAACCGCAGTCGGCGTCCTGCTGGCCACAGATACGTCCAGTGTATAGTAGGCATACGGGCTGCCATAGGTGGATTTTTTACTCGATAGTAATCTCGCCATCGCACATCCCTCCTATGCAAATGTAGCCGTTGCTGTCGGCTCCCACGAATCGCCATCCCAATATTTTATCGTTCCTCCGGCCGATGTGTCTATCCAGAGCAGATCCTTTCTTTCCGGTGCCGTTGCACCTGCTACATAGACACCATTGAGCGGTATGTTCCCGGAGCTTCCCCCTATGTACGCCGTTCCTATATCTATGGAAAAGCCAAACTCGCCCACTTCCAGCGTCGGTATATCATCGTCACTTCCTCTGCGAGCCTTGAGCAACTTCTTCGCATCTGCTCCGTCCGTATAATTTCCGGCATCGAAGTTCTTTGTTGCCGTGG
This sequence comes from uncultured Eubacterium sp., assembly GCA_900543485.1. Taxonomy (GTDB): domain Bacteria; phylum Bacillota; class Clostridia; order Peptostreptococcales; family Anaerovoracaceae; genus Lentihominibacter; species Lentihominibacter excrementipullorum. The sequence goes on along the minus strand of UQRM01000015.1, from coordinate 36,665 downwards.
AAATGGAATCGTCCACATAGTCTTCCGATGCAAGCCCTAGCTGCGATATGAGGTTTGCTATAATCTCCGCAGATGGATTCTGCGCCAGCTGTGCAAACTGCTGCGCCTGCTCCATATAGTCTTCCGTCTGCTCCACGTAAGATACTGCGTTATTGAGATATGCGGTTATCGCATCCTCAAGCTCGTCCATTCTGCCCTCTCTTGCGAGCTCTGCCAGCTTTCTGAGCGTTTCTGCGTCTACCCTGTCCCGCTCCGCCGCAGCAATGGCAGAGTTACGGGCTATAAGAGTCCTGAGCGAGCTATATTCCCCAGAAGATGTTATCTCGCTCGGGTCTGCGTCGCTTTGAAGCGTATCGCCAACATAGTAGTTTATGCGCGCCGTTGTAAGAATCTTGCCGCCCGATGTTATCATTATCTGCCCGAAATGTGTCCCGGTGAGTATCGTCGCCTGCCCCTGCAAGTTGAAAGATATACGACCTTCCTTTGGGTCGACCACATGTATCGTATACGGGTTATTGTCCTCGTTCACCTCTGGATCGTCCGTTACGCAAGTCTGTATATGCGTGCCGTCCGGCTTTAAAATCTCTATGAATACTTCGGTGTATCCGGTAAAGTCGAAGGCTTCCACGCCGTCCATGAGCCGCACATTAACGATGTTGGCCGTATCGTACTGCACGATACCGTCCACCACAGACACGTTGTTGGTGTTTATCGGTACCGATATGTTAAATTCCTTATAATTCATCCCTTTCCCCTCCAAAAAACGAAAAGAGCGGCTTCCGCCACTCCCTCCGCGATTGATTTTGTTATGTTAAGACTATTAATCTATTTCGGTAACCTGATTCTGCATTTCCTTCTGGAATTTTCGGAAGAATCTCGCCTGTGCTACCTGATTGTCGAGCACCTCTGCATACATTCTCGGTATCATCACCTGCTCGCCTCTCAGAATCTGCAAGGTTTTCCCGTTTACGGTCACGTTCACCTCTTCTGGCTCCCCATCTATTATTGGAAGCGTATACGGAACCTTCTCATTGGAGCGTTCGGTCTGAGCCTTAGTCTCGCCGGAAGTCTTTGTCTTCCTGCTCTTTGGCTGAGCGGCGGCCACCTCTGCCGCCATCTCTGCCTTAAGCTCTTCTCTAAGTTCCGCTTTTAACTGCTCGATGACCTCTGCTCCCAGAGCCTCAGTTACCATCGTCTTATTATCATCCATAGCGTTCTCCTTTCCTAGTTAGCTGCCGACGGAAGTGTTGCAGAGTGCTCGATTCTTACCATGTACTCATCTACGAGTATCTTGGCAGTCTTGAGCATCTTCCAGCCGATGGACGACCTCTGGTTGAGCGGGTCTCCCGTACCGGCAGAGCCCTTCTGTTTTACGATATGCTCGATTCCTCTTCCGCCCAGCGTAGTTACGCCGTAGGCATTTGCACCCAGCACGAGCGTGCCGTATACGGACACCTTCGTTCCGTCTCCGACCTCCCATATCTTAGCCTCCGTACTCTCTACGAACCTTACACCGTACATCTTGCCTATCTCGCCCTTAAATATCTGCTCAGAGCCCGCATACTTGGAAGCCTCTATCCACTCATCGTCGTTCCACAGGTCATAAGTCGCATCCGGGTGTATGATAGCTACATAGTAGCCGTTTATGGTTTCAGCGTTCTTCGCTTTCAGGTCCCTTACAGCCTTCTTTATGTCAGCGACAGTAAGTACGTCCGTGGCCGTTATGTTGGTTCTGGAAGTCTTTCCGCCCGCATATCTTACGTTCGTTCCCCCTGCAAGAACCTCTCTGGTTATAGCATCAGATGTTTCTCCGGCCTGTCTTCCCAGAATCTTCGTGGTCTCGACCAGCATGTTGTCGATAGCCGTGAGCTCCAGAAGGTCGGACGATACAACGTATCCACCGTACTGGGCAAGCGTCGCGGTTATAGCCGTAACGTTTATGCTCTGGCCGTCTGGCGTAACGCCTTCTGTCAGCGGTGTCATCTGCTTAGGCAGGGACGAGAACCTTCTAAACTCTATCGTCTTACCGCTTCTGGCCGGAATAGGCCTCTTCTGCCCAAACTGGTCATGCACCAATTTAGCCTCTGCCGTCCTGATAAGAACTCTATCGTAGTAGGTTTTCATTTCCGGCGACAGATCCTTACCGGAGCCCGTCTGGGTAGTTACATTCGTATTCAGTTTAGGTCCTGTTGCTGCCGGCTGTTCAAACATGTGCGTGTGCAGCCTCTTTAAATAATCTCTCATTTCCCTTTCTCCCTTCTCACATCGACAAGAGATAAGCTACAGCACGATCCTTTCCCCGTTCTGTACCCTTCGTTCTACCTCGTCGAAATCTTCATCTGTCCAATGCGATGGGTCTGCTTTGCGAACCACGGCCTGCTGCGTTCTTGCTGCGTTCTCGGACGGACGAGCCTGCCTTGTGTGGATGTTCTCCACAACTTTCTGCGTCGTAGCGCTCTTGACTTCGCCCATTGCACCCGATAAAATGTCGGACATGTGTGCGGTCATGAAGGCATCTCGTACGGAATATCCTGCATTTAGCTTTGCGAGGAAGTCCTCGTTGTTAAGCTCTCTTTGCAGGTCGAAAGCCGGGAACGTGTCTTTAAGCTCCCTCGCTTCGCTATCCCACCTGTCAAATGTCTTTTGCCGCTCTGCCTGTCTTCTCATTTCCTCCTGCAAGCTTCTGCCCTGCTCGGCCTCCATACGCAGTCTCAGGTTTTCCCTGTACTGCTGTGCGGTAAGCCCAGCTTCGTCAGCTCTGCTCGCATACAAACTGTCATCGCTTGCTATTGCTCTTTCGAGTCCCTGAACATCTCCGGGCCGGATGCCATAAATCGCATAAAGGGGAGCGACCGCCTTATCGTAGCTCGATATGGTCTCCTGATAATCTTCTGTGTTCTTGAACCTCTGCGACATGATGTTTTTCACATGCGCATCAAACTGGTCCTTGTACTGCCCATTGATAAGCTCGTTGAACTCTGCTTCCGGGTCTGCCCCTTCCTGAGCATCCTCTCCCGGTTCTCCTTCGTCAGTGCCGACCTGACCAGCATCGTCCCCTTCCGCCTCGGCCTTTCCATATACCACGGTAGGCTCTGCTGTGGACTCTGCTCCCCCGTCCTGCGGGGTACCGGCTGCTGCACCACCATCTCCGCCTTCTCCGTCGAACATGTGTGTGTGCAGTTTTTCTAAAATTTCCTTTTTCATATCTGTTCCTTTCCATGGTTTAAAGAGACACGGCTCTGTATTCTGTCGGCATTATAAAAAAAGGGGGAGAATATCTCTCCCCCCAGGTAATCAGTACACCTTTATGTGCTCTGGAAAACGCTCCGCAAGTGCTGAAAATTCAAGCATTGCAGCCGTAAACACTTCGTTTATGAACATGTCGGAACGTTCAATGTTTATCTTCACATGGCCATCCTCACATGCAGCCGGAACATAGCCTTTCGAGTCTATGTATCGCACGAGCATACAACATAGTGTGGAGACCTCTGCGCATACATCGTTATACCCTTCATTGTTCCTGTAATCCGAATGTCCATCGCATTCGAAATACAGCGGTCCGTCATTCCTTGTTATGGAGCATATTACCTTCGTCATCTCGTCCTCCTATCCAACATTGGCCTGCTTAGATGCGGCTACTCTCGCCTTTGCGGTTCTGGTGCTGTCGGTTTCGGTTCTGGCCGCCCGTTCTTCTGCGGTTCCTTCCTCGCTCGACGCTCTTTGCGGCGTCGCGGCTGTAGGCTGTGGCTGCGAAAGCCCTGCCATTGCCGCTATTCCAAGCTGCGGAAATGCAGCATCTACCTGCATTATCGCCGCCTGCATCATCTGGAACTGCTGCATCATCAAGGACTTGTTTTTCACTTCCTCCTTTATCTTGTCGATGCCTTCAAACTCCATGCCGTCAAGGCATGTGAGCGCCGGTTCTGCATTTGCGGGAGCGAATAGTCCCATGCCGTAAAGCTCCTTCATAGTCTCATTCTGTGCCGCACGGCTGAACGGAGACTGCTTCTCCGCGTTTATCTTTATGTCGAATACCGCGTCTCTTCCGGATATCGCAGAGCTGTCGTATTCAACGAAGGTGTAGCTGCCGTCGTTATTGTCGATACGAAACGCCCTCGGCTCTGTGTAAAACTGGCGGATAAGCTCCACTTTTAAGAAATCTTCATCCCTGCGGCTCCTATAAAGGACTCTGTTTATATCTCTAGAAAGCTTGCTCCCTGCTTCTTGCAGGGCTGCGATGGCTGTCGCTGCCGTGACACCGCTCTGCGTGCTTCCCTGCGATACATCCCTGTTGCCAGACGTCTCCTTTAGCTGGTCGATCATGTTGGTTTTATGCTGCACGACGAAGGCCGGTATAGAATCGACGCTTATTTCCTTCATACAATCGTCTAAAGACGACGCCGATCCTGACACCTTGATGAGCGTTTTAGACCAGTCTGCGAAGTCCTCCGGGTTTATCTCGGCGCTTTCCTTAACTGCCCATCGCTTCCTGCCAACCATGATGGCGTTTTTTAAAATGAGCTGGTCGAGCCGGTCTATCTGCGCCTGCGGAGACTTCATTACATCCACATACCCAAAGCCCCACGGGGACTCCTTTATCTTGAACAGCGGCGTAACCACAAACGGATATTTCCCATGGTCATACCAGCCCCTATCCTTCAAAGCCTCGTCATTTTCGGACGCATACAGCAGCACGCCATTGCAGAATTTTACGAAATGCAGAAGCGTGTCCACTCTTTCCGCTCTCTCGCCGGTATCAGATTCCTCCACAACCGTCCTTATCGTCTTCTTGTAGTACATGTCCCAAACTTCGCTTTTCTTTGTCGGGTCAGGATTCTCATCCTTGTTTATGTACTCTGTTGTCGTCTTTGTGCCGCCGCTTTTACCTCTCATCTGTGGATACTGCTCTTCGAGCACATCGTTATCCATAAGCTTAGATACGAACACGTAGGCGGAATCCTGTATATCCTCTATCCCCGGCTCCCAAAAAATGTTATGAATATCGACAATTTTCGTCACGATGTCGCCCATTCCGTCATTTAGACTGTTATCCCAGATTACCGTCGTCACACAGCCACCATCTATAAGCAGATCATACGCCTTGGAGTCGTATATCTTCTCGTAGTCGTTCCTGTCGTCGATAATGGGTATAATCTCCGACAATCGCTTTGCCTCCTGCTCCATCTGCGGAGAGCGCGGGAGGATGTTCGGCTTCGGATAGTTGTCCATAATATCCGCGTGTTTATTTATAATGCTGTTAAACAGCCATGCAGACGTAGCCTTTTCCTCATCGGCCTCGCTGCTCTGCATCTGCCCCCAGTGCCGCATACGCCACCACTCTTGGTTGGCTACGGCTTTCGCGTCGATAATCTGCTTGCCCTGTTGGTACTCCCTAAGCACGGCAACAAACTCTTCGACATCCTTGTCAGTTATGGCTCTCCCATCGTCCACAACGGACTTTTTCTTTCCCTTTGGCATATTATCTCCTTTCCCTTACAGCGTGTTGAATACGCCTCTATACCTCTTAGCATCCTGCAGCATGTTCAGCGGGTCATCCACAGCCCTGCCAGCGAGCGGGTCTTTCTCAGCCGGCTTTCTCGGCTTTATCGGCCTTGCCATGCAGACATACCGCCATTCATCGTAATTGTGGTCTTCCTGCGTTGTGTCTATGTCTTCCACATCCGTTTCGCTGTATATCAGCGCCGGTATGCAGCGGATGAAGTGCTTGCAAGTGTTAAACACGTAGAACATGCTCCGGCCTTCATCGTCGAATGTGAGCCTGTAATGGCACTGCATCTTTCCGGCGATGCGGTTGTGGTCCGCTTTATCGAAATACACTCTCGCCCGGCTCATGGTCTCGGCGATGGACGGGCCACCATCTTCCTGCCATATCGCAGGATCAGCCACGCCAATTATCTGCCGGCCTTTTATCTGCGGGTCTGTAGTCTCTATCTCACGTATCTTCGCCGCCACTTCTTCCACAGGCCACTTAACTCCTGTGTTAGGCTCCCCTGTGCAGCCATACAGCTCCCGTATGCGGTACAAAACACCCTTATCCGATACTGCATACCACCCCACGGAAAAAGGCCTCGCAAAACCCCAGTCAAATCCTCGGTATATCTTCCACCACTCCGGTATCTCGAATGGCTCAATTACGTGGCTCCATCTTCCGTCTTTGTAGTGCTCAGGGTCGTTTGTAAATTCCCCGAAGACCTGCCCGGAGAAGCTGTCCCAGTCGCCGTAAAGAAGCGCTTTCTTTTCTGCTTCTGGCATCATGCCCAGCGTTGCAATGTACCCCGGGTCGTTTTCCAGCAGCTTTCTATTGTCGAAAACTGTCGCAGGGACAAATATCCTCTTCCTTACAACCTCTATCTTCCCGCCGTCCGGCGCGTCGATAACCACCTTTTCTTTTATCGGCGTAAGCGGTGGTGCTGCTGTGATGAACCTGTCCTTTACCCAGTTATGTCCTTTTCCTCCCGGGTTCGTGGTGGATCTGATATACACCCTCGTTCCCGGTCCGTTCGGCCTTGCTCTGGAATACAGGTATGTGTACTCGTCGTATTCGAAATGCGTGAGCTCATCGAATCCCACAAAGTCATAAGCTTTACCTTGGTAGTTGATCCTGTCCTGCTTTCTGTTCATGCTCCCGAATACAATCTTGCTACCTGTGGGAAACGTCCACGTATGCGTTGTAGTGTTGTATCTTGCGCCACGCACAGCCCGTGGATAAAGTAGCAAGCTCTTATCTATCAGCTCCGAAAGCTGTGGATAAGTCCGCCTGATAATGAGCCCCTTGTAATGCGGTATGTGTATCTGCCGCAGGGCCTCCGCAACAAGCGCATCGCTTTTCCCGCCGCCTGCAGCTCCGCCGTACAGACACTCAAACTCCGGCCTCTCCATAAATTTTCTCTGCTGCGGCTGCGGCTCCCAGATAACATTACGCATTGTCGTCACCCTCTTCCAAAATCGGAGCAAGAACCACAACGCCATACTGATCCTCATCGCCGCTCGCCACATTATTCCTCTGCTTTTCCAGCTCCAGACGCTCTTTTTCTATGGCCAGCTTCTCGCGCTCGATGGCCATTTTCTCTCTGTCTGTGTACAGCCCATAGCACTTAGATAGCTGCTCCGCAGCTTTCAGCCTGTCCATCTCGGACGGTGCCTTGCGCACGTTTCTTGCCTTTGAGAGGCCTTTTCCTATTCCCTCGACCGCAAGGTCTTCCGCCTCGCTTTCGCCCCGCAGAACGGACGTGAGATACCTCAAGACCTCATCCTGCGTGGCTATCAGCTCGGATTCCTTTTCGGCCATGCGTTTATCTATGTATGCGCGGACATGATGTTTTTTGAGAAGGTCGCACCCCGTCCTATATGCCGTCCTCCTTGAATATCCCGCCCGTATCGCAGCCTGTGTGGCATTGCAATCTATCAAATATTCGTCGCAGAAGCGTTTCTGTTTATCCGTGAGGCCTTTTTTACCAGCCTTACCACTCTTCTGTTTTGCCATAAAAAAACAGGCCTCCTTTCCATATCTGTTAAGATACAGAAAAAAGACCTGTTTTCTCTCCCCTATGTATGTCCATGGTAAATTACCAGAAGACTATTATATATATTGTATTATTTATATATTATATACATACTTACATACATAATATTATGAAATACTATTCTTTGGGCGTTGCCAATTTAAAAAAACACCTCGCACCCTCTAAAACGGTATATCATCGTCTGTCATCTGCTGGAACCCTTCTGGAGGCTCCATATCTGGTGGCGGCGCTTCTGCTCCACCCGACTGCTTCCTGTCTCCATATTCCAGAAATTCCACTCTGTCAGCCACCACGTCCGTTGTGTAGACCGTATATCCGTCTTTATTGGTATAGCTTCCCGTCTGTATCCTTCCCTGAATACCAACAAGCCTTCCTTTTGCCAGGTATCTTTCACAGTTTTCAGCTTGCCTGCCGAACACGGTTACCCGCGGAAAGTCCGTCTTTTTCTCAGCATCCTTTTTCACGGGGCGGTCGATAGCGACCGTAAATGTCGCTACCGCCATCTGGCTCCCGGAAACACATCTCATTTCAGGGTCCTTTGTCAGCCTCCCGATCAGAACAACACTATTCATGCGTCCCTCCTATCTCCGCTGCGCAGGCTGCGTATCCTGCAATATCCACGTAGTTATCGCATTTATATCTGCCTGCAGCTCTGGCGACTTTAAGCAGTATCATCATGTTGGCTGCGTCCAGCGGCTCTAGCTTCATCCCCAGGTATCCGCTCCATAGATCCGCTATGTTTGCGAAAGTATCTTCTGGTGGTCCGTAATCCGCTTCCCTGTCCGTCAATACCGCTACTCCCGCAGCTTCTAAGCATTCTTTTCTGTTCATTTTTACCTCCCTGTGCTTCCAAACCCTCCGGTTCCGCGCTCCGTCTCCGTAAGCTCGTCCACCACTACAAACTCTACTTTTTCACATCTTGCCACCACCAGCTGAGCTATCCTGTCTCCGTCGTTTACTGTAAATGGCTCTGTGCCCCAATTTATAAGTGGCACGCCTATTTCACCCCGATAGTCACTGTCTATGGTCCCCACGCCGCTTACTATACCTATCCCATGCTTTGTGGAAAGACCGCTCCTTGCTCGCACCTGCGCCTCATATCCCTTTGGTAACTCCAAAGATATCCCTGTTGGAATAAGCTCTATCTGGCCGGGAAATATTATGCAAGAGCCCCTCGGGAGCAGGGCCCTTATGTCCATTCCCGCAGCTCCGTCAGACTTGTATTCTGGTATGTAGACTCTTGTCTTTATCCTCACCTTCATATTCTCCTTGTTGCCCACACTATTAAACAGGGTATTGAACACCATGCACCCACAGTCTCCAGCCTGCCTGCGCGAATAGCATTGCCTGTTAAATTTACACCGGGCACAGTATTTCCTCGAAAAGTCAATCTCTGCTCTAGTTCCACCAATAATCATCATTCCACCTCCGCAAGCCAGTATTTTTCTTTACAATCACGGCACGATATGTTGCCGCACCCGTTTTCATTTTTGTAACTCGTATCAACGTCGCAAGGGTGCGTGTAAATTACGCCATCATCATCTGTTCTCGCTCTCGGAAACATCTTCAAAAATTCAGACTGTCGTGTCTTCTTCGAGTGCTCCGCCGCCCACTTTTCAACAATCTCCACAGCTTTTTCTGGGTAAAACGATTCTAACTTTTGGCAATCTACTTCTAATCCGCTATTTCCTTCGTACAAAGGGCACTCGTTGCAACTTATACTGCATATGTCATCGTGCAGGTTGTTCTTGCCCGTTTTTGTCATTCTTGTTCTATCTTTCAAATATTTAACTGCGTCCATTATTCTTCCTCCTTTAGCTTCGCGCTGCTTGTGCTATATGTTGTGCAACTGCCGGTAGCCTTGCCGCATCTAGAGCAATACCATTCAACATAAACCCTTCCGCAGCTCCAATACATATTAGTCACCATTGGTCTTCCGCACTTTGGACATCTGTTCATTTTTCCCCCTCCCACGGCTCTATCGGACAAGTTGGATATCTTTCACCTATTTTAGAACAATGGTCTATATACTTCCCTACCCAATGACAATACCCATATTCATCAGGTTGGTCGCATTGGTAACAGTCTTCTGGAATTTCTTCGATGTCTACTATGATTCGCCCTTTCATTTATTCCTCTCCTTCCCACGGCTCTGACGGCTCTTTCCAGGCTATAACGTCAACAACAGCGTTCGTTATGCAATGATACCAATTTTTACCTGTGTAGTAAGCAACGAATCGACCTCCGTTTTTGCAAGTTACCTCTAAATCTTGTGACGTTTTCGGCAGCCTCTCCGAACATGGTATCCACTCCTCGACTCTGGGCTGCTTGTCTATAATAGATAAAATCGTAGTCAGCTCGTTTGCCTTGCCGTCACACATGTCCATCGAATATTCATATTTGGGGCCTGCTTCGTCATACTCGGCAGCTTTACTCTCCCAATAATCCCTGCGTTTCCTTATTTCCTCTATCAGCTTTTTTTCGTCTATCATATCTACTCCTCCACCACGTCCATGCTGTCTAATATCTCCTGCTGCACATCGTCCAGACTCCGGTCCGTAATCACTACCGTGTGCTCGCTCAGCTGGTTTATGTATTCCTGTGTCGTCGTTATTACAACTCGTCCATCATCCCAGATTTCCGTGCTATATACCCTCCCGCCGTTTTCCGCCGGCTCCGGGGCCGTCACCTCCACGGGCCGGGTTCCTACTCCCAGCCCGATCCAGAAGGCAGTAACGACTGCCACGGCGGCGAATACGGTAACGGCGGCGCGGATTAGGTTATCCTTGTTTTTCATGTCGTCCCTCATCCTCTCTTTGTACCACGCATACTTCTCCTATCAATTCATATGGTGCTGTTGCGAAGGCGTCTGATTCCTTCAACCTGAAATCTATCTTACCTTCCCTTAACATTTCACGTGCAATTTCGCAAGCCACTAACAGTTTTGCCGCTTCAATTTCTTTGGGGCTCTTGCTGTAATAGCTTGCGACTCCAATAACCCTCTCAACTGGGTATTTTTCGTATGTTGGTATCCATACCGTTCCACCCAGTTTCTTCATCAGCCACATTCTCAGCTTGTTCATCACTTCCTGTTTTCCTCCCAGCCTCTTACTTCTGTTTTCAGCGCTTCTATTTCGTTTTTCAGTTCGGAAATTTCCGTTGCCTCCGACGTTTTTATCCGCCGCTCTATATAACTTTCTACCGCTCCCGTAAACGTCGGATAATATCCGCTCATGTTCCGTGGATTCACCTTGCCGTCTTTGTTCGGCTTCTCGCGTGTTATCCAGCAGCAGAAATTATCCGTGTTGAGAAAATGATGCTCATCCAGTTGTATCCTCATGTTTGCCTCCTATGCGATTACTGTAAACCCTTCCATTCCTTCCAATTCTTTTTCCAGATATGATTTTACGTTTTGCATCGCTTCTATCTGCCATGTGCCACCGTCTGCCTCGAAAATCGCGCATTCCACTCCGCATCCTTCCTTCATTCGGAATATAAACGCCGACTCCGGTTGATCAACCTCCAGGAACGTTCTGTAGGGCTTAAGTACCACTGGATTCGGGATAAGCGCCTCTCCTTTACTGGTCAGTCCCGTTTTTATCGTCGCTTTCTGTGTTACGCCATCGTCCCCGTATTGTGCAACCGTACCAGCTTCTACTGTACCGGCAAATTTGAGCAGCAGCTCCCTGTCCTCATTTGGGACAAATTTAGACTGCAACGCTATGCAAAAATTCTCCTGCTCGTAAAATCTATCGAAACCAAACTCCGGCACCATCGCATCTACCTCTATCAGATATTCACGACATCTCTTTTCGTTTAATTTAGAATACAAATGCACATTTGTAGGAGACTGTACCTCTACGATCATCTTGTCCGCAAACTTATCTGCGCCGGATTTTATGTAATCCACCAGCCCCGTAAGTGTGTGTAGATATAACTTCTCCGCCACCGGGACCGGCGTTTCAAGCCTCTGCAGAGGCTTGTCCGAATACAGGCCCTTCTCTCCATCCGGTAAAACATATTCCTTTACGTTCGCTTCGCCCAGCCCAACTATGTACTCCAATGCTTTTCTAATCATTTCATTCACCCTTAACCTTTCTCATATCAATAACTTCGCCCGTCTCCGTGTCAATTTTCTCAGTCTCTTCCATGCTTATCTGTCCCCGAAGCTGTTTTCCGTATTCTTCGGCGATCACCTCTCCGTTTCGCAGGTCCCTCCCGACTGCAAACTGCGTGGTCAAGCCGCCTTGGGCAGCTAACTTCTCTTTCACGGATATGTCAGCAACAACGTTGTCCCTCTGCTCATTCTGCACAAACGTCATCGTTATAATTATCTGCCGCTTGTCCTTGTATGGCGTATTCACATCCTGCATGTTCTCCATAACCTTTTCGAAACTATGCGCGAATTTTTCCTGCACGGCTCCGCCTGCCACGTCTTTTAAATCAATTTTCATCCTTACACCTCCGTAATCTTATATCCTTCATGTGCCATCAGCTTTTTCTTTATCGCATATACAGGGTTTTTCCTTGTAGCCTCCGACTTCACGTCCTCGACAATAAACCTGCCTTCACCGTCCGTATACGTGAAATCTGCGATATATTCCATCTTCCGAATCGGTGTGCCATCCGGCATCTTGAATGCCTCCGCCAGCGTAAAGTGGTGCTGCAGTTTTAAATCTGTTATCCAGCCTGCTTGTAGAAGCCCCATAAGCTCTTCATATCTGCGAGCCTCTTTCTTACTGTCAAACTGCACTCCGTTTACCTCACACGTCTTATTTCCGTATTTGCGGCGGGACCTCTTGTCCTGAGATGCCCCTGTGAGACATTTGTCGGACCTTGAACCGCTTTTCTGGTCGATTTCGACCAGTTTATCAACCAGTGACTTTTCCCGGCTCAAATCCGCCAATTTTCGTTCAGCCTGTTTTCGCATCTTCGGTGGCAGGTCCTCCAGATTTATATTCATCATTCTTCACCTCCCTTGCAACAACCTCCCAAACGTCTTTTTCCATTGTGTTCTCGGAAATCTTATATTCGTACCTTTCTAGCCACGCATATGCTTCTTTCAGAGAAAGATTTCCGCCCGCAAACTCGCTTACTAAATATGCGATAACCCCTGCATACCATTGCGACAGGCTTGCGTTTTCTTCGGCGACCCTTTTGCACGACCTGTCGCTCAGTTCCTTCTCCTTTCGGACTTTTATGTACAGGGATTCGAGCGCGTTACGCTCCCTTTGTAGTCTGCGTATCTTTTCATCCTTCTCCTTTTCGCGCTTTTCAAGCTTTCCCATCATGGCGCTCACTTTCCTAAGTTCCTTCTCCTTAGCCTTAAGATCATGTTCTAATTTTTCTCTTTCGTCCATTTTCCCTCCCATCTGCTCATAGAGCCTATCCAATTCCTGTGCATAGGGGCATTCTTCCCAAGCCTTGTCGCAATATGTATCCAGCCATCTTTTCTTTTGCGCTGGCCAGCGAAATCGCCTGTATGTATCCTCGCAGGATATGCTTAAATTCTTCTCATCCCGGTAGTACGGGCAAAGCGTTATCCGGCCGTTATTTGGCATATTTCCACCTCCGAGCCTCTCCGAGCCTTATTGCTGTGTTCGTGGCGAGGTCATCTGCGTTCTTGGCAGCCCGTATTTTCTTATCCCTCTCCTGCTTCTCTTTCTTTGCCGTAAGAAATCTCTCACAGCTGTCTTGGCAGGCGGGATGTCTATCCTTGCAGCCCTTACATTCCTTCACGACCTCACCTCCATGTCCTTTAAATCCTCCACGTCCTGCACGATTCCGGTAAGCTCCCGCAAAACCTTCTTTAGCTTTTCGGCTGGCATCCGCCAGACAAAGTCCGGCGTAACAATAGCGTACTCGCCGTCGTTGTAGATATATAAAACCCCTCTCATTTCGCTTTGTACCGGATACATGCCCAGCGCCTCAGCCCTCCCGGCGATGTTCGTCAGACTATTTTTCATGGCTGCCTCCTGTAGTCCCGGCCACTCATCACGACAAGGTTGCACATTTCGCAAAGCCTTGAATATATAGCCTCTCCCACGTTGCGTTCAAGCTCTGTAGTCGTGTCGTTGGTCGTTATTATCACGGGCAAATAGTCCTCATACCGAGCATTTATTATTTCAAACAGCTTTTCCCTGTTCCAGTCAGTTATTTTTTCTTTGCCAAGGTCGTCTATCACCAGCAGCGGCACAGTCTTTATTCGTTTCAGCCGCTCGCCCTGATTATCAAAATCTCGCAAAAGTCCAAATAGTTCAATCGCTGTTACGAACATTGCTGGAATACTTTTTTCGTAAATCAGGTAATTTATTATGGCAGCGGCAAGATGTGTCTTTCCCGTTCCTGCACGTCCGATAAAAATCAGCCCCCGACCCTCTGTCTCCTCAAAATGCTCAACATAGCTCATGGATTTGTAAAATGCAGCTTCATTGCCATCAACTTTGAAGCTCGAAAACGTCCTGCTTGCAAAACGTCTGCCCAGATTACACTCTCTTGCTATCTTGTCCGTATATGCCTTATGCCTTTCAATCATCATTTCCAGATAGACAAGCTCCTCCTTTAGGCTCATTCGCTCCTCATAGCTTTCACGTCTTGAATCCGCTTCCATCTGCGCTATATTCTTTCTCACTTGCTCCGCCCGCGTTTTCACGGCTGATATTTGCGCCTGTTTCAGCATTTCTCCCGTCCTTTCTTGCCCAACTTAGTATGGTGGCGTAATGGCTTTTATACCGCTTGCCCTTGCTTGCCACGTACTCCGATAATCTCTCGATTCTGACCTGCCAGTCATATGGGAATCGCTCTTTTAGCTTTTCCAGTTCTTCCTCCGTTAGGTACACGTTTCCAAACTCGCCCAGGGCGGGCATAATATATATATTATTATTCTTTACATTCTTTTCTTTCTTCTTCTGTTGCTTGGTTAATCGTTGGTTAGTCGTTGGTTGGTCGATGGTTAGCTCTTTGGTTGATTCGGATTTTTCAATTCCTTCGCCGCCTTGGTACATCGCCCAATTTTCAATGGTTGTGACGGTTATACCCTTCTCTTTACGCGTGGTTATTTCCTTGGTTGATTTTAAGTGCTCTACCGCCGTCCTTACATTTTGTCTGGATAAGCCCAGTTTCATCGCCAACGCCTCTTGCGTTACTACAAGCTGGCCTGCCTCAAGCTCCACACCCCGATATTTTGTAGGTTTAAAATTTGCCTCTAACAACAAGTGAAGAAAAACAGTTTTTGTATTCGAGTCTGAATACCATTCCCACTCGGTCATTTTTCTATGAAGTTTTATGTATCCATCCATAGTCAGCCTCGTTTTTCTATGTAAAGCGCAGGCAGGTAAATCATAGATAACATCATGAGCGGTCTGTTCTTAAACTCTGCTCTCTGCCTACGCCCTACAGCATTAATTATCTGCCCGGACATACAAAAGCGTGTGGCATGTAGCCTTTCACAACCTTTGATGTGTCCATGTTTTTGCCTCGCTCATATATGAGGCAATTCCTTATCATTTCGGCATCGTAATTGCGATATTCTACCAGCATTCGCTTCCCTTCTCCAGGAATAAATAGAACCGGTTCGGGCTGTACCGCAATCCACATACCGCTCATAAGTCGCACCCACTTTATTACCTCTCCGCATCTTTCGCAGCCAAGTCCACCTTTATATTTCTGCGTCAATGCCATAGATGTCCTCCGTCTCTGCGCTTACGCCATAGTCTGGTTCAAGTTCCCAATAATCTATCGCTCTTTCGAGCTTTTTGGTCGTCCTGCAATACGCACAATGCCCACACCTTTTAGGAGGCACCTTACCGTCCTTTATAGACTGTATCCTATGGATTTTTTCCTGAACCTTTTCCAGTTCCAGATCATATCGTTGTTGGTGCGTCAAGTTAATTATCTCCTTGTCTGGCGGGTCCTGCTTAGAAACGCATACCAGCCAGAAAAGCGGTGTCGCATTGCTTCCGGTAAATTCCTTGTATATCTCTGTATATACCGCCGCTCTGAACATATATCTATAATTTTCTATAAACGTTGCACGCCGCCCCAGCTCTGCGTTGTATTGCAGCCCTCTTATGTCCGCTACGGTTTTCCAGTCGATTATGAGGTCCATTTTAGGAATCCACTTATCCAGGCGCACCTTCCACGGGTATCTGCCAAATAGCTTGCCTGTCATAGAAACTTCTGTTTCTCCTTCCATGGCAATCAAACGCCTTATAGCCTTGTCTTCTTCGACCGCCTTTATCATGGCATCTATTTTTTCAATGTTCGAATACTTGCCTGTGATCTCGAGCCCCCTTGCTTTGGTCACCTTTGTTTTATATATCTTGTTGAAGTTTTCAGGCTCTTCGCAAAAGGCTTCAAACGCGTCCGGTCCTTCGAAATATGAATGGAAGTATTTCCCCAGAAAGAAGGCGTCTGTCTCCGGGGGTGCCCACCGCCCCTGCGCATGTGCAAGAGCGGCGGCTTCGCAATCTAAAAATTCTTCATACTGCGAACAAGAGAGATAATGCTCGTTCGCTTCCTGTGAATAATAATTATCGTCCGTAAGTACAAAATTACTCATTTATCACATCTCCTATAGCCACCTGTTCGGCAGTCTCCACCTCCTGCTTATCATCATTAGGCTCACTGCTCTCAGGTCCTTCATCAACAGTTTTTTCTTCCTTGTCGACGATCCCATCAATATCAGTCTCTTCTTCCGTCGCATCGCCAAATACGGCCGCCTCAGCCACGCTCTTTATCTCATTCTCATCAACGTCGATAACCTCCGGTTCATCGTCACGCTTATAATCATTACTTGTCACTCTATTGAAAGCATCGACCAGCAGGGCGCTATCGGTCGTGGTGTTCACGAAGAGCTTGCAAGCCCTGTTGATTACGGTCTTTTTAGCCATTTCCTCCGTGAAATTCTTATGAGCGGGACTTCCGCCTTTATTTGCCCCCTGATTCCACGCCTTTTTGACCTGTTCCATCGTCATGATCTCCACATACGGCGTTTCATCTTCCTTGATAACTACTGCATAAACCGCCCTGATCTTGCTGATGTCTATATTGTTTAAATTTTGCGTGTGCTTTGTTATTCTGATATTTGCGGTCATTGGATCTATCTCATATTCAAACTCATCACCCTCATATACCACTTGTGCGTGAACCTCTTTAACTCCTGAAAACCTTTTAGCTACAGCTACAGTACCCATGTAAGATCGCTGCAGTGTAAGCTCCTTGCCATACACTATGAAATAGCACTGCTTCTTTGCCGGGTTAAGCCCCTGTACAACCATATCCAAAAGACTATTTGCTATGCTCGGCTGAGAACAAATCTTAAGTGCCTTATTTCCGCGCTTGTCTTCAACGCCTTGCAACGCTAACCATGCGGCCTTCAAGGCGTTCTCTGCGCTATAGTCCTGCGGCAGCACCAGTTCACCAACCTGTGCAAATCCTGCCACCTTATTCAAGACAACGTCCGTAATATTCTTTTCAGCTTTCATAACTGCATTCTTTTTCTCTGCCATAATTCCCTCCATTGATTTTCTTAATAAACTGTGATACTTTATAAGTGGTTGTTTTAGTGCTCGCTTGCCTCTGTGCAGCGGGCATTATTCGTCTTCCTCCAAATCATCATCCGCCCAGTACGGCCCATCCATGTAGTCATGTCCTTCGCCGTAATAATCGCGGCCATAATAGTCGTTTAATGCTGCATCACTTATCATTTACCTTCTTCCTTTCTATGCATTCGTCAGCAATCCTTTCAAATTCCTTTACATGCAGCGAAAGCGTCTCATCTATCTCATCATCGCTGTGTTCACCCCACGCAAACTCCGCTATCCTGCCTGCAAGAACAACAGCTTCGTCTGAAAATTCCTTGTCGTACGTAGCCTCGGCGGATTTGTGCACTGCGGCGATAGCTCTTGCAAGGTCTAAAATTACATCTAGCATCATTCCCTCTATATGCACACATTCATCGCTTATCTTAATCATTTTCCATCCTTTCTGGTCGCCTTATACACGGCCACCCTTCTTTTAGATATATCGTCATAGGCTTTTCCAATGGCCTCTATCCTTCCGGCCGCTTTAAGCTCGCTCAAGCGTGGCTTTACGGCATTCAAATCTCTATACCCCATGCCATAGGCTATCTGCCGGGCCGTCATGGCATCATGCCCCATGAACCGCAGGATATCTTCCTGTCTTGTCGCCGGTCTTTGTAAGTAGCTTTCAAGCCTCGTTTCCTCGGTTATTCCCATTGTCATCCTCCTTTGCCAGCCTCGCGCAGTTCCAATACATCGTGCTACCATTAGTACTCCAGCTTGTTGTCCCACCGTCCCAGGCATAAACCAACCCGCCTTCATATTTTGCAAAATACCGTGGTTTCCAGTCTTGGTCTTCCCGGTCTCTCACATATACCGGCGTATCCACAGGCACCTTGCTCCAGTCGACTTTCGGCTCTTCATCAGCTTCGGCTCGTAACCATGCAAGCCTTGCCTTTTTACAATGGAATATATTGCTACCATCATTAAAATCACATTCCGGGCAATTTCCGCACCCGCGAATCTCTCCGTTGAAGTTCCCCCAGTGCTGCACTGCCAATATTTCATCCAGATGCTTCTCTCTATTCGTCATCATTTCACCTCCAAAATTCAATCGTGCTCGGTATCGACATGTATGCCACGAAGGCCACTATCGCAGCCATTTCCAGCAGCCACCATGCTGGACTATACTTTCTTATCCTGCATCTTTTCATGCGCCTTCCTCCTTTCCTTTGCTTCCCTTATGGCCTCATTTTCGACGTAGGCTTGCAAGAGAGTCTTTGGGATTTTCCAATAGGTACCATCCTTGTAGGCTGGAATCTCGCCGCGCATTAACTTGTCACGGACTGCGTCCACATTACATTTCAGCGCCTTCGCTGCATCCTGCTGCGAATATACGATAGGCTCTATTGTCGTCTTCACGTGCTTCACCTCCTTGAATTATGTCGTTTGTATAGTCAGCTATACTTCAATGACATAAAAATTACGACTTAATGAGGTCATCAACAGACACGCTTAATGCTTTTGCGAGTTTTGTTAATGTCCCCAAAGTCGTTTCTTTTAATTCTCCACTTTCCAGTCTACTAATCGTAACGCGCCCCACGCCTGATTTCTCAGACAGTTCAACCTGTGTCATTCCTGATTTTGACCTTAAAGCTTTCAGGTTAAATTCCATTTATTTTTCCTCCTTCCTTTGGTATATCAATAGTATAGTCGACTATACACAGCTTGTCAACACTTTTTTTGTATATTCGGCTATACTTTTTTCTTGACCTTTGCGCGCATATAATGTATAGTAGAATATACAAAGCGAGAAAGGAGGTATAAAATGCATCTCGGAGATGTAATTAAAAAATATCGTAACGAACATGGCAAAATGAGTATGCAAGCCTTTGCTGATAAATGCGGTCTTTCTAAAGGATATATAGCCATGTTAGAACGTAACAGAAACTCAAAGACGGGAGAGCCTGTTATACCTTCTGTCGAAACTTTTATGAAGGTGGCCAGCGCTATGAAAATCAGTCTTGACGAGCTTTCCTCAATCGTCGACGAAAACCAGCCTATAGCACTATCTGATACGATTGTGTCGCAGCCTACAAAATCGACCGGCGTTTCCATCCCTATCGTCAGCACCATCGTTGCCGGTATGCCCGCCGACGCATATGAAGACCCGCTGGGACATGAGGAAATAAGCCACGAGCTGGCAAAGACCGGGGATTTCGTCTGCCTCAAGGTCAAAGGCGACAGCATGTCACCGGTAATCCAAGACGGGGATCTAGTTATCGTCAGGCAGCAAAGCGACGTTGAAAGTGGCGACATTGCTGTGGTTCGGATAAACGGAGATGAGGCCACTTTGAAAAAGGTGCAGAAGTCCGAAGATGGAATAACGCTCATCGCCTATAATCCAGCAGTCTACGAGCCGCATTTTTACAGCAACAAAGAGATTGAAGAGTTGCCGGTCGAGGTTGATGGAAAAGTCGTTGAAATGAAAAGAATGTTCTAGGGTTTTAAGAAGGAGAAGAAGTGATGGACTCCCAAGAAAAGAAAAGGCTGCCCAAGTCGACAAAAATTTGCATTGGCCTCATTGCCGCACTGGTGGTCGCCATGGGCGTTGGAAGCTATTTCATTTACGATTGGGGGCATTATAATGGATATCAGGAAGGGTACAGCCTCGGGCACGACGAAGGTTACGAAAGTGGCTCTGGCGATGCTGAATCGATAGAACTGTGGGAGACCGCTCAGCAAGTCAGTTTATACGAAAATTATCTGACATATTTCCTTGATTCTGCTGTTTTTGTAACCGAATATGGCGAAAAGTACCATAGATACAGATGCCATTATATTCAAGATAGCGAGAGATACAAGATATATAACCCTGAAAATGCAGAAGCTCAGGGATATGACGCTTGTTCGTACTGCTTTGGCAAGGACGCACAGACATACTTAATAGAAGATTTACAATAAAAAACAGCCCTGCGCCAACAGGACTGCTTTTGAACCACGGGTTACGTGATTCGCTTGGTTTTACAAATATAGTGTACCATGTGACCCGTGTATTTTCAAGCGGGTATTTTTATACCCAAAATTAGGGAAAGGAGGTCACATGGCAACAAAAAAGAACACCGCCATAAAGCGTGGCGACAAAGAATACAACTATTATCGGATAACCCGGACCGTCGGCCACGAGTGGAAGGACGGGAAGAAGATCCCTATAAAAAAACAGTTTACAGGAACCAGTAAGGGAAATGCGGAGCAGAAGTACAAAAAGTACTTGGAGAATCTACACAAGGAAAAAGAAGGCTGTATTGATAATACAAAACCCCTGGGTGACCTTATGCAATACTACGCAGACAACGTTCTCTCTGTTGATAAAAAATATGCCCATGGGACTAGACTGAGATACCTTTCCTCGTACAACGTTCACATTAAAGGTGCGGACTTTACGAGAAAAGCTGCCTCTCATGTTTCTGCGGCGGATATACAGATTTTCTATAACTCTCTCGATGTGACACTTAGCGTGATCAAGGGAATACAGAAGTTCATGGTGGCATTTTTCAAATGGGCTTCCGTGACAGAAAAGATCCCAAATGTTATGGATTCTGTAATTGTCCCAGAAAAGAAAGATAATAAGCAAAATGATGAAATTGTTATATGGAGTCAAGCCGAATTAAAAGCCATAATAGCGGCCCTGACGAACCACAGGCTGAGGTTTTTCGTTATCTTAGACATATATACCGGCTTGCGCATTTCGGAGCTTATAGCTCTTAAATATACCGATATAGAAAATGCCGTTTTATATTTACAAAGGCAGTTTTACAGAGGTGCGATATGCCCACCTAAATACGATTCGAAAAGATACCTTCCCTTGCATGAAATAGTCTTGCAAGAGCTGGAGCTTCATAAAAAATGGCATCAGCGTGACATGGAACGGTATAATTACAAAACCAATTATATTTTCACCAGTAGAAACGGAACGTTTCTCGATGAGAGAAATGTAAGGCGGGCCCTCAAAAGGCTTTACAAGGCTCACGGTATTCCATATAAAAAATTTCATGCGTTTCGCGCCACATTTTGCACTGAACTTTGCAAAGCGGGTGTTCCGCTGCAGGTGGCATCTAAGCTCATGGGCCATAAATCTGTAGAGGTAACTGCGAAATATTATACGTTCATATCTAAGTCCGAGATGAAAGAAGCTGTGAATCAGCTTCCCGATTTTGCCTCCTAAAAAATTTTACAACTTTTTTACAACTTTTGCGCAAAAGTCACACAGGAATTTACAGGTTTTCACAGGAACTCACAAGAAACAAAGAAATAAAAAGCGCGTTGGAATTTCAATGCTTCCAACGTGCTTTTCATTGATATTGGTGGAGCATAGGGGGTTCGAACCCCTGACCTCATGACTGCCAGTCATGCGCGCTCCCAACTGCGCCAATGCCCCATTGCTTCAGGCCGGATCGCCTGCGGCGTCCACCGTGTCGTTTTTTCATGAGTTATTGTAAATTGGAGCCACTGGCCGGGATCGAACCGGCCACCTGCACGTTACGAATGTGCTGCTCTGCCAGATGAGCTACAGTGGCTCGCTGAAAATCTACAATGACTATTTTACTATGTGTTAATTCTCACGTCAAGCGAGCAAATGCATTTTTATCGTTATTTTTCGCGATATTTGATAAATATCACGAGGCTGTCAGCTCACACCTGCTCGTATCCGCATCCTTGAAAAGAAGTGTCGAATATGCATATGCTCCTGTACCCGCAATACTTACATGCCGTTTTGTAATTGCCTTCCATATCCTTCTCCTTTTCACGTTTTGGTCTTATGTCGATACTGCCGCTGCAGATCTCGCCACAGATGCGTTCTACCTGTTCTTCCACCTGCTGATAGAGCTGTCCGAATTCCTCCTTTGACATCAGATATCCGCCTGCTGACGGTCTGTAGCTGCCGTCTTTTCCGCTGACTTTCACAGGTATCACGTGTGAAGCTCCGTCTATTTCTCCGTCCATCGCGCTTATGAGCTTTTCGTCGTTGAGGAGTATTCCTTCCAGTCTGTAGGCGTCCGCCATCCTTGCCTCCATCTCATCGGCATTTGCAGGCGCTGAAGACGTGTCCGCGTCCATATCCACATCCTTTATCTTGAAATAAAACACGCCGGCAGGCTCCTGATTCTGCAGAGGAGCAGCATCCAAAGCAGCCTTCAGATAAACCATCAGCTGCAGCTTATATCCCTTCCTGAAATACTCGGGATTTATGGTATCGGCTCCTGTTTTATAGTCGATTATCCTGATACTGTCGCCCTCCAGCACATCGCATCTGTCTATTTTCCCCTGTATATACACCTTCTTGCCGTTCAGCTCCACTTTTACCGGCGGAAGCGGACCACTCTTCCCAAAAGGATATTCGAACCGCATCTCTCTGATCTGGCCCTTTCTGACCTGCTGTACCATGGCCCAGGCGATCCTTTCACAGATCTCTATTATCCTCTCTGTCCGGTATCGTTCCTCTCTTCCCGAAGACAACAGTCCTTCGCGATAAAGGCCTGCATCCTCTTCGATGATGGCCTTCACCTTCTGGCGGCATTCTTCCTTCCCTATGGTCATCCACAGTGAATCGGCATCATCCACAGAGATCCCATCCTTTTGTTCCGGAGTGAGCATCTGTGAAAATCTCATCAGACATCTGTGATACACGTCACCGATCTCACGGGCGCCTACCTGATAGACTCTAGGCTCCTCTGCCCGGAGCCCATACATCACAAAATGAGAAAATGGACATTTGCTGTACTGTTCCAATCTGGAAGCACTGACTTCCAGCGCTTCTCGATCACCACGGTATAAACTGTCGGCAAAGCTGTCTCCCAAAGCCTTTACGCGATTATTGAAATCCATTCCGCTTCTGACACGTCTGAGATCATCCAGATCCTTTTCCTCATACCAATTCATGACCTGTAACCACCTGTCATCCAGAAGGCCATCGTCACGGTATTTTCTCAGCGCATCAGTCATGTACTGCAGCGTACCTTTTTTCGACGTTATCATGTCCATAAAGTTGTCAGAATCCTCCAGATCGCCAAACAGCGATACGCTTTCCGTATTTTCGACAAATTTTTCTCTGAGTGACGTGAAGACCTCCGACGGTCTGCACTCTTCCCCGTTTTCATCGACCTTACAGCAACTCACATAAAGGTATTCCTCAGGCAGACAAAATGTCCTGTAAATGGCCAGCTGCTCCTCCTGTCTGACTACCTCGTCTCCTTTGGAGACCTCCAGATCCATTTCTCTGAGCAGCTCCTTTTCCCTCTCACTGAGAAGACCCTCGTCGTCCTTTCCCATAGGCAGCACCCCTTCATTGGCACCTACCACCAGCAACGCTTTCAAGCGGCTTATCCTCGTCCTCTGCAACGTGCCTATTATGACACAATCAGGGCTGACAGGTACAAGGCCGATTTCCACTTCTTCCAGGCCTGCCGTCAGGAGCCGAAGCAACTCCTCGTTGGAAGCACGCTCATCCCCCGATATCTCCAATATCTGGTCAAGCATCTCACATATGACGTTCCAGCTCTGGGCAGTCTCCGCGGCATTTTCATGGAATCCCGCCTCTTCCTGAGCTTCCGACATGTCTTTCAATCGCGCCATCATGTCCATATCCTTTTCAAGGAAATCAAAGAGACCTCGGATCTTCTCCTCTACCGTATTGTGAACGCCTATGCGCGATCTGGCCTGCTCCACCATGTTCACCAGTATTTCCCTCAACTCGTTGAGCTTATTGAGATGTTCCGCACCACAGCTGTCCACGCCTTTGACAAAAGGCGTCTTCCACATGGATCCACGTATCCTGTACTGTCTCACATAATTTTCCAACAGCTCTTTTTCATCGCCGTCAAATCCTGTCACCTCAGATTTCACTATTCTCATCAAAGCCTCATCCCGATAACCTTTCGCTGTCACCTCCATCAGCGCCAGCAAAAAATTCACAGCCTGGTGATGCAGTACCTTCCTTTTTCTGTCCATAAAGACGGGGATGCCCCATCGCATGAAAGTCCTTCTCAATATCCCTCCTCTCGTATCAGTATCATTGCATACCACGACGATATCGCCGAATTTGTATCCTTTTTCCCTGACCAATGTCAAGATGAAGGCTGCCGCCCTGTCAGCTTCTGAATACATGTTGGAGGCTTCCGTCAACGTAAGTGGAGAAATACCCGCACTGTCCCGCAAAAGACATCCATCGGTATTACCATTATCCCGTTCTCCCGGCGCCGCTTTATCCTCCGCACACTTTCGATTTCCCGGACTCAGCCTGTCCCACACTGTCCTGCGGCGGTCTCCATCCATATCCGCCACCTGTACCGATACTCCCGTCCTTTCCGCAGCATCGACGAGCTGCCTTATCACATGTTCGGTAAGACGAAACACGTCATTGCCCTTTTCATAAGTCATTACAACGTTCACGCCGCGGGAAGCCGCCATAAGCCTTTCTATGACCAGTATATTCCTGGGAGTGAACGTATCGAATCCATATATCCATATCTCCGACTCCCGGACCATCGGCGCTTCCAGTATCCTGTCGCCGTAAAAAGCGATATAATCTTCCGAGTCCAGATACTTGCCTTCTATCTGCTCCTGATACAGCTTGTATATTTTCAGTATGTCCTCCAGCTTATATTTAAGATAGCTGTCCTCCTCGAGATTTTCCAACGCTCCCTGAAGATCCTCCGGTGTAACGTCGTATCGTTTCATCTCCGAAATAGCACCGTTGATCATATCAACGAACGAATTTTTCCTGCCCTTCCCTCTGTAAAGCTTCAGCTGATCGTCACAACGACTTATGACCTTAGTCAACAACATATGGCGCCCGTATTTATCTATCAGCTCCGGCCGTTTCCCGTCTGTCTGCTGTACTGCCTTGTGGCCCAGCGAGGAAAAATCAACGACTCTCAGATCCATCAGGCTCTTTTCTTTCAAATAGAAAAAGGCATCCCTCTCCGCCTGCAGCGAAAACTGATCCGGCACAAGCAGAAGGGTCTTGCCTTTTATATGGTCGAATATGAATTTTTCTCTGTCTGTCAGCTCTCCGCCGCGATAGATGTTGAGCATGGAAAATCTTCCTTTCTATGTGGTGAATTCCCTGAAAACATCCTTCACAGTCATTATACTTTCTATCTTCTCAGCGCTGACTCCGCAGAATATCAGTCCATTGTCGTAATCACCGCAGGCAGCCCGCCTGACAGCTCCAATGATATCGTAATCTTCTCTTCCTGTGGCCGCAAGACTGTCAGCGAACGAATTTTTCATCACTCTCACAGATGTCTTCATAGGACTTCTGATTATTGTAACATCATTTTCCGTACAGTTCAAATACAGCTCCTTGTAACGCCTGACAGCGTCGCACTCTTCAGTAGCCACAAACCTGGTACCCATCATGATGCCGTCAGCTCCATAATCGTACACCTTTTCAGCGTCCTCCCTGCAGGCTATGCCCCCGCCTACTATCAGAGGACAGTTTTCAAGCTTCCCCAGCTCGGCTTTCACCTCAGCGATGATCTTATACCTGTCACCGCACGCTTTCTCCAGCTCCGACTCTTTGAACCCCAGAAGTCCTGCCGCCAGCGGCCCCTGAAAAATAAACCCATCAGGAGTCCTGTTGTACTTCTGAGTCCACGTCTTGGTTATTGCAGACGCGGCTCTTCGAGACGATATGGTGGGTATCAGCGCTATTTTGCGGTCACTACAATACGCCGGCAGGTCTTTAGGAAGGCCGGCGCTGGTGACAATGACCTGTGCTCCGCCTTTTACCGCCGCCTTTACATACTTGCCGGCATCCCGATGAGTCCACATGACGGCTGCGCCTACCAGACCTCTTCCTCCGCCCGCTTCGACGTTCTTCCGGGCACGCGCCACTTCTTCCTCAATGACCCTGAGATTGACCGTCAGCGGATCTTTATCATATCCCTTTGTTCGCCATCCTATCTCAGAGGTCCCAATGAGGCCAAGACCGCCCTCCAGGGCGACTGCCGCGGCCAGACGGCTCCCTGCCACCCCTATGCTCATCCCGGCCTGTACTATGGGGACAGGCAGTTCGTTGCCTGCCAGCTTCATAGCAGAGAGCTTGAATTCTCTCTTTCTGGCATAAGCTGTGCTTCTCCTCATGAGGAGAAAATCATTTATGCTGCCGACAGATTCAACAAACCGGCTGATGCTGTCCTCAGGTATCCCGGAAAGAGCGGCCCTTATCATGGCTTCGTGGAAAGCCTCATGCTCCCGTACCACCCTGGCTCCCCGCTCTGACAGACTGATCTTTACCATGCGTCTGTCGGCCTCATCACGAAAACGCCTGACATATCCTTTTTTCACCAGTCTGCCGACGGCTGTCGTCAGCGTACTGACCTTTATTCCGAGGATATTGGCCACATGGGTCATGGTCCTGGCCCTTCCTGTGCCTATGGCCTCCAGCGTGTGGACCTCCGTAATGGAAATGTCATCGTAGGAGGCCTTCTGTATGGCTTCCTCTTCCATCTTCATCACCGTATTGAAGATATTGACCAGCGTATCGTTCAGCTTCCTTATCTCTCTGTCCACGTCCGTCTCCTAACTGAAGGCAAACATTATCTCACACTTGCAGGCAAGTACATCGCCTACATAGGCTTCCGCAATACCTGTTCCCGTACTGCTCCTCAGTCTGTCAAGAGTCACATTGAGAGTCAGCGTATCTCCCGGCACTACCTGCTTTTTGAACCTGGCATTCTTTATAGCTCCGAAAACCGCCAGCTTTCCTTTATGTTCCGGCATGGAAAGGAGCGCGATGGCTCCCGCCTGAGCCAGAGATTCCACGATCAACACTCCCGGCATTATAGGCTGTCCAGGGAAATGTCCTTTGAAGTAGTATTCGTCCTCAGTGACGAACTTGGTGGCAACGATGGATCTGCCTACTTCCATCTCCTCCACCTGATCCACCAGCAGAAATGGTTCTCTATGAGGGATCACTTCCTTTATCTGCTCCTTGTTCATCAACATGTTGTGCTCCTCCTAATCCTCATATTTTTTCATTATGAGAGCAGCATTGTGTCCGCCGAACCCCAAAGAATTGGACAGAACATATTTGAGATCCGCCTCTCTTCCCTGGATAGGGACATAGTCCAGATCCAGCTCCGGATCCTGTTTCTGAAGACCTGCCGTAGGAGGTATGAAACCCTCAATGAGAGCTTTTACGCATATGACAGCCTCCAGCCCTCCTGCCGCTCCCAGCAGATGTCCCGTCATGCTCTTGGTGGAGCTTACAGGTACCTTTGTATCATCTCCGAAAACCTTCTTTATAGCGATGGTCTCAAAAGCGTCATTGTATGGCGTCCCTGTCCCATGGGCATTGATATAATCCACATCCGATGGAGCGATACCCGCATCTTCTATAGCCATTTCCAGCGCTCTTGATGCTCCCTCACCCTCCGGATCAGGCGCCGTGATATGATATGCATCGGACGTGGCACCATATCCAACGACCTCAGCCAGTATTTCAGCGCCTCTTGCCTTGGCGTGCTCCAGCTCTTCCAGTATCAGCCATCCTGCTCCTTCTCCCAGGATGAAACCGTTCCTGTCCGCATCGAACGGAATGGATGCTCTGTCGGGGTCTGTAGTAGGGTTCATGGCTGTCATGTTGGCAAATCCCGAGAAAGATATAGGTGCCAGCACAGACTCCGCGCCTCCTGCCACGACTACATCGTTATAACCGTGCTTGATGTTCCTGTAAGCTTCTCCTATGTTATGAGTACCGGCGGCGCAGGCCGAAACGATTCCGAAGCTGGCTCCTTTGGCCTTGAACTCCATGGAAATGTTTCCGGCGATGGCGTTAGGCATCATCATAGGCACAAGCAGAGCGGAAGCTCTGGCAGGCGTGTTCTTCTTCACGCATTTGGACACTTCGCTTTCCAGCGTAGCCAGTCCGCCTATTCCCGTTCCTCCATATACTCCGAATCTGTTGGGATCGACATTTTCTCCGCTGACGATGCCGCTGTCCGCCATTGCTTCTCTGGCAGCTACCAGCGCATACTGATCAGCGATATCGAGCCTCTTGGCAGCTCTCCTGTCTCCAAAATCAAAGTCCTTTACTTCCGCTGCCAACGTCACTTTCTGTCCTTCCAGATCGAATCTGGTTATCTGTGCTATCCCGTGCTTTCCTGCCCTGATGGACTTCCACATGGTATCTACATCATTACCTACGGGGGAAACGACTCCTATCCCCGTAACTACAACTCTCTTTTCCATAAATGCTCCTCCTTGCTCTTTGCGGCTGCGCTGATTTCCCTTCGTTCATCGTTTGTCATTTGCTGCCGCCTGCTTTCCACTGCCGGCTTCCGGCCGCTGTCCGCGCCTTTTCATGACGCGGCGTTACATTATAATGCCGCCGTCCACGCTTATTACCTGCCCTGTTATATATGCTCCCATGTCGGAAGCCAGGAAAAGGGCTGCATTAGCTATATCCTCAGGCTGTCCCAGCCTTCCCAGCGTTATGTTCTTAGCCGCCGCTTCCTTCTGCTCATCGGTCAGCACCGCTGTCATATCCGTCTCTATGAATCCCGGCGCAATGGCATTGACCCGAATGCCGCGCCTTCCCAGTTCCTTAGCTGCCGACAGTGTCATGCCTACGATGCCGGCCTTGGAAGCGCTGTAGTTGACCTGGGCCGGATTTCCCTTGAGCCCCGATACCGACGCCATGTTTATGATGACTCCGCTCTTCTTTTTCACCATCAGAGAGGACAGCTCCTTCATCATGTAAAATGCTCCATTGAGGTTAGCGTCTATTACCTTGGTGAAATCCTCGGCGCTCATCCTCATCATAAGCTTATCGTTGGTTATCCCGGCGTTGTTGACCAGAATATCCACTTTTTTATCAAAATCTGCTTTTATGAGCTCCGCTACCTTTTTCGCCGTCTCCGGGTCAGCCACATCGCCTTTGACCAGTTTTACCTGAGGGCCGAAGGCTGACAATTCCGCCGCAGTCTTTTCCGCTTCAGCGTCATTGCTCCTGTAGCAGAGCACCACATTGGCGCCGTTCTGGCAGAAAGTCCTGGCTATGGCCTTTCCTATGCCTCTGACTCCTCCAGTTATGACTGCTGTCTTATCCTTCAACATATTTCTTTTCTTTACCTCCAATCGCTTGCCCTTCGAAAAGGGCGCTACTGTTCCCGTTTTCTCCGGGATCCTCCGGTTGCGCTGATGTTCTAGATCATTTCCTTCAACTGCTGGACGGTTTCCTTCAGCGTCTCCATGTTCTCCACATGAAGAGCAGCCATATCAGGGCATGTCTTCTTCGTATTTCCTGTAAGTGTCTTTCCCGGGCCTACTTCTATGATAGCCTTCACTCCGTCACCGTCGAATCTCCTGATGATCTCCTCCCAGTAAACGGGGCTCATAGCCTGTCTGGCCAGCATATCGGTCAGATATTCTCCCACATCGCCGCCGTCAAAATCCTTCATGATGTCGTCAGCTGTCACGTTGGCATATACCTTTATCTTTGGCTCCTTGAGACCTGCTTCTTTCAGTACGTCCCTCAGCTTTTCCGCCGCCGGCACCATCATCGGACTGTGGAAAGCAGTGCTGACACTGAGTGGTATGGCTTTGACGCCTTTTGCTTTGGCTGCTCTTCTGAATCTCTTAAGGGCCGCCTTGTCTCCCGCCACGACGGTCTGCGTAGGTGAGTTGAAGTTGGCCCCTTCCAGTATGCCATCCTCTCTGGCCTCCTCTACAGCTTCCAGTATGGCGCTCCTGTCACCGATACCTGCAGCCATACCTCCTTTTGCATTTCCTTCTTCGTCGAGACCGGCCTCCTGCATCAACACGCCTCTCCTGGAAACTATATCGATGCCCTTGCTTATCTCATCTATGGCCCCTGCAGCCGTGAGGGCAGAATACTCACCCAGGCTGAACCCTGCCAGCGCGTCGATCTCCAGTTTGTCAGCGATGCCTTCTTTTTCCAGCTCCGCCATCAACGCCTTATATGCGGCCATGGTGGTGGTGTATATGGTCGGCTGTGTCACGTGTGTCTGTTTCAGTGTCTCTTCGTCTCCGTTGAAGCACCATTCCTTGATCTGGTCTCCGGCCATATCGAATATTTCCTTAGCTTCAGGGTAGTTATCGTAGAGGTCCTTCCCCATTCCGCTATACTGCGCTCCCTGCCCTGCAAATACTATTCCTATCTTCATAGATCTCTTCTACCTCCTTGAACATCTCTTCTATCATCTCCGCTGCCGGCTGTTCCTTGTGTACCAGCCCTGCTATCTGACCCGACATGATATTGCCGTTATCTGCGTCGCCGTCTCTTACCGCCGCAGCCAGCGTTCCTGTACACAGCTGATTTATCTCCTCTTCCGGAGCGTTCTGCTTCTCCAGAGAGAGTATCTTTCTGGCCAGCCTATTCTTTATTATCCTTACAGGATGGCCCGTGCTCCTGCCGGTAGCCACCGTAGAGGAATCCTTGGCCTTCAGGATGGCATCCTTATATCCCTGATGGATGATGCATTCGTTGGCCACCAGGAATCTGGTCCCTACCTGCACTCCCTTGGCTCCCAACATATAGGCTGCCGCGATACCCCTTCCATCGGCGATACCGCCTGCGGCGATGACCGGGATATCCAGCGCGTCAACCATCTGCGGAATGAGAGCCATAGTGGTAGTCTCTCCAATATGACCTCCTGCTTCAGTTCCCTCAGCCACGATGGCGTCAGCTCCGGCTCTCTCCACACGCGTCGCCAGTGCAACGTTGGCAACTACAGGAATCACCTTGATGCCGTTCTCTTTCAGCCTGCTGATGTACTTTCCGGGGTTTCCCGCTCCCGTAGTGACTACCGGAACCTTTTCCTCGCACACCACGTCCATCAGTTCCTCCACATTGTCGGCCAGCAACATGATGTTTACGCCAAAAGGCTTGTCGGTCATCTCCCTGGTCTTCTTTATCTGATCTCTCAGCCATTCAGCGCTCTGGCCGCCTGCCGCGATTATCCCCAGTCCGCCGCCGTTGCTGACTGCCGCCGCCAGATTGCACTCGGCGATCCTCGCCATGGCTCCCTGGATTATAGGATACCGCGTTCCCAAAATCTCGCAAACATTTACCATCTTACCTATCCCTCCTTATACTCTCTTTCCTATATTAACTTCACTCATAGACACTCATCGTCTCTCCCTGCCCTCCGGCGCTCATCTTCCGCACAGCCTGCTCCCGAAGAGACGGAAGGTGTGCTCTTTTGCACAACCTGCCGCTGTGGGCGATGTAGGCTGATCTGCATTTAGTTTTGTCGTCAAATATTTTGATTGTCAAACTATTTATATGTTATATGATACTATCAGCAGCCGAATTAGTCAAGAAAATCAGCCGGATAGAGGGCTGTTTCCCGGTCCGGAGCCGCCAATTGCAGACATTTCGCGTTTTTTGAAAAATGTATGTAAAAGTAAAAGAGTCCGTTCATCAGCATGCTGCTGATAATCGGACCCTTTTAATTCTTTATGTAATTTTACAGGCTTTTCCTCTAGTTGCTACTCTTTCTCCTGCCATAGAGCACTGTTCCGGCAGCCGCTGCGGCTGCGATTCCCATAACTGCCAACAGGACTGTCATGTTGAAATTATCACCGGTAAGGATAGCGAGCCATTGTTTAAATGATATTGGAAATTTATTTACGAAACGTTAATTTCCGCAGCACATACCTTTTGCCGGGTCACACGAGCGTCCCGGCATTCAGCAGGTCTCATGATACATTATTGAAAATCAAATTATATTGTCCGACCGGCAAAATTTCCATCTTTTACTGCCTCCAGAATATTAAAAGGTATTTTGCAATCACCGATTACAATAGTCTCGTATTCTCGAAGATTTTCTTTTAATGAATCATCTTTTTCTAACTTTTCCGCAAAGACAACGCAATCGCATTCAAGCATTGTTTCCTTTCCCGAAAAATTTCTAACACAGATCTTTTTTTCAGAAATAATATCAAGAATCGAGTCGCTGTATATTTGTGCATTTTTTGTCTTGAGCCATTCATTTAAGACAAGTCTTTGCCATGAAGACTGTTCAATACCTATTTCATTTTCTGGTCTGTCGCTTACAAGAATAACATTCTTTCCTTTTTGCACCAAATGTATCATATAATCATAAGCGATAATATTACCTCCAACGATACAAATTGAACTTCCCAAACCATCAATCGACAGCGTAATTCCGTTTTGTATCCTCATTCCTTTGTTATCGATTTTGACAGGCTTTTTCACTACACCTCCAGTTGCGACAATAACGACATCCGGATCGATTTTTTTCACTAATGACTCATCAACTGTCACCAATTTATTTACCTGCACACCGGTCTTTTTCAACCTATGGATCAGATAATCTCTAAATTCCAATATTCTATCGTGTTTTCCCTTTACTGCCGCGGCCATATTCATACGACCCCCAAGTACACTATTACTATCATAAAGGGAAACTTTATGCCCTCGTTCTGCGGCCACACAAGCAGCTTCCATTCCTGCCGGTCCTCCTCCTATCACGAGTACGGATTTCTGAATACTGGCGGGATGATAATCCATCCCCTCAGGCATTTCCTCCGTACCCCCTCTGATATAGGCAGGATTTACTCTGCAATATCCAACTCCCCACATGTCCGCTACTGCCTTAAAACAACTGATGCATTTCGTACATGGCCTTATATCTTCCTTTCTATTTGTCTTCAATTTATTAGGAAGATACGGATCTGCCAGCAACGCCCTATTTACCATAATAAAATCAATCTTATCTTCATTTATAGCATTATTGATCTGCTCCTCTGCAATACGTGGATCCATATTTCCGACCACGCCGACAGGAATACGCACAGCGTCTTTAACATATGAAGCAACATCAAGGAATGCAGCGACCCCATCATTAGTCCCATCTAATATACCAAAATAATTCTTATCAAAATCTACAACAGAACCAATACCTGTGTTACCGATTTCTCCAAAATGCATAACATCAGGCATGAAACCCGCGCAATGATTACCAAAAGCGCTTGTCCTTATGTGCAACGAATCTGCTCCGGCTTTTTCAAATATTTTTGCGAATTCTCTGGCCTCATCTGGAGAAATACAAAGACTGCAATCATCTAAATCATATAGATTTTCCTCAACGCCGTTAAATAATATCTGAACCGGGAAATCATCCCCACATGCAAATTTGATCTTCTGTATAAGTTCCGTTACTACTCTTGCTCTGTTCTCAATGGTTTCTCCGCTGTATTGATCTTTTCTTGAATTGTTCCAGAATCTAGACATAAATGTATTGAACATATGATCAGAAGAACAATTCAGTTCAATAGCATCAAACCCACATTTTTTTGCAAACTTTACATTATCAAGGATCATTTGCTGGACTTTATGTACTTCACTGGTCGTTAACTCCTTATGTCTGTAATCATCCATATTCATTTCACATGGGCTTACAACATGCTTTGATGATGCTGCAAACTTCCACATACCATATGTCTGTATGCCAAATTTCGCTCCATGTTTATGAACTGCATCAACAATCTTTTTTATATCTTCGACGGAATAATCATACCACTGCAAATCCTCACACCAGATCATTCCACACCCGCCTTTGGCGAGATTTTCATAAAACATGATTGCCTGAGTGTTGATGCCTGAATCAAGAGAATATGATCCGGCGGCGGATTTCATTATTCTGTTATCTATTTCCAGGCTACCAATTTTCATAGAAGTAAACATGTTTTTCATTACCCACCTCCAACTAATAGAGATCAAATATGGTTTGCCACCTCGTATGCATCCCATATTGCATACATCGCATTGGAGGTTTCCTTTGAATCTCCAATGTTATATATTTCATCGATTTCTTCCTCAAGGCGATGATACAATGTATCATCAGGTTCAAATCCCACAGAAATGATCAGGCTGTCACACTCGATTTCTTCAGTACCATTCTCCGTATTGATAAGCAGGACTCCATCTACATAATCCTTAGCAATAGCATTAGTTTTAACATCAACGCCTTTAAATGGAACAAGCTTCTTCAACATTTCGCTATTTGCACTACATAAAGGGCCATTTGCTGCCAAAAGCTCATCCAAAGCCTCTATGATCATAACATTCTTACCTTCGTCTGCAAGCCACAATGCCGTCTCGCAGCCTACAAGTCCTCCTCCTATAACAACTGTTTTCTGTCCTGCATCTCGCCTTTTCATAAGGACATCTTCAGCAGAAAAGACATTCGCATTATTACTGAATTCAATCATCTTAGGTACTGCCCCTGTTGCCACAATCACAACATCGGCATCATACTTCAACACATCTTCAGCACTTATATCAGTATTTAAATGAACGGGGACTCCAAGCTCTTCCAAACGATGTGCATACCAGTTTATTAAGGCTATATCGTCCTCCTTGTAATCTGGTACTCCTGCGGCAATCAGTTTCCCACCGAGTCTGTTGTTTCTTTCAAACAACTCAGGCTTATGACCTCTTATCGCGAGCACTCTTGCCGCCTCACAGCCTCCTACCCCGCCTCCGATAATCATTACTTTTTTAGATCTTAAAATCGGATTATAAGCATTAACACATTCTTTTCCGGCCTGTGGATTGACCGCACAATTTACCATCATGTATTTCTGCATTCTCCCCATACATCCTTCCTGGCAGGAGATGCACGGACGGATACTGTCTTTTTTCCCTCTTCTAAGCTTCTTAACATAATCAGGATCAGCGAGAAGCGGCCTCCCCAACCCAATCATATCTGTTGTTCCATCCAATATGGCTTCAACTGCCATATCCGGGTCATCCATCCTTCCCGCACATATCACAGGGACATCCACCGCTTCTTTAACTATCTTTGCATATGGTCGATAAAGCCCCTTAACCTGATACATAGGTGGATGACTCCACCACCAGGAGTCATATGATCCCACATCTACATCCAATGCATCGTATCCATATTCAACGAGAAGTTTTGCAGACTCGATACCCTCTTCCAGATCTCTTCCTTTTTCCGCAAATTCTTCATCAGGAAGAGCTCCATCTCTTAAGTCTTTAATGAAACTCTTTGGACTGAACCTGAGGGTGACAGGGAAGTCCTCGCCACAGACTTCCTTGATTTCTTCAACGATTTCTCTCGCAAGTCGCAACCTGTTTTCCAGTCCTCCCCCGTATTTATCAGTACGCTTATTGAACAAAGACATCGCGAACTGGTCGATAAGATATCCTTCATGGACTGCATGGATCTGGATCCCATCAAAACCGGCTACTTTACAAGCCCTCGCCGCGGTTCCAAATTCTTTCACCAAATTTTCCACTTCTTCAGTTGTCAACTCTCTGCACAATACATCTTCCCATCTGTTCATCACCGGGGATGGAGCGACGGTGAATCCCATTACTGCGGACGGGATCACTCTTCCAAATCCGCCTGAAAGCTGGATAAATATCTTGGCTCCATATGCATGTATCCTTTCAGTCATTTCCCGGCCCTGTCTGATAAAATGAATTGGATTATAGTTTGGGTTAGGCACGCTTGGCATTTTCATTTTTTCAACCTTAGTGTCTACTAAGCACACCCCTGTTGTAATCAGGCCTGTTCCTCCTTTTGCTCTTTCTACATAATAATCAATACCGCGTTGATTAAAGCCCCCTTCAAAGTCTCCGAGGCCCATAGGACCCATTGGGGCCATCACAAATCTGTTTTTTATTTTACATTTGCCTATGTTGATCGATTCAAATAACTTTTTATATTTAGAGTCCATATATTTCCTCTCAATCTTTTATATACGCTTTCAATTCATGAAGAAGCTTCTTTCCTTTCACCTGTGCCACCGCAAAATGAGACATGGCTTCGGCCAGCAATCTGTATGACTGCACTTTGTCAGTTGTACCATCATGTATTTCCATAAATGCATACGCCCTTCTATCCTGCCCCAATTCATATGCACTGTAACACTCGTCCAACATTGTCTCAAATGCTTCTCGTAACAAATAATCATTTTTAAGTCGTTCGTTGCCATTGAGCGCAATCCTAAGAGTTCTTCTAGCATCACGAAAAATATCAAAAGTTCGGATTTCCATATCTGCTGCTATCTCCGCAGGGCTGTCTGACATCTTGATTTCTATGAACTGTCCCTGTGATCCCGCAGGCATTCCCGTCCCGCTCCCTGTTCCCTGCATGATATATATCATCATGTCTTCAGGAACGATGGCACTCTGAACAGTATAATCAAAGCCATCATATCCCAGATTCGAACCATAATCATCTGTCCCGGGATCATTCCTCACCCATTCCTTAGTATCAGGATTGAACCAGTCATCGGACGAATACATCATTCTCACATGTTCGATATCCATTTCATTATTTGTAGTATATTCTTTCAGGAATGCATCTGCTGTGGCGAATCTAGTGATAGATGGATAGTTCCATTCTTTATAACTTACTCCGTCGATCTCTATGTTCCAATCTTCTGTTCCAGGAGCCGCGAAATGATTCGTATTTACAAAGTATTCTGCAGATTCGCTCAAGTCTCCTGGCTTTCTCGTAATAAAATGATAATAGTTGGATTCTATTCCGCTGATAGTCCCTTTAGAATC
>UQRM01000014.1 GCA_900543485.1 uncultured Eubacterium sp. | reverse complement strand
TGGCGATGTGACCTTTGAGCAGGAGGATATTAAGAAGGATCCGCTTCTTGTCACTCCAATTGGTATATGTCTGAATTTTTCCTGCCGACGCAGATAAGGTTTGGAAGAGGCGTAGTGAAAGAGATTGGTGAGGAAATAAAGAGCAGAGGGTTTAAAAAGCCGATGCTGGTCACCGACGAAGGAATCGTGAAGATTGGAATGGCAGATCAGATAAAGGGGCATATCGAAGAGGCGGGATTTCAGTGTACGCTGTTTGATGGTATAGTGCCTAATCCGAGAGACTACGACTGCGACAAGGGGGCAAAGATCGCCGAAGAAGCAGGCGCTGACGTGCTGATAGCCCTTGGTGGGGGAAGTGCCATGGATACAGCGAAGGCGATGGCTACCGTCATGACCAATGGCAAGACGGCGAGGGAATGGATAGATGTGGAACTGGATGTGCAGAGCGCGCCTGTGATCTGCATACCTACGACGTGCGGAACGGGCAGCGAAGTTACTTTCAATGCCGTTATAAACAATACGGAAACACATCTGAAGGGAAATATATTCGATCCCAAGTGTGCGCCGGTGCTGGCGCTGGTAGATCCGGACATGATAGACGGGCTTCCGGGTTCGCTGATTTCCTCCACCGGCATAGACGCGCTGACCCATGCCGTCGAAGCTTACGTATCTACTGTAGCCACGCCTGTAACGGATGCGATCTCCATATACGCCGTGAAGCTGATAGGCGACAATATCATCAAAGCGGCAAACGACAGAGATAAGGATGCGATGGAAGAGGTAATGCTGGCATCCATGCTGGCAGGAATCGCTTTCGGCAACGCGGATACTGCTGCAGTGCATTGCATTGCCGAGTGTTTCGGAGGATTCTACGACATTCCTCACGGTGTCACCAATGCTATATTCCTGGCGGATGTGAGTGAATACAGCATTTCGGGAAATCCAGGGAAGTATGCTGACGTGGCTAAGGCTCTCGGCGTGGACGATTCAGGGAAAACAGATGAGGAAGTGGCGATGGAAGGCATTGCAGTCATAAAGGGGTTGTGCAGGGAGCTGGGGATACCTAAACTCAGTTCCTTCGAAGCTATCGACCCGAAGGATTTCCAGTACCTCGCTCAGGCGTCGTCAGAACACGTCTGCAATCCATCGAATCCTGTGGAATTCACGAAAGAACAGTATATAGAGATATTCGACAGAGTGTATAACGCTGATTGAGTGCGATAGAATATATATTGAAAAAGCATACAATAGTTATCCATAAAAAGCGCCTGTGGGCCGTGGCTGTAGCAGTTGTCACGGTTTCCGCAGGCGTTTTGCTGTTGGTCATGTCGTGCGTTTGACGGCGCATGCTTTCAGTTGGTATCAGTTCTTGAAAGTGACGGAGTCGCTTCCCATTTCTTCATTGGTACTCCTGTCGTACAATCTGAATGTGAGTTTCCCTTCTTTTCCGAACAGAGGGATCGGATATTGGAATCTGGCTGTTATGTTGGAGCCGGCTTCCCATGTGGAGTCCAGGTCGTATATCTGAGTATCGCCGTTGGGCCAGGTCACCTCGTAGTAGAGGAGTATCTGCTCCGACGGTTCGCCGCCACTGAGGGAAACGTGGAAATATACGGTATCACGGCGGCTTACGGTGCTGACATCGGTAGACGCGTCATCCGCTGATGTATTGGCGACGATATTTACATGCCATGCGTAATAGTTATCGTATATTTCTTGTATGCCGGGATACTTTATGGCCATCAGGTCGGACATATACTCTTCCACCTGTGCGGTCCTGTCGCTCTGGTAGGTTTTCACATAGGTGAATTTAGTAAGATTGATCTTATCTTGTATCTCCTCATTGTCTTTGAGATCAGCTGCTACATAGTAGGTGCTGAGAGCCTGATCGTATTCGCCGGCGTTGAAATATTGATCTCCGATGCCGCAGTAGCATTGCCATATCTTGTCATGCAGGGACTCGTCGTCTTTCAGCTCGATGGCCGTGTTGTACGTATCGATGGCTGCGTTGAAATCTCCGGCCTCAAAGTACTGGTCTCCCAGACTGCAGTAGCACTGCCATATCCTGTCCTCGGAATCCTTGTAGTCGCCCAGTGCCTCGAACTTCTCGATGGCCTTCTCATATTTGCCGTCAGCCTGCAGTTGCAGTGCGTCTTGATACTGCATGGCAGGGGCTGCCATATAACGGTATATGGCGACGCCTGCAAGTCCGATGAGAAGGAGACAGGCGACTATGGCGATGATTATCTTTATCCTGAAATTCCTGTTTCTGCGTTTGGTCTCAGGGGAGACAGGAACAGAGAGGGGAACAGGTGGCTTTGCTGACGTTTGCTTGTCACCGGAATCAGAGGTGGCATCTGTGTTCTCTGAAGCCTTTGGCTGCCCTGTCGCGATGGCGTTTTTCGAAGCCTCAGTACTGCTCTTGCTGCTTTTAGATGACGTATTGACTGTATTACCTTCTGTTTCGGATGAAATATTCTCATCGGGGCTGCCATCGGCTTCCTCGGAGGCCGGGGTATCTGTCTCGCTGGATACGGACATGTCAGAAGATGGATCCATAGTGGCCGCTTCCTGTTGAGAACTGTCATCGATTTCTATGGGAACGACTTTCAGCTGACCGTCTTCAGATTCTTCAAGTTTTCGTCTTCGGTTTTCTCTGTCGGTATGCTGCTGTTCTTCCTTATCGATTTTCTCCTTTGCGGATTTATTAAGTTTTTTGCTGAGCTTTCCCTGGGCTCCGGCTGGTTTATGGAGTATGAACAGAGATCTCAGAAGATCACGTTCAAGACCGCAGCTTTTGCAAAAATCACCTTTATTTATATGGCCGCAGCTGCATGACCAGTAATCTCCGAATTCTTCGAACCAGTATTTTGGTTTGGTAGGAGCTGAGGCGAATTGTTCGATGATATCATCGTATATATCGTCATCAGGAGTGAGTGGGCGCGGCTCATAGACTTGTGTGATCGCTTCACCGGATGACTGTTTCTGCTTGTCTGAAAGTGTTTTCAGATTCACAGCTTCACGGGTTTCCTTATTCTTCGTCGTCTTCACATCCTCAGATTCAGCTGATGCGTCCGACGGAGCCGTTGAGTCTGGAGATCCTGCGGATTTTTCCGCGACATCAGCCCCGGAAAAGTCCTCATTTGTTATGAGAGTCTTTGTATCGAATTCTTTTTCGTGTTTCCATGCTTTGATTTTTTTCAACGTGGTGTACTCCCTGATCTATCGTAAATAATGAAATATTCGTTTTTTGATTCTTTGCGGCAACGCCGCTGATGATTACAGCGGACATTATAAAATGCGAGCATGTCGAAGCATTTTTCAATGAACGCATCTTTGCGGCAACGCCGCTGATGATTACAGCGTTCATTATACCAGCAAATCACCATTATAACAAGCATACGTGGCAGCCAGGACCTGGTATACAGTATAAAATTTTTTAAATAATAAAAAATTTTCTCATTATGGTATAATAACGGAATACAGAACATGGAAAGGAGGCTGTCTGTGAAAGAATTCAATCATGAAAATATCCAGGGGCTGCTGAACTGCATAAGAGATGGAGTGTTCATAACGGATGGTGACGGGAATATAATCCTGATGAATGAAGCGTCGGAAGAACTGAGTGAATTCAGCGGAGAACAGCTTCTGGGGAAAAATGTAAACGATTTGATAAAAAAGGGATATTTCAGCGAGAACGGAGCTGTTTCGCTGAAATGCATAGAGACAGGGCTGGAAGAGAGCATGATACAGAAAGGCCGGGATGACGGGCAGGAAATAACAGTAACAGGCGTTCCGCTCATAGAGCACGGAAAGGTCAAGTTTGTGGTGGTAACGGAGCGGGATGTGTCGGAGATAAATCGTCTTGAGAAGGAGCTTAGAAAGAATCAGCAGTTGGTTAAGGAATACAGTCAGCAGCTGGAGCAGTATCGAAAAGACGCGCGAGGGGCACGTGGAAGCATAATATACGACAGCGAAGAGATGGAAAAGATCATTCAGCTGTCGGAAAGCGTAGCTAAAAAGGATATTACAGTGCTGATACAGGGTGAATCGGGTACAGGCAAAGAAGTCATAGCCAATCATATACATCAGTGCAGTGACAGGAAAGATAAGCCTTTTATAAGAGTAAACTGTGACGCCATACCGGAAAACCTTTTTGAATCCGAATTCTTTGGATACGAAAAAGGAGCTTTTACAGGAGCTTCAGATACAGGAAAGGTAGGACTGTTCGAACAGGCCAATGGAGGGACTATTTTCCTCGATGAGATAGGGATAATGCCGATGAGTCTTCAGGGAAAGATACTCAGAGTATTGCAAAACCGTGAGATAATGCGTGTAGGCGGCGGAGGATATATTCCGGTCGATGTCAGGATAATAGCGGCGACTAACGCCAACCTCAAGGATGCGGTAAGAGAGAAGACCTTCAGGATGGATCTTTATTACAGGCTCAATGTGGTGCCTATAAACATTCCTCCCCTCAGAAAGCGTAAAGAAGATATATTCCCTCTTGTCAGATATTTCGTAAAGAAATACAATGAGGAATTCGATTCTGATCTTAAAATCGCCAAAAGCGGATGGGATGTGCTGTACAAATATCAGTGGCCGGGTAATATCCGTGAGCTGCAGAACATAATCAAACGTCTTGTGATAATAGCCGACAGGGAAGAAGTAGATGCCAGACAGATAATGGAGCAGTTGGACAGTTTTGACATGGGTATCGCCGAAAGTACTTCGTCAGGTGATCTCAAGAGCTATGTAGAGGAATACGAAAAGAACATTATAATCACAAAAATGAAGGACTATAAGAGCAGCAGCAGGTTAGCCAGAGCTTTGGGAATAGATAAATCGACACTGAATCGTAAGATAAAGAAATATGGTATAGAGGCCGGATACGACGATTGATCCGATAAGCGGTGTAAATTCGCGTTTACGATGCAAATTTGCGCCGCTTATTTTTGTTGAGCAATTTTCAGAAAAACATTAAAATATTGAAATTTCAACGTTTTTCATATCTTCTGTCAAATGGCACGCTGCTTGCAATAATAAAAGATAACAGAATAAGTCAAATGCTGAACAGGAGGTAGGAAAATGATCATAGGTACACCAACAGAAGTTAAAACTAATGAAACGAGAGTTGCGATGACACCTAATTGGGCCAGAAGACTTACGGCTGCGGGACATGAAGTATGGGTGCAGAAGGACGCTGGTAAGAACAGCGGATTTTCAAATGAAGATTACGAAGCAGCAGGCGTGAAGATAGCTGATACAGCCAAAGAGATCTTCGATAAGGCTGAATTTATAACAAAGGTGAAGGAACTCCAGCCACAGGAATTCGATCTCTTAAGGGAAGGCCAGATGATCATGACATGGTTTCATCTGGCCGAGGATTACGATAAGCCAATGGCGCAAGCGCTGGTAGACCGTAAGAGCATAGGCCTTTCCATGGAACTTATTGTTCTTGACGACGGTTCGAGGCCTACTATGAAGCCGATGAGCGATATAGCGGGAAGCTTGGCGATGCTGGAATCGGTAAAATACTGTCAGACAATGAATGGTGGTACGGGGCTGTTGTTGAGAAGAGTATATGGTCTGCCTGTACCGAAAGTAGTGGTATTGGGTGGAGGCTCGGCCGGATTCAATGCGGCGCAGGTGGCTGTTGGCCTCGGGCTGGATGTGACTATAATCGAGGCATCCTGGAACAGGATAGATTATCTGAAGGCGGCAATACCTGAAGCGAACGTAGTATTATTCGAAGAACACAACCTGGAGAAACTGCTGACAGAGTGTGATCTGTTTATCAACTGCATATATCCGTCACCGGAACCGGGCAAGAGAGAGCCATTGGTGAAACGGGAAACGGTAAAGAAAATGAAGAACTGTTCGCTGATAATGGATATAGCAGGGGCGGAAATAGTGGAGACGTCACATTACACAACTCTCGGCGACCCTACTTTCACAGAAGAGGGGATACTCCACTACTGCGTACCAAACATGCCGTCGCTGTGTCCTAAGACGGCGACAGAAGCGCTGCTGATGATAACGGGCCCTTACATCATGAACATAGCCAACAAGGGTCTGAAACAGGCGGCTATG
This sequence comes from uncultured Eubacterium sp., assembly GCA_900543485.1. GTDB lineage: Bacteria > Bacillota > Clostridia > Peptostreptococcales > Anaerovoracaceae > Lentihominibacter > Lentihominibacter excrementipullorum. The sequence continues at coordinate 51,305 of UQRM01000014.1, read as the reverse complement.
GACGATGCGGCTCTGAGAAGGTGCATCAGCACGGTCAACGGTCAGATAGTCCACCCGGAAATCGGGATCAATCAGGAAATGCCATATGTAGAGTTTGACTTTTCGATGTTGGATTAAGCGATAGTCATTCATTTCATCTCTCATATAGCAGGCGGTCTGTTAAAGTCGCAGGCCGCCCGCATGTTTAATGAAATCCGCGAAATAGAAAGAGAAATACTTCGTATGGAAAAGGGAAAGGAAAAATGTTATGTTAAAGATCGGAAAAAACGAAGTACGTATCAGTATGGTAATAAAGCTTGCGGGAGCTTTCTGCGCGTTCCTCATAGGCGCAGGGTTTGCCACCGGCCAGGAGGTCATGCAGTATTTTACAAATTACGGTATAGCAAAAGCGGTAGGCGTGCTGGTGATAAATGGTATATTGGGTGCCTGGACATCGGCCGCCGTCATGAATCTGGGCAATGAGAGCAGGGATGTGCAGGGTCTGGAATGCTATAAGAATCTCTGCGGTAAATATGTTGGAACTGTCTTGTCATGGTTCGTGCCAATCTTTATGTTCCTCACTTTAATGCAGATGATGGCTGGATTTGGAGCTACGTTTAATCAGGTGTTCGGAGGACCAGAGTGGGTAGGATCACTTATATTAGCAGTGCTAGTGACCGCTATCGTGCTGATGGGTCTGGCTAGCGTTATAGACACCATTGGATTCATTGGACCTGCTATCATAGTAATTACTATGGTTATGGCCATAAGTGTTCTAGTTAAGCATGGTGTCGACTTTGATAATTGGAATAATTATATAACGACTCACGATGTTCTCCTGGCATCAAGCTCATGGATAATGGCAGGTATTCTTTATGCCTTGTGGAATATAGTTATGTGCCTTCCATTCATGTCCGCAATGGGTTCAAAAGCAAAAAACAAGACAGAAGTCATCGTAGGAGTCATATTTGGAAATGTACTGTTCAGCCTGGGCGCGCTTTTCCTGGTATTGGCGGAAGGTTCCAGGATAGATATTATAGATAAGCTGTCGGTGCCGGCACTGGCCATGGCTCAGGCGATTTCACCGATACTGGGATGGGCCTATGCCATAGTTCTGGCTCTTGCTATTTTCACCACTGCTGTTCCGCTGATGTGGTCTGTAGCCGCTAGAATCACGAAAGAAAAGACGAAGAAGTTTGCTATAGTTTGCTTTATAATCGCTATACTGGGCTTCTTTGGCTCATATATCCCGTTTGAGATACTTGTTAATATCATAACGCCTGCCGTGGGATATGTAGGTTTGATAGGATGGGCTTTTATCATATGGCGAGATATAAAGATAATAAGGAAAAAGATAATGGACAAGAGGCTTCCGACACATGAATAAAAGACAGCGGGACAGGTCGTATTACTATCAGTTCTGACATCCATAACGATACCTTATCGCGAGGATGTATGAAAAGGACATTATAGAAAGCTGGCGGGGAAGAAACTCTTCTCCGCCTTTTCGATTTTTACGATCCGATGACAGATCGTGATGACAGGTATAACAGAAGAGAAGTGTATTTTGTGAAAGATCACAATTATAATTGACAAAGAGATGGTTTTATGGTACAACTGTATACAGTATACAGGGGAATACACGGGTCAATAAATTCAGCTGCAGCGGTTAGAAGTTTTTTCATGTATTTTGTATAATTATTAGTACACAGTTGACGGAGATAAACTGTTGCGATAAAATGAATGATAGTGTGCGGTATTAGAACCAATTTCAAATTGTATGGTATTACGGCTGAAACTATAAAGGCTGAATCAATAGTCGTACAATATACGCTATAAAATGGAGGGAAATATGGCAAAGAAAATAATGAAGACAATGGACGGTAATACGGCTGCGGCTCACGTATCCTATGCCTTTACCGACGTGGCGTCGATATATCCGATAACACCGTCCTCGACTATGGCTGAAGTTGTAGATGAATGGGCTGCTTATGGAAGGAAGAACATATTCGGACAGACTGTAAAAGTAGCTGAAATGCAGTCAGAGGCTGGCGCAGCGGGCGCTGTTCACGGTTCTTTGGCGGCAGGTGCGCTTTCTACTACTTATACGGCATCTCAGGGACTGCTTCTGATGATACCTAACATGTATAAGATAGCGGGCGAACTTCTGCCGGGAGTGTTCCACGTAGCGGCCAGAAGCGTATCGACTCATGCTCTCTGTATATTCGGAGATCACTCTGACGTTATGGCATGCAGGCAGACGGGATTTGCCATGCTGGCATCCGGTTCTGTTCAGGAGGTAATGGATCTGGGCGGAATAGCTCACCTTTCCGCAATCAAGGGAAGAGTTCCGTTCCTTCATTTCTTCGACGGATTCAGGACATCTCACGAAGTACAGAAAATAGAAGTTTTCAGCTATGAGGATTACAAGAAACTGATAGATTGGGACGCTGTCCAGAAGTTCAGAGACAATGCTCTCAATCCTGAGCATCCTGTCATCAGAGGTACGGCTCAGAATCCTGATATCTTCTTCCAGGGCAGGGAAGCGTCCAACAAGTTCTACGAAGCTATCCCTGAGATCGTAGTGGACTACATGAACAAGGTAAGTGAGCTTACGGGAAGAAGCTACAAGCCGTTTGACTATGTAGGAGCTCCTGATGCGGAGAGAATAATAGTAGCGATGGGATCTGTATGTGAGACTATCGAAGAAACAATAAATCATATGAACGCCAAGGGCGAAAAAGTCGGCCTCATAAAGGTAAGACTTTACAGACCTTTCGTGAAGGAGTACTTCATGAACGTGCTGCCTGGATCGGTAAAGAAGATCGCTGTCCTGGACAGGACCAAGGAGCCTGGTTCATTGGGCGAACCGCTCTACCAGGACGTGAAGACACTTCTCTTCGACGAAGACGATGCGCCTAAAGTTTATGGAGGACGTTATGGTCTTGGCTCCAACGACACTAACCCTGGAATGATAGAAGCCGTTTACGCTAATCTGGCTAAGGAAAAGCCTCTCAATCATTTCACAGTAGGTATCGAAGATGATGTTACAAATCTTTCGCTGCCGTATGTACCGGGTATCGCTATGGAACCGGAAGGCACGATCAAGTGCAAATTCTGGGGTCTGGGTTCCGATGGTACGGTAGGAGCTAACAAGACGGCTATAAAGATCATAGGCGATGAAACGGATATGTACGCTCAGGGATATTTTGCTTACGACTCGAAGAAGTCCGGCGGTGTTACGATATCCCACTTGAGATTTGGTGAAAAGCCGATACAGTCCACATATCTGATAAATCAGGCCGATTTCGTAGCGTGTCATAACCAGGCGTATATAAGACAGTACGATATGCTGAAGGATCTGAGGGACGGAGGAACGTTCCTGCTGAACTCCCTGTGGTCGGATGCCGAGCTGGAGGAGCATCTCCCTGCTAAGGTAAAGAGAGACCTCGCTGCCAAGAAGGCCAGCTTCTACGTCATCGACGCAGGAAAGATAGCAGAGGAAATAGGACTGGGAAGCAGGATCAACATGATTATGCAGGCTGCCTTCTTCAAACTGACAAACGTAATTCCTATCGACGATGCGGTTAAGTATCTCAAGGAAGGTATAGAAAAATCATACGGCAAGAAAGGTCAGAACATCGTGGATATGAACTGCGCTGCCGTTGACCAGGGCATCACCGCTATCAGGAAGGTAGAAGTGCCTGCATCGTGGGCCGACGCCAAGGATCCTGAAGGAAAGACTGTGGAGTTGCCTGAGTTCATAGAGCAGATACTGATACCGATGAACAAGCAGGAGGGCGACAGCCTGCCGGTAAGCGCCTTCGATGGTATCGAAGACGGAACATTCCCATCCGGTACGGCAGCTTACGAGAAGCGCGGTGTCGCGGCTCATCTGCCTGAGTGGGTACCTGAAAACTGCATACAGTGCAACCAGTGCTCCTTCGTATGTCCGCATGCGGCTATCAGACCTATGCTCCTGGATGAGAAGGAGAAGGCGGCTGCGCCTGCCGGATTCGAGACGGTACAGGCCAGAGGAAAGGGCATGGAAGGCCTCCGGTACAGGATGCAGGTATCGGCTCTCGACTGTCTGGGCTGCGGAAACTGCGCGGATATCTGTCCGGCCAAGGAGAAGGCTCTCGTGATGAAGCCGTTCGCCGAAGTGGAAAAGGAAAGCGTAAACTGGGATTACGGTATCAAGCTTCCTAGAAAGGAAGAACGCGTCAACGTTCAGACCGTAAAGGGAAGCCAGTTCGCCAAGCCATATATCGAGTTCTCGGGTGCATGCTCGGGATGCGGAGAAACTCCGTATATCAAGTTGGTAACTCAGCTCTTTGGAGACAGGATGATGATCGCCAACGCTACAGGATGCTCCTCCATCTGGGGTGCATCGGCACCGTCAATGCCTTACTGCAAGGATGAGAACGGCAGAGGACCTGCATGGGCCAACTCGCTGTTCGAGGATAACGCCGAGTACGGTTACGGTATGGTCGTAGCAAACAAGCAGATCAGAAACAAGCTGGAAGACCTGATGAAGGAGCTTCTGGAAATGGATGTGGATGCTGAGCTGAAGACGGCGATGACAGAGTGGATAGAAAACAAGGATAACGGCAATGTGACAAGGGAAAAGAGCGATAACGTCATTGCTGCTATCGAGAACATGAAGAGTGGAAACGCTGAAGCCAAGGAGATCTGCGGCCAGATAATGGAGAAGAAGGATTACCTGGTCAAGAAGTCCATCTGGGCTCTCGGCGGAGACGGCTGGGCTTATGATATCGGATACGGCGGTCTCGACCATGTACTGGCATCCGGCGAAAACATCAATATCCTGGTATTTGATACTGAAGTTTACTCCAACACAGGCGGTCAGGCTTCCAAGGCGACTCCGGAGGCTGCTGTCGCAAAATTTGCTGCATCCGGTAAGAGAGTAAAGAAGAAGGATCTGGGATTGATGGCTATGTCCTACGGTTATGTATACGTCGCTCAGGTAGGTATGGGTGCGGATAAGAATCAGCTGATGAAGGCTATCATCGAGGCCGAAAATTACGACGGACCATCCATCATAATCGCATACGCTCCTTGTATCAACCACGGACTCAAAAAGGGCATGGGCAAGGCTCAGGAGAACATCAAGGATGCTGTCGAGGCCGGTTACTGGCACCTCTACAGATACAATCCTGAGCTCAAGGAGGAAGGCAAGAATCCGTTCACGCTCGACTCCAAGGAGCCTACGGCAAGCTTCAGAGATTTCATCATGGATCAGGTGAGATATTCGTCCCTTGCCAAAGAATTCCCGGATATAGCTGAGAAGCTCTTCGAGATGACTGAGGAAAACGCCAAGGCCAGATATCACACATATAAAGAGCTTTCGGACAGAGATACGGCGTTGCTGTAAACACGCATATCGATCAATAATAAAGGGCGCTTCACAATTAAGTGAGGCGTTCTTTTGATATGTATGCTTTTGACATGCTTCGTTTTAGTGTCCTGATGCTTTAACAGTGAAAGCTCATGCTAAACACGGATGTTTGCCGAGTATCTTGATATTTACAGGAATCCGGCAGCGAGTACATGAAAAGTTGCCGGATCCTGCGAAAAGAATGGTGATTCGGCAAGTAAAACCGTATTTTGTAACATAAATGCCTTTTCACTAAAAATATATTCGCAAATTCGTGCCGCAAAATTGGATAATATAAAAAACCCGGCAAGCGTGCGCCGGTTTTCATTTTATATCGTAAAATGCGGCAAGGAACTGTGTCGGGCATGCCGGATCTTTAGATAGATTCAGGGATCCGGCAAGAACTTGCGTCAGGTGTGCCGAATTTTGAGCTTACGGATAAGATCTGGCAGAAGAGAAAAAGAGAAGGGATATCAAGGTTTATATTTGTCTATTCTCTGCGCTCCTGCTACGGAAAATCAACCTGCATATTCTCCTCCTCGATGAGCTGCCACATAAGCCTGGCCCAGCGCGATGCCGCCGTCATTAGGGCTGACGGATATGTTGTAATAAGGAGTGAAGCCATTAGCCCTCAGCTTTTCCAGTACATCCTCCATCAGTATCTTGTTCTGGAAGGTCCCGCCGGTGAGAGCCACCTGGGAGACCTTGTGCTCTGCACGGGCTGCAAGGCATTGCTGCAGTATCATGTCGGATATCCTCTCATGAAACGACAGAGCCAGATCAGAGGCGATATCTTCCCCCGGGTGCTTGCGGGCAAATGCGGCAGCGTCCTCCAGCATGATGGCGCATTGTCCTTCGTAATCGTTGTAGTCCTTTATACCAAGAAGAGCGGCCACTCCGTCGAAAAGCCTTCCCATGCTGGAGCTGTGTACAGTATTGATACCTGCCGAAAGGGCGGACATGACGATGCGGTGATCGTCAGCAGACAGAAGGCGCTCTCTGCCGTAGTCGATGATATCGGAGATATCGACGGCTATCCGGCGAGGAAGGTTGTGGCCGGAAAATCCGTCGTCATCGTAAGGCCGTATGGAAAGATATCCGTTGTCGAAGGCATAGATATAGCTGAGAGCAGAGCGGCGGGCATCCTTAACGGAAGAATCGCCGCCTATCATGTTCACATATTTCAGGTGTGCGATGCGCTGGCAGTCGCCGCCTTCGCATATGAAGAATTCGCCTCCCCATATGGAACCGTCGGTGCCGTAGCCGGTGCCGTCGAAGCTGACTCCGATGACTTTGCCCTTTATATCGTTTTCAGCCATGACAGACGCTACATGGGCGTGATGGTGCTGGACCTTTACCAGGGGAAGATCGCGCTCGGCAGCGTACCTTTCGGCGAATCCGGTGGTGTAGTAAAGAGGGTGCATGTCGCAGACGACGATATCGGGGGTTATCCTGAAGAGGTCCTGGAGACGGCCTACGTTTTCTTCATATAGTGTCTGATTTTCCACCGTGTCCATATCGCCGAAAAACTGACTCATGTAGGTGAAGGACCCCTTTGTCAAGGCAAAGGAGTTCTTTAGCTGGCTGCCTGCGGCAAAGATGGAAAGGGGAAGGGCTTCGTCCACTCTGGACTTATGGCTTCGTTCGGAAGTTTTGCAGACGTCGGTTTCATCGATGCTGATATAGAGGGGTACCGGCGCGTAACCTTTGGAACGCCTTATCATCTGCGGCTGATCGTCGATGACGCGGACCACCGAGTCATCGACCCGTATCCGTATGCTCCGGGTATTGTATATCATGCCGTCGATGAGGGGCTCGTGCTCCATCATTTCCATCATCTCCGCCTCGTCTTTTATCATCGGCATGTCGGAAAGGTTGGCACTGGTAAATATCAGGGGACTTATGCGGTCCAGCAGCATATACTGGGCGGCAAAGGACGGCAGGAAGCTGCCGATGAAGCGGCTTCTGTTTATTTCATCGCAGTCCGTATCTCGATGCTCAAGCAGTATGATAGGACGAGCGGATGATTCCAATAACTGTTTTTCGGTATTGTTCACGTAACAGTGGCGCTCTATCTGCTCTACGCTCCTGAACATCACCGCGAAGGGTTTGGATTCGCGTTTCTTTATTTCTCGCAGTGTTGTTGTCGCGGTCACGTTGAAGGGATCTGCCACCAGATTATAACCGCCTACACCCTTGAAGGCGATGACGCCGCCGCTTTTCAGCACTTTTGCCGCGTGATCCAGTATCTCGCAGTCCCCGTTTAATTGCAGCCCACTGTCTGCTCGAAGGCTTTTATCTGTCAGGAAGCTTCGGCGTGGAGACGCAGCCGGATTTTCCTGCCAGAGCAACTGCGGCCCGCAGTTGTGGCATGAGATAGTCTGGGCATGGTATCTGCGGTCATTGATATCTGTATATTGATTTTCGCAGAAATCACACATGGGAAAATCCACCATGGATGTGTTGTGCCTGTCATAAGGTATCTTGTCTATGATGGTGTATCTGGGGCCGCATTTCATGCAGCTTATGAAAGGATGCTGATACCGCGGGTCGCCTTCAGAGTAAAGCTCGTCGAGGCAGTCGGGGCAGATCGCCAGATCAGCGGGGAGCATGGCCGTTTCATCGTCGCCTTCTGCGCTGGTGACGATGGTGAAAGAGTCGAAGTCACGAAAAGAAACCGGCTCGCGCCTGATGTGGACTATTTCGGCAGGAGCCGGCTTGTCGGCTATGATGTGTTCTATAAATGATGATATGCGGGACGGTGTATCTGTGACAGTTATTTCCACCAGCCCTCCTATATTGAGGACCTGTCCCTTAATACCCAGGGCTTCGGCTGTCTTGGCCACGTAAGGCCTGAACCCTACACCCTGGACTATTCCCCAGAGTTTAATTTTTTCGCTCTGTCTTGCAGCCACTTAGCTACCTCCTCGTAACCCTCGCCAGTCTTGCCGGATACTTTGAATACGGGCGCTGTCTTGTTGAGAGCGCGTACGCCTTTCATGAAATATTCTTCATCAAAGTCCAGATACGGAGCCAGATCCACTTTGTTTATAAGTATGATATCAGCTTTCTCGAAAGCCAGTGGATATTTGTACGGTTTGTCGCTTCCTTCCGTGACGGTGGAGATGAGCATCATCACGTGCTCTCCGATGGTGAATTCGGCCGGGCATACCAGATTACCTATGTTTTCGATGAACAGTATTCCGGGCTCAGGGAAAGACATGTGCTCTGTCGCGTGCTCCACCAGGGGAGCATCAAGATGACACTCTCCATGAGTGTTTATCTGGTGAGTCTCGATGCCCAGAGAGTTGAGATCCTGCGTATCTATATCGGACTCGATGTCCCCCTCGATCACGTAAGGCTTGACATCGAGGTGTTTGACGATATTTTTAAGTGTTGTGGTCTTGCCTACGCCGGGTGCGCCCATTTCGTTGACCACGAGGACGCCGTGAGCCGTCATATGTTCGTTTATGTGCTCTGCTATGTGGTCGTTCTCATCAAGGACTCCCTCCATGACGTTTATCTTTCGTATATCGTGCATTTCAAATACCTCCGTTCCAAATATCGTTTATTCTATTTCGATGCTTTCGATGTAAAATTCCTTGCCTATGTCGGTAGGCTCTCCCTGGCCGCCGCACTTGGGACAGTCGAAGGTCATCGGTCTTTTTTCGAAAAGTTCACCGCACCGGGTACACCTGAGCTTAGGCTTTACGTGTTGTATTTCCACGACGGCTCCTTCACATATGGTGTCCTGAGAGATTATGTCGAAGTACATCTGGACCGATTCGCCCACATATCCGGAGTAATCGCCGATGACCAGGTTCACCTTTGTGACTCTGGAACCACCGGATTTCTTACAGTGCTCTCCGGCTATTTTTATTATCTGTTCCGTTATAGGATATTCATGCATAAAAACCTGCTTTCAAAATCAGTTGACTTACAGGTAATATTATAAAGCCTAAGGTGGGGAAGCTCAAATATTTTTTTAGGCGGTGGATAGGGTGTGTAAGAGATTTCGCCTTTTATATGATGAGCCCCACTCAACATGTTTACGAATCGCCCAAATAATTGTATAATAATAAGGATTCGGAGAATCGGATTCAGTTCCCGGCAAAGGCCGGGATCATTAGGGGGAAATGATATGTGTATAGCGATACCGGGAAAGGTACTTGAGCTTTCAGAGGGAAAGGCTAAAGTTGATTTTAATGGCAATACAGTAGATGTCAATACAGGTCTTGTCGAACCGCAGGTAGGTCAGTATGTGCTGGTCCACGCAGGATGCGCCATAGAGGTCATGGAGCATGATAAGGCCCAGGAGCTTATGGAGTTGTTTACCGAACTGGAGGAGCTGCAATAATACAATGGATGTAAAACAGATCATCGATTATCTGGCGGCGTATGACGGAAGACCTCTCAAGATCATGGAGGTATGCGGCACTCATACGGCTGCTATATTCAAAAATGGAATAAGGAGCCTGATATCCGATAAAATAAAGCTTATTTCGGGTCCGGGATGTCCTGTGTGCGTCACGCCGACAGCATACATCGACAGGTGTATAGAATACGCCTCACGGGAAAATCACACGTTGCTGACATTCGGCGATATGATGAAGGTACCGGGAAGCTCCGGCAGTCTGTCGGAGGCAAAGGGGAACGGCAGCGTCAATGTAGATATCATGTATTCTCCTTTTGAGGCGCTGGAAAAAGCCGCTGGAGATCCGGGCCGCACATATGTGGTGGCGGCAGTCGGTTTCGAGACAACAGTGCCGACTTATGCCATGATGGTACAGGAGGCGGCGCGAAGAGGGATAAGGAATGTGAAGCTGGTAACGGCGCTGAAGACTGTAATGGTAGCGCTGGAATGGATCTGCGAAAACCAGGAGGATGTGGACGGATTCATATGTCCGGGTCATGTCAGCGTCATAACGGGAAGCGATGTGTATAAGCCACTGGCAGAACGATATCACAGGCCTTTTGTAGTGACAGGGTTTGAAGCGGAGCATATACTGGCATCCATATACAGGATAGTCAGGCAGATAGAGACCGGCGGCGCCGCGGTGGAAAATCTCTATAGAAACGCGGTAAAGGATGAAGGCAACAGAAAAGCTGTCGCTATTATGGAAGAAGCTTTCGAGACAGGTCCTGCCATGTGGAGGGGGCTTGGCATAATAGAGAAGTCCGGGCTTTATCTGAGAGAGGAACTGGCCGGATACGACGGCGGAAGCAGAGACCTGTATCAGGATATGGAGCTTCCTTCCCAGTGCCGGTGTGGAGATGTGATCGTAGGGAGGATAAACCCTGATGAATGTCCGATGTTCGGACGGGGATGTGATCCGGTGAAACCTTTCGGCCCTTGTATGGTTTCGTCGGAGGGGGCTTGCGGCATATGGTACAGGAACGTTCATTGAGGAGACAGATATGAAGATAACAATGGCTCACGGGAGTGGGGGCAAATCATCAGCTCAGCTTATGAGCGATATATTCGGAAAGCATTTTAAAAACGAGGTCCTGGATAAAATGGAGGACGCGGCCGTGCTGTCAGTAAACGGCAGGATCGCCTGCAGCACTGATTCTTTCGTAGTGACACCACTGGTGTTCAAGGGCGGAGATATAGGAAAGCTATGTGTCTGCGGAACAGTGAACGATCTGCTGATGATGGGTGCCATACCCAGGTACATCACCTGCGGATTCATCCTGGAGGAGGGGTTGGATACGGAGCTGCTGGACAGCATCGTAGGCTCCATGGCCAGGCAGGCACGGGAGGCCGGGGTCATGGTGGTGGCCGGAGATACAAAGGTCGTAGAAGGCAGCGGCGGACTTTATATAAACACGACAGGCATAGGAGAGATCCCTGATGGAAGGGATGTGAGCAGCGCCAATTGCCAGCCAGGCGATGTGGTGATATTATCGGGGAATCTGGGAGATCATCATGCCTGTATCCTAAGTGACAGGATGGCGATAGATAACGACATAGAGAGTGATTGTGCAGCGCTGAACGACGTAGTAGAGAGCTTGTTCCGATGCGGATCAGATGTGAGAGCCATGAGGGATGTGACTCGTGGAGGCCTTGGTACAGTCATAAATGAGATAGCCGACAGTTCCGGATGTATGATAGAGCTGGACGAGGACAGCATACCTGTCCATGCGGACGTGAAGGGTTTTGCCGATATCCTGGGGTTGGATCCGCTTTATATGGGTAACGAGGGCAAGATGATAGCGGTAGTGCCGGAAAAGGATGCCGAAAGAGCTCTGGAAGCAATGCGAAGCACACTCCATGGAAAGGACGCGGCTATAATAGGCAGAGTGAAGGAAGGCTCCGGAGCGTATATAAAGACACGCCTGGGGGCTACGCGGAGATTTGACGTCCTTTACGGTGAAGGGCTTCCGCGGATATGTTAGAACGGGGAGATAATTCGAAAGTATGGAACTGAGACAGGCAGGGGAAAGGACATATTATATAGAGCACAGCACCAACATAGGCGTGTATATGACGTCTCCCGGCAGAGTGTGCCTCATTGACACCGGGGCCAAAGGAGACGGCGAGAAGATAGACGAGATGATCAGCGGGCAGGGATGGTCGATAGACTACATCATCAACACTCACACCCATATTGATCATCTTGGTGGTAACGAGTATCTCATGAAGAAATATCATATACCGGCTTACTGTACGGAATACGATATGGCCTTCGCTCACTATTCCGATCTGGAAGCGGCGTATATGAACGGTGGATTTCCATGCAGGAAGCTGCGGACGATATTTTCCCATCCGGGGATGATAGGGTTTCGCTCCATAGAAAAAAACAGTCTGGAAGGGATAGAGTGGGTATATCTTCCGGGCCATACCTTCGGGATGATAGGAGTCAAGACATCCGATGATGTCTGGTTTCTGGCGGATTCCTATCTCAGCCGCAGATATCTGGAAAAGAGGAGCTTCGGATATCTCTACGATGTAGGCGGCTATCTGGATACGCTGGAGTTCATAAAGAACCTGGAAGGGCAGCTTTTCATACCGGCTCACGGGATAGCCGAGACAGATATATCGGAAGTTGCCGACCTGAACAGGGCTAATATAGAGAGGATAATAGAGTCAATAAAGAAAATATGCAGCGACGAAATATCGCTGGATGAGATATTGAAGAGGATGTACGAGACTATGGGAATGAGGACGACCGTTTCCCAGCACGCTCTCCTGTCCTCTACCACCAAATGCTATCTGACATATCTGCAGGACAGGGGCGAGCTGGAATGCGGATTCACGGACAATGTCATGATCTGGAGGACTGTGTGAGATGTTCTTCGATGATGTAGACGGAGGCGCTGCAGCCAAGCCTGTCAGCACCGGCCTCTATCATTTGCTTCGCATCTTCAAGAGTCCTTATGCCGCCGGAAGCCTTTACCAGGGCGTCATATCCGACGGTTTTTTTCATGAGTGCCACATGGCGAGGCGTCGCGCCTCCTGTACTGAAGCCGGTAGATGTCTTGACAAAATCCGCACCTGCCTTCACGGCCAGCTGACAGCCCTTTACGATCTCCTCGTCGGTGAGCAGACATGTTTCGAGTATGACTTTCAACAGACTGTCGTCCTCGTGACAGATGGCGGCCAGCGTCGCGAGCTCATCTTCTATGTACTCGTATCGGCTTTCTTTCAGAGCGCCGATATTTATCACTGCATCGATCTCACTGGCTCCGTTTTCCAGCGCGTCTGATATTTCCGCAGCCTTGGCCTCGGTTGACATGGCTCCCAATGGAAAACCGGCTACGGCGGCTGTCTTTACATCTGTGTCCTTCAAGGCAGCACAGGCTGCAGCCACATGGCAGCCGTTTACACATACCGATGCGAAATCGTATTTAGCGGCTTCGCCGCATAACTTGAGTATGTCGCTCCGTGAAGCGTCAGGCTTCAGGAGCGTATGATCGAAATATTTGCTGAACTGTTTCATATCGTGTCTCCTTTGCTGAGGTACAGTATATCACAGTTTGGGAAAGATTGCATTGCGTCCTTTTTAGATGTATAATATACTGTTAAAAGATACCTTTTTTGATCACATGATGACAGGAAGTGAGAATTATGAAGATACCTGAATTGTTTCAGAATAAGAAACCTGTTTTTTCCATGGAGATATTCCCTCCAAAGAAGAAGGCCAATATCGATACCATATATGATACGGTCGAGAAACTGTCGGTGTGTAAGCCTGATTTCATCAGCGTCACATACGGCGCGGGCGGCAGCATGACTGATAATTACACCTGCGAGATAGCGTCGACTATAAAGAAGAGATTTGGCATAGAGACATTGGCGCACCTCACCTGTATAAATTCGTCCAGAGAAGACGTCAAGGAGATGATAGGCAGGTTTCAGGCGGCAGAGATAGAAAATGTGCTTACCCTCAGAGGAGACATCGTGCCTGACCAGGAAATAAAGAAGGATTTCCATCATGCTAATGAATTGGCTATCGAAGTACAGAGGAAGTGCAACGACGATATAGAGATACTGGGAGCTTGTTATCCGGAAGGCCATTACGAGAGCAAATCGCTGGACGAGGATATACAGAATCTCAAGTACAAGATAGGGGCCGGCGTCAAAGCGCTGATATCACAGCTGTTTTTTGACAACCAACTCTTCTATGAATTCATCGGTAAGGCCAGGATGCTGGGGATAAATGTGCCTGTATCGGCGGGGATAATGCCTATCGTCAACTCCAGGCAGATAGAGAGGACGGTGGCTCTCAGCGGAGCCAGCCTGCCTCACGATTTCACCAAGATGATAGGTCTTTATGAAAACAAGCCTGAGGAGCTGTTTGAAGCGGGCATAGAGTATGCGTCGAACCAGATAAGAGACCTGATAACCAATGGCGTGGACGGTATCCATGTCTACATCATGAACAACGCGGATGTGGCTATCAAAGTATACGACAATATAAAGGATCTGCTTTAAAGACCGATACTGAGGGGAGAAGAGATGAATCTGGAGATAAAGGCGTCTATTCCACGGATGCGGTGGCTGGCGGCATTGGGATCAGCCGGCAGTGATGACGCGGCGTTGATGAAGAAGCTGGATGATGTTGAAAAGATTATTTTTGTCGCAGCAAGACCAAAGGCGATCTACCGTGTCATGGATCGGCATGATGTGAAGATATCCGGGATTTCCCTGGAAAAGCATCTGGAAGGATGTCGCAAGGTGGTGGTGATGGCGCTCACGCTGGGGATAGGCGTGGACAACGCTATAAGGAAAGCACAGGTCACGGATATGGCTGCAGCGGTCATAATGGACAGCGGCGCTTCGGTGCTGACGGAGATGATGTGTGACGACTTTGAAGCGTATATCAGAGAACATGTGGATGGATACATGACTGAACGGTTCAGTCCGGGGTACGGAGATTCCCCGCTTGAGCTTCAGAAGACTGTAGTGGCATATATAGACGGTCAGAGGAAGATCGGGCTTAACGTGACTGCTGACAGCCTCATGATACCGAGGAAATCGGTCACAGCCTTCATAGGACTGGCGGATCACCCTGTGACAGGAAGACTGGCTACGTGTGAGGAATGTGTCCTGAGAGATAAGTGTACACTTAGAAGAGAGGGGAAATCCTGTGGCGATTGATTTTAACGACAAGATATATATATTGGATGGGGCAATGGGAACGATGCTCCAGAGGGCGGGGATGGCTCCGGATGAAACGACGACTCAATTCGGCCTGGAGCATCCTCAGATATGGAAGGACATACACAGCCAGTATATAGATGCGGGAGCTGATATCATATATGCATCAACGTTTGGAATGAACCGGTTCAAGACGGAAGAGCTGGACAGACCTCTCCATGAGGCTGTAGCTCTCGCCATGAAAGCTGCCTGTGAAGCAAGAGCTGAGGCCGGGGACAAAGGCAGAGCTGTGAAGGTGGCTCTTGGCATAGGACCATTGGGAGAGCTGCTGGAGCCTATGGGTACCCTGAAATTTGAGGAGGCTTATGAGGCTTTCACGGATCTGGTGACGGCGGGGAAAGACAACGGCGCAGACCTGGTGGTCATCGAGACGATGACAGATCTTTACGAGGTTAAAGCGGCGGTCCTGGCTGTCAAGGAAAACTCGGGACTGCCGGTGATGGTCTCCATGACTTTCGAAGATAACGGAAGGACCTTCACAGGAGTAAGCCTGGAAGCGATGGCTATGACGCTGGAAGGTCTTGGAGTAGATGCCATCGGCATAAATTGTTCACTTGGACCTGTGGAGATACTGCCGATGGCGAAAGAGCTCAGAGAACTCACGTCAGTGGCTGTATTCGCCAAGCCTAATGCGGGACTGCCTGACCCGGAGACGGGAAAGTATGACATCACATGCGGCCGGTTCATCGAGACCATGAAAGAATATATGCAGGCAGGCATCAACATGGTAGGCGGATGTTGCGGTACAACACCGGAGTATATAGCGGGACTGGCCGAATGCAGGGATGAGCTGGCAAAAAATGGCGTACCGGGGGCTGCAGGGAAAGAAGGACATGCGACGGGAAAGGAAAAGCGCGGCCTTCGGATATGCAGCGGTACAGATGTGGTCCATGTGGATCATGTGACAGTCATAGGAGAGCGGATAAATCCTACGGGTAAGAAACGGCTGAAGCAGGCACTGCTGGATGGAGATATGGATTATATATTGAATCAGGCCGTGGAACAGATCGATGCCGGGGCGGAAATACTGGATGTCAATGTAGGTGTACCGTCTTTGGATGAATCGGCAGTGTTGCCGGATTTAGTGAAAAAACTCCAAGCCATCACAGGAACACCGTTGCAGATAGATTCATCGGATCCTGCGGCCATCGAAGCGGCTCTTCGGGTGTATAACGGAAAAGCGATAGTCAATTCCGTCAATGGCGAGCCTGATGTGATGGACGATATTTTACCTGTGGTAAAGAAATACGGCGCCGCCGTGATAGGGCTGACACTGGATGGCGATGGCATACCGGCGACAGCCGAAGGAAGATTTGCCATAGCGGAGCGGATCGCAGCGAGGGCGGCAGATTACGGCATCCCGGAGGAGGATGTGATAATAGATTGTCTGACTCTTACGGCATCGGCGCAGCAGAAAGAAGTAAACGAGACTCTCAGAGCTGTGAAGATGGTCAGAGAAAGGCTGGGGCTCAAGACAGCACTTGGTGTTTCCAATATCAGCTTTGGTCTTCCGATGAGAGTCATTATCAACCGGACGTTCCTGGCCATGGCAATGGAGTGCGGGCTGGATCTTCCCATAATAAACCCTAATGAGGAAGAGATGATGTCGGCCATCTTTGCCTTCAATGTACTGAAGAATGTCGATGAAAATGCCGCGAGATATATCGAGCGTTATGGTGAAGCGGTAATGGAGCCTGGCCGTCTGGTGAAAAAAGGCGGCGGAGCCGCACCTGATAGTGGGCAGGCGAAGGACGCAGCAGAAGGGGACGGCGATATATTTTACTGTATCGAGAAAGGTATAAAAGCTGGGACTGTAGCTGCTGTGGAGGAGCTGCTCGAGTCTCACGACGAGATGGAACTGGTCAATGATTTTCTCATACCTGCGCTGGACAATGTGGGAAAAGGATTCGAGAAGGGGACCATATTTCTGCCACAGATGCTCCAGGCGGCAACGGCGGCGCAGGCCGGATTTGATGTGATAAAAACGAGACTGGCCGAGTCCGATAAGGAGTCGGTATCCCTGGGAGAAGTAGTGATAGCTACTGTAAAAGGAGACATCCACGATATAGGAAAGAATATCGTGAAAGTCATCATGGAGAACTACGGTTACAGGATGATAGACCTGGGAAGGGACGTTCCGGCGGAAAAGATAGTGGAGACGGTAGTGGAAAGGGATATCAAGCTGGTAGGCCTCAGCGCGCTGATGACGACTACGCTGAAGAGCATGGAAGATACTATAACCGCCATAAGGGCAGCGGCTCCTGATTGTCGTGTGATGGTAGGGGGCGCCGTGCTGACAGCCGACTATGCTGAGAGGATAGGAGCGGATTTTTACTGTAAGGACGCGATGAAATCCGTGGAAGCCGCGCAGGAGGTATTTGGATGAACAGATTCGGGATGTGGTTTGCTAATCTGATGAGGGGAAGATACGGAACTGATAATCTCAACAGATTTTTGCTGATAATAGCGTTGGTGGTGATCGTCGTCGATATTTTCGTCAGATGGAGACTGTTGGACCTGTTGACGATAGCGCTGCTCATATATGTATATTGCAGGATGTTTTCCAGGAACATCAATGCCAGGTACAGGGAAAACCAGAAGTTCCTTCAGCTTACGGCCAGGTTCAGAAGAAATCAGACGGGAAGCTCAGACGGGGGATCTTATGGAGCTGGAGGGTATGCCGGAGCAGGAAAGCGTTCAGGCAGAGATAAAACTCATAAGATCATGAGATGTCCTGGGTGCGGGGAAAAGCTGCGGGTCCCTAAAGGCGCCGGAAAAATCAATATAACATGCCCTCACTGTGGGACTAAGTTCATCAAGAAAGTATGATGACAGGGCGTGGAGAAGAAAATTTTGCGAGTAGGATTATGAGGAGGACGACATGCCAAACCCACCGGATCCCGTAGCTTTTACTGTCTTCGGAATAGATATAATGTGGTATGCCGTGATGATAACATCCGGCATGATAATCGCCGCGGTGATATGCTGCAGGCGGGCGCCAAAGCACCATCTGACTGCTGACCAGATGATAAATTTCATGATTTTCTGCATCCCGGCCGCCATCATAGGCGCACGGCTCTATTACGTCATATTCAACTGGTCCATGTATTCCGGCGACCTTGCTTCCATATTCAATACGAGAGCGGGCGGATTGGCCATACATGGGGGATTGATACTGGGGATGGCCACGGCACTGGTATTGTGCAGGATATGGAAGGTGAGACCGCTGAATCTGATGGATCTGGCTGTGCCCTCTATAGCTATCGCCCAGTCCATCGGGAGATGGGGAAACTATTTCAATTCAGAGGCCCATGGAGGACCTACAGATCTGCCGTGGGCCATAACGGTCAACGGACAGACGGTGCATCCAACTTTCCTCTATGAGTCTATATGGTGCTTCCTGCTTTTTCTGTTTCTCATATATGTGGACAACAGAAGGCAGTTTGAAGGACAGACGCTGCTGCTATACGGCATATTGTACTCGGCGGAGCGATTCTTCGTGGAGGGACTGAGGACCGACAGCCTGATGATAGGTCCATTCAGGCAGGCTCAGGTACTGAGCCTGACGATCATCATAGTGTGCGTTATCGCCTATGTGATCTTATACAGACATTACAGAGCAAATAAAGAAAGATAGATAAGGAGAACATATTATGAAATTAGGGATCGTAGGACTGCCAAACGTAGGAAAGAGCACACTTTTCAATGCTATTACCAAAGCAGGAGCGGAGGCCGCCAATTATCCGTTCTGTACCATAGAGCCTAATGTGGGCGTAGTGACAGTGCCGGATGAAAGGGTGACCACACTCCATGAGGTGTATGATTCGAAAAAGACGGTATATGCGACGATCGAGTTTTATGATATAGCGGGGCTCGTAAAGGGAGCTTCAAAAGGCGAGGGGCTGGGGAACAAGTTCCTAGGCCACATCCGTGAAGTGGCGGCTATCGTTCATGTGGTCAGATGCTTCGATGATTCCAACGTGGTACATGTGGATGGAAAAATAGATCCCATCTCCGATATAGAGACCATAAACACAGAATTGATACTGTCGGACATGGAGGTGCTGGACAGGAGGATACAGAAGACTACAAAGAATCTCAAAGGGGACAAGAGCCTGCAGAAGGAGCTGGATATACTGAAGCGTGTAGCTGATTTCCTGGGAGAAGGCAAGTCGGCACGGGCCATGGAGCTGGATGAGGATGAAGCGGAGTTCGTGAAGAGCCTTGACCTTCTGTCCTACAAGCCTGTCATATACGCGGCCAACGTTTCGGAAGACGACGCTGCTTCCGAGGACAACGAGTATATAAGAAAAGTTCGCGAGTTCGCGAAAACAGAAGGCGCGGGAGTTATCGTGGTCTGTGCCAAGATCGAGTCGGAGATGGCTGAGTTGGACGATGAGGAGAAGGCTATGTTCCTGGAAGAGATGGGAATAAAGGAGTCAGGATTGGACAAGCTGGTGAAGGCGTCTTACCGATTGCTTGATCTAATATCCTTCCTGACGGCAGGCGAACCGGAAGTACGGGCGTGGACCATCAAGAATGGCACAAAAGCTCCGGGAGCCGCCGGCAAGATCCATACCGACTTCGAGAAGGGCTTCATCCGTGCGGAGACCATCGCTTACGATAAACTGATGGAATGCGGCGGGAAGCTGTCGGTCGCTAAGGAAAAAGGGCTTGTCCGCTCCGAAGGCAAGGATTATGTCGTAAAGGACGGAGATGTGATGCACTTCCTGTTCAATGTGTAGAAAAACGATAAACCCCTGTAAATCAGCGGAAGCGTTGAAATTACAGGGGATTTTCTTTATTTTTGTATATGATTCTGTCGGAGCAAAAACGGATAAAACAGGCTTAATCAATGCGACTTGAGGGTGTATCATTACAGCCTTGTACATTACCTCGCTTTTCTCCTTTCATTGGGTTTTGCGGGGTTTTGTTTTATATATCATTACGGAAATAACCGCATATATTGACTTTTGAACGTATATAGCATAAAATAAACATAAAGAGGAATCCGTGAACGGTTTGCCTCAAATGGTGAATGAAAAACACTCGTCCAACTTCGGCAATTTAGGACGGGTGTTTTACTTTATGTAAAACTTTATCGCTTAATCTTTACGACCAAGGCGATGAGAGCAATAACGAATGTGCAGAAAGCTAAAAGCTCTGACAAGGTTATGTACATACTCATCACCCCCTTTCTCAAGGGGCAGACCGTCCACCGTGTCTCTGATTCCTCTTGAAAGCATTATACAACAGGTTGAAAGCATTATACAACAGGGGACAACCGCATTCAAGGTGCTTTATTGACAACAGTAAACCAATGGCATATAATATACTTAACAAGGCAGCCGACAGGTAGCGTGCCCTACCCGTTCCGGCGAAATAAGTTAACTTAGTAAAGCCACCTATCCGGCCAAGGAAACAAGGTGGCTTTACTTATTTCGATATGCGCCTGGCAGGCGCGTTTTTTCAACTCTTTTCAGGTCTGAGGCTATTCCGTGATAACGCTTGCAGGGTCTGTTGCCAATATCAGCTCGGCAGAATCTCCCATCAGGTAAATCGTGTAGAGCTGCTGGGAATCATCGTCGTCTGCAGCTTCATTGCTTTCCATAAGCTCTGCCGCGTCGACGACCACCTCTTCGCCGTCAACCATGGAGGTCATTCTGGCGTACAGGCCTATCTCAGCCTCTTTTGTGATATTGGTATCAGCTATATAGTATCCGTCCTCGTATCCGGAGTTGGGTACTACCTCTTTCTCCGTTATGGTGATGCTGTAGGAATCGCCATTTTGTGTCACGTCGATGGAACCAAGCATGGTGACCGCTCCGTCGGTCATAAGCTGATCGCTGTACTCACCGTGCAGATAATCGACAGTTATATCAGGTTCGCTTATGGTATTTCCTGATTTTTCCTCGCCGCATCCTGTCAGGCAATACATGGAAAAGGCCAATACGGCTAGAATCAAAAAAACCAATCCCTTTTTCTTTTTCATCGCAATTCTCCTGTAGACAGACATTTTGGTATAAACTTTACCGATATTCTACACTTTATGGTAAATCCTTTCAAGTAAAATGAATGAAATATAATAAAAATGTAACATTTTTTTATTTATTTAAAGAAAATCTGGTAAAATCAGATCATGAGATACGAAAAGATATGCAGAGGAAAGTTCATATCAAGGCCCAACAGATTCATCGCTGAAGTGGAGACCGGAGGATGTGTGCGGCGGGCACATGTGAAAAATACAGGAAGGTGCCGCGAGCTGCTGGTGGCAGGTGCGGATCTGATAATGGAGGATTTTCGCGGGAGGATGGGGAAAAGAAAACTGGAATATTCTCTCATCGGTGTGACGAAGGAGACCGCGCGAGGACCGATCCTCATCAATATAGATTCTCAGGCTCCCAATAAGGTGGTGGGGGAGGCGCTGAGATCCGGAAAGCTTAGGATAGGTGGCATGGGAAAGGTCAAAGCTGTAAAAAGTGAATATGTGTACGGGGCTTCGCGTTTGGATTTTTATGTGAAGGACGAGACTGGCAGAGAGGCGCTGGTGGAAGTGAAGGGCGTGACATTGGAAGAGGATGGGACGGCGATGTTCCCCGACGCTCCGACTGAGAGAGGCGTTAAACATATAAGGGAGCTTATGGGAGCGGCGTCATCGGGGTACGTGGCTTGTGTGATCTTCGTCATACAGATGAAAGGGATAGATTTTTTCAGACCTAACGACAGAACTCACGCTGAGTTCGGAGAAGTGCTCCGTGAAGCGCAGAAGGTCGGTGTGGAAGTGTTGGCTTACGATTGTATCGTGGGAGAGGACAGCCTGCGGCTGGATGCGCCGGTGGAGATCAAGCTGTAAACCGTGCCGTTGGCATGAGCGGTGACGTGAGCAGTGTGAAAAGCGATTCCTCGGGAGCATATCCAGCGATGTGATATAGCAATTAGACATGTAAAGGTGCGACAGATATAATAACATCATGAGTTCCGGATTTTTGAAGGAGACGAAATGCGGATGAAACGGCCAAGACCACAGGCGCCGGGAGCCGGCGTGGGGAATAGCTGCGGCGACGGCAGGAAATGTAAGGAGTGATGTCATTATGAGTATAGAGAAGCTTTTAAAGCACCTGGAGAAGGACAATACAGTAATTGGAGGGACTGATGCGGGAGAAGTGTTGGATCTGCTTGCCGATGAGGCGATGCGTATCACGGCCGAGCTGAACAATTCGTATCACAGCCCTGAAGAGGTACGCGATATCTTTTCGCGTTTGACGGGGAACCCGGTCGATGAGTCTTTCAAGATGTTTCCTCCCTTTTATACTGAATGCGGAAAGAACATACATGTTGGGAAGAACGTCTTCATTAATTTCTGCTGCCATTTTCAGGATCAGGGCGGTGTATACATAGGCGACGATGTATTGATTGGTTCCAATGTGGTTTTTGCTACCATCAACCACGGCATGGATCCGGATGAGCGGCACCTGCATCATCTTGAGTCCATACACATAGGGAACAAGGTCTGGATCGGTTCCAATTCTACTGTGCTGCCGGGAGTCACAGTAGGAGATGGAGCGATCATAGCGGCCGGAGCTGTAGTGGCGAAGGACGTGCCGCCGAAGACGGTGGTTGGAGGCGTTCCTGCCAGGGTGATAAAGGAACTGTGACAGAGGACGAAGTGGAGGGACGTGAAAAGATAAAAAAACGTCACAAAAACAAGATGATGGCGTATTGCTGAAAGAGAATACAATATATAGTGTTTTTGACGAGACGAGAATAAAACG
Source organism: uncultured Eubacterium sp. (assembly GCA_900543485.1). GTDB lineage: Bacteria > Bacillota > Clostridia > Peptostreptococcales > Anaerovoracaceae > Lentihominibacter > Lentihominibacter excrementipullorum. The sequence goes on along the minus strand of UQRM01000014.1, from coordinate 28,492 downwards.
ATTCTCGTCTCTTTTTTATTTTTTGAGCAAAAGTGTCCGCTGGTGGAGCGAATTTGTTGATAAATGGTTTGAAGTGGTTTAAAATGGAGATACGAAAAATGGGAGGAGACTAAATGTTTGTAGGCAAGTATTACAATTCAATAGACAGCAAGTCTAGGATAATAGTGCCTGCAAAATTCAGGGACGAGCTGGAGGGCAGATGTATCATCGCCAAGGCTCTGGATCGGTGTCTGACCATTTATCCTAAAGATCAGTGGGAGAAATTCGTGGAGGAGAAGCTGGATATCCTTCCGACAGGAAATCCTCAGGCAAGAAAGCTGAGAAGGCACTTTTACTCATCGGCGGCCGAGTGCGATGTGGACAAGCAGGGAAGGCTGACCATACCTCAGGATCTGAGGGAATATGCCGGTATAGAAAAAGATCTGGTGACGATAGGAAGCAACAAAACCATAGAAGTTTGGAGCAAGGAATACTGGAAGGATGAGATCGACCCGGATACGGGAGAGCTGATGAATGCCAGTGAAGTGGCGGAAAGCATGGAGCAGTATGGATTTTAAACATGTGCCGGTCTTATATGAGGAGTGCATATCCAATTTGAAAATAAGAGACGACGGCATTTATGTGGATGGGACGCTGGGAGGGGGCGGACATGCTTCCGGGATAGCGGAACATCTGAGCCGGAAAGGTATGCTGATTGGAATAGACAGAGACGCAGACGCTATAGAAGCGGCAGGGAAGCGGCTTTCGGATATGGACTGCAAGGTAGAATTGGTTCACGGAAATTATTCGGAAATTACGGATATACTGGAAAAACTGGGGGTAAACGGTATAGACGGCGCTTTGCTGGACATAGGAGTCTCTTCTTTCCAGCTGGATAACGCGGAGCGTGGATTTTCATATATGCACGATGCGCCGCTGGATATGAGGATGAACAGAGATGATGGCTTTTCCGCCTACGACGTGATCAATGGATATGATAAAAACAGACTGACGGAAGTCATCAGAAAATACGGCGAGGAAAAATGGGCGTCGCGCATAAGTGATTTCATCATTAAACGGAGAAAAGCCGGCAAGATAGAGACCACAGGCCAGCTGGTGGACGTGATAAAGGCGGCCATCCCGGCATCGGCCAGAAGAGAGGGACCTCATCCTGCCAAGAGGACTTTCCAGGCTGTAAGGATAGAAGTGAATAATGAACTCGAACAGCTTGAAAGGGCGATAGATCGATTCTGCGACGTGCTGTTGCCGGGAGGAAGGCTATGCGTCATAACATTCCATTCTCTGGAGGATCGTATAGTCAAAGAGGCATTCAACCGCAGGCTGAATCCGTGTACATGCCCTAAGGAATTCCCGGTGTGTGTATGCGGCAAGGTGTCGGATGTGAACAAGGTCACCGGCAAACCTATTGTCGCGGGAGAAGAAGAGCTGAAACGGAATCCCAGAGCCAGAAGCGCCAAGCTGAGAGTGATAGAAAAGAAGGGGTAGTACATGATAGCACCTGAAAGATGGTATGAATACCAGGAAAAATATCAGAAATACGGGCTGGATATGAAGCCGCAGCCGGAGCCGGAGAGGAGAAGCCGCAGAAAGCGAAGAACGAAAAAAGTGGCTTTGCCGTTGGGGAACGGGAAAAAAGCAGCATTTTCGCTGGTGCTGGTAGCAGGGATAGCCATGATAATGCTGATAATAATAACGGCATACTCGGCTACGCTGAGATATGATATAAATTCCATGATACGTGAAAACAGCGCGTTGATGGGAGAGATAGAGAACCTGCAGGTGAAGGTCTACAGTGCCAACAATGTGGACCGCATAGAGAGCAAAGCTACGAGTGAGCTCAAGATGATATATCCCGGCGATGGAGATAAAGTATATATTTCCGGCAGCGATATCCCGGAGGATGGATTTGCGGATATAATCAAGGAAAAAGCCTATAAATAATTGATGAAAAGTATAATATGTCGTAGTTAAAGATAATAAAATGTAACTGTGATACCCGGGCAGAATAAGCTGATTACCATGTCCGGGGTCGCTTTTTAAAGGGGAACAAAGTTAAAGGGGAGTAAAGTGACATCATTAAACAGCAGCAAGAAAAATCTGATAATCATTCTCATCATAGTCTTCGTATGTCTGCTTCTGCTTTGCCTGAGGCTGGGATGGATACAGATAGTGAAGGGCAGCGAGTACTCGGAGAAGGCAGTGGAGCAGCAGACGAGAGATACGCCGATAGAGGCTGACAGAGGCGTTATATATGATACTAACGGTAACGAACTGGCAGTCAGCGTCACATGCTACACCATATGGGTGCGGCCGTCGGACGTGAGATCCGGGGAGACCAACGCCGAGAAAAATGAGAATATCGAGAAGGTATCTCAGAGCCTGGCGGAAATACTGGGACTTGATTATGAAGAGGTCAAAAGCGAGGTGACCAAGGAGCAGAGCATCGTCAAGATAGAGCAGGGAGTGGATAAGGACACCGCTGACAAGATAAGAGACGCTGATCTGCCGGGTGTGGAAATCGCCGAGGATACCAAGAGAAGCTACCCTCTGGGGGCTTTCGCCTCCCATACACTGGGAACGGTCAACGATGACAACGAAGGACGCTCGGGCCTGGAATTGCAATACAATACATATCTGAGCGGTATCGCGGGAAGATGGGTCAATTATACCGATACAGGCGGCAACAGGCTGTCATATGGAGAGGAAAGATATTATCAGGCTGAGGACGGATACAGCATCGTGACGACTATAGACCAGGTGATACAACATTACACGGAAAAGGCTATAGCTCAGGTACAGGAGTCCACAAGCTCTGAAAGAGTGATGGCTATAGTGATGAATCCGAAGACCGGGGAGATACTGGCCATGGCTCAGACTCCTGAATTCGACCTCAATGATCCGACGACACCGCTGGATGAGGAGGAACAGAAAAAGCTGGAGAGCATGTCCGACAGTGAAAAGGTGACATATTGGAACCAGATGTGGAGAAACTTCCTCATATCCGACGCATATGAGCCTGGATCCACGTTCAAATTACTGACAACGGCCATAGCTCTTGAAGAAGGTGTTACAGATCTGGATTCAACGTACACCTGTACCGGGTCTATAGAGGTGGCCGGACAGATCATACATTGCTGGAGAAGCGAGAATCCTCACGGGACGCAGACTCTCAAGCAGGCTGTCGGCAATTCATGTAACCCGGTGTTCGTTCAGCTGGCTACAGAGATAGGTATAGAAAAATTCTATGATTATATGGCTACTTTTGGGATAACGGGAAAGACAGGGATAGATTTTCCGGGAGAAGGTACAGCCATACTTCAGGACGAGGATTCGGCAGGCCCTGTAGGGCTGGCGACCATAGGCTTCGGTCAGGGAGTGGCGGTCACGCCGATACAGCTGATAACGGCAGTGAGTGCTTTCGGCAATGATGGGAAGCTGATGCAGCCGAGACTGGTGAAAGAGTTGAGGGATTCCGACGGCAATACGGTCGAGACATTCGATGAAAAGGTCGTGCGCCAGGTAGTTTCCAAAGAGACAGCCGACGAACTGTGCGATATAATGCAGTATGTAGTAGATGAAGGCGGTGGCGGAACTGCCAAAGTCGAAGGCTACAAGGTAGGTGCCAAGACGGGAACTGCCAACAAAGTCAACGATGAAGGCACAGGATATCTTGAGGACACTTATTCGTCCTGTATAGCTATGGCGCCGATGGATGATCCGCAAGTGGCGGTGCTGGTCATAGCAGACAGTCCTAAGGGAGTCCGATATGGAAGTACTACAGCGGCGCCGGGGGTCCAGCAGATACTGTCCGATACCCTGAGATATCTCAATATTTCTCCTGATGAAGAAAGCCAGGAGGAAGCTGATGAGGGACGTGTGCAGGTACCGGATGTAGTAGGTGAGAAGGCCAGCGAGGCGATAGGTATATTGGCAGGCGATTCGCTGTCATACGATATGGATGAAGATGCGGCTGCTGAAAGTGACTTCATCGTAACGAAGCAGTATCCTGCGGCGGGGACGGAAGTCAAGAAGGGCAGCAAGGTGTATTTGTACGAATGAGCAGGTGGATATGGATAAGATATCGATAGAAGCTGTTGTCGAGGCGACGGGAGGACGTCTGATAAAGACGTGTGATGAAGGATTCATAACCGGAGTGAAGCATGATTCGCGCCAGTGTGGGCCCGGGGATATGTTCGTCGCCATAAAAGGCGAAAACCACGATGGTCACACCTATATACCGCAGGTCTTGGAAGCAGGGTGCAGGACTGTACTCGTTTCTCACAAAAACGGATGGTGCGATCATGCAGAGGATGGAGACATCAATGTGGTAGAGGTGGAGGATACTGTCTATGCCATGGGACAGCTGGCATCCTATTATCTGGATACTCTTGATGTGATGAAGGTGGCTGTCACAGGAAGCGTTGGGAAGACTACGACCCGTGATATGATATATTACGCTCTCAGCGAGAAGTATCGCTGCGGCAGGAACATGAAGAATTACAACAATAGCATCGGTCTGCCGTTATCTATCTTTCAGATGGACAGCTCCACACAGGCAGTAGTACTGGAGATGGGTATGGACAGAGCGGGAGAGATAGACAGACTGGCGGAGATCGTCAGACCGCATATCGCTGTCATAACCAACATCGGAGTATCTCATATAGAGAATCTGGGAAGCCGGGAAGGTATTTTTCATGCCAAGATGGAAGTGGCGAAACATATCTCTTCGATGGGGCAGGAGCGAGGTGCGCTGATATTCCCGTGGGACGGCCGGTTCCTGACGAAGGAGAATACCAGAGGAGATTACCGTCAGGTGATGGTAGGCGAGGATGGAAAGAGCGACTATATAATATCCGATATTGACGACAGGGGATTGGATGGTATAGAATTTACATTTGAGCATATGACCAAAAGCAGCAGAGTAGCAATTCCTGTCCCGGGAAGGCATAACGCAGTCAACGGGACTCTGGCCATAGCGGTGAGCCACATGTTGGGGCTTTCCACAGAAGAGGCCGAGGCTGGCCTTTCGAAGCTGAAGCTTACGGGAAGCAGGCTTAAGCTTTTGGAAAACGACAAATTGCGAGTCATAGATGACACGTACAACGCCAGTCCCGATTCCATGAAGAGCGCGCTGAAGGTCCTGGAGAGAAGTTCGTGCAGCGGCAGCCGTATAGCTATTCTGGGAGATATGTATGAATTAGGGGAGCAGAGCGGTAAACAGCATTTTGAAGTAGGACTTTTCGCGAGAGGGCTGAGGATAGATAAACTGATAGCTGTAGGCAGCGAGGCGGAACGTATCGCGGAAGGCGCGTCGGGAGGCGGCCTTCAGGTGATGTACTTTAAAAAAAAGGAAGATTTATACGGGAAAATGAATCAACTCATAGGTCAGGGGGACATAATCTTAGTTAAGGGTTCCAGAGGAATGAAGATGGAACAGATAGTAGAGAAGGTTTTAAGTATTTAGGAGATATCATGAATTACGTCAATATCGGGATAATAATCATAGCAGCTTTTGTGATTTCCGTCATTCTGACCAAACTGGAAATACCTGTCCTCAAAGCCAGGGCAGGCCAGAACATACGGGAAGAAGGACCGGAAAGTCATTTGTCCAAAGCAGGTACTCCCAGCATGGGAGGCATCGCCATAATCATCAGCACTGCCGCGGCGGCTTTTACAGCGTCGCTCATATGGGATGGCAGCATGGCGGATACGTTGATAATACTGTTCGTGTTTATAGGTTTCGGGCTCATAGGATTCTTCGATGATTATCTGAAGGTTATAAAGAAGAACAATCTTGGCCTCCGGGCGTATCAGAAATTTGGCCTCCAGATAGTGATATCGGTGGCATTGGCAGTGTTCCTGGCTAATTATTCGACGGAGACCACGTATGTATATATACCTGTGGCGGATATATATGTCGACTTCGGGATATGGTATATACCATTTATCGTCTTCGTGGTACTGGCGATGACCAACGCGGTGAACCTTACTGATGGGCTGGATGGTCTGGCTTCAGGAGTGACTGCACTGGTGACGCTGTTTTTCGCGGTGGCGGGAGTCTCATACGGACTGGCATCAGGCTCGTATTTCTGCGCTGCTGTGTGCGGAGGCTGTCTGGGATTTTTGGTGTTCAACAGGAATCCGGCAAAGGTGTTCATGGGAGATACAGGCTCTCTGGCTCTGGGCGGAGGACTGGCGGCGGCGGCGATAGTGATGAAGATGGAGCTGTTCCTGTTGATAGTCGGGCTCATATATGTGATAGAGGCGCTTTCAGTAGTGCTGCAGGTGGGGTATTTCAAGATCACAAAGGGAAAAAGGATATTCAGGATGGCGCCTATACATCATCATTTCGAGAAGTGCGGATTCAAAGAGGTACATGTGGTCATAGGGTTTTGGATATTTACCGTGATCTGCTGTCTGGTGGGATTTGCAATCATTTAGTTATTCGTTCATCATGTTAGGAGTGGTACAATGCCAAGAGAAAGCGTAACAGATATCAAAGATAAGAAAATACTGGTCGTTGGTATGGGAAAGTCAGGGAAAGCAGCTGTCCAGGCCATGGTAAAGCTGGGAGCGGATGTTTCGGTCCAGGACAATAAGAAGAAGGATGAGCTGGATCCCCAGCTGATCGCTTTCCTGGAGGGCAAGTCAGTGACTTGTTATCTGGGATGTGAGCCGGAAGACATGAGCGCCTTCGATATGCTCATTCTCAGCCCGGGAGTATCTCCGGATCTGGATTTCATAAAGGAAGCTCAGGCATCGGGAGCGGAGATAATAGGAGAACTGGAGATAGCCTACAGGATAGGACACGGTAAATATGTGGCTATCACCGGGACTAACGGCAAGACAACCACGACGACTCTGGTCGGCGAGATCTATAAGGCGGCCGGAAGGAAGACTTATGTGGTGGGAAACATAGGGGTAGCGGTCATATCCAAGGCGCTGGCGGCGGAAGACGATAGCTGGCTCGTGACGGAGACCAGCAGCTTCCAGCTGGAGACCACAAAAGATTTCCAGCCTGAGATATCGGCCATCCTGAACCTTACGCCTGACCATATGGACAGACACAAGACGATGGAGAATTACGGGAAAGCAAAGGCGGCGGTATTCAGGAATCAGACGCCTGAACAGTATTGTGTGATAAATCACGACGATGAAGAATGTATGAAGCTGGCAAAAGACTGCAGAGCGAAAGTCGTGCCTTTCAGCAGGAAGACCACGCTGGATTTCGGCGTCTATGTGGATGGGGATACGATAATCATCAAGGACGAGGAAGGAAAGATAACTGAGATATGCAGGCCTGTGGAGCTGAAGATACCGGGTGCGCATAATCTGGAAAATGCGCTGGCGGCCTGTGCCATAGCATTTTTTGGCGGGATCCCGGCGGAGGTCATAGCTAAAGTCATGCGGGAGTTCAACGGAGTGGAGCACAGACTGGAGCTGTGTGGAACCATAGACGATATACGTTTTGTCAATGACTCGAAAGGAACCAATCCGGATGCGTCCATCAAGGCCATAGAAGCCATGAAGGAGAATATAATACTGATCGCGGGAGGATACGATAAAGACGCATCATTCAAAGAGTTCGTCGATGCCTTCGACGGCAGGGTGAAAATGCTGCTGCTGATGGGAAAAACAGCTACCAAGATAAAGGATGCGGCGGAGAAAGCGGGATTTACCGATTCGATAATACTCAAGGATATGGAAGCTTGTGTAAGAGAAGCCTACAGGATCGCTCAGCCGGGAGATGTCGTTCTTCTTTCGCCGGCTTGTGCCAGCTGGGATATGTACACCAGCTTCGAGCAGAGGGGCAATCATTTTAAAGCCTGTGTTCAGGCGTTGGAAAGGTGACGAGGGCGATTGGAAAAAACGGAGAAAAAGGTAAAAACGGTCAAGAGAAAGAAAAAAGCGATAAAGCTTAAATCAGGGGATTTCTGGCTGATGCTCTTTACGCTGATGCTGGTCATATTCGGAGTTATCATGGTCTTCAGCGCCAGTTATTATTACTCCATAAGTCAGGACGGAAACGCCTACAGCTACCTGTTGCGTCATGGCATGTGGGTGCTGCTTGGATTCGGAGTCATGATACTGGGAGCGGCCTTCGACTACAGGAGGTATAAGAAATTCGCATTACCCATATTCATAGCCAGCGTTCTGCTGCTGATATTGGTATTGACACCGCTGGGGCAGACTACTAATGGCGCCACCAGATGGATAAGGCTGGGGCCTGTGACCATCATGCCGGGCGAGATAGCCAAGATAGCGGCCATAATGTTCGTAGCGTGGTTCCTCAGCGAGGACAGAGACAGGATAAAATCGCTGACCCGGGGTATACTGCCGCTGGTGGGCGTAGCCGGCCTTTATGGCGCGCTGATAATAATGCAGCCAAATCTTTCTACGGCTATAACTGTCTGCGGGATAATCGTAGCCATGATGCTGGTAGCAGGACTGAAGTGGAGATATGTTCTGACGGCAGGTGGTGTGGGAGCTGCCGGGATATTGAGCATACTGCTGTTCATGAAGGACAGCTATTGGTACAGCAGACTCACCAGCTTCACCGATCCGTTCGCGGACCCTCTCAATGAGGGATATCAGGCGGTCCAGTCGCTGCTGGCTCTCGGTTCGGGCGGACTTTTCGGAGTGGGATTGGGCAAGAGCATCCAGAAAAACTTATATCTGCCGGAACCGCAGAACGATTTCATACTGGCGATAATAGGCGAGGAGCTGGGATTTGTCGGCATCCTTCTCCTGATAGTGCTGTATTGTCTTTTCATATGGCGCGGTGTCCACATAGCAGTCAACGCTCCTGACCAGTTTGGCATGCTGCTGGCTTCGGGAATAATACTGATGGTAGCTATACAGGTCATCCTCAATATAGCGGTAGTCACGTCGTCCATGCCGGCTACCGGGATAAACCTCCCGTTCATAAGCTATGGAGGGAACGCGTTGCTGATATTCATGTTTTCCGCGGGAGTATTGATAAATATATCGAGGCATGGTCCTAAGAATACAGGGGTGAATTAAATGAGAGTGATAATGACATGCGGTGGCACAGGGGGGCATATATATCCGGCCGTCGCTATAGCTGATGAGATAAGACGAAGAAAGCCGGATGCGGAGGTGCTGTTCGTCGGTTCTGAGATCGGCCTGGAGCGCGATCTGGTGCCGGAGAGCGGGTACGATATAGAATTGATAGCTGCCGACGGGTTCGACAGACAGCATCTTCTGAGGAATATCAAAGTCATGAGAACACTTCGAAGAGGAGCGAAGAAGTCACGGAAGATCATCAAGGAATTCAGACCCGACGTGGTGATAGGAACCGGCGGATATGCCAGTGCTCCCGTGATGAAAGAAGCTCAGAAGCTCCATATACCGACATATATCCACGAACAGAACGCCGTGGCGGGCATGGCTAACAAATTGCTGGAAAAAGGCGTGAAAAAGCTGTTTTTAGGCTTTGAAGAAGCATCCGGAGATTTCAGGTTCCCGGAGAAGCATGTGCTGGCAGGCAATCCTGTGCGGCATGAATTCATCGAAGCTGACAAGGAAAAAGCGAGAGCTGAACTGGGTCTGACGCCTTCGGATTTCGTGGTGCTGGCTTTCGGCGGAAGCCAGGGGGCAGGACGCGTAAACCGAGCCATGATGAAGGTGATAGAGACATTCAACGGTGTCAGTGATTTCAGGATATATCTGGCGACAGGAAGCTATTATTATGAAGCGATAAATCAGGAGCTGGCCGACAGAGGCGTGGCCCTGGCGGATAATGTGGCGATAGTGGAATATATCCATGAAATGGCCAAATATCTGGCGGCTTCCGATCTGGTCATAAGCAGGAGCGGAGCGCTTACAGTGGCTGAGGCGACTGTGTGCGGCAAACCTGCCATATTCATACCGTCCCCGGCGGTCACGGGAAATCATCAGTATTTCAATGCGAAAGCAGTAGCCGATAAAGGGGGAGCAATAATAGTGGAAGAGAAAGATCTGGACAATGATAAGCTGGCTGACGAGATCCTGAAGCTGAAGAACAATCCGGAGGCCATGAAAGAGATGGCAGCCGGGAGTCTGGCCTGTGCTCCTTTCGACGCGGTGAAGATAATATGCGATAATATACTGGGCCCTGAAAAGACACAGTAGGCTGTAACGACAAAGACACCTCACACATATCATGTAATATGGTTCGGAGGTGTTTTTTTGGGTAGTTATCATATAAAAGGCGGCAGAAAGCTTTCGGGCGAGGTGACAGTTTCGGGGGCAAAAAATTCGGTGCTTCCCATATTGGCAGCATCAGTGATCACAAAGGGAGAGAATATCTTTCGCAGATGTCCGGAGATATCGGATGTGGACAGCATGACGAGGATACTGGACGCCTTGGGCTGTCATATCACACGCGAGGGGAGCGTACTGTCGGTAGACGCATCATTTCTATCTGAGTGCAGGATACCTGACGAGCTGATGAAGGAAATGCGCTCCAGTGTTTTTCTGGCCGGTTCCCTGCTGGCCAGATGTGGCGAAGCAGTAATAACCAGCCCGGGAGGCTGCGATATCGGGAGACGGCCTATCGACCTTCACCTGCGGGGGCTGATGAAAATGGGAGCGGAAGTTTTCTGCAGAGACGGATATATAGAGCTGAGAGCGAGGGGCCTGAGAGGCGCTGATATCCGGCTGGATTATCCCAGTGTGGGAGCCACAGAGAACCTGATGCTGGCGGCGCTGGCGGCAAAAGGGATCACCAGGATCAGAAACAGTGCCAGAGAGCCGGAGATAGAGGATCTGCAGAAGTATATAAACCGGTGCGGAGGAAAAGTCAGAGGCGCCGGCACTGACACCATAGAGATAGAAGGTGGCCGGAGCCTGACAGGATGTGAGCACAGCATCACAGGCGACAGGATAGAAGCCGGTACATATCTGCTGATGACACTGGCTACCGGCGGCGATGTGCTGCTGAAGGGGCTGGAAAGAAGTACGCTGGATCCGCTGATATCTCTGCTGGAAGAAGGCGGGTATCATGTGGGGTACAGCCGGGATGAGATCTGGGCGGCGGCAAAGGGTGATGAGAGGATGCGGTGCAGTGTGGCTACCGCGCCATATCCGGGATTTCCCACCGATCTGCAGCCCCAGCTGGCGGCATTCCTGACCAGTGTGGGCAAGGGCTCTTCCATAGAAGAGAACATATTTGAAAACAGGTTCGGATATACAAAAGAATTGAAAAAAATGGGAGCTGATATTGAAATATCCGAAAAAAAAGTTATAATAAAAAATAACAATATATTGTGTGGTGCGGATGTACGCGCAGGCGATTTGAGGGGAGGCGCTGCTCTTGTCATTGCAGGGCTCATGGCGGAAGGGGATACCGTTATCAGAAATACTAAATATATTAAAAGGGGATATGGCAAGTTGGAAGACAAGATAAGGCTGTTAGGCGGAGATATTAGAGAGTATGAGAAGTGACAACCGTACGGAAAAAACGATAAAAAAGAAGCGGCGCAGAAAGAAGCATTATCTGCTGCGCTTCATAATATTCCTGCTGATATGTGTGGGACTGTACTTTATAAGTCATATAGATTATTTTACGGTAGACGGTATCGCCGTAGCCGGCAACGAGGAAGTCTCGGATCAGGAAGTCCTGGAGCTGTCAGAGCTGCGGACCGGGATGAACATCTTCGACGTCCATCCGTGGTTCGTGGAGCGCAGGATAAAGAAAAATCTCTATATCGAGGATGTGGACGTGGACAGGAAACTGCCGAACGAAATCGTGATACATGTGACGGAGCGAAGCGGAAAGGCTCAGTTCAAGATGGGAAAGAAATTCGTCATAACCGATAACGACGGTATGGTGCTGGAAATATCCAAGGAGGAACGTCAGGTGACACTGGTGGACAATATCCAGGTGAACGGCGCTGAACTGGAAAAGACCATCGAAGTGGAGGAGAGCGACGCTTATGAGAAGACGATGGCTATGATAAAAGCGATGGAGAACAATGACCTCTACTTCAAGAGGATAAACATCGACGGGAATGATGTCCAGGCTTATGTGTACGATACGCTGATATGTAAGGGGAAATACGACAATGTCATGAGTTCCATCGAATCGGACGCCCTGAGGACAGTCATATATAATCTGTACCAGAGCAGCATCGAAAGCGGTGTTATCAATATAAGCAGTAATAATTATTGTTCCTTTACGCCGTAAAATTTGTATGTTATAATGTATATGTTTATTATGCAGGAAAATGCTTTGAATTTCGCATTTGAAAACCATAGAGTAAAGAGAATTTATAGGAGGTACCCCTGAATGTTACAATTTGAGATGAATGACTCGACGCTGCAGGAGATAAAAGTCATCGGTGTCGGCGGCGGCGGATGTAACGCAGTTAACAGGATGATAGAGGGAGGCATGAAAGGCGTTACTTTCATCGCTGTGAATACGGACAAGCAGGCTCTTGCCAAAAGCAAGGCGGAGACGAAGATACAGATAGGTGAGAAGCTGACTAAAGGTCTGGGCGCCGGAGGGAATCCGGAAGTAGGTCAGAAGTCGGCGGAGGAGAACCTGGAAGATCTGGAAAAGTTCATCGCCGGATCTGACATGATATTCGTTACATGCGGAATGGGAGGCGGAACAGGTACCGGAGCGGCTCCTATAATCGCCAAGATAGCGAAGGATATGGGTATCCTTACGGTAGGCGTAGTAACGAAGCCTTTCAGATTCGAGGGAAAGAAGCGAAGTGAGCATGCTGAGCTGGGGATAAAGTTCCTGAAGAAATACGTGGATTCTCTGGTGGTCGTTCCTAATGACAAGCTGCTGGAAACAGTCCAGGAGCAGACTTCGCTGCTGGAGGCCTTCGAGATGGCGGACGAAGTGTTGAAGAAGGGCGTTCAGGGCATATCCGACATCATAGTCGATGACGCGCTCATCAATCTGGACTTTGCCGATGTTACGACTATCATGAAGGACAGAGGCATCGTACATATGGGAGTGGGAACAGGAAAAGGCGAGAACAAGCTGGAAGACGCTGTCAGAGGCGCTATCGACAGTCCGCTCCTGGAAACCAAGATATCGGGCGCAAGAGCTGTACTCATCAATATCACCGGAGGAAGGGATCTTACGATGTTCGATGTGGACAGAGTGGCCAGTCAGATCGACGAAGAAGCGGACAAGAACGCTATCATAATACTGGGAGCATCCATCAAGGAGGACATGCAGGACGAAATACTGGTGACGGTCATCGCTGCCGGATTCGAAAAGGGCAGCAGCGATCTGCTTAACAGTTCCGTCATCCCGGGAAGCGGCGCGGAAGACGGCGTTGGAATGACAGAGCAACCGGAAAGAAGTGCTGAGGCAGCGGAAGATGATGTTTACAAAGGGTCGTCGCGTATCGATATCCCGACTTTCTTGCAGAGATAAGGAAAGGAAAAGAATATTCCAATAGCCGGTTACAGCCGGCTATTGTTCTGATTGTTGGAAATAATGAAAATCATCACATCAAAGGAAAACCCTACATATAAAAATGCCCTCAGACTGAAACGTAAAAAGTACAGAGACGAAACAGGATCGTATCTGCTGGAAGGTGTCAAACCTCTGGAGGATGCGTTAGATATGGGGATAAAGGCCATGACTGTTTTCGTGGAGGAAGGCGGACAGCCGGAGCGACGGCTGGAGGGGCAGCATACAGTCATGTTGAGCAGACCGTTGTTTCGGGCTCTTTCGGATACCGAGGCTCCACAGGGGATCATTGCTGCGGTGGAAATGCGAAATTATGATATCGATGGTTTTCGAAAGATGGTTGGCGGAAGGAATGTGCTCATCATGGACCGTCTGCAAGATCCCGGCAACATAGGGACAATAATCAGGACTGCCGAAGCGGCCGGGTACGGAGGGATCGTGATGACGGCCGGAAGCGGCGATGTATATGCGCCGAAGGTAGTGAGAGCGGCTGCCGGTTCCCTGTTCAGGGTACCTGTTATAAAGGCGGGAAAAGCCGGCGATGTGATCCGTATGGTCAGGGAAATGGGAAAACGGCTGGCGGTGACGTGTCCCGAAGGCGGGATCAACTGCTTTGAAGCTGATATCGTCTCTGATACGGCGCTGGTCATAGGAAACGAAGGCAACGGCGTGAGTGAGGATTTCATCGACGCTGCTGATGTAAAGATACGAATACCGATGGAAGGGTCCATAGAGTCACTCAATGCGGCAGTAGCCGCGGGCATACTCATGTACCAGTCACGGAAAAGATAAAAACAAATGAGAGGTAACAGAAATGCAAGCTCAGTTAAACAAGATTTTGGAAGAGGCGAAGGAACAGCTGAAGAAAGCCTCCACTCTGGCGCAGACCGATGAGATAAGAGTAAAGATCCTCGGAAAGAAGGGCCAGCTTACGGAGATACTTCGCGGGATGGGTAAGTTGTCCCCGGAAGAGAGAAAAGAAACGGGACAGATGGCCAACAAAGTAAGATCGGAAATAGAAGGTCTGCTGGAAGAAAAATTCAAGGCAGTGAAGGAAGCTGCCAAGGAAGCCCAGTTCAGGATGGAAAAGCTGGATGTGACAGAGCCGGGAAGGGAGATATCCTTAGGCGTAAAGCATCCTCTGACCATAACTATCGAGGAAGTATCCAAGGTGTTTATGAACATGGGATTTTCCATAGCCGAAGGCCCTGAAGTGGAGACTGTGTTCAATAACTTCGATGCTCTCAACGCGGGACCGAATCATCCGTCGAGAGATATGAGCGATACATTTTACATTACCAAGGACACTCTGCTGAGGACCCAGACATCATCTGTACAGGTGAGGACGCTGCTGAAGCAGAAGCCTCCTATCAAGGTGATCTCACCGGGAAGATGCTTCAGATGTGATACTCCTGATGCTACTCATTCACCGATGTTCCATCAGATAGAAGGACTGGTGGTGGATGAAGGAATAACTATGGCTGACCTGAAGGGGACGCTTGACAGCTTTGCCAAGCAGCTTTTCGGGACCAGCACAAGGACCAAGTTCAGGCCTCACCACTTCCCGTTCACAGAGCCCAGCGCCGAGATGGATGTTTCATGTTTCAAGTGCGGCGGTAAGGGTTGCAGTGTGTGCAAAGGAAGCGGCTGGATAGAGATACTGGGATGTGGTATGGTTCACCCTCATGTGCTGAAAGTGGGCGATCTCGATACGGAAAGATACACCGGATTCGCCTTTGGAATGGGCGTAGAGCGAGTAGCGATGCTCAAATATGGTGTAGATGATATAAGATTGTTTTACGAGAACGATATGCGCTTCATAAATCAGTTCAAATAGGAGGGTTGACAGATGTTAGTTCCAATAGAATGGCTTAAAGATTATATAGATCCGGGAGTTGATACGGAGGAGTTCTGCGACAGGATGATAATGTCAGGCTCCAATCTGGAGACGTGCGAGCATTTCTGCGAGGAAATGGAAAACGTCGTGGTGGGAAGGATAGAGAAGATCGAAAAGCATCCTGACGCCGATAAGCTGGTGGTGTGCCGCATAGATGTAGGTGGAGACGATCTTTTGCAGATCGTGACAGGCGCGCCCAATGTGTTCGAAGGTGCCCTGGTACCGGTGGCGCTTCACAACAGCAGGATACCGGGACCGCTCCACGGCCAGCCGAAGAAGGAAGGCGGAGTGAAGATAACCAAAGGCAAGCTGCGAGGTGTGGAATCCTATGGAATGTTGTGTTCTGCCGAGGAGCTGGGCTTTGAAGATAAGGTGGTGCCGGTGGCTCACAAGGATGGTATATGGATCCTGGAGGGAGATTATGAACCGGGCAGTGATTTTGCCGAGGCCCTGGGTCTCAGGCAGGCTGTAGTGGATTTTGAAATAACACCTAACAGACCTGACTGCCTTTCGATGGTAGGCATGGCCAGGGAAGCCGCCGCTACATTCAAAAAGCAATTCACATATCCTGATATCGAGATAAGAGACGAAAACGGCAAAGGAGAGTCTGCGGATTACGTGTCGGTGGACATAAGGAACCCTGAAAGCTGTAAAAGATATGTGGCCAGGATAGTGACCGATGTGAAGGTGGAGCAGTCGCCGTGGTGGTTGCAGAAGAGACTGATGTACGCCGGTATGAGACCTATCAACAATATCGTAGATATCACTAACTTCGTGATGCTGGAGTATGGACAGCCTATACACGCCTTTGACATCAATCAGGTCAAGGGCGGGACCATAATAGTGGAGAATGCCGAGGAGGGCGAGAAATTCGTGACCTTGGATGAAAACGAGAGGACGCTGACCAAGGATATGCTGCTGATAAAGGATGCTGAAAGAGGAATTGCCATAGCAGGTGTCATGGGAGGACTCAACTCGGAAATAGAAGACAGCACTACTACTATCATCGTAGAGTCAGCCAACTTCAACGGCGACAGTGTCAGAGCCACATCCAAGAAGCTGGGGCTCAGGACAGAGGCATCGTCCAGATTCGAAAAGGGCATAGACCCTAATCTCTGTGAAGCCGCAGCTGACAGAGTATGCAGATTGATAGAACTGATAGGCGCCGGTAAGGTATGCAAAGGCAGTGTGGACAATTATCCTGTGCCGGAAAAGGCCAAGACTATCGATGTGAGAGTCGACAGAGTCAATTATGTCCTGGGCATAGAGCTGCCGCGTCAGGAAATGGAAGACATACTTGAAAGCCTTGAGATAAAGGTAGAAGGAAGCGGCAATATCATGACGGTGACACCTCCGACCATAAGGCAGGATCTGCTTGAGGAGGAGGATTATATAGAAGAAGTAGCCAGGATATACGGATATGACAAGCTTCCTGTGACACTGCCTAAGGGCAATTGTGAAGCGGGGATGTCTGAGGAAAGAGCGTTGAGAGATCTCACGAGAGATTCGCTCTGTGCCATGGGACTCAATGAGATACAGACCTATTCTTTTGTCAGCCCGAAAGGTGTGGACAACGTGAGGATAGACGAAGATTCGTGGGAAAGGGCTTTTGTCAGGATAATAAACCCTCTTGGAGAGGAAAACTCCGTCATGAGGACTATCCTCACTCCTAATATGCTGGAAGTGCTGGCCAGGAATTATTCGAGAAAAATAGAGAAAGTAAAGGCATTTGAAATAGGAAACACTTTTATCGCCAACATGGTGAGCAGCGACGATCTGCCTGAGGAGCAATACTCCCTGTGTATCGGTATGTACGGTAACGGTGAGGATTTTTACGGCCTCAAAGGAGTCGTGGAGGAACTGCTGAAAGTGATGGGGATAAAGGATGCCGTGTTCACGGCTGAATCCCAGTATGGTGTGTACCATCCGGGAAGATGCGCGCGGATATCAGTCCCATCCGGCAGAGGCGGGGAGAAGGCTCTTTATGACGAGCTTGGCATCATGGGTGAGATACATCCTGATGTTGCCGAAAATTATGGGATGGACGGCGTGAGGATATATTGCTGTGAGATCATGTTCGACGCCCTCATAAGACATGCCGATACGGAAAAAGCCTATACACCTCTTCCTAAGTATCCATCCACGTCAAGAGATATCGCTCTTCTGGTGGATGAGGATATGGAAGTCGGAAAGATAGAGAAGACTATCGAAGAGTACGGTGGAGAGATACTCGAAAGTGTCAAGCTCTTCGATGTGTACAGAGGAAAGCAGGTAGACGAAGGAAAGAAGAGTGTAGCCTTCGCGCTGACCTACAGAGACAGAAACAAGACATTGACAGATGAAGAAGTGGCAAAGGTGCACAATAAGGTGCTGGATGCCCTTAAGGAAAAACTCAATGCGGTTTTGAGGGAGATATAGGAGAGTTTCGTATGGAAAACAATAAGGTAAAGGTAAAGATCTACGGCCAGGAATACGTGATAGCGGGAGAAAAAACGAGAGAAGAAATAATCCAGGTAGCTGCTCATGTGGACATGAAGATGCAGGAAGTGACCGAAGCGGCCAAGGCAGCCGGCGTGGTACCGTCCAACATCGCTGTCCTCGCGGCCGTAAACATCACCAGCGAGTACTTCCAGGTGCTGGAGGAGATGGAAGAGCTGAAACGGATGAATATCCAGCTGGAAAAGGATGCCCAGCATTATGTACAGCTGTGGGATGAGTCCAAGAAAAACTACATGGATTACAAGGAGGAGACCCAGGCCATCGTCCTGCAGAAGGATGAGCTGATGAATCAGATCAAGCAGAAGGATGCCGATATCCAGAAGCTGATGGATGCCGCTGAGGCCGCCAAGGCTCAGGCTCAGAGCAGCATGGACGAAGTGGTCAAGGAGATCGAAGGCAAGTGCAAAGAGCTGGAAAACAGCTTCTTCGACCTCCAGATGGAGAATCTCCAGCTTAAGAAGGAACTGGATAAATACAAAAATAGCAACGGTTGATTCTAAATGAAAGAAAAGACGTTAAATATTCTTGAATACGATAAAGTGATCGACATGCTCATGGAAAAGGCCGGCTCTGAAATGACGAGGAAAGTAATTTCAGAGCTGAAGCCTTTTGATGACGTGTCTCAAATAAGGGAATGTCAAGGTGAAACCACAGAAGCGGTAAGGCTGATAAGCTACAAAGGGCCCTTACCTGTCGGTGGTTTTTATGATATTGAGGAAAGTGTTTCATTTGCGACTAAAGGCGGTACCCTTACGATGGCGCAGCTTCTGCGTATCCTGTACAATATGAGGACTGCTGAGAGGGTGGTCTCATTTCTGAAGGGTGACGTACCTGATCTGCCTGTCATTTTTTCGGCGGCGGAATTGCTGGCTGTCCACAAACGACTTGCTGATGAAATAGACAGATGCATACTGTCGGAGGATGAGATGGCGGATAACGCCAGCCCGGAGCTGAGGAGCATCAGGCGGGCGATAGTCAGGCAGAATGAAGCGTTAAGAGCCAAGATAAACCACATTCTCAATTCGGCTGATAATAAGACTATACTTCAGGATTCCATCGTGACTATGAGGAACGGAAGATATGTGATACCGGTAAAGCAGGAGCACAAGGCCAGAGTGCCTGGCATCGTTCACGACCAGAGTGGCAGTGGGGCGACGCTTTTTATAGAACCTCAGGCTATCGTCGATCTCAACAACCAGCTTAGGCAGTTGGAGCTGGATGAAAAGGCGGAGATAAATCGTATCCTGACGGAGTTGTCCGAGTCTGTGGCGGAAATTCACCATGATCTCATCAATAATCAGAGGCTGCTTGTGGATCTGGATATGTTCATGGCAAAGGGAAAGCTGTCGTTGGATATGGGCGGAGAGGAGCCGGAGATCAGCGTGGACGGAGCCATGGATCTGAGAGCTGCGCGGCATCCGCTGATAGATCGTGACAAGGTGGTGCCTATAGATATTTCCCTGGGTGATGGTTATGATACGTTGGTGATAACAGGACCCAATACGGGAGGAAAGACCGTGACACTGAAGACAGCAGGGCTTCTTTCCCTGATGGCCCAGACAGGGCTTCATATACCGGCAGCATCGGGAAGCAGATTACCAGTCTACAGTCAGATATTCGCCGATATCGGTGATGAACAGAGCATAGAGCAGAGTCTTTCCACGTTCTCTTCTCACATGACAAATATCGTGGACATAGTGGCTGAAGCGGATGAAGGGAGCCTTGTACTGCTGGACGAGCTGGGAGCTGGTACGGATCCGACAGAGGGTGCGGCTCTGGCTATAGCCGTACTTGAGAAGCTGAAGAGTGCAGGAGCTCGTTCCATAGCTACTACCCATTATACGGAGCTGAAGAAATATGCTATCTCTACCGATGGTGTGGAGAACGCATCTATGGAATTCGATGTTGAGACCCTGAGCCCGACTTACAGGCTCGTCACAGGGATCCCGGGGAAATCAAATGCGTTTGAGATCTCCGGCAAGCTGGGCCTTTCCCGGGAAATAATAGACAGGGCAAGAGAATTGCTGAAGGAAGGGGATATCGCTTTCGAAGATGTCATCTCAGCGTTGGAGGAAGATAAGCGCTTGGCTGAGGAGGAACGGGACGAAGCCATAATGCTCAACATCCAGATGAAGAAGATGAAGGAGGAGCTGGAAGAAAAAGCGCGGAAGCTGGAAGAACGCAGGGAGAAGGAGTTGGCAAGGGCCAGAGAAGAGGCCAGAGCTATCGTAAAGGAAGCCAGGGAAGTGTCACGTGAGGTCCAGGAGGAGCTGAAGACGCTGTCAAGGCTGGAAAGCATGGGAGAACGTACAGCCGGTTTCGACAGGAACAGGCGAAGGCTTAAAGAGCTGGAGCGGAAGAACAGAGAGACGATCAAGCGCGAGGTCAGCAGGGAACCGGTGGATCCTGACAAACTGTCACTGGGAGACCGGGTGAAGATATTGACGTTGAACCAGAACGGAGAGGTGATATCCCTTCCCGACGAGAAGGGCAATCTGCAGGTGCAGGTGGGGATGATGAAAATCGGCGTCAATTTATCGGATATCATGCTGATAGACAGTGGAAAGCCAAAGAAAAAGAAAAAAGCTTCAGGATATGGAAGATTGTACAAAAGTAAAGCTCAGACCATATCGGCATCCATCGATGTACGAGGTAAAAACATGGATGACGCAGTGATGGATGTGGAAAAATATATAGATGATGCCTTCATATCGGGCCTCAAGGAGGTAACGGTCATACATGGAAGAGGAGAGGGCATCCTGAGGAGGGGCATACAGGATATGCTCAAAAGAAACAAAAATGTCGACAGCTTCAGAAACGGCGGATTCAATGAAGGCGGAGATGGCGTTACCGTTGTAAAGCTGAAATAGACGCCGGCTGATGAAAAGCAGAAGAGGAGAAAAAGATGATAAATTACAGAGAGAAAATAGCGGATATCCTGGCACCTCATATCGAGGGGCTGGAAAGGGATGAGATATTGCCTATGATAGAGGTCCCTGCTGACAGCAGTAAGGGGGATTACGCCTTCCCATGTTTCAAGCTGGCGAAGATAATGAGAAAGGCGCCTCCGATGATAGCCAAGGGTATCGCGGAGGCCATAGAAGGCGAGGAAATGTTCCAGAAGGTGGAGAGCGTCAATGCCTATGTGAATATGTTCATGTCCAAGGCTGAGTTTGCCGGAAACGTGGTGAAGGAAGTGCTGGAGAAAGACAAGGATTTCGGAAGGAGCGACATGGGCGCAGGCAGGACTGTGATCGTGGAGTATTCGTCGCCTAATATCGCAAAGCCTTTCCATATAGGTCATATAAGGAGCACCGTTATCGGTAATTCCATATACAAGATATACGATTTTCTGGGATATGATACTATCAGGATAAATCATCTGGGTGACTACGGGACTCAGTTTGGCAAGATGATATGCGCCTACAGGAAGTGGGGTAATAAGGAGGATGTCATCAGGGAGCCTATAAAGTCCCTCCTTTCCTATTATACCAAGTTCCACGAGGAAGCGGAGAAGGATCCGTCACTTGAGGACGAGGCAAGGGCCATATTTGTCAGGCTTGAGAACGGAGAGCCTGAAGAGGTGGAGCTGTGGCAGTGGTTCAGGGATGAGAGCCTCAGGGAATTCAACCGTGTATACGATATGCTGGGAATAACCTTCGACTCCTATAACGGCGAAAGCTTTTATTCCGATAAGATGCCGGCAGTGGTCCAGGAACTGAAGGATAAGGGCCTGCTGGTAGAGGATAACGGCGCTCAGATAGTGAAGCTTGACCAGTTCGATCTGCCGCCTGCGCTGATAACCAAGTCTGACGGTTCCACGCTTTATATCACAAGAGACATCGCGGCAGCTATCTACAGGAAGAACACCTATGATTTCTATAAGAATATATACGTGGTGGCGTCTCAGCAGAATCTTCATTTCCAGCAGTGGAAAAAGGTCATCGGGCTGATGGGATACGATTGGGCCGATGATTGCGTCCACGTGCCTTTTGGCTTGGTAAGTATGGAAGAAGGAACTATGTCCACCAGGCAGGGTCGTGTGATATTCCTGGAAGACGTGCTCAACAGAGCGGTGGAGCAGACCAGAAAGATAATCATGGAGAAGAATGTAAACACGGAAAATGTGGACGAAACTGCCAGAGAAGTGGGGATAGGCGCAGTGATATTCAACGAATTGTCCAATTACAGGATAAAGGATTACGTGTTTTCATGGGACAAGGTTCTCAACTTCGAGGGGGAAACGGGTCCTTATGTCCAGTATACCCATGCCAGAGCATGCAGCATATTGAGGAATGCCGGAGAGGCAGTGATGGCCAGCGCGAAGGAAGGGTTTGACGCGTCCAGGATAACGTCGGACAGCGCCCATGCTCTGATAAAGCTCATATATGAAATGCCTGAAGTTATCGCCGAGGCGGGAGAAAAGTATGAACCGTCTATCGTTACCAGACATATAGTTGATATAGCGCAGGCATTCAATAAGTTCTACCACGATGAACATATACTGGTGGATGACGAGACAGAAAAGACTGCCAAGGTGGCACTGGTGATGGCCGCCAGGAATGTCATCAGGAATGGGCTTGACCTTCTTGGGATGAAGGCGCCGGAGAAGATGTAACGGGAGGAAGATATGCGATACGAAGGAGATATATACAGACCGCCCAGCGAGGCCTACAGCCTGTTGGTGCAGGTGACCATAGGATGTACTCATAACAAGTGTACATTTTGCAAGATGTTCAAGGATAAGAAGTTCAGAGTCAGGAATCTGGAAGAGGTGCTGGAAGATCTGGCGTGGGCCAGAAGGCGGTATAGCCGTGTCGAAAGGATGTTCCTGTGCGACGGGGATGCGCTGGCTCTCTCCAACAAGAGACTGATGCCGATACTGGAATATATATCGGATAATTTTCCTGAATGTGAGAGGGTGACCATATACGGCAGAGCCACCGATGTACTTAAGAAGACGGACGAGGAAATGCGCGAGCTGTACGAGGCGGGGCTGACGATGGTGTATCTGGGAGCCGAGTCGGGAAGTGATAAGGTTCTTAAGGATATCTGCAAGGGTGAGACCAGACAGCAGCTCATCGATGGCGTGAGGAAAATAGAAGCTTGTGGGATGAAGGCTTCCGTCACGTTCATATCGGGCCTTGCCGGAAGGGATGGCTGGGAGGATCATGCCATACAGACCGGCACCATGATAAGTGAGATGGAGCCCTCCTATGTGGGGCTGCTCACTCTGATAGTGGATCCTTCGGTTCCGATGGCCAGGGACATAGAATCAGGAAAGATGAAGCTGCTCACTCCGGAAGAAGTGATGGCGGAGACGCTGCTGATGTTGGAAAACACCAACGTGAGCAAGAAGTGCGTCTTCAGGAGCAATCACGCTTCCAATTACGTGTCCCTGAGAGGAGATCTGCCTGACGATAAGGAGAAGATGATGAACATGCTGAGAAGAGCCATGAAAAACCATGACATGTTCAGAGACGAGAGGTTCAGGGCTCTTTAACAGTTTTTGATTGGCTGCTTCCCGGATTTGGAATCGGAAACAAGGGCCGGTGGCCGGATGAGGAAGAATGCCGCGGAAGCCCCGACCCCCCGGAAATACCCGAAGAAAGGACGATATGAGCGAAGAAAGCAGATTTGATATAAAAATCAGAGAGGACAGGATAGGCAGGTATTTCAGAAAATATCTGGATGAAATGGTCTTCGCGGAGCTGACGGATGATTTCATGAAGAAATCATCGGCGGGAGAGGCGCTGCGCGGCGTTCCGGTTCCCCTGAGAAAGAAAGACGTGGGTGGATTTGCAGGAGGAGAAGATGTGTCCATGGCAGTCGTGGCGGAGAACATGACCTGGGTCATGGGTAGTGACCCCCACTTTGCATATGTGGAAGATTATGTGAAGATCCTGAAGGCATTGTATGGCGGTGATATGTCTCGTATCATGTCCAGGGAGGGCAGCGAAGCGGCGGAAAAGGGCGACATGGACAGTGCGTGTATACATTTTCGCGCGGCTCTCTGTGCAGATCCCGGTTCTCTCGACGGCATGTACGGCTGTGCCAGGGCGTGCAGAACCATGTATCTGGCCGGAGAGAGCGAGGAATATATCGGCAGGTTCAAGGCAGAGGCACTGGATTGGTTTGAGATATTGACGGTTGTTCATCCGGACTTCGCACAAGGGTATTATTATCTGGGTTACGCTTATCTCAACATGGGACTTTACAAAAAGACGGAGATAACGTGGAAATCCTTCATAAAACTCAGCAAAGAGGGGAAGGATAAGGTAGAGATAGAAACCCGGCTGGAGCAGCTTAAGGAGCCGCTGCAGGTAGAGGAAGGGTGCAACCACATCATGGCCGGAAGGTATGAGGAAGGCATCGCCCTGCTGGAGCCCTTCCTGTCGTCCAGATTCAAAGGATGGTGGCCGCTCCACTATTATCTGGGGATCGCCTATGAGATGACGGGACGCCGGGACGAGGCGATAGCTGAGTTCACGGAAACGCTGCGCCTCAACGGAAGCCATCTTGAGACTATGGAGGAATTGCTGGCAATATATGAAGCTGAAGGCGACGAAGCCAACGTAGAGAAATTTTCCCGGAAGATAGAGATGATACGGCTGGCCATGGAGGCGGACCACAGCGCCAGTATGGAGGAGATACGAAGAGAAGATGAACGGCTCATGAGGGAAAAGCCCGGGATGCTGGAGCCTGAGGTGATAGATGCGGAGGCGGAAGCCGGTTTTTCGGACAAGGTGAAAAAATGAAAAAATATCGATTTTAGGTTGACATGTGCCTGCATATTGCGGTATAATAACACTTGCCGTTACGAGGCACAATCTAATATTCCAAGGTAGCTCAATGGTGGAGCACTCGGCTGTTAACCGATAGGCTGTGGGTTCGAGCCCCACCCTTGGAGCCAACTGATAATCTGAAGTGTCCGCTTCAGATTATTATTTGCCGGAGTGGCGGAATTGGCAGACGCCCGGGACTTAAAATCCCGTGAGAAGTAATTCTCGTACCGGTTCGACCCCGGTCTCCGGCACCAAGTCCGGAAAACCGGCAGAGGACTGAAAAAACTTGATATCGACGCGGGGTGGAGCAGCTGGTAGCTCGTCGGGCTCATAACCCGGAGGCCGCAGGTTCGAATCCTGTCCCCGCAACCAAGAATTCAACCCTTGAAATTTCAACGATTTCGAGGGTTTTTACTTTTGCAAAATTTAATGGTCCGTTTCAAAATTGGTCCGTCTTTTGGTCCGAGTTCCGTCATTCAAGGAGTTTTTCGCCGAGAATTTCAGCCACTTTTATCTGTTCTTCGCTGAAAGCGTGTGCATAGATGGAAGTCATTACCGTTGGATTGCTGTGTCCGAGATAATGACTTACAGTAACAGGATCTTCTCCTTCAGCAATCAGAATAGATGCCGCCGTATGGTGGAAGATGAAATATATCGTGGCCCACTTTGGACTGGAGGTTGATGCGAAAGCAGCCGCGAACAATACGTTCATTGCCCGTGTCCCGGTGGAACGGAGCCCTACTTTTTATGGGTGGGTATTCCAGTTTGCGGGAAAGATAAAGATTCTTTCCCCCGCAAAAGCAATAGAAGAATATGAGAATATGAAAAAGAGATAAGATGGGGAGTATGCTGTACTGTTGTTGCTTTTCCCCGCGACATATGATAAACTACTTGAGTTTGCGTTATCAGAATCATATTATCAGGGAGTTCTATCATGGGTAAGGAAAGGATAATCAATCTGCTCGTCGGTCCGGTGCTGTTTCTGTTATGCGCGTTTCTCCTTCCTGAAGGGATCTTTGGAACGTTTGCAGCCAGGGCAGCTGTAGGTACTATAGCATGGATGGCGTACTGGTGGATAACTGCGCCTGTCGATTATGCCGTAACGGCATTTTTGCCTATAGCGTTGAACGCGATCGTGCAGATGACGGATATGTCTGCTATCATATCCAATTATGCGTCAGAGACTATAATGCTGCTGTTGGGAGCATCTATCATCACGGTATCGTGGGAGGAGACAGGACTGGACAAGCGTATCGCTGCCAGATTCCTGGGGCTCATAGGCGACAATCTCAGGAGCCAGATCATATTTTGGTTCGTGTTGTCGGCTCTTCTCTCATCAGTTCTTCCAAATGCGGTAGTCTGCGCCACGATGACGCCTATAGCAGTAGCCATGCTCAACTATATAGGGGAAGGTGATATCGGCAATAGCCGTATCGGTTCCAAGCTGCTGCTGACCATCGCTTACGCGGCAGGCTTGGGAGGCATAGCGACTCCGCTTGGAGGGGCGATGAATCTGGTCACTGTCGATTATATCCAGCAGATCACAGGAGAAGAGTATATTTATATGCATTGGGTCGTAAGATTCCTGCCTATATTCATCGTACTGATGATATTGAATATCCTGTTTATGCTGCGTGATGTCAAGAAAGATGAAAGCCTTGGAGGCTCCAGAGAATTTTTCGTAAAGGAATATAAGGCGATGCCGCCGATGAAGTTCGAAGAGAAATGGTCGTTGGCGCTGTTTATCATCGCGACAGTGCTGGCATTTACGAGACAGGCATATCAGGATCTCCTGCCGGGACTCAAGCCGGCCTATGCCTTTATAATATGTGGCATAATCGCGTTTCTCATGGTCGACAGCGAGGGAAAGCGTGTCATGCTGTGGAAATCGGCTCAGAAAAAGATAATATGGGAGCTCATATATATATTTGCAGGCGGCCTCGCTGCCGGGACATTGATAAGTGAGACGGGCGCGGCTCAGTCAATCGGAGATGCCGTAGCCCGCATGGGACTGACGGGCGGACTTGTTACAGTCCTGGTCATCATCACGGTGACACTTATCATGTCCGATGTGACGTCAAATACAGCCACGGCGGCTGTTGCCATACCTATTGTGATATCTATAGTCCAAGGCATCGGGCTCAATCCGATACCATATATCTATATAGCATCCATAGGTGTCAACTTATCATATATGCTTCCGACATCCATCAGGGCGGTGCCGGTGGGATATGGCCTTAAACCCAGATATATGCTCAATGAAGGCTGGAAAATGTCTATCCTGGTGATAATCGCGATGACTGCTCTGTCGTATCTGTTGCTGAGATACTGGCCTGCTTTCAGCCTCGCGTGAGACACATATGTCAAAAGAGGACGCTCCTTAGCCGAGGTGCGATAACGAAGGAAATATGTAAGGTGGCGGTGCAGCCGAAAGGCTGTGCCGCCGCTTTGCGTTGTCAGGCTGTTTTCTTCTTTCGGTTTTGCATACCGAGCCTGCCGTCGAGGGCAACGCAGTCCTCATCGGCAATGTTGATAATACCCGCAGCCTTGTAGTAAATCTCAATCTTCTGCTTTCTGTGGCCGCTGCTCTTGTCCGGAGCGTGTACCACGATTCTGTCAACCAGATCGTTCAGGATTTCCGCCGTGAGCTCTTGGGGATCAGTGTACTTACGAACATTCTTCAGAAACTGCTGAAGGTCGTGCTGCTCTTGCTCGCCTCTGTCAATTGGTTCCTGCAAATCAAGGCTTGCCGCTTTTTTCATCAAGCCGGTCATTCAGTTGTAACCGGCTTTCGGGCAACAAAAAAAGCCGGCACACAAATGCGTACCGACTTCCCGCAAAAGAATAGACCCATCCCTTGCGGTGGCGGTTTCACATTCATGTAACCGGCTTTGAAATTCAAAGTCGAAACTGTCCTTTACACTTTTCCGACTGCCGACAGTTGGGGGCAATTCAGAAGCGGCGGTATTTTCTCTTAGCATACCGCTGGCGTTGTCCGGCTTTCAGCCGTTCTCTCAATAAAATCTGTGAAAATAACTATTCAGTTGTTGTGATAGACAAACTGTCACTTTATATTATATAGAACAAATGTTTGCTTATCGAGAATTTAAACCCTTTTCAATAGAAATGTCCTGTGAACTTCACAGGACATTTCTATCATAGGTTATTGGTTATACTTTTTCTTTCTGTTGTATGCTGTTGCTCCGAACAGTCCGGTTCCCGAAACAAACAGCAAGGTTATCCACAGTATCATATTGCTGTTATCGCCGGTCTGCGGGCTGGATGTGGCTCCATCATTTTTGTCCGGATCTTGTGTCGTGGTGTCATCTCCGCCGGTCTGGTTGTCTCCGCCGGTTTGATTGCCTTCCGTCTGGTCTCCGCCGGTCTGCGCCGCCGTGATGATAAACTCCGTCGTAGCTGTCCCATTTGCGGAGACGATGGAGAGGGTGTGCTTACCGACAGACAGGGTGTTGAGATAAGCGGCGTTCAAAGTCACAATGGTGCTGCCTTCTTTTACTGTGTAGTTGGAAGCGTCCAGATCTTTGCCGTCTACCTGTACCTTGATGAAATCGGCAAAAGCTGCGTTGGACGTAAAGGACAGCCCGTCTGTGCCGCTCTTCTGCCAGCTGCCGTTGGCTCCGGCGATAATAACCGGCGGCTGTACCGGCTCCTGGGCCTCCCTGTATTCGATCAGCAGTCCGAACACCTCGGCTGTACCGCCGGATACGTCCAGCGTCACCGGGAAGCTGACGCTGGTCGCCGTATAGCTGCTGGCTGAAGCACCGCCCTTAATTCGGGCGGTCGCTCCGTCATATCCCTTTGGCAGAGGAATCGTCAGAGTTCCGCTGAGGGTTTCGCCTTCGTAGTCAG
>UQRM01000013.1 GCA_900543485.1 uncultured Eubacterium sp. | reverse complement strand
CATAATCTGACATTAGCAGTGCTCGTAGGTTTCCCAAACGCACAAACTATGGCCTAATACACAGAATTCCCACCACTTCGCCTCCTTTCCAAAAACCAAAAAACAGCCTGAAATAGTACGTTCCAGACTGTATATAAAAATCCCCTTCTATGGTAGTAATGCTGAGGCCAGCAGTAACGTGTGAAGGGGATTTTCATTCAAATTTATTATATCATTATATCTACTGCATTGCACCACAGGAACACTTATATCCAATTACTGTGTTGATTGTTGTTGTCCCAGAATACCATCCGTCACAGCTATCAAATGGATCTGCATCTATATGCGGACTAATACTTTCTCCCGTTCCTGTTGCTATTGCATACCCGCATCCAGAACATATTTTAGCTGGGACTGACTTTGACCCATAAACTGGAATGCTATAGCTATGAGTATGAACAGGCTTGGTTGGCGTAGTGACCGTGCTACCTCCGGACGATCCGGAGGAAGTACCTGAGGACGTGGAAGATCCGGAAGAAGATCCGCTTGATTTATGGCCAGTCGTACCGGAATTTCCGGAAGATCCGGTATTTGTGGTCTTTTTATTTGCTTTACCTGCATTCTTCGTGCTATTCGTTTTCTCATCGGAATTTCCGGCTTTATTTGCCTTATCATCCTTCTCAGCCTTTTTTTCACTTACAGCAGCAGATTTATCCTTATCAGCGGAAGTTTCTATTTTCTTATCTGTCCCCTTGGCCACATCTGCATCCGAATCTCCTGTTATGGCTATCCCTCCGGCTATACCACCTCCCAGAAGACATATTATCACTGCAGCTATTATCATATAATTTCTTACCTTTTTCTTTGATGTTTTTTCCCAGATACTAAAAAATTTCATTTTCACTCCTCCTTATCTTTCGGGATATTATATCACCCTGCGCTGTACCAAAATACGGACAATGCAGGGTTTCTTTCACCGATTTATTTTCCTTCTATTTCTGCCACATCACTTGCTTCTTTTAATAGAATCGTTATCACTTCATTTCTGCTAAGTTCCGTCTTGCTGCATAAATCGTTTAATTTATAATATAACTCATTGGGTATGCGAATAGAAAATGTCTTGAATTCTTCCTCACCCCTCAACTTTTCTTTCGGAATTTTTATTTTCTCCATGATTTTTTCCCTCTGAGTCATTTATAACATACTTTATGCATGAAAAATATATCAGGAATTTATAACATGTTTTTATGTTCACTATTTATGTTATCTGATTCTGTTGGTTTTATTTGTTCGCTTTACTTCATGGTCTTCCATTGTCTCCTTATGCTGGCTTTGCCGTTCTTTAATCTAAAACTTTTGGTCAGCGTGACCAAAAGTTACTCCAATCTGTCCCTTTTTTCATATGCGCCTTCCGGCGTATAACTTGTCCGGTACGGGAATACTCTAATCACTCTCATTTTTGCTTTCTAAACAGTTTATCCGTTTCTATTTAAATATCATTTTTATACCATTACCAGCTTCATTTATCTTCAGTTTTGCCGAAAATGTTTTGCCGGTCTTGCTTTTAAATCCACTCATTTTTTTCGTTTCACCTCTCGCAAGCAATTCCTCCGCAACTCTTCTTGTTATATTCTTTCCGGCAATCTTTTTCCATATCGTAAATTTACAACCATCTTTATATCCACTGCAGCCATATGATTTTGAATATTCGATTACTGGTTTTCCACATGCCGGGCAATATCCAACAGGCTCACCGGTACCGGAAAGCTTCAGCTTTTTTATATCTTCGGCGTTCTCTTTGAATTTGATCATGTCATGCAAAAGCAGGTCATCTATATGTTTCAGCACAGATTCGGGATTCTCTTTAAAATTTCCTACATTTTTCATTGCCTGGAACAAGTCCTCAGTGATTTTAACGTCTGCTATTTTGCAGCCATCAAGAAGTGTATAGGAAACCTGGCCACAATCTGTAAGAGTAAGCGCCCCTTTATTTTCTTCCATGAGTGCCCAGCCATCTCCTGTTTTTGTAATCTCGGCCAAAGTAGAGGTTCTCGTAGCACCGGTCCCAACATTATATTTTTCAAGCTGTTTTGCAAGCCATTTCATCGTAGGTTTCTGCGGCCTGCTGTTGGCCCCCTCAAATATATATGGCGTAGCATTTTTACCTAATGAATGTTGCTTTTCTTCTTCCTCATTCTCCGGCTCACTGTCAAAAATCTGCTTAAAGCCTGGTTTTTTAGGAATATTTGCTACCGCTTTATATTCAGGATATTTATTTAAATGTCCTTTTTCCTGAATGTACTCATAATCTTCGCCAAACATTGCCAGATAGTTTTTTGCAAGAATTTCATATATATGGGGCGCTTCTTTTCCATATTCCTCTAAGTTCGACAGACTCTTCGGCACGTTGGTTCCCGGTCTGTTTGCCCCATGGGCACCTCCTGTTTTAACATGCGTTTTCCGTGGTGTTCTGATTTTAAGAAGGCTTTTATTTACGCATACTACATCAGCGATTTTATCGATGAGCGGCAACAACTCGTCAAATTGTTCTGGCGTTATTACCTTATCCTCAGTTCGAGGATATGAAACAATTTGGGCTTCATACATCTTTTGATATGTAGAAAGTATTTTATCTGCCTTAAATCCTTTCTCTGCCAAAATAGACGAAAGCCCGGCAAGATCTAAAAGCTTACCGGGTGCTTTTTTTCTCAAAACCTTTTCATCTACTACCACATCGCTTACAGTATATTGAGAAATATTAACATCTTCTTTTTTCTCAAAACGGTTTTCATTGTCCTTTATTAAAAACGAGTTGCCGTTTTCGTCTTTAAACCTCACTTCATAAAATGGTATTTTCCTATAATTCTTTATTGTATCAAGTTGTCTACCAACCATATATACCATCACAGATTTTAATCTGCCTTGCCTGACCGTATTCTTAAAGCCTTTTCCCTTTGCCGCCAACGTAGCTGCACGCGTAAATTGCATAGACATATAGTCCCATCTTTCGCGCGTTTCTGCCTTCATATAGTCTCCGGACTCTTCTTTCCTTGAAGATATGGCTTTCCTCTCCCTAAACGCATTCTGTATGGATTTTTCCGATTCATCAACAAAATACATACGGCTTGTTTTTCCATTCCAACCTATATAGCTGATTATCTCCCAGGCTAATAAATCACCCTCGCCGGACGGATCCACATCTGTGGCAATAACCACTTCACTTGCCTTTACAACTTCTTTTTTTATATTTTCTATAGTTTCGCTGCAACCTTTCAGCTTCCCTTTTTTCCATTGTATATCCTCATACTTCCACGGAAGATTGTTCATATCCCAAGTCTTATATTTTTCTGAAAGATTTTCACTTACCTGCATCTCCGGAGGCAACAACCCAAACAGATGCCCACGCGCTGATACGATTTCATACATTTCATTATCAAATGTACCTCTGTTTCCTCCAAGCGCTTTGGCAAAATTTCTGCCTGCGCTGGGTTTTTCAGTCAATATCACGATCATTGCAATCACCTATTCTTTCCTATCATCTTCATGTTCAGAATCAAAGGCTTCTTCATAATAACTTTGATATCTTTCCGTAACTTCAACTTCAATCTTATTTAGAACCTCGATCTTGCTTATTATAATATTGTAATACCCCATTTTATTATACAGTCCCTCTCCCGTAAGGTATACGCCTGTTCCTACCTGAAGACTCCCAAGCATATCTTCCAGGTATTCCTTGTCACCATATTTCAGGCAGTGAAAGTTATTGTTGGGATTCTCATTACCATTGTATTTTGTCTTATCCTGTACCCTCAGTTTTATATATGGATTATTACCATCTCTTATTTCAGGTTCCTGGCAAACAACACCCACAATTGTATGTGTATTCATTTTATATATCCTCATCTGAATTTATTTCCAGGACTATACCGTTTTCCTTTATATATTCTATTGCTTTTAAAACGTACTCTTCTCGCTCCCTTTTCTTTTTTAGAACAGGAGGGAAGTAGTCAATAGGGACTGTAAAACTCGTTTTCTTAACATACGAGTTTATAGAATCATCCCCAAAGATGATTTCCCGTATTTCTTTTGTCGATAGAGCCTCCACAACATCTTGCGACCGTTCTTTAAGTAACCCGGATGCTGCTGCCGTTATGCCTACCTGATTATTCTTTTCTGTAATAATTGAATAGACGGCATCCTGTTCTGCCCCTTTAAGATATGACAGATCTATTGCCACATCTTGTTTTATTTTCCCTGCATCAAGAAGCTCTGCGAGACCGTCACTAAGATATGTAAGTCTCATTTTTCGCTGAATTGTTTTGGGGCTTACTCCGTACTTCCCGGCAAGAACATCAAGGGAAGATATATTTTCTGACTTTTGGTCAGCGTGACCAGAAGTCAGATCAGATCTTGCGCCCTGCTTCTTAATAAGCTCATATGTGGTTCGATAAGCCCAGCCCCATTCCAAGTCTGTAACTTCTTCCCTCTGGGTATTTGACACTCCTACTATGATTGATGCCTCTATTTCATCAACGTCCATCAGAATTGCAGGAACATCTGTCATTCCCAGTTCTTCTGCTGCCGCACACCTGTTATGTCCCGCTAAAATCACGTATTCCCCCGGATTGTTTGTGTCTTCTGTCAGCAGCAACGGCATCAATATCCCATGTTGCTTTACACTTTCTACAAACTCATCCCATTTCTTTATTCTGCGGAATTTGTGAGCCGGATACTCCCTTATCATGTCCAGAGGAATCATTTCTATTTTTTCCTTGTTCTCCTGAACAAGCTCGTTCAATTGTTCTTCTTCTATATTGACATTACCTGTAAGCAATACATCCAAAAAACCATCTCTTACATTTCCAGCCATCTCTACACACCCCTTATTTCCCTTCCAGTGATAAATACTCCTTTGTAAATTCTCGATATGCTACACTCGGCTTGCTGTTCGGTTTGTATCCTACAAGAGACGTGTGCGCTTCCACCCAGCTTTCCGCAACTGTAGAACGCGGAATTATTGTATTAAAAACGGGAACGCCCTGTTCCCTCAATTGTTCAACTATTATCGCAGTCTTATCCTTGTTATAATTTGTTCGTCCATCATACATTACAACAAGCACACCAACCATCCTTAAATCAGGACTTATCTGTTTTTTTATCTCGCTCAGCGTTTCTATCATTTCTGCAATGCCGTCCACGGATGCACCTTGCGGCTGCGTCACTATAATTACATCATCACATGCTGCCATAAGATTTGTCTGCAGAAGTGTAAGAGACGGAGCGGCATCTAAAATAATATAATCGAAAAGTTCCTTCAACGGCTCCAACGCTGTTTTCAATATCGTCGTCTTGTCTTTTGCAACGCTCGATATGATGGATATAGAAAGTCCTGATAAGCTTTTATCTGATGGCAAAACAAAGTATCCTTCATTGTGCTGTACAATACTGTCATGAAGGACTTTTCTGTTAAGTGGCCTTCCCTTTAATATGGGATCCAGCACGTCTATAAGATTTGGCTCTCCTTCTTCTATATTTGCTTCAACCCCTAAATTTTTTGAAAGTGATGGGTTACCGCTGTCATCTAGGTCTACAAGAAGGACTCTATACCCAAGATCTGTCAGGCATCGTGCCATCGCTACCGCTGTAGTTGTTTTCCCCACGCCGCCTTTATGGTTGCAAATTCCTATTGTTCTTCCCATTTCATTTTCTCCTTCACATTATTGTTCGTTCACTTCATCAATCTTTCTGTTTTTTCACCTTTACTTCATGTTACTGGTTGTCATTAATTTCCTGCCATATGAATTTGCCTTTTCCGGCATTTCTCCACTGTCCGGTTCCCCGGTATTTCCCGTAATCGAGCCACTCTCTTATAGCATTCTCCAGTGTATTATCCATATACACGATCGTAAAATCTATAGTGGCTCCGGCAGGAATGGCTTCTGAGTATACCGGCACAACTATTTCTCCATCTGGGGTGTGTTTCCGCAATGAACGTCTGCAGTCACGAATTTCTCCATCAAAATTTATTACGTTCTGTTTGTCTTTTATGAAAATCAAACCATCGATCACCTTTTTATATTGTCTCAACGCTCTTGATTCACTTGAACCTATTTCTTTTAAAATTCCACAGGTGTCTTTAAAATAGCCTTTGATCTGATAATCCCGCATGAACGGCTGCCCTTTGTAATTGCGGGGAAAAACTGTTTTTTTCTGCATTCCCTCTTTATTCTGCCATTCACCGCTTTCTATGCCTAGTAATTCCTCTGTAAACGTCAGACGCACATGCATTACTTTTGGGTGCAAACCTTTGGCACTGGCACTTTCCGTCTTCAACTTATTCCCTCCCTTCATTTTCTGGCCGCACAATCTGTATTATCTTACTGTAAAGTAAGCTTTTGATAATCATTAAATAAAGGAATAACATTACTTTTGTTTTCTATAGTTATTTCAGCTTCTATCATTTCATATTCATTAAATGGGACCGAGTCGGTAGCCAAAATACTATTCCCTGCAGCTATCGCCTCTTCTTCGGTTACTTCATCATCAACAAAAAACGTGAATTCTAATGTTTGTTTTATTTTTACACTTCTCATTTCGTTACCCTCTCTTTCCTGATCTCTCTTCTTCACCAGCTCTTTTCCGCTACCCCTCCAGGTAAATGCAGAGTTCCACCGGATACATGCCGCCGCCGATAATGTTAAAGTGGTGTACCTGCTTATTCCGGATTTCTTTGAAGATTTCATCCTCTTCCAGTTCTTCCTGGTCGGCTTCTTCAAAATATGTTTTCGTGTAGCCATGCTTTTCATTGTTATACGGCAGTAAATGGATAGACACGCACTTTGTAGCAACTCCGTCCTGGTGGAGCTTCAGAAAATTTCTCAGTGTCATTTGCTTTCCCTCCCTAATTCTTCCAATAAAAAAGCACATAGAATTTAAAATCCATGTGCTTGGACGCATGTAAGTCTTTACTTTTCTTTACTTTAAATGGGTTCGACTCCCCTAGGGAGTACCAATTATAAACCTCGGAATTTCAACGTTCCGGGGTTTTGTTTTGCTTTTCCAGGCTTTCCCTGTTTCATAACTTTAACACATCATGTCAGTATATATTATCACGATCATGTAAAGTCTTCGTAAACTTGCGAAAATTTGCCAACAACCAATGATCTCAAAGCATTTTTAGCAAGAATAAACCATCAGCTGGCTTTTTTCTTGACCAGTGCAGTTTTAAGTATAATATCGGGATATCTTTGTAACGGGTCATAATCAACATCCTCTTCGTTTTTCTCATTTTTCCGTCTGCCCGCCGCAAGATGCAATGCCGCATTCCCCGCGTAGGCTGCTGCACGTAGCTGTTGTCCATCCGTCCAACGAAATTGACGGTGGCCCTGTTTTGTATTAATATTAACATATATGTAAATATCGAAAGGAGCCTGTAACGTCATGAAAATCTCAAAAGTAAACGCAGTATACATCAGTCCTACGGGAAACGTAAAGAAAGTCACGTCGGCCATAGCGGAAAGAGCCGCAAAAGTTCTGGATGTCCCACTGGGATCCGATGATTTCACCCTTCCTGAGACCCGCGGCAGCGTAAGGAACTACGGGCCTGATGAGCTGGTGATTTTCGGCACGCCCGTCTACGCCGGCCGCGTACCCAACAAATTCCTTCCTTTCGTCCAGGAACTTTTCAAAGCTGACGGCGCTCTGGCAGTTCCTGTAGTCTGTTTTGGGAACAGAAATTTCGACAATGCCCTCATAGAGCTGCGAAATCAGCTGGAACTCAACGGTTTTCACACCATCGCAGGGGCCGGAGTAGTGACCGAGCATGTATTTTCAGATCAACTGGCTCCCGGCAGACCTGACGGTGGCGATATGGAGCAGCTGAAAAAGTTCGCGGAGGAAATCGCGGCAAAAACCTCTTCCATCGACGCAGACAATATCCCTGCTCCCATAACTGTACGGGGCGACGATCCTGTCGGTCCGTATTATACACCTCTGGGCATCGACGGCAAGCCTGCCGTATTCCTCAAGGCAAAGCCGAAGACGAAAGAGGATATCTGCACCGGATGCGGCACTTGCGTGAAAACATGCCCTATGGGATCCATCTCCGCTGAAGACCCGTCTCAGGTAACCGGCATCTGCATAAAATGCCACGCATGCATCAAAAAATGTCCGACAGGCGCTAAGTATTTCGATGACCCGGCTTTCCTGTCCCATGTCGAGATGCTGAGATCCAACTACTCCCGCCGTTCTGAGAGCGAATTGTTTCTGTAGCGAGGAAACGAGGTGACGAGAATGAAATTCAAAAAAGCAACTATGGAAGACTTCGATGCAGCTTTCGATTTCATTGAAAAACTGTGGTCATACAACACTTATGATAAAGACGAAATAAAAGACATCTACCGCCAGGTCATCGACGACCCGGTCTGTTCAGTATTCTTCGCCGTGGAAAACGGCCAATACTGCGGCTTCTGCCACTGTGCTTTTTTTCACACCTTCTGGCTCTCAGGGATGACATGTTATCTTTCCGGGATAATCACAGCTGAAGATGTGCGCGGAAAGGGTTACGGCGTTGCCATCATGGATGAAGTCAAAAGACAGGCAGCGGAACGGGGATGCAAGGGCATCGTCCTGGATTCCGGCATGCCGAGAACAGAGGCCCATGCTTTTTACGAAAAATACGGATTCGACAAGGGATGCTACGGATTCGATCTCATATTCTGATGTCCTCCTTATGTGACATTGTCACTGTCATTTCTTTTGCGATGCGGTAGACTATCGCCATCATCGGAAACCTCAGGGATCTGTCCTGCCGCTTCCGAAAAAAGAAAGGAATGGAAACAATGAGCAAAGGAAAGAGAATGACGGCTCAAGTGACGAAGAAGCTGTGCGTGGCCTGCGGCTGCTGCGCAAAGGCATGCCCTGTATCGGCTGTCAACATATATAAGGGGATGTACGCAATAGTGGACGCATCAAGATGCGTCGGCTGCGGACGATGCCGCAGAGAATGCCCGGCATCGATAATAGAGATGATGGAGGTGGCGTCATGATAAAAGCCGCGCAGCAGAAAAAACACTGGTACGACTACCTCTGGATATTCTCTCTGACATATCTGATACTCGGATTTTTCAATATACTGTTCGCCTGGCTGGGACTCCTCTGCTTTTTCATACCGCTGCTGATCGCCGGGATAGGTGGGAGCAAAGTCTACTGTGGGCGTTACTGCGGCCGCGGCCAGCTTTTTCAGCTTATCGGCGGAAGATTTGGACTGTCGCTGAAAAATGACGTCCCACGCTGGATGAAGTCCAGGATTTTCAGATACGGGTTCCTGATATTTTTCTTCGCCATGTTCTTCCTGATGCTGTGGGTCACATACCTGGTGTTCGCGGAAAGCAAGGGGCTCAGCCAGACAGTCACGTTGCTGTGGACTTTCGATCTTCCATGGCACTGGGCCTATCACGGCACCCTCTTTCACCAGGGCGTCGCCCAGTTTGCCTTCGGCTTCTACGGTGTGATGCTGACATCCACTGTCCTGGGACTGGCGACTATGGTCATCTTCAAACCCAGGTCATGGTGCGTATACTGTCCAATGGGTACTATGACACAGCTCATATGCAAAGCAAGGAACCATAACGCGCTGCCGCCGGCGGAGCGACGGACTCCGGAGATAAGCGGCTGATCTCTCCAGGTGTAACGATCCTTACGCACTTACACCTCTTATGTCCCTCGCGGCTCCGTAGGCTGAATGAACGATCTCAGCCGCTCAACCGCCGCAGTTTTTCCATATCGGTCAGCTCAACTGCTCCTCGCATCAACGTTATCATGCCCTCGTCGCGGAAGTATTTCAACATACGGGAAACCACTTCTCTGGCAGTCCCCAGATGCGACGCTATCTGCTCATGGGTGATCTTAAGGTGAACCGATCCTTCTATGCCGGCTTCCTCCAGCAGAAAGCCAGCCAGACGCCTGTCGAAGCTCTTCCACAGAATCTGCTCCATGAGCCACATAACGTCGGTAAATCTTGAACTCATCACTTCGTTGGTATAATTGGCAACAACAGCAGACCGCTCCAGCAGATCTTTATAGATCGCTATAGGTATGAGCCATGCTTCCGTATCCTTCTCCGCTTCGATGCTGATATCGAATTGTATACTGTTCATAACGCACGAGGCGGAGAAAAGGCACATATCTCTGTCAAACAACCGATATACCGTTATCTCCCTCCCCTGCTCCGAAAGCATGAAAGCTCTCAGCTGGCCGGCGCGTATCACCAGCAGTCCCAGGCAATCATCGCTGCCGCTGTGTATCACTGTTCCCTTTCCTATCTTCCTCAGTATCACGCTGTCCAGCAGAGCCTCCTGTTCCGCCCCCGACAGCCTGTCAAAGACAGGGAAATATTCCGCAAAATCCATTTGTATCCCTCCGATTCAAAAAACATATCATATTTCAGTGATATTGTCACTGAAATTTTTCGTCCTATCGGTTATACTGAAAAAAAACAGGAGGATCCATTATGCAATACATCGTTTCCTTCCTAGAAGGTATCATAACATTTATATCTCCCTGCCTGCTGCCTATGCTTCCCATATATGTGACCTACTTCGCCTGCGGTGGGGAAAGAGGCCCAGGCACCACATTGAAAAATGCGCTGGGCTTTGTCCTTGGTTTTACTGTCATCTTCACGGCTATGGGCGCGCTGGCCGGAACCGTCGGCAGCTTTCTGACAGAGCATCAGACTATTGTCAACATCATCTCCGGCCTGGTAGTCATATTCTTTGGTCTGTGCTTCCTGGGCGTATTCAGGATAAACATATTCCGGGGAACAGCCTTTTCAGCCAGGACGGAAAATCTCGGCTTTTTCTCGTCAGCGCTGCTGGGTATAATTTTCTCTGTCGGCTGGACTCCTTGTGTCGGGGCGTTCCTTGGATCCGCTCTCATGCTGGCTTCGCAACAAGGCCATATGTTGGCCGGCACCATCATGCTTCTCTTATACTCCGCCGGACTCGGCATCCCATTCGTCATCAGCGCTTTACTGATCGACAGGCTCAAATCAGCCTTCTCTTTCATAAAAGATCATTATCGCATCATAAACACCATATGCGGCTGTCTGCTGATAGCGACAGGCATACTGATGGCTTTCGGAGCTATGGATAGACTGCTCACCTTTTTAAGTTAAGCTTATTTGGAGGTATATCATGGAAAAGAAAAGGAACTCCTTGAAAATATTATTACTTCTCGTCATCGTCATAGCGGCAGCTGTTGTCCTGTACAATTTCCTGGGCAGCAGGACTGAGCACAGCTCTATTGGAGAAAGCTCATCCCCAGCCGTCGATTTTACTGTTACCGATCAGCAGGGAAACAGCGTCAGCCTCTCCGACATGAAAGGCCGCCCTGTAATAATCAACTTCTGGGCAAGCTGGTGCTCTCCATGCAGAAGCGAAATGCCTCATTTCGATAAGATGTATAAAGAATATGGGAATGAGATACAGTTCATGATGGTAAACCTGACAGGAGACAGCGAGACCGTCGATACAGCGTCGTCCTATATCGAATCGGAAGGATATTCCTTTCCGGTATATTACGATACCGACGGGGAAGGGGCTTCCGCTTACAGCGTTTACTCCATCCCCGCAACGTATTTTATAGACGCCGAAGGCAATATCGTATCTCAGGCCCAGGGAGCTCTCGATGAAAGCACATTGCAAAAGGCTATAGACCAACTGCTTCAATAAAGCGCTCCGATCTGTCAGAATACCGGCGCGTCATTCCCCGGAGGAAAGTCTGTTCAGTTTACATCTGTCCTGCTGAGGATAGCCGCAGGACGCTTCCTTATAGTACGGAAAACCGGCAGCAGTCCGAATATCAGATTCAACCCGTATATCAATATCAGACACAGAGCCAGCACGGCCGGCGTCACCAGAAATAGTTCTCCGAAGGTCCCCATCTGCGAAAGCTGATAGAGACAATATGCCATCAATGCAAATCCCGGAAGACTGGCAATGGTAGTGATTGCGAATATCTCTCCGGTGAACATCCTGTATATATCGCTCTTCTTGACGCCTATAGCCCTGTAAACGCCCACCTCCTTGACTCTTGAAAGGAATGAGGCCCTTATTATCAGGTATATCTCGATAAACGAGATTATCAGTATGACGCCTGACACCACAATGGTGGAAAATATGGAAGACCACATCTGCTCCTTGTATTGGGCTTCGCTTTCGGCATATGTATCCCTGACATTTATATTCTCCGCCTTGAGCTGTGAGAACGTTTCCGACTTGTCTACAGGGCAGAGAGTGACATCTGTCTTGTTCTTTATCAAATCATACTTCAAAGTATTGTTATTGATCAACATGAAATCACTGTCATATCTATCGGAGTAATATCCCACCACAGTAAGATTCCTGCCGTTGACCTTCTGGGATATCTCCCTGCCCTGAGGCATGCTCTCCCTGTATTTCTCGTTGACTACCACCTGATAATCGCCGGCAGGCCAGCTTCCTCTCACCAGACTGACGTCCGATGTCTTCAGCGTATAGTCTATGAGGGTCGTTGCGGCAGTCGTCTCCCCTTCGGACATGACACCGTCACCACTTCCCGTATTTGCCAGGATATTTATGAACATATCCTGTGAAGCGTATATGCACGGGCTCTGCATATCGCTTATCCCCACTATGACCAGATCCTCCATATTATTTACAGGTATATCTCCGCCGACGAAACTTCTGACAGTCCCATATCCCGCAGTAGTCGTCGTCTGGGTATCTATCACCTGCTCCAATATCATCCTGTCGACTACTATTTCATTGCTGTTCTCCGGCAGTCTCCCATACACTATATCAGTCGCGGTCAGCTTCGTATAATCCGACAGCGATCCTTTTATGAGAGCCAACGCGTACCGGGTCTGGAAATAATCGTCCAGAGGCATCTGCAGACTTATGCGGGAATCTCCCGGCATCACATAACTGAAGCGGGGATCGTTCTCGTACTGAAGGTATGTATCCACATCGGTATTCTTGCTCACAAGCCGCAGATACGACTTGTCCACCGTCACGAATTCATCGTCCGTGATGTTCATGACGCCGAATATATTGCTTATGGAATAAGTGATGAAGACGGAAGATATCAGGAATCCTATCAGAAGGATCTTCTTCAGCGTATTGTAGTTCATCACTGTTTTAAAGCCGTTGACGAACATAGATACCGGATTTACGATGGATCTGTATTTGCGGGTCCCTTTCGCCTCCAGCTTCGTCAAATCAAAACTCCTCTCCTGATTTTCATCCTTTGTGATCCTGGTATAATGCGCATCCACCAGCTCCACGCTGGAGTCGCTGTCCACCACTTCCACCTTTGTCCCCTCGGACTTGGTCTTCACGTATATATTGCCGTTCCTCACGACAATATCCAGCTTCAATTCGTCTCCGCTGTCATTGTAAAAATCTATATTGTATCTTCCGCTGTTTATCCGCTTATGCTCTTTTATATCCCTGAGATATATCTTGTTTTCCACTCGATAGTCCAGGCCTTCCGCGCTGTCGTTCACTTCGTCGGAAATGACTTTTCCATCCAGCAGCTTTATTATTCTGGAGGCGTAGAAATCAGCCAGCTCTTCCTCATGGGTGACCAGTATCACCAGCTTTTCCTCCGAGATCTCTTTTATTATATTCATCACCTCAAGGGTGTTGCGGCTGTCCAGATTACCCGTAGGCTCGTCAGCTATCACCACAGCGGGATTTTTCACGATAGCTCTTGCTATGCCTACCCGCTGACGCTCTCCTCCCGACAGCATATCGGCGTACCGGTTCCTGTATCTGTACATCCCTACCTTCTCCAGGACGTAGTTGACCTTCTCTTCTATTTCTTTCTTATCCTTTACCCCTACCATCCTGAGAGCGATCGCTACGTTGTCGAATACGGTCATGTTATCCACCAGGTTATAATTCTGGAACACATACCCGACATTGAGGTTCCTTATCTTGTCCACTGTATGGGAAAGCCTTCCCGTTATCCTCTGGCCATTGACAAAGATCTGTCCGCTGTTTACCTTGTCCAGCCCGCCTATGACATTGAGGAGAGTGGTCTTCCCGCATCCGCTGGGCCCCAGCAGCGCTACCAGTCCCTTGCCTTCCATGTGGAGAGAAGTCTCATTTATCACGTGGATCTCGTTTTTCTTATTTTTGTTGAAATATTTGTTAACATGCTCCAGCTTTAACATGATCATTCCTCCTCTCTGTAGGCGCCCATAGCAGTCTTCTTAAACAGATTCCTGGCGAATTTGCCCGAGATGAGATATGCCATCACTATCATGACGGCGTATAGGATCACGTAATCGACCGCGCCTATATATGCCACCATATCGGCTATATACTGTATATTGATGAATCCTTTATTTACCAGTATGACGCACAGAAGAAAGATAGCGTAAGCTATATTTACCGTCAGCAGCATTTCCACGTCGAGTATCCGCCTTATGTTCCGCCGGGCCAGGCCCAGCATCCTGAGAATGCTGAAATAGGATGTCCTTGACCTGAGGATGAGCCTTATGACGAAATAGGCGATGAAGAACAACGCCACTATCACCACCACTGTTATCGGGACACGTATTATCGACGTGAGATCGCTGAACATACTTATTAGAGTATCCTTCAGCGGCAGAGTAGTGTATCCCATAGCTTCCAGAGCTTCCAGGGTATGAGCCATGTCATCCACGTCTCTCACGTAAATGGATGCCTGATAATTTCCTTTTGCGAAAAGAGCGGCGTAATCGTCCGGACTTACATATATGGTGCCGTTATGGCTTTCATAATCGGCAATACCCGTTATGGACTCGAAGGTCCGGCTTGTATATACTTCTGATACGGTAAGGTCTGCGGACTGAGTGTACAGTATGTTGCTGGCCGTCACGGTGATGGTCTTACCCCTCACTCCGTCATTTTCATCATAAAAATTATTCAGCTCTTCGGCTACGAAAGCCTGGCCTGCCGCCACACGACTGTTGGGGACGATCCTGTAGAAGGAATTGCCTTCCACATATTGCTGTTCCTTGCCGTTTACAAGCGTCGTCACCGTGCTGTTGTAGCTGTAAGTCTCGGTCAATATCGTGCTGATCATCTGATCTGTGGCAAAAAGCTCTCCTGTATAAGTGAACACACCATCGTTCGTCTCCTTATATGCGAAACCTACGATAGTCAGGTTCACCGCCGTATCCTCTCCCAGATCTATCTGGAAGGTCCTGTCCATCAGCGCCTCTATCATGTTGGCATCGAATTCGTCCCGGACAGCGGTAAAGATCACTTCGTTATCGGCTTCCGGCATCCTGCCCGTCACCAATGTCCCGTCGAATTCTCT
The DNA here is from genome assembly GCA_900543485.1 of uncultured Eubacterium sp. Classification (GTDB taxonomy): domain Bacteria; phylum Bacillota; class Clostridia; order Peptostreptococcales; family Anaerovoracaceae; genus Lentihominibacter; species Lentihominibacter excrementipullorum. Next base: position 45,713 of record UQRM01000013.1, on the reverse strand, counting down.
CAATGATCTCGGATACGCTTCGTAAAATGTATCCTCATTTTCTATGTAAAGAGGCGTGTCCAGCAGTATATCGTTTACTGCCACCGTCTCCACGTTGGCCACATTGTTTATAGCGTTCAAATCGTCTCCTGTAAAAGCTGAACCGTCGGATTTTTTCAGCACGACACGATTTTCACTGTAGTTATAAAAGTAATCGTTGTATCCCAGCCTGTCTTCCTCCGCTTCCTGATTTCGGAAGGCTGTATACTGGGACGTGACAGCGAAGACCACGAACATGAAAACAGCCAGCATGAGTATGAACTTGGGGAAAATGTTGAATGTGTTCCTCACCCCGAGCCTTAACTTGCTGGCCGCGCTCATTTCCCTGCCCATATGCTCTCTGCGGGCATCTTCTGTTTTGAGCACCGCAAAAGCTGGCAGACCCTCGTCTTCCTTTAGGCGGATATCCTCGACGACTCTGCCGTCATGCATTTTTATCTTTCTCGTGACATATTCAGCGAACTGGTCATAATTATGGGTAACTACTATCACCAGCTTATCGTGAGCGATCTCACTCAAAAGTTCAACGATCCCTTCAGCGGAAACGCTGTCCAGGTTACCCGTCGGCTCGTCGGCGACGATGATATCGGTATCCTTCGCCAATGCCCTGGCTATGGATACTCTCTGCTTCTGGCCGCCCGACAGCTTGGATACCTTCGTCCCTGCGTGAGACTCCAGGCCGACACGCTTTATGATATCAGGCACCCTGCGCTTTATCTCGTCCCGCGAATACCCGTTTATAAGAAGTATCAGCTCTATATTCTGATAGACGGTATAGCTGTTCACCAGATTATAATGCTGGAATATGTTACCGATATATCGCTTCCTGTAATCCTCAAAATCCGATGCCCGGTAATGGCTTGTTTCCGTCCCGTCGATGTACATCTCCCCTTCCTCGTACGAGTCCAGCCCTGATATGACATTGAGGAGAGTGGTCTTACCACTGCCGGATTCACCTGTTATCACTACGAATTCGCCTATCTCCAGGGTCAGGTCTACCTTGGAGATACCGCTGGATATCATTCCCTTGCTGTAGTAGTATTTCGAAACGTTCTTTAGCTGTATCACTGGCCTGTGCCTCCTTAATGATGAAATTATATCATATGGGAAAGGGTATTGCTATCGATCGGGCGCGATGGGTTCCTTAAGAATTGCTTAAGCCACAGCTCCTTTTCAGTCCTGCGGCATCAGAAAAATCTGATGCCATCGTCTTCCATATGGTATCTGTCGGCCTTGATATCACCAACGATCTCCCATATCGCTTCCTTTTCTGAAAAATGGTGCTTTACCCCTCTGATCTCAACGTAATCCTCATGACCTTTGCCCAGCAGGACTATCATATCTCCCGCCCTGGCATGGGTGATGGCATAAGCTATGGCCTCTTTCCTGTCTTCTATTTCCACGTATTTGCCGCCGCTTTTGGCCAAGCCCACCTTGATATCGTCGTTTATATCCTTCACCTGCTCGAACCGCGGATTATCCATGGTAAGGATGCTCAAATCAGCCAGCTGTCCTGTTACCTCACCTATGTCGTATCGTCTCAGCTTTGAACGATTGCCGCCGCATCCGTACAAAGCGATGAGTCTTGACGGCCCATATTGCCGCAATGTCTCTAATACACTCCTTGTGCTGACCTCGTTATGAGCGTAATCTATTATCATGCTGAAATCGGCGGAGACCGGCACAGGCTCGACTCTGCCTGCCACCTGCACGTGATCCAGTCCCGCCAATATCATGTCATCGGCGATACCTATGGATTTGCATACGGCCATGGTGGCCAGAGCGTTGTAGACTGAAAACATGCCGGGGATATTTATCCTGACCCGACTGTCCATCGACCCCGACGTGGAAAAGCTCATCCCAAGTCTTCCTTCTTCATTGAGAAACTCCACGTCATGTCCCTTCAGATCCGCTTCCTTTTCACCTGACGCGGAAAAGGTCACTACAGAACAGGTATGGCCTTCCATCATCCTCCCTGCATACTTGTCATCGACATTGAAGATGCCGGTCCCGCATTGTCTGAACAGCATGCTCTTGCACCTGAGGTATTCGTCAAAATCGGCATGCTCCGCCGGTCCGATATGATCCGGGGAAAGATTGGTAAAGACTCCGTAGTCGAAGTTTATCCCCGCCGTCCTGTCCAGCTTGAGACCTTGAGACGACACCTCCATCACCATGTACTGACATCCCTTTTCCACCATTCGGGCCATGAGCTTATGGAGCTCGTAGGACTCCGGCGTCGTATTGCAGGAAGGTACTGTCTCATCCCCTATGATCGCGGCGATAGTGCCTATGAGCCCTGTCTTCTTTCCGGCATGCTCCAGCACATCTTTTATTATATAGGTAGTGGTGGTTTTCCCCTTGGTCCCCGTCACCCCTATTGTCACCAGCTTCTCCGCGGGATGACCAAAATAAGCTGCCGACATGATCGCCAGCGCCCGTCTGGCCGACTCTACCTGGATGACCGTCACGTCCTCCGGTACCGCGACTGTTTCCTCAGGACGTTCCGCAACGATGACCGACACGCCTTTTTCCACGGCATCGGGTATGAATTTGTGCCCATCGGTCACCGCCCCTGCGATACACACGAATGCTGCTGCCGGCTTCGCTTTCCGTGAATCATAGATTATATCACTTACCTCCACATCGTCGTTCCCCTGCATAAGCCTGTATCTCATATCCTTACAAAGCTCTCTCAATCTCATATGTTCCCTCTTTTCATCAAATCTCCGCAAAGAGCCTCCATCTTCTCATGGACGGCCGCCATATCTCTCTCGTCACTCATCGTCACGACTATATCGCCCGCAGCCAGCCTTGTCTTTCCCCTTGGGATCAGTTCCTGACTTCCCCGCTGTATCGACACCAGCAAACAGTTGTCGGGCCACGAGACATCTTTCACCGTCTTGCCGTCAGGCTCTGAACCTTTAGCCACCACGAAGCTGTCAAGTATTTTCTGCTTCACACCTTCTCCCATGCCGTCCGCAGGCCCGTGCTTTTCCATAAATCTGTCCAGCAGGCTCTCATATATGGGTCTGGAACCCATGAGGGTGGCCGTGATGTACGCGACCACCGTCACCACCGAAAGGGACAGCATATGGTTCAGATTTCCCGTCATCTCGAATATCAGGATTATCCCTGTCAGCGGTGCTCTGACGATAGCCGCGAAATAGCCTGCCATGGACAGCAGCACGAAATTATTCACATATACGGGATCCAGTCCGAAATATTCCACGCCCGCGGCAGCAAAAGCTCCTCCTATATATCCGCCTGTCACCAGCAGCGGGAAGAAAATGCCTCCCGGCGCTCCCGAACCGAAGCTCACAGCCGAAAACAGGAATCGCCCGGCCAATATGAGGAGTATCGTTCCCAGCATCATATCGGTGTGAGTGAGCCGGGTGATCAAATCGTGGCCGCTGCCCAGAAGTTCCGGGAACGTGAATCCCAGAAGACCGGCACAGATAAAAGGGATCATCATCTTCAGCCAGCTGCCGCCGACCTTTATCTTACCATAGAGCTCCTGAGCCTTAAGAGTGAACCAGTTGTAAAACGCGCCCAGTGCTCCCAGGATGAGCCCCAGGATCAATATCATCCAGTAATATCCTGTTGGCAACGTCGAGTCTATCTCGAATCTGAACACCGAATCGGTTCCCAGCACTATAGTGCTGAGGATATCAGCCGTCAACGAGGCGGTCATGACCGACGTGAGGGCCGATACGGAGAAATTCTTGTGGATCTCCTCCAGTGAAAACATCACACCTGCCAGCGGCGCATGGAACGCGGCCGCCAGTCCGGCACTGGCTCCGCATGTAATGAGAAAGTGTTCCTCCGTCTTTCCTCTGTCCAGACCCCGTGAAACGCCTTTGCCTGCCATGGCGCCCAGTTGTATGGACGGGCCCTCTCTTCCGAGAGCCAACCCGGCCAGCATGCATATGAAGCCTCCGATGAATTTTGTTGCTATCACCCTTATCCAGTTCTGACTCAGCTTTCCGACCACTTCACCTTCCACCTGGGGGATACCGCTTCCGGATATCATAGGCTCCCAGGATGTCAGCTTTCCCACAGCAACAGCCATAGCGGCCAGCACTGCCATCCACGCCGCCATGAAGACAGCGCCCTGCGATGCGTACTCAAGGATCTTCCCGTTCCATATCCCAGCGTATTCCAGAGCCACCCTGTAGAGTATGACCACCGCTCCGGCCACAAGTCCTACCAGTATTCCTTCCCCTATCAGGATGACCTTAAACCTGTCAGCCCGTTTTATCATTCCAGCTATGTCCTTCTTCACATCGTCCTCCCATCAGTTTCAGCATATCCGAATTTATCTGTATTTTCCGCCAAAAAGAGCCGCTGAGCCCATATCCGTGTTACAATAACGTTACTATAAATAATAACATAAGGATGATTTACCATGATATACGACTGCATCATAATCGGAGCCGGCGCTTCCGGCCTTTTCTGCGCCGCATCCATGCCGCGTCCTGTCAACGGGCTCATACTGGAGAAGACCGGCAGGCCCGGCACCAAGCTGCTGATGAGCGGCAGCGGCCACTGCAACGTTACTCACAGCGGTTCGATCAAGGATTTTCTGAAATGCTACGGCGAAAACGGTACCAAAATCAGAAAATGCCTCTACAGCCACAATAACCGGGAGCTCATCAGCTTCCTCGAAAGCATGGGCGTGAAGACCGTCGTCCGGGAAGATGGCAAAGTCTTTCCCGCGTCCATGTCCGCAAAGGACATATTGGAAGCGCTGCTGGACGCATCACGGAAAAACGGCTTCACAATAGAGTATGAACGTCCGGCAAGTCACATGAAGAAAATCCCCGGCGGCTGGTCTGTCCGCGCCGGAAACTCCACATTCACAGGGAAGTGTCTCATCATCGCTTCCGGCGGCTGCTCCTATCCCTCCACAGGCTCCGACGGCTCCATGTTCCCGGTGATGGAAAGAGATCTGGATCTCCGTCACACCCAGCTGAAGCCTGCCCTCGTTCCTGTGAAAGTCGCCTCTTATCCTTACGGTGAGCTGTCAGGGATCTCCTTCGCCAACGCCTGTGTCTCCATATGGGAAAATGAAAAACGACTAGCCATGGAAACAGGAGGATTGTTGCTGACCCATGGAGATCTTTCCGGACCAGCTGTCCTCAACATCTCCAAATATGCTTCGCCCGGCCGTATACTGGTGATAAATTACCTCCATCCGGCAGACTTTCGTCATGTCCTGGATCGCCTCAACAGCGCAGTCAAAGGTAACAGCTCCGATATCACCAACATCGCAGCGGAAGACTTCTCTCTGCCAAAGAGATTCTGCCGGATGATGACTGAGCGCTGCGGTCCTTCGCTGAAAAAGCTGGCAGCCCTTCTCACCGGCGACACCTTTGAAATATCATCAACGGAAGGATTCGGCAGAGCCATGACCACATGTGGAGGCATCGAATTATCACAGATAGATACTTCCTCTATGGAAGCGAAGGGCCTCCCCGGACTGATGATCATCGGGGAAGCCCTGGATATCGATGCTGTCACAGGTGGCTACAGCCTGCAGTTTGCCTATTCCTCCGCATGCGCCGCCTGTGATTCCGTCATGAAAAAACTGGATCCATGATACAGCTTCTCCTGATCCCTGCCTACTGCTGTCCCTGGTCTATATCCATCTTCACAGGCTCCTCCAGCGATTGAGGCTGTGCCAGTATCTGTTCCAGCAGCCGCAGGGACTTGGCGAAATAAAAGCCGTCAGCTATCCGCTCGTCGGCCGTGGCTCCCAACGCTACCACATCCCTTATCCTGACATTGCCGTTTTCATCTGTCACCTGCTCCTTGTGTATCTTCCCTATGGTCACTACCAGTGAATTAGTCCCATAATTATTCAGGTGATGATATGCCGCGTTACACTTGATGCTCCCCAGATTGGACAGAAGCACAGTGGCATAATTGCTGTCTCCCCGGCATATGCTCTCCGGCATCCATCCATGGAAGTCCAGGAACCTGAACCCGCACATGGCCAGGCGCATGACCCATCTGGGCAATCTGGCCAGCTTGTCCAACAGGTCGTTTATATCATTCCCGCCCTCTTTCCTCACCTGATCGGCGTCTCCGACTATCTTTCTGCTGATCATGTCCAACGTAGTGTCGCCATTCACTTCCATGATCAGAAGCGATTCCTCAGCCTCATCCTCAAATTTTCTTTTTACTACAAAGGCCAGCGTCATCTTTTTACGCTGGTAAAACCGCTTTCCTGAAATGAATATGTTGAGCTTGGGCCTGTGGTATATGAGCTTGGCCACGGCCGCTACCAGCACATGGAAAGGCGTCAGCTTATATGGAAGGCCTTCTTTATTGCGGCGTTCTATGTACCGCATCATCTCCGTAACATCTATAGTTTCCTCTATATATACCTCCGATTCGCAGCGCTGAGGCATCAGATGGGGCATTATGGCATGGAACCCGTCCATATCTCTGAGCCATACACCGTCTTTCCTGTCGCCCCGTTTCTTACGCTCGCTTTCCGCTCTCTCTGTTTTCCCCGTCATTCCGGCATACTCTTTGTTTTCCATATCAGTCGATGCCCTCATTCACTTCCTCCTCCAGGACTCTGTAGGCCACCTTCCCCACCAGAGTCTTCGGCAGCTCCTTTCGGAACTCTATCTCTGAAGGCACACCGAACCTGAAGACTTCCTTGCGGCAGTTTTCCAGTATTTCCTCCTTTATCCTGTCATCAGGCTCCACGCCCTCTCTCAGGACGACAAATGCCTTTACCCTATGCATCTTATACTTGTCCGGCACACCTATGGCACAGGAATACATTACGTCGGGATGTGCATCTATGGCATTTTCTACCTGTGATGGATATATCTTATATCCTGATACGATTATTATCCTCTTGAGTCTCTGTCTGAAGTAGACGAATCCTTCCTCGTCCATCATCCCCAGATCCCCTGTGTGGAGCCATACACGGCCATCTCCATGCTGTCTGAGAGTCTTCCGGTTCTCTTCTTCATCGTCCAGATATCCCTTCATCACCGTAGGCCCGCTTATGCATATCTCGCCGTCATTGTTAGGCGGCAGCTGCTCGTTGGTCCCTACCTTCACTATCTTGTAATACGTATCGGGGAAAGGCACGCCAATGCTCCCTTCCTTGTAATAATCCTGAGGTGTCAGACAGCTGGCGGTAACACACTCGGTAGTCCCATATCCTTCTCTTATCTGTATTTTAGAATTATGCTCTCTGAGGAATTGATCCACCTTTTTCTTGAGCTCTATGGACAACGAGTCGCCTCCGCAAAACATGCCCCGGATGAAGGACATATCGAACCCCTGAAGGCCCTTCGTCCTGAGAAGCGCTTCAAAAAGGGTAGGCACCCCCGGCAATACGTTGGGCTTTTCCTTCTTTATGAGAGTCGCGTACGTTTCCACTGAAAACTGAGGCACCAGTATACATGTCCCGCTGTGGACCAGCGCCGTATGGATACCAATACCCAGTCCAAACCCGTGAAAAAGCGGCATCACCGATAACATCCTCAGCCCGTCCAGCGAAAATCCGGCTGCCGATCCTGTCTGCAGCGCCAAAGCGTTCATGTTGAGATTTGTCAGCTGTATGGCCTTGGTCTTACCGGTAGTCCCTCCGCTGAACAGTATCACCGCCACATCGTCGTATTTCCTGTGAGGTTCATCAGCAGCGTTCCTTTTCTTCCCCGCCCTGATGAAATCTTTCCACTTTACAGCCCTTTCCCCGTCATACTTTATCTTCACCTTGCCCTTTACCGTCAGCGGATAGAGCTTGTCCTTGGGAAAAGGCAGTTCATCCTTTATATCCGCCACTATCACCTTGACCGGCATCCCTGTATCGTCTGCCGCCTTCCTCACCTTTTCGTAGAACATGTCCAACGTCAGTACAAACCTGCTGTTTGTCTTGGAAAGATAAAACTTTATCTCTTCCACCGCCGAAAGAGGATGTATCATGACCGGTATGGCCCCCACCCTGTTGAGGGCATAAAAGCTGTCCACAGCCTGAGGTGTGTTAGGCATGCAGATGGTCACACGGTCGCCTGCACCGACTCCCGCGACAGCAAAAGCAGCCGCGGCCAGTTCTATTTTCCTTACGAATTCCAGATATCTGGTCTTCTTTCCCTGGAATTCATAGGCGGCCCCTTCCGGATTATTCCTGGCGGCCTTGTAGATCTCCTCATACATCATCGTATAAGGATAGCTTATAGCCTGTTTATAATTCCTGTTCATATATCGGTTCCGTCCTTATCTTCATTTTTACTGTAATTTCAAGCCTTCTCGGCTGTGATCGCCTTTATTATATCAGATGTCTGTAACAAAATCTTTAATGGAGGCAACAAATTTGTAAATTGTATCAGCAAAAAAACACCGATATTTTTTTCACACGTATTGACAGAATATCTATTCCAACGATATTATACAAATAGTTATTTTAATCACAATTATCGGAATTTTACAAAAGAATGAAAGGAGTTTTGCATGAGCAACAATTGCACCATGTGTGCCGACGCGAAAGAAAAAGCGGAAAAACTGGATGCTATAATCGCTAAGTACAAGGACACTCAGGGCGCCCTCATTCCTGTACTCCATGAGGCCCAGGAAGTATACGGCTATCTTCCTCTGGAAGTACAGCGCGACATAGCGGAAAAGCTCAATATCCCTCTCGCGGAGGTATACGGCGTAGTCAGCTTTTACACACAATTCTCGATCAATCCTAAAGGAGAATATCAGATCAACGTCTGTATGGGTACGGCCTGTTACGTCAAGGGAGCCAACGACATCCTCGACAAATTCAGGACCAGACTTTCCATCGACGTGGGGGAATGTACCGACGACGGCAAATACTCTCTGGACGCCTGCAGATGCATAGGAGCCTGCGGTCTGGCTCCGGTGGTGACCATCAATGACGAAGTCTTCGGTAAACTGGTTCCCGACGATGTCGACGGCATCATAGACAAGTTCGATAAACTTTAGGAGGTAATAGCGATGATAAAGAGCATTTCGGATATCGATAAGATAAGAAAGGAAAAACAGGCTGACCTGATGATCCGTGTAAACCCCGACGCTGAGCCTACGGCGACAGGCGGTAAGATGCACATAATGGTCTGCGGAGGTACAGGCTGTACATCTTCCAATTCCATGAAGATAATAGACGGATTGGAGAGCCTGATAAAGATAAACAAACTGGAGAACGATATCAAAGTCGTGAAGACCGGTTGCTTCGGTCTCTGCGCTGAAGGTCCCATCGTTATGTTCTATCCTGAGCATATCATGTACACGCTGGTACAGCCGGAGGACGTCAACGAGATCTTCGACAGCCATATCATGAAGGGCGAACCCGTAAGACGTTTACTGGCCGGCGACAAGGAAGCCGAAAAGATAGAGAACGCGCTGGAAAACGTGGACTTCTTCTCCAGACAGATGAGAGTTGCGCTGAGAAACTGCGGAGCCATCAATCCCGAAAATATAGACGAGTACATAGCGAGAGACGGTTATTCGGCTCTGGAAAAAGTCCTGACAGAGATGGAGCCGGAGGATGTTATAGATACGATAAAAGAGTCGGGGCTGAGAGGAAGAGGCGGCGGTGGATTCCCTACAGGGGTCAAGTGGAGCTTTGCCGCAGACCAGCAGGTGGCACAGAAATATGTATGCTGCAATGCCGATGAAGGCGATCCGGGAGCGTTCATGGACAGATCGGTGCTGGAGGGAGATCCCCACTCTGTTATAGAAGCCATGGCCATAGCCGGATACGCCATCGGTGCCAATCAGGGATATGTATACGTGCGAGCCGAATATCCTATCGCCGTGGAAAGACTCACCATAGCCATAAAGCAGGCTCAGGAATACGGATTGCTGGGCAAGGATATCTTCGGCACCGGATTTGATTTCGATCTGGACGTGCGGCTGGGCGCCGGAGCCTTCGTATGCGGAGAAGAAACGGCCCTCATGACATCGGTGGAAGGGCGCAGAGGAGAACCGCAGCCAAGACCTCCGTTCCCTGCCGTAAAAGGGCTCTTCGGCAAGCCTACCATCCTCAACAACGTGGAAACTTACGCCAATATCCCTATGATAATCCTCCGGGGAGCCGAGTGGTTCTCAAGCATCGGCACGGAAAGATCAAAGGGAACCAAAGTATTCGCCGTGGGCGGCAAAATAAACAACACCGGTCTGGTGGAAATCCCTATGGGAACCACACTGCGTGAGATAATATACGACATCGGCGGCGGTATACCTAACGGCAAGGAATTCAAAGCGGCTCAGACAGGCGGCCCTTCCGGCGGCTGCATCCCGGCTTCCGAGCTGGACACTCCTATAGATTACGATTCGCTGATAGCTCTGGGCTCCATGATGGGTTCCGGCGGTCTCATCGTAATGGACGAGGACACCTGCATGGTGGACCTGGCCAAGTTCTTCCTTGAATTCACCGTCGATGAATCCTGCGGCAAATGTCCTCCTTGCAGGATAGGCACCAAGAGGATGCTGGAGATCGTAACGCGTATCACAGAAGGTAAAGGACAGGTAGAAGATCTGGAAAAGCTGGAAGTCCTGGCCAGGAACATAAAGGCGTCCGCCCTCTGCGGACTGGGCCAGACGGCTCCTAACCCTGTGCTTTCCACCATGAGATACTTCAAGGACGAATATATGGCCCATGTTGTGGACAAGAAATGTCCAGCCGGCGTCTGCAAATCCATGGTACAGTATGTCATATTCGACAGCATCTGCAAGCGCTGCAGCATCTGTAAGAAGAACTGCCCTGTGGGCGCGATATCGGGCGACAAGGATACCCCATTCGTCATCGATCAGGACAAGTGTATCAAGTGTGGCGTTTGTATGGAGAAGTGTCCGTTCAAGTCAATAATGAAGAACGCGTAATGTGAAGGAGGCCGCATAACATGAATAAAGTAAACATAACCATAGACGGTATAAACCTTTATGTACCGGAAAACTACACGATCCTGGAGGCAGCCAAAGAGGTAAACATAACCATCCCTACCCTCTGTTTCCTCAAGGATATCAGCGAGATCGGCTGCTGCCGTATGTGCGTCGTTGAGGTGAAGGGAGCCAGAGCGCTGCAGGCTGCCTGCGTCCATCCTGTCTCGGAAGGGATGGAGGTCTTCACCCACACTCCTAAGGTAATGGAGGCAAGAAAGGTGAACCTGGAGCTGATACTCTCCAACCACAACGCCAGATGCCAGACCTGTTCCAGAAGCTGGATGGACTGCGAACTCCAGGCTCTGGCTAACAAACTGTCGGTGGGAGAAGTGAGATTTGAGGGAGAAAGCAAAAAACTGCCGCTGGACATCGGCCCTTCCATCGTAAGAGATCCTAACAAATGCATCCTGTGCAGAAGATGCGTCAGCGTCTGCAAGAACATACAGACAGTAGGAGTGATCGATGTCATCAACAGAGGCTTCAATACGCAGATAGCGTCACCGTTCAACATGTCCCTCAAAGACACACCATGTGTCAACTGCGGACAGTGTATCAATGTATGTCCTGTCGCCGCCCTTCACGAAAAGAATGACATCGACAGAGTATGGGAGGCCATATACGATCCGACAAAGCACGTCATCGCCCAGACAGCTCCTGCCGTAAGGGTAGCCCTGGGTGAGGATTTCGATATGCCTATCGGTACTCCTGTTACCGGTAAAATGGTAACGGCCCTGAGGATGCTGGGCTTCGACAAGGTGTTCGACACCGATACGGGAGCCGACCTGACCATCATGGAGGAAGGAGCCGAGCTGATAGACAGGATACGCGGAGGCGGCAAGCTGCCACTCATCACATCCTGCTCGCCGGGATGGATAAAGTTCTGCGAACACAATTATCCGGATATGTTGGATAATCTGTCCACATGTAAATCACCTCATCAGATGTTCGGAGCTATTCTCAAGACTTACTACGCAGAACAGAACGGACTTGATCCGAAGGACATCGTAGTAGTCTCCGTAATGCCTTGCACCGCCAAAAAGTTCGAGGCGGGAAGGCCTGAAATGCAGGTGGACGGCCTGGCCGACGTGGACATCGTCATAACGACGAGAGAGCTGGGCACGATGATATACGACTCCGGTATCGACTTCCCTGATCTGGGTGACAGCGATTTCGACGCTCCGTTCGGAGGCGCATCGGGAGCCGGCGTAATATTCGGAACCACGGGAGGCGTGATGGAAGCGGCTCTCAGGACCGTATCGGATATCCTGACGGGAAGCTCCGCCGATAACTTCGAATACGAGGACGTCCGCGGCCTTGAGGGTATCAAGATAGCTACCATCACCATCAACGATCTCAACATAAGAGCCGCAGTGGCCCACGGCCTCGGCAACGCCAGGAAACTGATGGATGCCATAAAAGCCGGCGAAGAATTCCACTTCGTCGAGATCATGGCCTGTCCGGGAGGCTGCATAAACGGAGGCGGCCAGCCGCTCCAGCTCTCCGACGTCCGAAACTGGATAGATATCAAGGAAGAGAGAGCCAAGGGACTGTACAGAGAAGACAGAAATACATATATCAGGAAATCCCACAACAACCCTGCCGTTAAAAAGCTGTACAAGAACTTCCTGGGCATGGCCAACGGAAGCAAGGCTCATCAGCTTCTCCATACCCACTATACTGCAAGGAAAAATTACAGAGATTGATTTTCCACCAACAGCAAAGGGCTGCATGTCGTCAAGTATGACGATGTGCAGCCCCTTTTTTGTCATCTATTCTCATCGGTTTTCATTGTGCTTCATCATCCGGCAGGTTTCCCGCCCTTCCCGGCAAATCTGCCGGATTTTAAGGATTCCGTTGAGATCCGGCAACGCCGACAGGCTTTGTTGCCGGATTTTTCACTGTCGCTTGAGATTCGGCAGCAGCTTGCCGGATTTTTACTTTAAACAGTTTTCCCGGCGCGGATTTTCAAATATTTCTCTGTCGCTTCTCGATTTTATGGATGTTTTTTCCTTTTTCCTGCCGAATCCTCTTTACTTTTCTGAAATCCGGCAACGTCTTGTGTTTTTATTGCCGGATCATCTCTCTTCCCCGAAAATTCGGCAGCAAAGCCTGTAAATCTCACGATAACGACTCGCCTATCTTCTTTTCCATTTCAGCAACAGCGATGAATTGATTATCACCAGCACTGAACCGGCATTATGGACAAGAGCTCCCACGACCGGTCCCATCACTCCCGTTATGGCCAGGATGATAGCCAGGAAGTTGAGGCCCATGGAAAAGGACAGGTTCAGCTTTATGGTCGTCATCATCCGTTTAGCCAGCGCCACCAGATGAGGCAGCTCCTTGATCTCATCGTCTACCAGCGCGATGTCAGCCGCATCCACGGCGATATCGCTGCCAACGCCTCCCATGGCGATCCCCACGTTGGCTTTTTTCAGCGCCGGCGCATCGTTGATGCCGTCTCCTATCATGCAGACATCGCTGCCGTTCTTCTGATATGCGTCTATGTCATTGAGCTTGTCTTCCGGCATGCAATTGGAATGGATCTCACTGATTCCCAGTTGTCCGGCGATGTTGTCCGCCGCGTTCCTGTTGTCACCTGTAAGCAGCACCGGCTCTACTCCCAGCGCCTTCAGCCGTGTTATCATCTCCCGGCTCTCCTCTCTCACCGTGTCCGACAGAACTATATAACCGGCCATCTCTCCATCTATAGCTGCCAGGATGACGGTGGAGCCTTCCGAGATGTGCTTTCCCGCCGCTCTCGCAATATCACCGGTGACGGTGATATCCTCCGCTGATATCAGCTTGACATTACCAGCCGCCACCTTTTTCCCATCGATGACAGCCTTCACGCCTTGCCCCGGTATCATTGTGAAACCTTCCACCTTTCTGGCCTTCAGACTTCCTTCACGGCCTTCTTCACTCTCTGTTTTCATGCAGCAGGAGAATATGGCCTTTCCCAGCGGATGCTCCGAGAACTGCTCCGCGGCAGCCACCATCGAATACAGCTGGTCATCGGACACTCCTTCCAGCACGCTATGTACTTCTGTCACTTCCGGTGTCCCGTAGGTAAGGGTTCCGGTCTTATCGAAGGTTATCCTGGAGACTCTGGCCAGCCGTTCCAATGCATCACCCTCCCTGACCAGGAAGCCGTGCTTCGTAGCATTGCCTATGGCTGCCATGATGGCTGTCGGTGTAGCCAGTACCAGCGCACATGGACAGAACACTACCAGGATCGTCACTGCCCTTATTATCTCTCCCGTCACTGCCCACGTTACAGCCGCCGCAGTCAGCGCAATGATCACTATCCATGTAGCCCATCTGTCGGCCAGGCTGACTATCTTTGCTTTGCCGGCATCGGCCGACTGCACCAGCTTTATCATCCGCTGTATGGAGCTGTCCTCTCCGACCCTTGTAGCCTTCATCTCGAAGGCACCGAACTGGTTCACCGTCCCGCTGGAGACCTCATCGCCGGCCGATTTGTCTACCGGCAGCGATTCTCCCGTCATCACGGCCTGATTGACCGAGGTCTGCCCCGAAACGATGACACCATCTACAGGCACCGTTTCGCCGGGAAGTACTCTTATCATGTCTCCCACCTTCACCTGCTCAGCAGGCACTACCTCTTCCGTCCCGTTCCTCATCACTCTGGCAGTCTGAGGAGTCAGGTGTACCAGCTTCTCTATGCCGGCTCTGGCCTTCGCTACCGTCAGATCCTCCAGCAGCGCTCCTATCTGCATGATGAAGGCTACCTCTCCCGCGGCAAAATCCTCCCCGATACACACAGCTGCCACCAGAGCCATGGAAACCAGCACATCTGCCTTGATGTCGAAGGCGGTGATAAGCCCTATGATGGCCTCTATTATAATCGGTACTCCGCAGAGTATTATGGCCACCCACGCCGCATCGAAGGGAAGCGGCACCAGGTCGAAAATGCTTATGACCAGCGAAATACCCGATATCACCAGCAGAACTATCTCCTTCCTTGTGCCGCCCAGCTCCATAAACTGCTCGACTTTCTCGATCGCTTTATCCATACCGAACCTCTTTCCACGATTTCCACCGTTTCGTTTTTTCATTGCTGCATTTTTGTTTACTTGTCATTCTCCCCCACTCGGCCTTGCCAGCCGTACCCGGAACCGCGGCTGCGGTCACAGCCACCGCTGCGATCGCAGTATCAGCCGCGGACACGACTCAGTCACGGCTGCGGTCACAGCCTTTTTATACCTATGGGGGTATGTGTATATTATACCTATAGGGGTATCGGTTGTCAACATAATCAATACTACGAGATCTTATTGGATGTGGAAACGTCTCATTGGATATCGAAAAAGTCCCTGGCGTTGCGATACAGTATCCTTTCCAGTCCCTCCTCGTCTACTCCGCTGACCAGTACCTTCTGCAGCTCCACGCTGGGATGATGAAAAGGCGTGTCCGTGCCGAACATTATCCTGTCCCTGCCGACAGTCTCGTAAGCCTCCCTTATCTTCGACGGCATAGGCATGCCGGACATTTCCAGATATATATTGGGAAATTTTCTCGCCATCTTCAGCGCCGCGTCAATATATACGCCATGGCCGTGTCCCATGTGTATCATCATCACCTTGACATCAGGATGTCTCTCAGCAAGAAGACCGATCTGCCACGGCAATGAATAGGGAGGATGACCACTGTGTATACATACCGGTAGCCCCAGCCTTTCCGCCCTTTCCATGACGGGGTCGACTATTTCCCCATCCGCACAGTATGCGTGCCTCAGTGGATTGAGCTTCACCGCGCTGAACCCCTGCCCGGCGTAGCTCTCTATCAAGCTGACGGCGTCTTCCTTAAGAGGATTTACATATACACACCCGATGAACCTTCCCGGAAAATCCTCCATGGCTTTAAGGGTCACCTGATTGTCCTCGCAGCAGAGAGCAGTCCTGTCTATGTCGAACTGATCCATCTGCTCTATGAGCCCTTCCTCCGTAATACCAACATCGGCCCACCCTCCTATGTATCCTATATGGGCATGTGCATCTATCTTCTTCATCATCTTACCTCCTTCCGTCAGCGTGCAGCGGTGAAATATGTCTCGTCAGCACACGGGCGATTACGACGAACAGTACGATGCCTATGGTCGTCTGTATGGTGACATTTGGGATGGAAAGAAGCGCGGGGCCCGTGCCTATCAGCGCGATTTTCGCCAGGGTGTACGCTGCCACCTGGAATACCCCTCCGATGACCGCGCCTTCCAGCTGCTTTCTGTGACTCAGCGGGTCTTTACTTATCACCGTCCCCATGATGAACGCCATCAGGAACTTTATCACCAACGTCGGCAGTACCCATACGGCGGCTCCCGCCAGCAGATCCGAAAGAGCCCCTCCGATGGCCGCCGCCATGCTTCCGTTCCGTCGCCCCAGCATCACCACCGCGATGAATGTCATGCAGTCGCCCATGTGGCTGTACCCTCCTGTGGCCGGGTTCGGTATCTTTATCAGATATGTGGCCACAAAGATGAGTGCCGCCATCAGCGCCGTATAGACCATGTACGTTATCTTTCTGTTTTCCATAAAAAAGCCTCCTTATCAATGATATCGCTCCATAAATTGTATCGTTTTTTTGTTATTTGAAAAATATGCATTTTTATATTTTTTTAAATGTACAGTTTATGGTTTGAGCGGTGTTTGTATATAAATGCTAATCTAAAAGTGAGCCACTTTTAGTAAAAACGCTCGCTTGAAAGTGAGCCACTTTCATATTACTCTGAACCTAAGATTAGGTTCAGAGGTGATAAAGGTGGTAATTTCAGTGAACGACTACAAACAAATCCGGCAGCGCTATTTAAATGGCGAAAGCCAGCGCAGTATTGCCAAATCAATGGGTATTTCTCGCAATACCGTTAAAAAGTACTGTAAAGGCGAGAATGTCCCTTGGGAGCGTAAAACTCCCGAACGTGAAGCATCAGTACTTACCGAAGATGTTCTTGCTTTCATCACTTCATGCCTCGAAGAAGATGAAGCAGAAGGCTTGAAGAAACAGCGACATACCGCAAGACGAATTTTTGATCGCCTCGTTGAAGAAAAAGGTTTCGAAGGCGGCGAATCTACAATCAGACGTGCTGTCCATGAAATCCGCGGTAAGATGCCTCTTGCATTTGTACCACTTCAGTTCGATCCTGCTGATGCGATTCAGGTCGATTGGGGTGAAGCTACCGTCTATCTCAATGGCGAAAAAACTGTCGTAAATCTGTTTTGCGCCAGATTGTGCTACAGTTGTCGTCCTGTAGTTCTTGCTTACAGACGTCAAAATGAAGAGAGCTTTCTGGATGCATTCGTTAATATCTTCGATATCCTGGGCGGTACCACTGCAAGAGTCATCTTTGACAATGGCAAGGTTGCAGTTAAGGAAGGCTTCGGTGCACATGCCAGAATGCAGGAAGGCTATTCTGCATTGAGTGCTCACTATGGTTTTGATGCTGTATTCTGTAATCCTGCCGAAGGCCACGAAAAGGGTCTTGTTGAAGGTCTCGTTGGCTGGGCTCGCCGCAACATATGTGTGCCGGTACCGCAGGTGAAAGATATGCAGGAACTGAATTATGAACTTCTGGCAAGATGCTTAAAATATGAAAAGCATAAAATTCGCGGTAAGAAAGCAACTGTCGGAGAAATGTTCCGAGAAGAAAGGTGTCTTCTTCGCAGGCTTCCTCTATATGTCTTTGAAACCGCAAAATGTATGAATGTGCGTGTGAACGCATTTTCTACAGTACGCTTCAAAACAAATACATATTCTGTTCCGGTGAAATATGTTGGCTATGAAGTCAGCGTCAAAGGTTATCCGGAAACAGTAGAGATATATTACAAAGGAGAACGGATTTCTACACATATAAGGCTTATCGGTAAAAACCTGTTTTCCTATCAGCTGGATCATTACATGCCTCTGCTCAGACAGCGACCGAGAGCAATTTTCGATGCTGCTCCGGTAAAACAGAACATTCCGCCGGAAGTTCTGGAAGAACTGAAATCACAGAAGAAGCATGATAATGTCATAAGTCTTCTGGAACGATTCGCTTCTGAAACGGAAGCACAACCGGTAATAACCGATCCTGTTATCGTCCGGCCGGTTGACCTCCACCAGTATGATGCACTCAACATAGGAAAGGAGGTGAACTGATATGAACATCGCTTTAGAGGAACAGATAAAACTGCTGTCCAAACAGCTTAAAATACCTACATTTGCGGACTATCACAAGATCCAGAATCACGCTGATTCTAATAGTACATTCGGCGAACTGCTTCTTGAACTTATGCGTGCCGAATATGAGCAGCGTCAGGAAAACAACAATCGCCGCAGATTGAAACAGGCGAACTTTCCATTCACTAAGACCATTGATGAACTGGATCTCAGCCGTTATGATGGTCAGATATCTGATTTGTTCATCAGTGAACTTGCAAGCTGCAGGTTCATTGATGAGAAGAAAAATCTTGTCATGATAGGTAATCCCGGCAGAGGGAAAACTCACATGGCAATCGGCATAGGTCTCAAGGCCTGTGCCGGCGGTAAGAGCGTTCTATTCAAGAACGCCGCCTCATTATCGACCGAATTATCGGAAGCAAAAGACAACTATGCTCTTGGCAAACTGGAGAAACGAATCCAGAAAGTCGATCTGTTGATAATCGATGAAATGGGCTATGTCAGTTTTGACCGTTTCCAGTCAGAACTGTTATTTAAAGTTATTGCTGACAGAAGTGAGCGCGCAAGCACTATCGTTACCACTAACCTGGCGTTTTCGGAATGGACGAATCTTTTCGAAAACACCGCCATGGTAGCAGCTCTGGTAGACCGTCTTACATTCAGATCATATATTCTTGATATGAATGGCTACTCCTACCGTCTGGATCATTCGAAGAACGGTGCTTAGGTGGATCACTTTCAAATGAGCACAAGTGGCTCAAAATCAAACGAGCACGTGGCTCACTTTCTAGTTGACATTCATAGTTTGTAGATATAAATATCCGCATTATCGACAATCAAGGCATGATAACAAAATGCAGCTACAGTCCAATGCCCGGGTGATGATCCGGCGCCAATATAAAAGCCCCCGGTCAGTTTTCATACTGCCTGAGGGCTTGTCGCCGCTTATTCTCACTGCTGATCATATCATTTTCTCAGAGAAGTCCTATTGAACATCCTGCCGAACCGAGGAGCAGGAGAAGGATAATTGCCCAAACTACGAGAAAGCAGAACATGGACCGCGCAAAATTCCTAAGATTTATGTTTTCTGTTTTCCCTACAGCAAAGATTATTGCAACGATAAATCCAAACGGTACACAGGTAAACAATAACGACCAGCCGAAATATGCCCATGCTCCCAGCGGCCTGTATTTCGCCGGCAGCTGCTCTTCCGTGATTTCCTGTTCCCTTATACCTGAATAGCCTGTATTATTTGCATTGTAAGACTGCTGCCCATAAGGCTGTTCACTAAATGTACGTTTCTCAGTATACTCTTCATTATCCAGAAGAACTGTACCGCTTTCGCTATCTGCATATGCTTCCGCACTGTCGAACTTATAGCCGCATTTTTTGCAAAAGGCAGCATTGCTGCTTACAATAACACCGCAAGCGGGACATATTCTTTCTGAGTCGTCTGAACCATTTTTTAATTCATTTCCACAATTCTTACAGAATCTAACATTTCCATCGTATTCCGCGCCACAATTATTACAAATCATTTCGCAATCAAAAGCTTTTAAAGCTTCCCTCCTTCTTCTCTTTCTTTGAATACGGTCATCTTACTGGAGCACCACAGCTGCCGCAAAATTTAGCTCCCGGACGCAGTGGATTACCACAGTTGCTGCAAAACCCCTCCTCCTGCTTTTCCTCAGCAATGTTTATTTCTTCTACAGGCGTTCCGCACACCTGACAAAACCTCGCATCGTCCTCAAGCTCAGAGCCACAGTTTCTGCATTTTTTGCTGGCTACAGCATACTTTCCAAACAGCGCCGTTATCTTGTCAAAAATCGGCAATAATTGCGGGAGAGGATCCTCAAAAGCCCCTCTGTAATATTCTTCACCGAGCCTCATATACAATTCACGCAAGGTTGCGTTATCTTCATCACTCATCTTGATCTGCTCATCTTTTTCAAGCGAAGCCATGTTTAATTCTTCCGACATTTTTCTCTCCTCATCACCTGTCGATCATCCCAGTCTGATAACCTTTTCTCTATCAGCAAGAATCAGTTGCATTCCTCTGGGGATGCAATATACCCTGTTCTTTCCTAATGGCTGTCCGCTGTTCAGAAACACCGAACATCTTTCCTGTGGC
Organism: uncultured Eubacterium sp.; assembly: GCA_900543485.1. Lineage (GTDB taxonomy): Bacteria > Bacillota > Clostridia > Peptostreptococcales > Anaerovoracaceae > Lentihominibacter > Lentihominibacter excrementipullorum. The sequence goes on along the minus strand of UQRM01000013.1, from coordinate 25,435 downwards.
TCTACCAGATACTCTTCCCGCTTGTCATCATAAGATATCAGGCAATTCATCCTGTGTATTCTCGTACTGTCTATCTCAATACTTCCATCGTTTCCCATACCAAGATAAAGTTTCTCATCCGGTTTCATCATTACCGCTCTGCCTTTATAAGAACCACGTTCACAGACTACAACTCCATGGAAAGCATTGTCCTTCCTTTCTTCATCATTATTGAGCCTCCCCGTGCTCTTACCAAACTCATCGGTAACCCCCAGATCCGTAACGGTAAAATCCAGTTCATCAAAAACAATTTCACTCATTCCGCCGCACCTCGTCTTTACACCTTTATGAATTCTTCCTTTATTTCAAAGATAAATTTCTCATTGGCAAGCCTGATCACATCCCCGTCCATAAGTTCTTTTTTGCCGTTTACCATTTCTCCCGACACATATGTGTGATTCATAGATTCCAGATCCTCTATTATAAAAGTTCGGTCATTTTTTGAAATCCTGGCGTGTTTACGACTTATGGAGTTGTTCCCCGCTATCTGATAATCAGCTTCTCTGCTTTTCCCTACGACAATGCAATCTTCTAAGATGTATTGCTTCTCACCTGTCTTTTTTCTGATCAGACAGCCTTTCAGCCTCCTTATGGCTTCAGGTTCAGACTTCCATACGTCTCTTATGATGACATCCTCCGCAAAGCCCTGATGTTTTATGGGCGGGATATTCAGTTCTGATAAGGGTTTCCATCGATTGTGCATTGTGATTAATTTCTTTCATTACACATTAATATTTATAGGGTTACTATAAAATCATCTGTGCTATTCTACTATTTCAAAAAACAAATTTAAAGTTCTCACGCATATCTCGTATTAATTTCATCAAACAAATTCTGAAGTGATTTCCTAAGTGGTAGTGAAATTTCAGGTATATTAAACTGATCAACAAATTCAACACACCATTTTGCTGAATTCTCTATCCATTTAACAAGTTTTTCGGAAGGATGGCAGTCGGACATATAATAGAAATTGTAGATTTGAAAATATAGTGCCAAATAATATCTTATATTCAGATTCTCCAATTCATTCTCTAATATTATATTGGCAATATAAGAAGCTTTTTTGAAGTTTCTACGGCTGAATTCAAGAACCAAGACAGCAAAAATCGCATCTTTATCATGATAATTATTTGCGAGAGTCTGAATTAGTTCCTCTTTTTCTTCATTATCTTCACTATTAAACGATGCTATTATTTTTTCTCTAAGTACTATTTGAGGAATAACTTCAGTAAATGTCAAATTATGATTAAATATTTCCGGCAGTTTTTCTTTTTTGTCTGAATTTTTGTAAACGTCGATTATGTCAATCAGATACTGTGGATGCCTTTTAAATCTCTCTGGTATCATTTTTAAATACGAGATAGCGTCCTCATAATCTCCCTTTAATGTATCAATTATTGTATGAAGATGATATCCTTGATAATTATCCGGAAATTCATTAATAATAGCTTTTGCAATTTTATCTGCCTTCATATACATTTTATTTTCAATATAAAACACTGCAAGACAAGACAAACTGGCCCATCTTTCTTCTTGTGTTTTCACGCGTTCTATAGCATGATTAAAATTTTTTTCGGCTTCGTTCGTTGTACCGATATTTTTTTGCAAAAGCGCGAGAGATAAATAAACATCAGTATTACAACAATTCATTTCTATAGCTTTTTGAAAATATTGTACAGCAAGTTGTTCCTCTTTAACAGCAAGGCATATGCGACCAAAATAGTAGGGTATTATTCCTTCTGTTGGATACTTCCCCACAAGAGATTTCAATATACCCATTGCTTTAGGAAAATCTTGTTCCTTAATCATTTGATCCACATTATCAAAATTTATTAATAAATTCTTATTCATTTACGCAATCCTCCAATTTACGCAGCAATTCCCTCAAGCCATATAAATATTATCCAATATTTTTACTCAAATCATATGTTTTTCCTAGGGCTTCAAACCATTTATTACTCTCACTTACTACTGTTTTAGCTTCATTTTCTATAACCGCATCCACCCCATCAGAAGCTTCCCATATACCCTTCATATATTCATATCCCTTTGAAATATTCTTCACCTCAGTATAATAGCTATCCTCACCTATTTGCTTATATAAAGCTTGCCATTTTTCATAGTCACTTTTATATTCATCAAGCATATCTGCCTTTTTAAGAGGTTCAAGTTTTTCATTAAATCCAAATTTTATATCTATCATGGAAGTTGGATCTTCTATGAAGCTTTTCGCACTATTACAAATGTCTACCGCCGCACTAGCATTATCTATTTTTTTACTTATTTTTTTCATTCCAGAGGTTATGCCTCCTTCACCCTTAAGTTTTTCTTCAGCTTCCAACAATTCCGTAAGTCCTGTTACTCCGCCATACGCTTCACTATACTCAATCGTCTTATTCAAAGATTTGTTATTTCCAGAGATAGCAGAAACCCCATAACCCAATCCAATAACTGAAATTCCCACAAGGTTACTTCCAATGGCAAATGTATCATCAATAATCGCCCACGTATCTGCAAAAACTCCTGCATAATTGCCAACCAGTAAGTTTTGGGCCATGTTTACCGGCAAAAGAACAATATCAACAGCAGTTTTAATAAGACTATTAACGAGGCCTTTCGTCGCTTCCAGAGCGGCGTCTTTTGCTCCCGCATCAATTTCTTTTTCAAAATTGCTATTAATTTTTCCACCAATCGCTTCTAATTTATCATTATATTTTTCGGTTTGTGCTCTAATAGTCTTTGCATCACAAATCGTAAAATTAGGTCTAATAATACTACACAAATATTTTATTTTATCGTTATAAACATCTTCATTTGTATTAATATCAGCTATCATTCCACTATATTTATTATCAAGGTCATATACGTCATCAAAAATCTGTTGCAATTCTTTTTTTGTAGTATCAGTCATGTCTAATACACTTCTCTGATATGCCTTAACATTAGACATATCCTCATTTAAAGAAATAATCCCAATTCCTTTACCTGCATACATCAATACATCTCCGATGGCATCTGTTACAGGGCTCCACGTGTTTTGATTAATATCATCTATCTCATTCAGTAATTGCAGTTTTGTAGCTTCTGTAAAATCACGAATCATTTCTTATCACCTTTTCTTTTCTACTACTCCTAGTGCTCCATTGTACATTCACTTTTCTATTTTTTTACCAATATTTTTAAAGTATATGTGATTATTGCTTTCCTTTAAATTCTAATACTATATTGTTTTTATACTTATTCTATTTTCCTACCTTCCCCCACCATTTAAAGCCGTATTTGTACTCTTAGATGAACTACTAATTGCATTTGCCGAAATTTCATCAGATTTTTCAAACATTTCGCTTGTTCCTCCGAGAAAAAGAATCGTATTATTTATTAGTTCACCTATAGCGTGACAACTAGCTCTAACATTGTTGCAAAGAATTTCCAATTCATTATGCGTTGCTCCCTTATCAATAGTTGATTCTGGTATTTTTTTCAAATATGCTTCTTCACATTCGTTAAGTAGTTCTTTCAATTTTTTAATTGAACTATTTATTTGCTCACTATCTACTTTAAATTTACTCATTAATATATGCTCCTTTTAATATAATTCTTTATCTGCTTTGTCAACAGTCTGAAGAAATCGTCTACAAAACGTCGCTGTTTGATCTCCTATAATATCTGGGGTGGCAATGTTGGTTTCTAAGTCAGATTCTACTTGATTTAAGAATTCTTTTAACGCATCTGCTGTTGTTCCTTCCATAATTCCCGTTTCAATCACCGAGTTCATTTCACGGATATATAAATAAATAATATCATCTATGGTTTCACACTGCGATACTACATACTCTTTTATTGCATTTATATGAGAATCATCAATAACAAGGCTCATAACGTTTCCTTCTCCTTTACTTTTAAATTCAAATTTAAGTTTTTTAGCACTTGCTTTATTGCTTGATAAATAAATTATCCCGATTTTCTGTTTTCGCGAGCTGCAATATAGAGATTCTTCTGAGAATTTATATTGTTTATATTAGAATTACATCTCCCGATTTCCAATTTTAAATTTTCTATTTCTCCTTGTAATTCATGTATTTTTACATTGATTTTTTGTATTGCACTTTCTATACCCGCTTTTGCTCTAGTATGACCGTTTCCCTTAACGACATCAAACAAATTCGAAAAATAACTCGTTTTAAGGAGTGCAAGCGGATTTACTATTAACGATGGAAAACCATTAAGCTTTTTTTCTGTGCTATCAACCGCACTTACAACCGCATAATCAACATGTTGCACTTTCTTTTTAATCCGCCTTAACTCCTCAATATCATCTTCTATTTTTCTGATTCTTTGATAGCACTCTCCAATTCTTTGGTTATTATCATGAATCTGTCCATCATAAAACTCTATTGTATTATCATAATAACTCATGCCCTTCCTCCTAATTTTTCTATTCAAAATCCGTAACGGATGGATATAATCTTCTATAAATAGGGAACTCACATAAAATATATGAGTCCCTCTATGTTGTTTAGAGCACGCACCGATTTTAACCAGATATTGCGCTCGCCCCCTGCATATCTTCGCTTTGCTTATTAGCAAGATATGTATTAATATAGTCCGATACTTCTTGTATTGCTTCACTGGCTTGCTTTAGTTTCGGAATATGATCACTACTAATTCTTTCCACAAATGCTCTTGCAGTTTCATTGCTCCAGCCCTGTTGAAGATCAGCATTCATGCGATTAATGATATCAACGATATCCATAATTGCTGCCGCCTGATTAGCATATACAGTCTTACCCTGGGTCAACACTTCATAGTCAACATAATTAACAGCCATGTATTTCACCTCCCTTCATAAATAATTATAATTTATGTCAGTCTACGACAAACAAAAATTATCATCGTAATACAGTTTTTATTTTCTTAAGTTCACTTCCTGATAAGAAATATGCCTCGTTATCTTTAATTGGATTTTTAAACTTTTTCAGTAATGACATAGGACAATCAAACAACTTTACTGCATTTAAATCTTCGAATATAATTACTTGATAATTATCTTTCATCATCTTTAAGACTTCAGGAGCACCATATGTAATTGGCTCGTTTTCAATATTAGTGAAAACAATTAGAGACTTTAACTCTTTATACTTTTTCACAATATCTTTATACACATCCAATGCTCTCCTGTTTTCGCTTATATAACCTACGGCATCAACTGCATTAATAATTAAAATAACTGGTTTCATATTTTTTACTGCCGAAAATCCATGAATTTCCCGCTCAGTATATCTTTCAATTAAGATGTTTTTTAGGCTTAATAACATCTCATCAATATCTTCGACATTTTTCGAATACAAAGATACATCTTCATGATCAGCAATATCATTAAAAGTTCCCGAATAATCATCTAAAACAAGCAGCTTTGTTTTCAAAGGTAAAAGCGAATTTTTCAAATAATTAATAAATGTATATTTTTCTTTCAAATAACTTCCAGATAAGGCAAGTACACCTTGATGCAAATAATCCAATGCTACTGGTTTTACATTTGCAAAATTCAATCCTATGATCAGTTTATTATTATCTGATAAGACACCGTATTCATCAAAGAGCATACTACTAAATAGGATATCTGGAACTACCGGAATCCCTTTTGCCTTTACATGATACTTTTTATTTATTGTAGATATAAACTGGGCTATCTCTTGAATACGCTCAAATTCTTTTTCTCCGTGAAACGATATATAAGTCTGTGTCTCAAACAATTCCTTTTCTATTTGTACCAAACATCTGCCCGGTATGTTATCTGGCTCTATTTTGCTGTGATCAAATATGCTATGATATTCGGATGGATCATTACAATAAAACGCTATTCTTTGGTTTATATTTGACAAATATTTATACCCAATGCCTGTGGTTTGAGAATTCGCAATTATAACCGATATTCCAACAGAAAGTCCATCTCGACAAATGGGCAACAACATATCTTCTTCACTAAAATATAGTTCTTTTAACATCGTCAAATTGTCGACAATTAAAACAATTTGTTCAAGTTCTTTATTTCCAGCCTCCTTATATGCAATAAAATTACTAACACCTGCGGACAACAATTTTTCTTTTCTCGAAGCCATTTCTTCATACAAGAGTTTAAAAAGATTTTTTAATTTTTCTTCTTCATTTGAAACTACAACCCCGCCTACATGGCTTAGCTTCTCAAAATTTTTCAATATCATCGAAGCAAAATCAATAATATAAATAGACACGTCCTCTGGGGAAAAGTCTTTTGCAATTCCTCTAATAACAAGTTGTAAAAGGTTAGTTTTACCTGTCATCGAGGATCCAATAACCATTGTATTTTCAGAAAAGACATTAAGCTCATATACTGCTTGTAACTGATTATCTGGATCATCATATATCCCCATTGGAATATATGAACTCTCTACTAAGTCATTTGGATATTCAATATACTCCTCCAGCGGCGGCAGGCAGATGTCGGGCAGCTTTCTCACACCACTTCTTCTGCAATATCCGTTCACATATTTGACGATAGCATCAAGCTGAGTCAGATTGCCTTCGCTCTGGCTCTTTTTCTTCTGCACATATACAGGCACTCGTTTCCCGGTATCTGTCAGAGCTATAACGGAAAACTCTTTGACATTGCTGTCGTCAGTCTTTTCCGGTGCTCCGCTGTATGCCGACTGAAACAGTTCAAAAATTTCGTTGTTCCCCACCTGCAGGTAGGCTCGTCCCGGCTCCTTGATCTCGGCGGCAAGCGGTGATTTAAGCACTTCGTTGCTGTCCTCCTGAGACTGTACCTTCAGGCAGAGTTTAAAGCGCGAGTTACTCCAGATCTGTTCGTTGACCTGTCCCGAAGGCTTCTGAGTAGCAAGTATCAGATGTACTCCAAGGCTTCGTCCGATACGGGCGGCCGATATCAGTTCCTTCATGAACTCCGGCTGCTCTGCCTTGAGTTCGGCAAACTCGTCCACTACGATGATAAGATGCGGCAACGGCTCTGTCACCTCGCTGCTCTTATACTTTCTTATGTATTTATCTATATGGTTGACATCAGCCTCCGCAAAGAGTCTCTGTCTCTTTTGCAGTTCGGCTTTTATGGATTTTAACGATCTGTTTATTTCCTTCCCGTCTATATTGGTAATCGCACCCAAAAGATGCGGCAGCGTCTTGAATTGATTCACCATGCCGCCTCCCTTGAAGTCTATGATCACAAAGGCCACTTCATAAGGATGGAAAAGCGTTGCCATAGAAAGAATGTATGTCTGCAGTATCTCGGATTTTCCGGAACCCGTAGTTCCCGCCACCAAGCCATGAGGGCCGTGGAATTTATCATGCAGATCAAGGCTGACCACACCGCTCTTGGATACGCCTATAGGCGCGGACATGGACTTGAATACCTGTGCCTGAGCCCATCTTTTTCCAAGATTCAGGTCATCCACCGCTATTATATTCAGAAGTTCAAACAGCGATATGTTCTTGGTCAGCGTCCCTTCCAGGGATACTTCTTCTGTATAAACAGGAGCCAACATATTAACGATATCCTCAGCCTGCCTGTAACTTATCGCAGGGTACGTGAAATCTATCGACGCGTTCTTATCTTCTGTGCTTATGAGGGTCGCCGTATTCTCACTCTTAACATCTACTATAGCGCCGCAGCCCAGCGGGACTTCGGCTTTGTCGTTTCCGAAGAAAACAAATGTTACTCCCAGTTCATTGGCATTGTCTACGAATTTTGAGATAGGATGGTTCTGAAAACCGTATTCATCGTACATCACCACGACTATGTTGTTTTCATATGTCTTGTTCTGTTCCCTCGCTGTCAGTTCTTTATAGAGATACTCGAAGATGATATTTTTGCTCTCATCATTGCAGGCGATATTCCTTATCCCAAGTTCCTCGTTGTAAACTTCCGGCAGCATCCTCAGCCAATAGATGTGCTTCTTATGCTCCTTACTTGCGACAAAAACCATCTTCACATCTGAATGATAATGTCTGGCGCAGATATCAACGACGATATTTTTCAGAATCGAAAATCTGTACTTGGGGTTTCCTATGATACCGATGGCGTTGTTCTTTTTAAAATCACATACCACCGGTGCGTCCTTCAGATATCTGTATTCTTCATATATTTCTTTAGGCTTATCCTGAAGATTATCCTCTATCTCCAGCTTTTCCTGTTTCTTGTAATTTATCTTCTTGGCCGCCTCAACATCTCCATATCCCAATCGTACGCAGAGAAAATCTTCATCTTCCCTTGTCCTGTCAAAGAGATCTGCCGAGAAATCATCCAGCAGCTTCTGCTCCTTACTCTGCGATATATAGATATCCTCAAGGTCCTTCTTTTCCTGGAGACGAAAAAGCTCTATTTCCTCACGCTTATTTTCGATATAATTCTCGTATTTAACGATTCGTTCTTTCGTTTTCTTTTTGAAATCCTTCTTGTTCTGCACTACGCCAACGATAGTAGTTATAATCGCAAGAGCCCCCGATATGGCACTGAATATGATCATCATGCCGCCCATAAAAGCCATTATTCCTGATGCGGCAAGCATACCGATTGCCGGCAGCAGCCGCATTATTATATTGTTCTGCGGCTTCTGCGGTTTGGCCGGCGGATCCAGGATTTCTATTTCTTCATCGTCCAGAACGGTTTTTATTCTTGAGTTCCGTCTGAATTTAGGGTATTCATATTTGCTGAAGCTATCGGTGTACGGCAGTCCGTTAACTGACAGCTGATCGCTCATCTCCGTATATATGCAGCGGTTTTTGTAATAAAAGCTGAAATTTCCAATGGAAATAAAATCTCCATCGGCAATAATCTCATTATCCTCAGCGAGTTTCCCGTTATGATAAACACCATATGTCGTACTGTTTATCTTTATCGCTGCGACGCCCTTGCCCTGCCTCAATATCACCTGGTCTCGCATAGTGTACTTGCTGTCCAGAGCAATATTATTGGACATGCTGCTGCCTATGGAAATCGTGTCTGCTGAAGATATATCTATTTTCCTGTTATAGTTCTTTTTTTCATTATCGAAATCAAAGAGAAAATCAATCCTGAAAATTTCTTTGTTTGAAGACTGGTATTTGACTGATATCGTGTCTCCATGGCTCAATTCTTTTGTCGACAATTTGATGACTTCCCCTGTATCCAGGTAGACATTATCGGTGCAGGAGACAGTCCAGCCCTTATCACTCTTGCGAAAACTCAGCTTAAACACTTCAAAGAAATTCTCTTTGTAAAGTCTCACGTCGCAATCGGTATCCATCCCTATATTCAATATCTGGCTGTTGACCGGCAGCTGGATTTCCCTATAGTAACTATTGCTTGACAGCTTTATGATATATCCGTATTCCATAACGACACCTTTACTCTGTGAAATTAATTACTGTAGCATTTCTGACACCAAAATCCGACAACAATTTATTCCCTTTAAGTAACGCAATAGGATTCTCCGCTTTAAGATAGCAATTTTTTACATCCGAAATGTCTATCCCCAATCTATAGGCAGTATTGAGGGCCAGGACAAGTTCGTTGGCAGAAATATCAAGAGGCACTTCCAGATCGGCCTCAAAATTTCTTCGTTCTATCCTGAAAATTACTATTGCTTTGTTCTCCATATCTCCACCTAAAAAATCAACGCCGCGATCTTCTGTATCTGTTCATGTTCCGCAATTTCCTGCAGCCCCATAGAATCAATATTTTCAATTGAAGTCATTCGTTCGCTTACCGTAAAAGCAGGCTCGCAGGCCAGCTTTCCGAAAAAATCACCGTCCCCTTCTTCGTCGCAGCCGTTACAAATGAAATAATATTTTTCCTCATCGCTGCAGTCCATATTTTTAATCAATGTATTCATCGAGAAAATCGAAGGCCCCGTATTCCTCCATAAAAGTATTACTTTATCAGCCAGCGCGACAAGCTCTGCCTTCTCCCTGTCAAAGACGGAATCCGTATCTACGATGATAACGTCGTAATCATTGGACATACGCGCTCCCGCTATGAACTGCCTGTAAATAGAAAGGTCAAGGCCCATGGAAGACAGCGCTTTCGCAAATGGCGGCAGATAATCAAAGCCTTCGTTTCTCACAACCTCCTTGGCGTGTGCATAGATGTCTCCTTTATCCCCGGTAATCCTCTGGCATACCGATGACGGTATCGATGATCTGTCGCTCATGTGGTAGTGAAAATCATTGATCCGCTCAGCATTTATATAAATAGTCCTCTGATAGTGGCGTGCGAAATATGCACTCATGCCCAACGCCAGCGTCGTTTTACCGACTCCTCCTGATGCGGAACAAACCAGAACGACCTGCGTATTCCTCGCCTTATCTCTTTTCTCAAGACCACCCTCCGCAATTACTCTGCTGTATATTTCCTTTATGCTGGCATATTTAAAAATGTAGATGACTCCCCGTTCGGACAGCTCCTCAGTCATCTTTTCCGCGAGAACAAAGATGTTGCGGAAATTCTGCTTCTGCAGTTCCGGATAATACAAGTCTTCGCCTATCACCAAAATATCTGCGTCCTGTGGCCTGGAAAAACAATCTCTGAAATATCCCGTATCTGTGATCACTCTCAGGTCTATATCTTCCCCCATTCCTTCAAGGAATTTTATTTCCAGAGGCGCGATTATTGTTTCATCAGTATCTGCAAGCACTACCCCCGCTCTTCTCATCTAAAACTCCTCTCGTATTTCAACTTTGAAATCGCTGTTGGCTAATCGCATGATGTCGCCCGAGTGAATTTCTTTCGGCGTTTTAGGAACCAGCCTCGCTCCATTGATAAAGGTTCCGTTGGAACTGCCCATATCGACAACAAAATACTTCATATCCTTGTATATTATGTCGCAATGATGTCGGCTGACTGCACTGTTGAAGGTTATCTGCCCATCCGAGCCTGTTCGCTTTCCTATAGTGAATTTTTCCTTATTTACAATAAATATCGTATCTGATGGTTCTCCCTCCAAAATCAAAGCAAGTGCAGGCTGCCCGATATTATTATCCGACATTGATTCAATGGAATCTGCCATCGTCGCTTTTCTCTTTCTGATATCTGCAGAAATCCTGTCATGAAGCTGCCTCAACGAATATTGACCCTCCGAAAAATACCTGCGTATCTCCGCTGTTTTTCCAGGCATCACCTGTTCTATCCTATCCAGTTGAGCCGCGATATAATCGATAAATCGGTTCTCACATTCGATGACATCCTGCTTTTTAGTATTGATCGGCAGATATATCAAATGGACTTCATAAGTTCTTGCATCGACAAATAATCTGTTGAAGGAAATATCCAGGTTATTGCACTTCAGAAAACCGATTTCCTCGGTATCTATGATGGCCTTAATGAGGTTAGTGATTATAATGCACAGCTCCTCCGGACTGATCGTCTCAATCAGTCCGGACAGAGCCCTGTACCCGGAAACGAGATATACGAACTGTATTTTCCCGTTAAAGAGTACTTTTGAGCATTTTAGGAGATGACGTCTTTTCCGTCCATTCAACACCTTATATTCGGTCAAGGCAAACATGTTGTTATCTTCCAGCAAATATGCCGGATTCGCCTCAACCATTTTTTTAATCACCTTTTCTGTATATGCCAATTTCCCTTACCGCAATATTCCTTTTTACAGTTCTTCTGAGGTATCTTCCTGGCCTTTTCTTCTCTTAAGGAACACAATGATCCCACCAACTATGGCTGCCAATGCCACAAGAGAGCCAACGAAGAGCCATGTGTTTGCAAACCAACGAACAAATATGTTGGTAGATACTGTAATCGTATCGTTGAATTCATATGCCGGCTGGAAGCTTTCAGATGATGTATCCGTAACATTTCCTGCCTTATCTTCCGCCACAAGCTTAACGTCCTGCCGGAGTCCGCTGTTTACAACGAAATTATCGCTGCAGCTGCTCAAGTCCTCAAATTTATCGATACTCTTTACCTTTTTATCATCCACATATACGGTTATCTTGTCCAGACCTATGGCATCAAACACATCAAAGGAAACATTCTGTCTCTCAGCATTTACCACGGCCTTTTCAAGACCCTTGATACTTGTAAATTCAGGGGCAACGGAGTCGACACGGAATATTGCATCTAACTCTTCATAATTCGACGTTTCCGGTTCGTTGCCCGCTTCATCCTCCGATGCGACAGTTATTCTGTAAACACCGTCCTTGCTGAAATTCGAGGCTTCTATCTCATACTCGTACTGATACCATCCGCTGCTGCCGATCGGGGCGCTGCTGTTGATTACCGGTGTAACAGAGTATTCAGGGTTCTTCAGAGGCGTTCCGTCTTTGGTGATTTCCAGTTCAAGAGATCCTTCAACCAGCCTGTCCGGATTATACTCGGTTATCACAACATTCCTCGTTACTGCCTGAACATACTGATCCTGCAGTGAAGACAGGTATGCGTTATAATCATATACCGATCCGAATCTGTTCACAGTAAATGTAATGCTCTTTTCCGAATGATTTCCTGCCATATCGGTCATGGATACAGTCAGTTGATATATGCCATCGTTTTCCTGGATTTCTTCGAAGGTGTCACAGGTTATCGTACCGCCGTGGCTGTCTCTGGCCATACCTCCTATGTATTCGCTGGTTACATTGACATTCTGCTCATCTTTTCTCGTTCTGAGCAATACGATATTGTGACTGTCGTAATTCACATCGTCAAAGTTGATTACAGGAATCACCGTATCCTTATAGGAGTTTCCGTCTTCAACGCCCGTGATGGTCGGTTCATTGATATTCGTATCAATCGTAAACTCCCCGCCTGCAGCAGTTCCTCTTGCGTAGCTTATACCACCGTCCATATTTCCTGCCATATCTTCTACAGCAACATCGAATTCATAATCTCCGTCCGCTCTATACGATATCGTTGCCGTATGCGTATCCCCTCTGTTCGTCCATCTGATGGCCGGCTGACTTATATTAGCCCCATCCAGTGTGGCGCTGATATCGAATGTCACCCTGTTGACATCGAAGTTATGCTCACGTACTGTTACAGTTGCTGTTCTCACTCTGTTAAAGTACTTGCCGTTTGCGGCGCTGTTATTGTCATATCTGACGGATATCGCCGGCTTTGTCTTATCTATTGTGAATCTTGTAGTCGCTTTATTGCCCGCAGCATACGTCACGGTATCGTTTTCATTTTCTGCCCTGTCTCTCACATTTATGTCAAAGGTATAGTCTCCGTCTTCCCTGAATGTAATTGTCGTCTGATACCCATCCTCATCGTTGCCGCTTCCACCTTGTGTGTTCATCGCCGTCCACTTGACCGCTCCCACACTATAGGCTCTGTTGTCTCTTGTCACCTGAACAGTGGTATCTGCCGCGTCATCAGGGTCGAAGTTTCTGTCATATACCGTGATCGTCACCGTTCTGTTTTTATTGAAATATCCGTTGTTGTCCTCATCTCCGCTGGCAGGGTCGTATTCCGCTTCGACAACAGGTTTCTCGTTATCGATACCAAATGCATAATAATCATAGCTTATATTACCGGAGTTATCAGTGAGTTCGACGAGAAGTACCATATCATTAGCTTCGCCGGTTACTTCAAAATCCTCTAAGGTAAGCTTAGTAACAAGACCATCTTCCTGTGTGGCCTTCCATCCCTGAGTATCTCCCGCCAGTAACTCGTCAGGAATATCCGGTTCTTCTGCCACTTCCTCATTATCTGAATGTATCACTCCCGGCGTGTTGACCGTGAGAGTATGATCGAATGCCACTGAAGCGGCTGTCTTATCAACCTTTGTCTCGAGGACGGTCCAGCGAACCTTCGCTATTCCCGAATATGTATCCTGTACACAGATATCAAATGATATCGGGCTGTCCTTTTGGGAGTACAGGTTCACCGCATCTCTCTCACCGCCGAAATCTTCATATCCATTTTCTTCTAACGTTCCGTTGCCGTTGGTATCTCTGGCTACCGCTGGATAAGTATATCCTTCAAATCCCTTTACCTGAGTTTTTTCGCCTTCCGATTCCGGCACTGCAAACTGTACGGAGGATGTCTCCATATGCTTTGCTTCGTCTTCCCATATTATCCCGTTAGGGTGCTTCGCTTCATTTTCTCCCAGGGTATTTCCCAGTGCGTCGGTGGCATAAGCTTCGATCTGACCTTTGAAGCCTTTATTTATAGTCACAGTGATCTTGTTATCGTCAGTTTCTTTCGTTTGCCAGCCTTCATCACTGGTACCGTCGGCATTGACAAGTCTGTAGGTTATGGTTCCGCCTTCAACGCCTGTCGGACCATTACCGGGCGTGTCATTGGACGTAATGGTTACTTCCACCTTTTTCTTGAAGAAATAGCCATATGGGGTTTCTTTCAATATGGCCGCTGCCTCTTTCATGTTCTCAGCGCCATGAGAGAAGCTTACAGTAGGCGCGTATGTATCCGTAGCGAATTTCCAGCTTGTATCGCTTTCGCCATCTGTGTTATTTTTGCCGTTTACATTTATCCAGTCGCTCAGATTCCCATTCTCATCCTGAAATGCTACAAGATAATCTTCATCTATATCTGTTTTACCCTCCTCTGTCACAAGAGTATCAAGCCATGTGGAAGCGCCCTGTGCTATATCAATCACCGGAGTATTTCCTCCATCAGAGCTTTTTATGATCTTATAACCGGAGTTTGAAATTTTGAAAGTACCGTTACTGAACCATTCGCCGTTTTCTTTGACGTTATTCGTCCCATTGGACGAAATGGTAATGTTATCCGGTTCAGCGTATTTTACTTCAACTTCATATGTTGCTTCTTCACCCGAATAAGGAGATGCAGGTTTTGCGCTCACTTTGATCGTGCCTGGGTTTTTATATGTAACTGTCCCACCCTCGGCAATAGTGGCGCCTGTTTTACCGGCATCTGTCAACGTGTATTTCACGTCAACATCAGGAGTACTTTCGGATGTTGCTTTATATATAAATGTATTGTTTTTATTGAAGGTAATGTCATCTGTCTGTCCAAACTTGAGATCATTTACCGTAATCGGGTCGATCACCACTTTATATTCCGCTGTAGCGGCATAATTACCACTTGACATAAAGGCTTCTATAGTTGCCTCTCCCGGTGATGTGTATGTAAATGTCTTAGCCGCTGTATTAACTTCAACTCTGGCAGTATTACCGCTGCCGGCCTTTAATCTGTAGCTTATATTTTCCTTATCTAAGGACTGGTTAATAATGGTTACATCCTGAATGCTCCCCTGCTGGCTTTCTGTATTATATTCTCCAATGTTCTGCGTTTCCTCCGCAAAGGACAGACCATCTGCAATTTCCTGCTGCGCGATGCTCACCTTGATGCTGTCTGTATATGTTTCATATCCGTCCTTTGTTGCTCTGAAATATACATCGTATTCTCCGGCATCTGTTCCCTTCGGTATATCGTCGCTGAAGACTCCATTCTCCTCTAGTGAATATGTAATATTCCATCCCTTTTGCTGATATGCTGAGGTCAGGAGATTCTGCGGATTTCCCGTGTATTCCAGGTTGCTCGGCACATTATAGCTGATGGCTGTTTTTATTTCAGTCTTTTGTGAGTCGGTAAGCACAGCCTCATCACCAAGAGATATGGCTATCCAACTCGTCTGTTCATTAGCCCATGTCTGCTGAACAGAAATCACGCCCATTCCGTTCTCAGTCCCCGGAGCATAGCTAACGGTTCCGCTGCCTATATTGTTAATTTTATTCCCACCTACATATACACTTAGAGGAGATGCTTCTGTCACGCCCTCTACTTCTATTTGATAAGCGTTATTCACAACATCTTTCTCGGATGCTTCCGTCACTCCGTGAATGTAAAACTGTAAGTTCTCGTCAGTTCCTGCGCCTATTCCGCTTTCCTCGATCGTCAATGCCACAGGCTCCTCCTCTGCTGCCTGCACATCTCCCATCGCACTGAAAGGTATCATCGTGAATACCAGTGCCGCGCAGATGAGCCACGTAATCAGTTTTGGTGTTGTTCTGCCTTTTGAAAACATCATTGCTTCTCCTTCTCTTTCAATTTCTACAAATGCGATTTCCGTCTTTTACTGTCTCCTGTTTATCGTCATATAGTTTCATCAGTATGAATTTTTACTATTTCCTGTATTATTTTGAGTTTACCTGCCGTTTTACTTCCACCATCTGCCATCGGCAGCTGTTCTGTTTCCATTCCTCCGGTCAGTTCCGCTGTCGTCTCTGAAGTCTCATCTTTCATTGAAAGACGCTCCGTTCCGGACGTTTGTCCTCCAACAGCTTCCGCCAGTTCTTCTGTAGTGAGTACGTCCGTAGCGTTTACGTCGATATTATCCAGTTTCTCAGTCGGCGTTCCCTTAAGCTCCGTCTTTCGCGGCGGGCTTTCCTGTATCTTCTCGATTTCCTCTGTAATCTTGCCTCTTTTATATGCGTCTATTGTAGCCCTGTGTATTTTGACACCGCTCTTCTCGTTGTCCATTCTAAGCTGGGCGATCGACTTTCGTGCCGTCTTTCCGCTCAGGTCATTGATGATATCCAGTATTTTATATTTAAACCAGATAAAAACCGTTGCTCCCAACCCGAGTCCCGCCAGAGAAAAGGCGATGATGGCAACCATACTATATGCTTGAGTCATAAGCATCTCTCCTTTCCTCTGTATTGGAATATGTACGTTCTACGTTTCCGATATAATCCGTACAGGCATTTATGACTTCTTCCTGTATCTCAAGCGATGCCTGCTGAGTAACGAATATATCCTGCGCTCCTGTCTTTATGGTATTAAGCGTTTCTTCCACTTCACTTTGCATTATTCCTGTCGCAGCGAACCCTCTCCGATGATCATTGATAAGGTTCGCCAACTCCCTATACATTACCAGCTTGATGTAATTTGAATCGTCGGACTCATATCCCTCCACATTCTTTATACATGTGTTGATAGCATTCAACAGCTTTTCATAGTCTTCCGCATCCGGTTCCTTCACACTCGTCGCATTGACGACATATTGCGAATAAAAATCGCCGATCATATCATAGCTTTGTGCGACTTTATAATACTTATATTCCTTATCTCCCGATTCCGCGATAGATTCGAAATACGGCGATGCCTTCAATATCCTGGTCCTAAAGGAATCGTCTCCTCCCGAATACAAATACAGGTATGTACTGCCTGTTTTGTACGCCAGTTCTTTATAGTCTTCTCCATCCTTATCAAATTTACCCTGATTCTGATTGTATTTTGCCGTGAACTGACTGCTCTCTTTATCTCCGAAGCTTCCATTCTGTTCAAATGCATCCAGTAATTTTATATATGCCCTGACATCTGTTCCATATATATCTATAGCATCAAGGTATGTATCGACTTTCGTTTCATAAGGCGTAGACTCTGATATATTTATTTTTTCCTCGTAATTTCTGCTGTTTTCAAAATGCATCAGCAATAACGATATCCCTCCGATAAGTGCAAGACTTATCGTCGTTACGGCTGCTATGATAAAAAGCTTCAGTTTTTTCTTTTGCCCGCTTCTGTATTCCTCTCCAATATGTTTATAGTTGTTCAGGTCATATAGCAATTCATTGCAATTGTTATATCTGTCGTCCGGATCAATGGCAGTGCATTTATCAATTATGTACTCTATCCCCTCATGTATCTCCGGATTCCATTGTCTTACAGGGAAATACTCATAGTCGCTCCCTCTTGGATCTACTCCGGTCAGCAAGTGATGCATGGTCATGCCCAGCGCATAAATATCCGATCTGGCATCTGTCTGTCTTGAACCGTACTGCTCCGGCGGGGCATAGCCTTTAGTTCCCAGTATCGTAGTATCTGCAAGGTTTTTCTCTTTGTATTCTCTGGCAATCCCAAAGTCTATTATTTTTATATTTCCTTCCGGCTTAAGCATCACGTTAGCCGGTTTCATATCTCTGTAAATGATCGGCGGCGTTTGGGAGTGCAGATAAGACAATGCATCGCATATCTGCATAGCCCAGTCTATTACAAGCTCTTGTGGCTGCGAGCCGTATTCCTTGAGGATTTTATCCAGGGATTCTCCTTCAACGTAATCCATTACGATATACAGAGTCTCTCCATTATCTATGATGTCCACAATTCTCGGCAATGCAGGATGGTCGAGTCGTTTCATCAGGTTTGTTTCGGCTATCAGGCTGTTTATCACCACTTCATCATTTCGTCCATTGCCTGTTTTCCGGATTTCCTTAACTGCCCATTGTTTGTTCAGCCTTCTGTCCATGGCCAGATAGACTATTGACATTCCGCCTTTGCCGATTTCTTTTAAAACCTCGTATTTATCATCTATGATCGTACCTATTCGTGTAGCCATTCCTACCTACCCTACATACACTTCAACGCCACAACAGTGATATTATCTCGTTCATTTCTTGATTTGATCATGTCAATCAAGTTATTTTCCTTCCTGTATATATCTGCAACATCGCCCAGGGAGCCTGGGGATAGAGTCCTGTACATTTCCTTTTCATCAAGCACATGCCTGAATCCATCCGTGCACAGAACGAACGTTGTATTCTTTTTTATATCTCCAAACAAAATCTGCGGTTCAACGACTTTCGAAGCCCCTACGCACTGCAGCAACACTCCTCTTCGCGGATCATTCTCCGCCTCCTCTTCCGTCAATCTGCCTTGTTCTATCTCTCTCTGCATCAAAGAATGGTCTTTAGTAAGCTGCTTCACATCATTTGTGATTTCATATATCCTGCTGTCTCCCACGTGGGCAATCACGTATTTGTCTCCTATAATTAAGAGCCCGCTTACCGTCGTCCCGATAGCTTCATCTTGTTTCTTACTGTACTCCTTTATCAAATCATTTTGTTCTCGAATGATGTGGTTCCATTGGCCGCCGAAATCCTGCAATAGCAGTGAATCCCAATTTTCAGACAGATCTTCGTCGAACCATTTGACAAATCGTCTGATGACCGTAGCGCTCGCAAGTTCACCTTTTGATAACCCACCCATTCCATCACAGACCACAGCCATGGCTATGGTCATTCCATCAGATGTTTCTGCTATTTTGAGACATGCGCTGTCCTCATTTACCGTCTTGATTATTCCTTTGTCGGTAGCTACCGCACCTATACATTTCATTGGTTTCTCTCTTCTTATCTATCTCTTTCTATGAGGAATGTGAATCTCTCGTTTGCCAGCATTATTGCATCTTCGCTATGTATTTCCATCCTGCTTTTTCCTTTTATAACTTTGCCGTTAACGAAAGTGCCATTGGTCGAATTATTATCCTTGATATAATAAGCATTTCCCTCTTGTACGATATCTGCATGTATCCTGCTCACCGCATTGTTGTTATTGATAAAACAGTCCACATAACTCTTTTCCTTACCTATCCTGAACGCAGGCTTGTCTACTTCTATTTTTTCCTGTGTTCTTTCCCTGATAATGTATGCTCTTACACTCCGCTCGTTAAAAGGCTCTTCGCTCCACGGATCCTCTTCTTCCAGCAAAGAAGTCCCTTCCAGAATCGACGTCTCGTCTTCTTCCAGAATTACAGTTCCCGTTTCCCGATCACCTTTCGTCTCAAAAGAGTTCCGTTGTGGTTCTTCCTCCCGCTCATCTGCCAATCCCGGCTCTATTTTCAACAAATATTGTTTGAAATCTTCCGGTGAATAGATCCGTTGAGAATTTATAAAGTTGGATATTTTATTTACGGATTGCCATCCATCTCCTTCAAGCAAGCTTACCGTTGATAACATATATGCAAAAAAGGCAAAAATATTGTTAGCTTCATCTTTACTATTTATTGGCCTATATATGAACATAAGTCGTTTAGTTGCTTCGTTCACAAAAATGAAGTTCTTATCCAACGTCAATCTGCCGTTGCTTAGTCCTTTTTTTCTTAAACTCCTTGTCACATCCACTACCTGCATAAGCAGCCCGAGAAAACGCTTTGTACTCATCTGTTGTGACATGTACTGCGCCAGTGTGACCTTACCGGAAACAATATATAAAAGTTTCCTTTTACCTATCAGCGTCGGGGCAATCAAACCATTTGCAGAACATGCCGACAGTCTGTGAAGTTCGTCATCGTTAATGCTCTCTCCTCTCGTCAGCCTGACCTTTACCTCTTTTTTATATCCCTTGTTTATTATTTTGAATTTTGCCATTTAGCACATCCGCAATCAATTTGCAACACTCTATTTCTCCATATATATTATCCTCCCCCGTATACTTTTGTCAATGTTTTTTGTACAAATATTCATCGATGTAAAGTCATACACGAGTTTTTATCATTATCTTCGATTTTTTACGATTTATGACATGATTCGATAGATTTGAGTAATTCTCCGGCGCCAATATAAAAGCCCTCAGACAGTTTTCATACTGCCTGAGGGCTTGTCGCCGCGTTTACAGCGGGCTCTTTTTCGCTTATTTTATGGATTTTCCCAAGTCGTAGGCCTGCTGTATCTCCGGCTTTCCATCTATATCTCCCACATCCATGTTGCCTCCGGCCAGGACGTGACCCAGGTTTTCCCGCTTCAGATGTTCCATCAGATGGTCATAGTAGGTGAGCACGTCTTCAAAGCCGTGGCCTTCCGCCGCCATCAGAAGAGCCGACGCCTTGCCGTTTCCGCGAAGGAAATTACCGTCTCCTTCCTCGAGAGCAAACAGCCTGTCTACAGCGGTCCTTATCTGGCCGCTCATGTTCCAGTAGTAGAGCGGCGTAGCCAGCACTACCACGTCGGCATCCTTCACGGCCGGATATATCTTGATCATATCGTCCTCCTGGACGCATGGACATTCCTGGCTGCTGTGGCCGCCGAAGCATCCTTTGCATCCGTGGATATCCATACTGTCCAGGAAAAATTCAGTGACTGTATGGCCTGCGCTTTCCGCGCCTTCCGTAAAGGATTTTACCAGCGCAGACGTATTTCCCTTTCTGCGGGGGCTTCCGTTCAATATCACGATTTTCTTACTCATTGGCTTTTCCTCCTTCTATTCAGCTGCCGTACCGAGCCGGGCATACCCGTTCCAGGCAAACAGCTTACCCTTACAGATTTGACTTTCTCTGTTTCTGATACTATAATTCTAGCAAGAGCAATCTATTAATCAAGTACGCACATTTAAGTGCGGTACTTACATTAAAGCCATGTACTTACCTAAAGGAGAGTGTAAAATGGGACAGCGATGTATTTCCAATAAAAGCCTTGGAACGACCGGCTTCAGCTACACTCTTTCCCTGATAAATGGGAAATACAAGATGACGATACTCTACACCCTGATAGAATTCGGTGTCGTACGTTTCAACGAGATGAAAAGATATATCGGCGGCATTTCCTACAAGGCCCTCAGCTCCACCCTTAAAGAGCTGGAAGCTGACCAACTTTTCCACCGTGAGGAATACCCTCAGATACCGCCAAAGGTGGAATACAGTCTGACGGAGCGGGGCAAGTCTCTGATTCCGATCCTGGACGGGATGTGTGAATGGGGAGATAAGAACAGGCTGTGACGGGACCTGGCCTTTATCTTCGGCTGCCCTCTTCGGATCTTTATCCCCGTCTTTTCCTGAAGACATTGAGCATGATATAAACTACGACAAGCAGGGCGATAGCGGCTATGAGTATCGCGTACATGACAGGTACATCCACCTGTTTTTCGAAGAAGTAAATATTGCAGTCCAGTAAGTCTCTCATCCCTTCGATCACTTCCTCCGGGACACCCTGGTTCTCCATCTCGGCAAAAACGCCCTGCATCGCATGGTTGCGGACGAGGGCCGTCCCGTAGGTCCCCGGCAGAAAAGCTACCGCCTCCTGAAGGCCTTCGCTGAAGGAGGAGATGGGCATATATGCTCCGCAGATGAAACCATATCCCGCGCTGATGATGGTGCCTACTGCGGAAATCTGCCCCTGGGTCGACAGGAAGAAGTTGACTATGGAAGAGAAGGCCGTTCCCAGCAGGACCAGAAGTAAAATATCCAAAAGCAGAAGGAACACATCGGCGAGCGACATGTACCAGCCTGTGACAGCCACATAGACGAGGCAGATCCCGGCTGCGACGAAACATATGATGAGGGTGGAAAGCAGCGTCGCCATATAATAGCTCATGGAAAGGGTCGCGGAGCTTACGGGCGACATCCGCAGATCCTTTATCGTACCGCTGACTTTGTCCTGCACCATAAGGAAGTTGGAGCAGAAAGCTACCGTCACACACGAGACGGCCAGGATGGAGGATATGAGCTGGCTCCCTACCAGACCATCCACGATGTCACCGGAGATTTCCAGCGCATCGGGAATGCCGGAAGTGAAACTGTCGCGGTACACGCCGGCCAAAAATGTAGCGTAGAGCACCAGCAGGATGGCAGGTGTTATCAGCGAAGTGAGGAACATCCCCTTATCCTTGAAGAACAGCTTGACATTTCTCTTTATAAGGGCCGTCGATACGCTCATCTCTCCTCACCTCCCGAAAGAGTCTTACCCGTTACCGCGAGGAAAACATCATCCATCTTTCCCTTTGTTATCTCGTAATCGACGAATACTTCAGGGTATCGGATTATCAGCTCGGTGGCTTTCTTCGTACTGTCCACCGACAGGCGGTACGCATCCCTCACCTTTTCGTAACGGACACCCAGCTCTTTCACCACATCTTCCCCGATGCCATAGATGGTGATATAATCGCCGGTATAAGCGTTCTTTAGCTCAAGCGGCGTTCCTTCCGCGGAGATCCTGCCGCTGTCGATGATAACGACGTAATCGGCTTCCCCTGCTTCTTCCATATAATGAGTAGTCAGGAACACGGTCATGTTCTCGCTCCTGCGAAGGCTCGATACGACATCCCAGAGTATCCTTCTTGTCTGCGGATCCAGACCCGTCGTCGGTTCGTCCAGAACAAGTATTTTCGGCTTGTGGAACAGGGCCCTGGCGATATCTATCCTCCTCCGCTGGCCACCCGAAAGCTTGCCTACCGGACGTTTCAAAAGATCCTCGAATCCCAACAGTCCCGCAAGCTCCGCAAGCCTTTCCCTGAACGCTTCCCCTGTGATGCCGTACAGGGCGGCACGGCTTTCCAGATTGTCGCGGACCGAAAGGGCTGAATCGAGAACGGAAGACTGAAAAACTACGCCCAATTCCCGTTTTACGGAATCCACGTTTCCGTCCAGTTCCTGCCCGTCTATCACGATGCTCCCGCTGTCCTTCGAAAGCTGACCGCACATCATATTGATAGTGGTAGACTTTCCCGCGCCGTTAATACCGAGGAAGGCGAACAGCTCCCCTTCCCTGACGCGAAAGCTCAGGTCATCTACCGCCTTCACCTCTCCGAACCTCTTGCTGAGATGGTCTATCCGTATGATATCTCCCACTTCTCTTCCTCCTGTCCGCAGCCTGCGCCATACTGCAATTCCCTCAATATGGCTAAAATTTTACTATAGGTCGCTCCTTTTAGCAAGAAAGTGGTCCATTTCTAAACATAGTTTTAAAGATAATTTAAACATACAGATTACGCCTGTCGTTTCAGATATCTCTGCGTATAAGGACATACGGCGAAGCACAGTCCGCACAAATCCGTCTCTATTCCCGTGGCCTCTTTCATCCTCCTTACCTGCATCTCCCAGCAAGCCTCCTTGCGGAACAGCTCTTCCCTGCTTCTGTCCCTATTCCACAGCACTCCTGTCAACGCTTTGCCGGGGCACTTCGCCACGCAGACGGTACACCCGCCGCATCTGCTGTCATCGATCGGTGTGCCGACTGGCAGAGGTGCGTCTGTGACCAGGCTGGACAATCGAACAGCGCCGCCATATCTTTCCGTGACCAGCAGACAATTTTTCCCTATCCATCCCAGCCCGGCACGCGTCGCCACCGTTTTATGAGGAAGAGGCGTACGCCAGTTATCGTCCAGCTTTACGATTTTCGTAGTATTGGCACAGGCCTCATATCCCTTTTCCCGCAAAAATCCGGCCCCACATGTGACGATACCGTCCAGCATGGCGTTTAAAGCATAATATGCATCATAATACTCTTTCGTCGGCGCGGTCTGCAGGTCTTTTACGATATTTTTCGGAACAGGGACGGCTACCGACACGCCTGTCCGCATCACGCCATCTACAATTCTCGACAGATCAGCGACTCCCATGAGTTTCGCTCCCTTTTTCGTCAACAGGGAAAACAGCTCTCGTTTTAATTTTTCCGCGTCCATTTCTTTACCCTCCTGCACATCTTGCAAAAATCCCACCTTCAAAGGCAATATCATTACCATTTGTGTCTTTTTGAAAAGAAAGCCTCTCGGTTTTTGGAAGTGTAAATACGAGCCTTTCCAGCAGCTTACAGGAAGGTTTGTTTTCCAGTGCAGTTCCGGCTAAGTTTCCTTATCGTCAATCGCTCTGTTTTGGGGTTCATTGTCCTGTCTGGCAGAAAGTCTGCCTAGCCGCTCGCTCACTCGCGGGGCAGACTATTCCCACTCGACAAAGCTTAATCAATTTTGTTTAGAGATTATTCTCTGTCATATTCGTGGTGCTTTTGATTATTTGATGTATCCATATTATCCTGCCTATATGGGCTAATGTTATCAGTTTGTTATCGGGGATGATAACACTTACCCTGTAACCATGAATAATAGCAAAATACGCTGAGTGAAATTATAGGAGATTTTGCTTAAAAAATCAAGTTGATTTATCATTTCCTCAACAATTCAATTCTAGCCAATTATCCTCTTCAAATGTTCCTTCAAGATTGCTCTTCTTTCTATAATGAAGTTTTTGAAGTCCTTAACTTCCAAACTGGTACTATCATGTACGAATAAAGACTTCTTTTCTATATTGTTTTTTGCAACCCAATCAGCTAAAGAAGTATCCTTCTTTGACTCGTTCAATAATCCATTTAACAATTGCAGATTAGACACACTATTCCAGTTCTTAACATCAGCTGCAAATTCTCTATCGTTTTCTGGAATAGATGCAACAAACTTATTGGGATCATAAAATGTTGTTGCCGGATGCAAATGATCTTGATGAAAATCTTGATTGAAATAGTCAAGATTTGGATATAAAAGATGCAGTACATAGAATGCGTCGTTGCTGTCCTTTTGAGCCTCTAATAATCCGTCAAGAAATTCGTCATCAAAGCTATAATTTCTTGCAGGATCATTCTTGAATGCATCCATTAATTCCTGCGCAGGAAATTGCTTATTATCAGTTTCTTTAAGAACTTTTCTCATTGTAACCAATACGCTATCTGTCTGACCGCCAAAAATAGACTTAATGAAAGTAAGAGTGAGCCACCTGGTAATAGCTTTTTTATCCTCTGCATCATAGGTAGCTTTAACAATTGTGTCTTGAAGTCCTTTATAGTAAATGTAATAAATGATAGGGATGGCTGCATTTTTGGCTCTAGAAAAATTTAATGATTATAGCATATATACAAACCCACAGCTGAATATACTAATAAAATGGGCCGGCAC
>UQRM01000012.1 GCA_900543485.1 uncultured Eubacterium sp. | reverse complement strand
ATTTTAACCAATATTACGCTAGGTGTATGTATCTCTCCGCCGCATTTGGGCATCGGTATCACGACTTTATCCTTCAGTACCCGTTCCACTTCTCTGCAGTATTTCCCCACATTCATCTCGGGAACTATGACGGCCTTCACATCTTTCGTAGCTTCCTTCAGCAGCTCCTCCGGAAACGGCCACACGGTATTTATCTTTACCAGCCCCACCTTAAGGTGACTGTAATCGGTGTGAAGAGTCTCTTGGACGCCCTTCCTGAACAGATCCCTGAAAACCCTCAGCTTTGAGGTGATCCTTTCATCTTTGACTCCCCTCGCCAGCTTTACAGCATTGAGAGCAGGCCTCACTACGGAGCCGTAGGCGACGATAGCCACATCGGCATCTTCCATAAAATACGAATCTATGCTGGCTATAACATCCACATTATCAGCTATCTTCCTGTTGATGCTATTGATGAACTCTCCGCTCCTTCCGGCCAGATGACCTATACGCCTTCCCTGTTCATCGTGGAGCTGGCCTTCTACCGTAGTGTTTTTTCCCTGAAAAAAGTCAGCCTGAGGCGAGACTACATATTTCTGTTTTACGCTTCTTATATCCTTGGAGCCGCTTTCCACCTTTATCTTCTCTCTCATATGGCCGATAACCTCGTCAGCCAGCAGGATGACCGGCGTCCTGAACTGTTCCGAAAGCTCGAAAGCCCTCACGGTAAAATCGAACATCTCCTGCACCGATGACGGCGCCAGCACTATTATCTCATAATCTCCATGGCTGCCGTATCTGGCCTGGTATATATCCTGCTGTGACGAAAGGGTCGGCTGTCCTGTGGAAGGGCCTCCCCTCTGTACATTGACTATCACTATAGGTGTCTCCGTCACCGCTGCAAAGCCTATGGCCTCCTGCATCAGCGTATATCCGGGCCCGGATGTGGCTGTCATAGCTTTTTTCCCGCCCCATCTGGCTCCGATGATAGCGCAGGCCGAACCTATCTCGTCCTCCATCTGGATAAAGGCTCCGCCGGCTCTGTACATCTCACCTGACATCATCTCGATTATTTCTGTAGACGGCGTTATAGGATATCCTGCAAAAAACCTGCATCCCGCATAAAGGGCGCCTTTGGCACAGGCTTCGTTTCCCTGGAGCACCATCTCCTTAGCTTTTAAAGACCGTTTTTCCATCGTTTATCCTCTCTCATTTTCGATGATATGATATACCGGAAAGGCTTTACCGGTCCCGTTCAATTACAGGACTAGTTTGCTGTATTCCCTCAGCGCAATGCCCTCGTCGACGTCGTACCGTTTTAGTGAAAGACGTCATTTTCATTTTGGAGTAATCTTACTCAAATAACGCTCTTTCTCTTGCTGAATCCATATTAACATTTATCCCGTTTCACTTCAAGGCGAATCCCTTGAAATTTCAACGTTTCAATGTCTTAAAAAGGCACATTGTATTTTTGTATACAATTTTTCCTCTGAAAATTACGAGTCAAAATATTTTTCAGACAAAAATGCCCCATCAAAAAATACGACCGCAAATTTGTACATTTGCGGTCGTCAATAAGCTTCTGTGACAACGCTACTTGATATCGTACACTGACGGCACTCTGTTATGGAAAGTACCGAGAGCATCTCTTATCTGCTTCGGATAATCCGAATCAACATAGGCCTGGATGAAAGCCGGTTTATCTGGCGCCGTAGCCATCTGTATACCCCACGGATCCACGATAAGGCTGCGTCCGCACATGTTAAGAGTATCACATACCTTGCCGAATATATTGACTCCCATTACATACATGCCGTTTTCGAGAGCCGCGGCGCCGATGAGCTGCTGCCAATGATCGAATCTCGGAGCGAAAAACGCCGCCGGCACCATCAGATACTCCACTTCCGCCAAGGCATAAGTCCTGGCCATTTCCGGAAATCGCACATCGTAACATACCATTACCCCTACCCTTCCGAAATCGGTATCAAATGTCAGCAGATGATCACCTCTCGTTATCTGATTGGACTCCTGTTCATCTCCTTTGGCGTCCAGCACATCGAAAAGATGTATCTTATCGTAGGAACCGATGATATCGCCATTCCTGTCGAAGACGAGGGATGTATTATAGATGTTCCCATCCTCCTGCTTGTTTGCCACTGTTCCGCCTATGATATACGTATCATAAGCCTTGGCTCTCGTCGCCAGCATCTCCTTGATTTCCTCATTGTACTCCTCTATTATCGGGGTATCTTTGTTTTCGGGAACAAAGGAAAAGTATTCAGGCAGCACCGCGATATCTACATATCGATATGAGCCCAGAGCCTCGTCGAGAAGTCCCATGGCATCCTTGAGATTTTTATCCAGATCATATTTTGTAGGTGAGTTCTGTATACCTACTATGCTTACTTTTCTACCCATAGTTCTTACTCCTTTTTAAACCGGATACTCCGGAACGTACAGCTGCTGCAGCGTAGTCCCGTTCAAAACCTGTTCCCGTTCGCCTGATTCCTGCTTCTGGTCGGCAATTGCCGTGTCCAGCAACTCCTCTGCTTCAAAATCACGCAGTACCAGGATACCGTTCTTATCAGCCATTATCATATCTCCGGGATGTACCGTCACCCCGCCGCAGGAGATGTCGTAATTTATCTCTCCGCAATCGTGTATGAACTTGGTGGTGAGGGCGCTGGTCCCCCGGGCAAAGACCGGTATACCGATATCCTTTATCTCCTCAAAATCAGTCATTGGCCCATCTATGATTATGGCACTCACCTTCCTGGTGTTGGCGCAGAGGGCAATCATCTCGCCTACGGCCGCATGAGACCTGTCACTGCACCTGTCGATGACGATGATATCTCCTTCCTGCGCCATGCTCACAGCCAGATGGAGAGCCTTCGACTCCTCGGCAGGTATCCTGACTGTCAAAGCATTGCCTGCCACTCTGGCATTACGTCCACACATAAATTTTATGTCAGGATCCATAAAGCCGAATTCCGTATAATGGCCTATCGCCGCTATATCAGCCCCGGCGGCCTTGGCGGCCAGGGCGGCCGCCACTCCTTCCTTTCTGTCAGCTATGTTGATCTTCATTTTCCTTCTGTTTCTTTTCCCTTTCCATCATTTCAGCTTCAAATCGCTCTTCTTTTTCCTTCTCTTCCTCCAATTCCTTGATACCTGCCGTCATCAGCCTGTCAGCATCGATTACCGCTTTGACTCCGTAAAAGAGCACAATGGCCGCAGGTATGATGAGCATGGCGGCGCACTCATACGCCAGCCAGTCCCATCTGTATATGAACCCCAATATTATTATCACCGACTGTACCGCGATAACTATCAGCGATACGGCAGTTACCACCGGATCCTTACCGATTTTTTCATTGGTCATTTTCTTGTTATCTTCCACAGTTTACACCCCCTGTTCGAGTTTCGCGGTCTTGCCGCTTTCGCCCTTATAGGTGATCTTGCATATGATCATGTAGAGTATGAACGCCGCTACCCATGTGATATTGTTGGCAGGGACTCCCGTCCTGTCAGCCATCAGGTAGTTCCAGAACAGCCAGAAAGCAAATCCGAAGGCCATGCTTATCCAGCCCGCCTGCGGCGTCCTCTTCTTGTAGAACAGTCCAACTACAAGCGGAACCATCAGACCGGCCACCTGGAATCCCGTTACGAAGTACATGGCGTTGACTACGCCCGACATCCACTGGGACGTTGCCAGCATGGAGAATATGATGATGAACACTGTTGCTATGTTGTTCCACTTTATCATCTTCTCGTCGCTTACCGTCTTGCCTGTGATACCGGTGTACAGATCCTTGGTGCAGGCAGCAGCCTGTACCAGTATGTAACTGGAAAGAGTGGACATTACAGCTGCTATGAGCCCCGCTACGAAAAGACCTCTCAGTCCGCCAGGCAGCGCATCGAATACGGTTATCCAGAATGCTCTGTAGAACTCCTCTTCCGGATGGAGAGTCCTTGCGCAGAATCCCATCATGATAACTGCTGTCGAGAACACCAGCCACATAGGGATGCAGAACATGAAGGAACGCTTCGCTGTCTTAGCTGAGTCGGACGCCGAGAACCGCTGGTACATCATCGGCTCGGTGTAGATGGCCAGACCTATCAACGCCCAGGACAACGCCGTAAGACCGCTCATACCGCCCATAGGCTCGAACAGCGTAGGGGCTTCTGTCCCGAGAGTCGCGAAGATAGCGTCCCATCCGCCTGTCATGTTCATCACAGCGATAACTCCTATACCTACCGAGAAGCTGATGAAGCCCAGCTGGAAGGTATCAGTCATGGTCACAGACCACATTCCCGAGGCCAGTACGTATATACCTACTACCGCTCCCGATACGATGACGGAGATCACCGCCGGCATATCGAACATCAATGCCAGCAGCTGGGATATTACCGTGATATTGGCTCCGTTGTAGAGTACACCTGCCAATACCGCTATCGTTGAGAACACCTTGGCCTTTCTGTTGTACAGATACTCCATCAGGTCAGGTATAGTCATAACGTCCTCAGGTATCTTACCTCTTACAAGCGGCGCTATCCAGAGAGCGAACGGTATCCTGGATATGGTGCATGGGATAACGTATACTATCATTCCTGCGATACCTATAGTAGCACCATATTCAGCTACGCCCACTACGGAATAGCCGTCATACCATGAAGTCATCATCGTTCCGATGACCAGCGGCAGCGTCAGCGATCTTCCCGACAGGAAGTAGCTGCTCATGCTGGCCCTTGCCTTGCTCCTGAAGCGAAGGCCGATACCTATCATCAGCACGAAATAGCCGATGAGGATGACGGTATCAAGCCCGTTCCAAGGCACATTGATATGTAACATTTTCTTCCTCCTTTACTGCTTCTTCCATCTTTCAAGGAAATCCACGATTACCTTTACTGCGTTATCTATCATCTTTTCGCCCTTTTCAGCGCTTCCGGCAAACGGATCTCCTAAAACCGATGTTTCCGTATCAGCTGTAAAGTACTCGTATACATACAGGTTCGGCGTTTCCTCCCGATCCGTCCTGTCATGGATGCTTTTGCTCATCATCTTATCTTCCACGACCATCTCAGGGAAGAGATACTTCAGTACGGATGTGCCCACCTCGGCGGCATGGCCCTGAGGGAATTCACTCTCCATCAGCTCCTTGTTGATGTTGAATACAAAACGCCACCAGTCTATATGGGCGCATTCCATCCCATAATCCCTCATGAACTCGCAAGCCACCTGGTCGATAGCTCCTATATTACCTACATGTCCACACAGGAACAGCACCTTCTTTATCCCCTGTCTCCTGAGACTTTCCATCACATCGCGGTAGATGGATATCAGTGTCTGCGTGGAAACTGTCAGGGTCCCCGTATAGCACATCAGATCCTCGGAAAATCCATATGTGATGGGAGGCGCTACGAAACAGTCAGCCTCTCCGGCTACCCGTCTGGCTACCTCATAGGTGACCATCCAGTCGGAACCCATAGGCAGATGAAGACCATAGGCTTCCGTAGCCCCTACAGGAAAGATCGCGGTATCTGACTCCTTGATAAATCTCCCGAATTCTTCCAGAGTCATTTCCGCTATAAGATTTTTGTCCATTGCTCGACCTCCTTCTTTAAAATGATAACAATGAATCAGTTATAAACAAAATACGTCCCGTACTTATCGGCAGGTATCCATGCCTTCTTCTCTCTCCCGCCGAATGAATATGTGACGTCATAATACGGTCTGTAGAATTTCTCCGCCGAGACCACCTCCAGCTCAGGCGGTTTCTTGAACCTGGAAAGCAGCACCTTCCACCTGGCGTCCACGACAGCTTTCTTCACCGCCTGTTCGTCCGAAAAAAACTCATCCTCTATCAGTTCCTCATCTATGTGTTTTTTCATAGTCTGAAGCTTTATATTGTCCTCTATGACGCCTGTCCCCTTTTTGTCATCGACGATGAAGGTGAGACGTCCACTGTCATTTCGCTTCGCACTGAAGAAGGATACGGAATAGTCCAGCACTACCTTTCTGCATGGGATGTAGCAGAATCTGGCGCTGACGACACGGGGCTTGAACAGAAACATCCTTTTGGGAGCCAGGTCAGCCAGATCATCTATCTCTACGATCTTCGATGTAACAAGAGCTTTGACCTTGTTTTCTTCCTTCCCTCCGTCGTTTTCCTTTCTTGGCTTCAGCCGCTTTATCGGTTTCTTCACATCTTTCATACGGGTTTCACCTCGTCAAATTCACGTTAAGTACTGTATTTTATAATTTTATTAGCAATATGTATCCATAGCAATACAAATGAGTCAATTGTCCATCATTTTATATTGACAAAAAATTGACTCACGCTTATACTGTACGTATTACATACAAGGAGGCTTGTCATGAAAGAGAAATCTTATACTCAGCTCTCTCTTATACTGGATCACCTGTTTATCAAATCTAAAGACATGGCCTCGGCTATCCACGTAGATGCATCGATGGTCAGCCGATGGCGTACAGGAAAAAGAATGCTCAACAACAGATCTGAGCATTACGCCAACATCATCGCGTTTATCCTGGACTGGGACGAACGAATGAGCTATCAGAACATCATATCCTTTCTCATCGATTATTACCCCAGTCATTCATATGAAACCAGGGAAGAGGTCAAGGACGCCATCGACATGTGGCTCTCAGAAAAAAATATAACATCCGGTTCCCCGTCTTCCCACGCTCTCGTTCCTCCTCAGGCGTCCAATATAGGACTCAATGTCCTGGAAACAACGATACAGAAAAAAAACGCTATGCTGTTCCTGCTGGACGTAGCCGTTTCCCTCTCCGACAACAGGAACCTTTATATCCTGCTGGATACTTTCGTCGACAAATTGCTGAGCGAGGAAAAATTCTACAACAACTGGATAGAAAGACTGAAAGCCGCTACCGCTAAAGGCGTCACTGTCCACTTCATATACAGCAGCTACTTTCTCAGCTCCTCCATCATAAACATGGACAACTTCCTCAAGCTATGCTTTTCTCAGAACTACCATGCCTACTACATGACCAAATCCAGCGGATATCCTTTCATGCTCTGCGTACTTGAAGAAAGCTTCGCCATCACCAATTTTGTCCATATCCCCAACGAGAAATCTTCCAGCTTTTACACATTTTCCAACAGGGATCTCCTCTACAGGTTTCAACACTATTACATGGAACAGCTGAAGAGCTGTCAGTCTTTCATAAATTACTCCAGCTACCCTACCCGATTTTTCGACCGGGTCAACTTTTCCTCAGACCCGGAAAGGAAGCTGTGCTGCTACGATCCGACACCTTTTCTCTTCCCCGTTCCGCCGGAGCTCTTCGAGGAGTTGATGGACTGTAACGATTTCGATGCTGAAACCAAGAAGCTCATCATTACCCGATATAAATCAATGATATACGACCCCTTCATGATGGCTGATAATGTCCTTACCCATAACATAATCCTGGATATCAGCGAAATGGAGCGGTCTCTGGCGACAGCAAAACAGGTGACAATGCACACGATATTGACCGATGAAGAGATCGTTGTACCACGGAAATTCTTTGCCAAGTACATCCGATACATATACGATTTCGTTAAAAAGCATATGAACAGCGACGACCCTCCCTTTGATATTTTCCTCATAACCGACAGCAACTCTTCCCTGCCCCGGGACTGTTCTGTCTTCACCATGGACAGCCTGTTCGCCTACATCTACTCCTATTCCATGAACAAATATCTGATGATAACCAACCCCTCCATCGCTGCAGATATGTACAGATATATCAAGACCCTGTGGGACGAGTTGCCGGAGGAAAACCACTATACCAAAAGCAGTCTGCTGCTTTTGAGAAATCTGCTGGACACGTTATCATGACCAATCACGCCACCAGCTCTGACGTCGACAGCAAAGTCCATCAAAAAAAGACATCTGCCGGACACAAGCTCTCTTCCTGTGTCTTTTCAGATGTCTTTTCCATATCATATCCCGCGGCTGTATCAGTCCTTGCCGCTATGCCGGCCGGCTTTTTCCTCCTGCCTGTCCTGCCGCATCTCCGGTCCGCCCTGCATTTCCGCCCAGCGCTCCTCAGCTCTGCGGCAGGAGCTTATCAGATGAACGCGAACCGCCTCTTCCGCCTCTTTCACATCACGATTTTTGAGAGCCTCGTATATTCTCGCGTGTTCAGCGTATATGCCCGGCAGATCCTCTTCTTTCTTCAGCGTATTCTTCCTCGCTATGTGGACGTAGTCCTGATACGTCTTCAATATCCTTACGATGAATCTGCTTCCGGTCATGACATATATCATATTGTGGAATTCTTCGTTGGCCTGAAGCAGCTTTACATAGAAATTGTTTTCCGTGTAGAAGCTCATCAGTTCCAGGTGCTCCCCAAGTCTGACGATATCCCTGTCACCGGCCATCTCTATGGCCCTCCTTATGGCCAGCTGCTCCACTGATGTCCTGACGGCATAAACGTCGGCCATATCGCTGATGGTAAAGCCTCTTGCAAAGAACCCTTTATTGGGGATATATTCTACCAAATCTTCCTTCAGAAGCTGTTTGAAAGCATCCCTTATCGGTGTCCTGCTTACCTTCAGCTCATTGGCCACCTTATTTTCAGTCAACTTTTCACCGATAGCGTACTGACCGTTTATAATACGGGTCCTCAGTATTTCCGCCACTTCCTCGGCAAGGGAAGCTTCCCCTGTCATCTTTTCGTATCCCACGTCGTCTTCTCCTTATCCCCACAGCTCCTCGTCAGAAGGTACGTGATTATCCGGCATGTAGCGGGCTATTCTGGAAATGTTCATCAGATGGGTATACGTCAGGTTCTCGGAAATGCTGTTGTGTCCCCATGAACCGCAGCCCAGTGTATTGGTCGGTGCCAGTCCATTGTAGAAGCTTCCTCCCGCGCTGTTGGCTGACGTCTGGTTTATCACGAACCGGGACACACACAACTCTTTCGCCACATATTCTATATGCTCCTCCGAGTCGGAATGGAACGCTACGCTATGTCCCTTGCCATCCTTTTCAAGGTTCTCCCTCGCTATATCGACGCCTTCCGCCAATGTCGAATACTTGTATGCGGCCAGTACCGGAGCCATCTTCTCTCCTCCCAGAGGATCAGTGAGTCCTGTACCTTCAGCTTCTACTACGATGATCTTCGTATCGTCCGGGATTTTCAGCCCCGCCAGTTTCGCCACATTTTCACATGACTGTCCCACCGAATGACGATTAGGCTTCCCATCCTGGAACAAGGCATTCCTCACAGCTTCCAGCTGTCTCCTGTCCTTTATGATATATGCTCCGCCTGCCTCGAAGGCCGCCATGACGTCGTCGTAATCCTTCTCATGGAATATCACCGACTGTTCTCCCGAGCATATGATGCCGTTATCGAAGGTCCTCCCCGCTATTATCTTAGGCACCGCCACCTTAGCGTCATAGCCTTCATCGATGATACACTGGACGTTTCCGGCACCCACGCCTAAAGCCGGTCTTCCTGAACTGTAAGCAGCCCCTACGATCCCTGCGCCACCTGTTGCCACTACCACATCGGCCATCGCCATCAGGTTCTTCGTGTGCTCCCGTGAGTGTTCGTCAAGTATCTGTATCAGATACTTCGGATATCCCAGCTTATCCAACTCCCTGTTTACCATCTCTACCGTTTCCGTACTGCACTTCACAGAGCTGTGATGTGGCGTGATGATTATGGCATTGCCGCACTTGAGAGCAAACATGGCGTTGCTCATAGGTGTCACTATCGGATTGGTACATGGAGTCACAGCCGCCACCACACCCACAGGCTTCGCTACTCTGGTTATCCCTGTCTCCTCATCGGTGTCCAGGATACCTCTGGATCTCTTCCCCTTCAGAGAATGCCAGACTATCTTTGCCTTCTGCCTGTTCTTTGCGATCTTATCAGGGACATTACCCATATTGGTCTCGGCGACAGCTATCTCCGCCAGATACTCAGCGTTATCGCATACCACCTTTCCTATAGTCTTCACCGCCAGATCCACCTGTTCCTGGCTCATCTTTTCGAACTCCGCCTGAGCCTCCCTTGCTCTCCTTATATAATCTGCTATATAAGCCTTACTCATTTCATTCTCGTTCATCTCTTCACCACCTCCACGTATCCGCTCCTGCATTTGTAATCAAAACTATCACAGCCATCTGAACATGTCAATACGCCAGTGCAAGCTGTCAAGCTGTCTGTCACCACCGTTTTTTTTCCGGGCTGCTCTCCCGTTAACGGCTTTTTCAAAGGCTTTGAGCGGTGTCATCTTTTTGTCATTTTCCTCAGTTTTTGTCAAGTCAGAACAAACGCTGTATTTCCGCGATATTCTTTATCCCTATCAACTGTATCGCCGCTGTCCCATCCGCCTGTCTTCTGGCGTTTATCTCCGCCGCGGCCTTTTTCAGTCTCTCGGCATTTTTCACAGGGAGCACCACTCTGTCGAAACCAAGCCTGGATGCTTCCTTCAATATTTTCTCTCCGTTCTGCACGGCTCTCAGATCTCCCGTCAGACCTATCTCACCAACAGCAACAGTCCTGCTGCCAAGGACTTTTCCTTTGTACGATGAATAAACAGCCAATGCCACCGCCAAGTCAGTATAGGTCCCCTCCGGTCTTATCCCTCCAACGATGTTTACATACACATCCTGGTTGATGAGAGCCAGCCCCATCTTCTTCTCCAGTACTGCCAGTATCATATTGAGGCGTGAGTTTTCCACACCAATAGTCGTACGCCTGGCGAATCCGATGTTTGTAGGAGACACCAGGGCCTGTACTTCCAGGATGAGCGGCCTTGTCCCCTCATAGACGGCTGTTACTACTGAACCTTCGCTCTCCTTTTCCATTTCTTCCAATAACACTCCCGAAAGATTCTCTATCTCGATGAGACCTTCCTCTGCCATCTCGAAAGCGCCTATCTCGCTGGTAGTTCCGAACCTGTTCTTCTGGGCTCTTAATATCCTCATCTCGTGACTCCTGTCACCTGTAAAGCTGAGGACGCAGTCTACCATGTGCTCCACTATCCTCGGCCCTGCCAGCTCACCACTTTTAGTGACATGGGCAACGATGAAAACAGGGATATTATAGACTTTGCCTATCCTCATCAGCTCATTCCCGCAAGCCCGGACCTGAGACACGCTTCCCGGCGCCGATTCCAGCTCCACACTGAACATGGTCTGGATAGAATCTATGATAAGGAATTCAGGCTCCAGCTTCACGCATACTTCGCTGACGCTCTCTATATTGGTCTCCGCCAGGATGAACAGATCATCGGGCAGTTGGCCACACACACGATCAGCCCGCATCTTTATCTGCTCCTCCGACTCCTCACCCGAAACATACAGGACAGTTCCTTTTTTTGCAGCTATATGAGCGGCCGCCTGTATTATTATGGTTGATTTGCCTATTCCCGGTTCCCCCGATATCAACGTCAGAGAGCCCGGCACAAGTCCTCCACCCAATACCCTGTTGAGCTCACCTATCCCCGTGTCTATCCTTCCCTTTTCACCGGATGATACCTGATTCAGCTTCACTGGCTTCCCGACACTCAAACCCGCAGCTCCCGTGCCAAAATCGCCGTCCGTTTTTCTTCCCGGCCTCTCAGCTCCCGCCGCACCTGATGTCCCGCTCCCACGTCTGCCGGATGTCCTTCGCCGTTTATCTTCCACGTCCAGGTCTATCACTTTTTCTTCAACCATGGTGTTCCACGCGCCGCATATACACTGTCCCATCCACTTAGGACTTTCATAACCGCACTCCTGACACACGAACACCGTCTTGCTTTTCTTAGCCATATATCCTTCCCCTTTGTATATTTATTTCTATCTTATATTCAAATCCACCTCTTTTCAAGAGACTTTCGGCGAATATCACAGGCTTTCTCCCACCTTCCCCTGCGATCCGGATCCTGTGCATCATCGGATACGCAAAATAAAAGAGGCTGCCTCCTTGAGACAGCCCCGTGATCTCTGCGTTTAATCCGGCTTTCGATTTTCACTTTGAGCTTTCACTCACCACGCCTTTATTTTTCCTGCTCCGCCTGATGCTCAGCGATGATCTTCTGCGCTATCTGAGCTGGAACTTCCTCATATCTCTCAAATTCCATCGTGAAGCTTCCTCTTGCCTGCGTCATGGACCTGAGGACGATAGCGTAGTCGAACAGCTCTGCCTGCGGCGCTTCCGCCATCAGCTTCTGTCCGCCTCCGGCCACAGGCTCCATTCCGAGTATCTTGCCTCTCCTCTTGTTCATGTCGCCCATAACGTCGCCCATGTACTCGTCAGGAACGGTGATCTCCAGTTTCATCACAGGTTCGAGCAAGCATGGATTGGCTTCCGATATACCCTTCTTGAAGGCCAGCGACGCCGCGATCTTGAAGGCCATTTCGTTGGAATCCACGTCGTGGTAGGAGCCGTCGTAGAGAACGGCCTTTATATTCACTACCTTGCATCCGGCAAGCGGCCCCTTTTCCATAGACTCTCTCAGTCCCTTCTCGACTGCCGGAACGTAGTTCTTAGGTATGGATCCGCCAAACAGCTCTTCGGAGAATTCAAACTCCTCCTGAGCCGGCGAGAACCTGATGTGAACATCTCCGTACTGTCCTGCGCCTCCCGACTGTTTCTTGTGTTTGCCCTGAACATCGGAATTACCTTTGATGGTCTCTCTGTATGCTATCTTCTGAGGGACAGTCACCACATCTACGCCGAACTTATCCTTAAGCTTGGCCGTTATGATATTGAGCTGCATCTCTCCTTGTCCACCCAGAAGCGACTGATGTGTCTCCACATTTCTCTCCAGAACGAAAGACGGATCTTCCTCCATCAGCTTATGGAGTCCTGTTCCCATCTTCTCATCATCGCCTTTATCGGCCGGCTCGATGGCTATATAAAGTGCGGGAGCCGGGAACTTGACCGGAGGGAATTTGATGATATTCGCCTTCTCACAGAGTGTATCTCCTGTCTTCGTGAACTGCAGCTTGGCGATGGCGACGATATCACCGGCCTCAACTACAGGAGCGTCTTCCTGGTTCTTTCCTCTCATGAAGAACATAGCTCCCAGCTTTTCAGCCTTCTCAGCTCTTGAATTGTATATTTCCTGCCCGGCTTTCAACGTTCCCGATATCACTTTTGCCAATGATATCTTTCCAAGGAACGGGTCGGCGATAGTTTTGAACACGAAAGCCGCAGGCTTTCCGGCAGGATCTACCTTTACCTTTATATCCTCATCGGCATCATTCTTGGCATCGTAATCCTCATGATCTTTAGCTTTAGGTACCAGATCGATGAACTTGCCAAGTACATCTTCCACTCCATCTCCTGTTATTGAAGAACAATTCAGCACAGGTACGATATCTCCGGCTCCGATACCCTTCGAAAGGCCGCCGTTGAATTCCTCATCGGTGAATTCCTCACCGGAGAAGAATTTTTCCATCAGCTCCTCGTCTGTCTCAGCGATAGCCTCCGTCAACGCGTCCTTGTCATCGAGAGTGACTACCGACGTACCGAATTTGCTCTTGAGCTCATCTATCGTCTTATCCACATCGACATTTTCCTTATCCGTCTTATTTATCAGAAAGAACTTAGGAACACCAAACTCCTTGCATGAATTCCAGGCCTTCTCCGTACCTACCTGTATCCCTGCCGAAGCATCCACGACGATAGCTGCCGCTTCAACAGCTCTCAGCGCTGAATTCACTTCACCGACAAAATCGAAAAATCCCGGTGTATCGATAAAGTTTATCTTAACATTCTTATACTCCACCGGTACTATGGAAGTGCTGATGGAATATCCCTTTTCGATCTCCATCTTATCGTGATCGGAAACGGTATTTCCGTCCTCGACCTTGCCGAGTCTGCTTATAACGCCTGTTGCCAGCAACGCAGCTTCAAGGAACGTGGTCTTTCCACATCCGCCGTGTCCTACAAGTGCAATGTTTCTTATGTTTTCGCTCTTATAGCCCTTCATCAAATAAGACCTCCCTAATTATTTTGTAAAGATGGCTTTATTATAACATTGTAAAGAAGCCATTACAACAAGATTAAATTCCAATTTTCTGAATTTTAAAATCCGGCGCGAGCCAGATGCCAGACTGAGCTGGCGCCCCATATAGAGCCAGCTCCCCACATCCTCTTTTTCCCGGCAAATTTGCCCGTTTGGTTGACCATCGGATATTATTATGATATCTTTCGAATGTATAAATGATGAAAGGCAGCTATCAAAACCATGCAATACACAGAACAGATCGGTTATAAATCAGAAGCCCGGATAAAGGCTCGCCTGGAAAGCATAGAATACTATCCTTTCCACATCCATGAAAACTCGCTGGAAATCATCTGCGTCCTCAATGGCACTGTGGAAATATGTGATTCGGCGGCCACTTACACCTTATCCTACGGCGACGTCCACATGTTTAATTCCGGCATCCCTCACAGGATAACGTCTTCTGACCCTGAAAGCATAATATTGACGGTCCAGATAGATCTGAACCACTACAAATATCACTTCAAAGGTCTGGAAGATATCAGCTTTATATGCGATACATATTCGGACAGAGACTTATACAGCATGGACATCAAATACTTGCGCTTCATGCTTGCCAGGACATATCAGCTCTATACAGAAAACGGCTCTGCCATAAGGCTTGAACAGCACGCCAGGGAACTGCTGGAGCTCCTGCTTTCCCAGTTTGTCCAGTATGTATACCGAGAAGATGAGAAGAAAAAAGTCCATATCGTAAGGCTCCAGAATACCGGCCACATATATAAAAACTATGATCGCATGTACAGAGTAGTCGACTACGTCCGCCGCCACTACAGCGAAAAACTGTCCCTGACCGGACTGGCGGAGATGGAATTCCTCAGCCCGGCTCACCTTTCAAGATACATAAAGGATACTTTGGGTCTGTCCTTCTCCCAACTGATATCCCTCACCCGCTGCGAAAACGCGGCTCACCTCCTCTCCGCCGCCAACAAGACCGTGGATCAGATCGCTGCCGAGACGGGCTTTGCCAACAGGAACCACATGGCCGTTCAATTCAAAAAATGGTACGATAAAACGCCTTCCGGCTACCGCGATGCGATACGTGAAGATCTGAAACCGACAGCCACTATAAAGCACAGGACCTTCGACTACGACTTCGCCAAAGTGCTGTTGGACATGCATTTGGATGAGTATTGAGGCAAAGGCTCGCCGGAGCGGAAACTCACCTGAGCGAAAGCTCACCGGAACAGAAGCTCACCGGAGCGGAAGCTTGCCAAAGCAGAGGTTCTTGCCGGGTTTTCATAAATCGTCGCAAATTCGGCACGCCCAACACGACTCTGTGCCGGATTCTTTTCTCAACATGAAAATCCGGCATGCCTAACACAAGTTATTGCCGTCTTTTGCACTATTACTCATAATTCGGCAACGAGCTTGCCGGATTATTATAATACAACAATGATCCGGCAAGTAATCGAAAGTATTTCCCTTCCGTCTGGCTGAGGCTCTCGTAAAAACAGTTTTCTCCCTGTTCCATGTGCCAGATTTCTTTTCCATATCAAAAATCCGGCACACAGTCATGTCCCAGCTGCCGGATCTCAGCCCAAAGCAAAAAATCCGGCACCTTTCCTCAAAAAAGGTGCTAACCTTTTACAACGCATATCTTTTAATGATGTTATCGATACATTCCAAAGACATGATGTCGTCTTCATCGGTACATATCAGGTTTGTATGCTGCTTGAATCCAGCTTTCCTGTACATTTCAAGTTTTGTCAACGAATCCTGTCTGTACTCTGCGTCATCCATAAGGCCAAAATGCTCCCATATGACTGTTTCCCCTGATTTCACCCTTATCGTAAAATCAGGATAAAAGACCCGGCCATCGATGAGTATCTGCGCCTCGTACCTGAAATTCACCTGCCGCTCCCACAGCTTGTCCGCAATGATTTTTTCGGATTTCGACCTTACCATGGTACCGCAGTTGGTCATATAGATACGATTTTCCGGCTTATATGGATTCACCGCGTAATTTTCGTTCCTCCATTCCGCAGCAGCTCTGTCCAAATCCGGCATCGATACTTTTCCGGAAGAATATATCCGCTTCATCGTCAGAGCATTATTTGTCCTTTCTTCCCGCACCATGGCGATCCTGATGCTCCTGATCGCCGTTTCCAGATTTTCGGCGACGATCTCCCTGCAACGGATCTCGTGCTCCAACACTCTTTTCCGTACCAGCTTCGATACCTTTTCCCTGTTGCCGCTTACGGATCTCTCTCCCTCTCTGCATTTTTCATAGAAATACTCGCGGCCTCTTTTTTTCCTGATATAAAGTTCGCCTCTCGGACACATTCTGTATTCGTGCCGCAGCGTTTTCAGCTCTGCCTCCACGCGACCATTGAACCCTTGCAACTGCTTCATCAGCTCTTTCCCTGTCTGTTGAAACTCCATCGTTTAGCGCCCCTTTTTTACATATTTTACCATATTGAAAATCATATATCAATGCACTTTGAGCATTTTCCCTAATAAAATAGAGCGGCCATCCCGACCGCTCCGTTTCTCTGCTCCTGTTTCTATGTCATCTCACAGACTTCCTTTTCACTATGATCAATGTACCTGCCGCCAAGGCCGCAAGGACCAGAACAACGGCCAGTAATCCCACCGGGAATGTGTCTCCCGTCTGAGTGCCGACAGCATTGGCAGTACCATTTTCCTGCTGTTCCGTTTTATCGTTCTGTACGGAACTGTCTCCCTGGCTTCCCGCACCTGTATCCACATACTGTATCTCCACATCGCTCATGTCGTAGAAGGCCGTATCGCCGTCCAGATATCTCTGATATGCCACCAGAGCGCAGGTCCCTTGTTCCGTGGAAATATCATTGGCGCCTTCGACAGACCCGTATTGGAACGTCCCGTCTCCACGGTACAGAGTCATCATGCTGTCGAGAATGCTGTCACTCTTATCTTCAGTCGCTGTTGCCGGGTCCATATCGAGGGCAGTCAGCGCGATAATGGATTGGGCGGCGCTCTCTACCAGCGGATAACCTCCGTTTTCTTTCTGGGCTCCTGTAAGAAATGTCACTGCGTTATCTACCGCTGTCTTGACTTTTTCCGTTTCACGATACGGTGTCAACGCCTGTACCGCCATGGCCGTCACGTCCACGTCTGAGCCGATAGACATGTCTCTCTCACTGCTGCCTGCCACACTAAAGCCGCCGTCTTCATTCTGCATCGAAAGAAGTTTATCGATGAGCGTCTCCTCGAACGCTTCCATCCTTACGTTTTTATTTCCACTGGCTGCATTGAGAGCTATCAAGGCAAAGGATACCTGATTTGCCGTTCCGCC
Source organism: uncultured Eubacterium sp. (assembly GCA_900543485.1). GTDB lineage: Bacteria > Bacillota > Clostridia > Peptostreptococcales > Anaerovoracaceae > Lentihominibacter > Lentihominibacter excrementipullorum. Next base: position 56,278 of record UQRM01000012.1, on the reverse strand, counting down.
TTTCTTTTCGTAAGTTTCTTTCATTATTTCCGTCAAGTCGTATCCGCCCACATCGGTCACATCCCTGCCTGTTGCAGTCAGAGCCAAAATGACCTTCGCGTAATCTGTCGGCAAATCACCGCCTTCCCTCAGCTTTCCGTCGTATTCTTCCAGCGTTTTCGCTATATCATCGTAATACTGCCGGTAATATCCCTCAGGTACCTCTGCTCCTGCTCTGGCCAGTGCCAGCACCTGCCACTCGTCTTCAAATGCCGGTTCCTGGGCTTCCTTCAGCGCATTGTCCAAAACCGCAACTGTCGCTTCTTCTACCTGAGGATCGGTCGGTTTTTCTGTTCCGCCTCCCTGGGAATCATCATCTACCGCTTCACCGCGTTCAAATGTTCCTGTAACCTCTCCGCTGTCGGTCACCTGGATGGTGATGACAGGCATTATCAGAGGCGTAGCATAGCTTGAAAGCTCCTCTTCTGTCATATATGCCGTAAGCAGCAACTGTTCCCCAACGGAAGCGGAGTCAGGCACCGTTACGGTCACATTGCCGTCTTCATCGGTAACAACGCCATCGATATCCGTCTTGTTCCCATAAGCATCTACCCAAGCCATCTGAGCGCTTTCAACAGACTCCCATAATCTTTCATCGCTCAGGTCTACTGCAAGGCCGTACCATCCTATACATATACCCTGAATATTGAGGGGAATTTCCGAATTCGCCGCCGCTTCAACATTGTTGACTCTCTCGCCACCCAGATATATATACGGATAATAATCAAGAGCCATACTATCCATATAGCTGAAAAATTCCACTCTTGCACCATCCCCTACTTTCGCCTGGTTTACGGAATAGCCTTCATAACTCAGCGGCATGCCTGTATACTCTACCGTCTCTTCGCTGTGGGGCTGCTCCCCATCCACCATGAATCCGAAATCATACGTTCCCTCTGTAAAGAACTTGCTTACAGAGCCATCTTCAGCCGTCAGGTAATCCGTCACGTTTCCCTCACCGAATATCAACTCATGAGCCCTCACCAGCACATCCAGTGCGGAAACTCCATCTGTCACATCATCTTCATAGCCATAGCTCTCCGCCAGATCCGCTTTCACCTCATAAGCCCCATAAGGGTGCAGGAATGCCCCATCCTCCTGGGACGATATGTAAACCGTCACGCTGTCTTCTGCCGCACTCACCTGCTCTGCTCCGGCAAGACCTGAAAATCCCATGGCTCCTGCCGTCATCACCAGCGCTGTCACTACCGCGGCACAGCGCTTCCACAACTTCTTCATTCTCTCCTCCTTATTTTCTGATTATTCTGATAATATTTTCGTTTATACAGACCCGGGAGGAATCATTCGCGACTGCTTCCCCACTGCTCCTGTCTGCTTCTCCTTCTGCCGGCGACAGTCGGCCAAACTGCCAGGCAGCAGATATACAACAAAATACGCCGTCATCCGATATCGGATCTATCGACGGATATCATCCGCCCGCCCCATTCCGTATTTCACCTTGACCCTGTTTAGCTTTTCCACCATAGGCTTTGCCAGCAGCAGAAGGAAAATCACCGTAGCTGCTGCATGGACCGCGTTGAATGGAACGGCAGCCCCATATACCACCATCGCCGTCGCCAATGAAGGCTGGGATGTCATCATCAGTATAGTCCACATGTCCGTTATGGCCCCATATATGAAAAACGTCGCTGCTCCTCCGAATACAGCCAGCACTACCACCTTCATCCTGTCTCCATATCTGTAAAATACAGCTCCGGCCAGATAACCTATCACAGCCATGGCCAGCATCTGCCAGGTGGTCCACGGACCCTGGCCAAACAGGAAATTGGATACAAATGCTGACATCGCTCCTGTCAGGAATCCGGCCTGCCTTCCCAGCGCCACACCTGCTATTATGATAACGGCTACGGTCGGCTTAAAATTCGGTACCATGAAAAAGGCTGCCCGTCCGGCCACCGCCACTGATATCATCACCGCCAGGATGACGATTTCTCTCGCCTTTGGTGAACTGCGCTCGAATCTGGCAAAGAACGGCACCATCGCATATATCACCAGCAACATGGAGACGATGAAATATCTTTGATTATCGAATATATATATACCTGCAAACACTGTTCCCAGTGCCAATGCCATCATCACCACATCTATCGTCAATAGGCTTATGGTCCGTCGCTCATCCGCCTTGCTCTCCCTTTTTTCATTGGAGGATCGCCTGCTGTCAGAAATCTTTCCACCAGGCAGATCCCCTTGCATATACTTTGCCTTGGGATCCTTCATCACAATGCCAGAGCCACCGTTGCTCGACATATTCTCAACTTTTTCTCCGAAGCTGCCATTCTCTTTCAGGGTCACTTTCGGACCTTCTCCCAGGTTGTTTTTCACCAGCCGGATCAGATCCTCTACATTCACTGCGTTTTCAAATATATGGCGCGACATCCTGTTGGCTGCCGTTGTATAAAAGCTGTTTCCTGAAAAAAATCTCCTCGGCGCGCCGCACGATATCACTTTTCCATCGAATACCATGGCGCATCTGTCAGCGTGACGGCAGCAAAATTCGATGTCGTGAGATGCCATCACTATCGTCATCCCACCTTCGATAAGTCTTGTCAATATACCCGCCAGTTTTTCCTTAAAGTCCGGATCCAATCCCTTGGTCGGTTCATCAAGAAGCAAAATATCCGGTTCAAGCAACAGGACCTTCGCCAGAGCCGCTCTCTGTTGCTCACCGCCCGAAAGATCATATGGATGCATATCCAACAGCCCATCTATTTCCAACAGCTCAGTCATTTCCCTGACCTTCTTTTCCCTTTCACTGCCGGAAAGCGGATGGCCTTCAAGTACTTCCATCAGATCGCGTGACAAAGTCTTTTCCACAAACACAGTCTGAGGATTCTGCGGAAGTATACCTGTTTTCCCGGAGATTTTCACCGCTCCTCTATAATGCTTTCTTATCCCGCCCATGATATTGAGCGCCGTAGTCTTTCCTGCTCCGTTCCCTCCTACCATACACAGCAGTTCGCCTCTGTTTATCGAAAGAGAAAAATCTCTTAACACATCATTTTCATCCCGGCTATAACGGAACCAGATATCTTTCATCTCGATGACAGGCGACCCATTCTCCTGTGGTTCCACATCCGGCAAAGATACTTCCGTGATTCTTTTTCCTTTCATCAAAGCTGTCAGCCAATTCCGCCCCTCCCTCACATCGGTCGGACACGCCTGTTCTCTTCCGATACCACATTGGTACAAATGCCCATATGCCTGCATCGGTGTCGGCATCGCCATAAACATCGGATGGCCTTTTACCGCCAGGATAGCCCCTACATTGGCGGGAGCATCATCCGCGATTATTCTCCCATCGTCCAGCACCACGACCCTGTCGGACATAGTGACCACTTGTTCCAGCCTGTGCTCCGCAAGAAGAACTGTTGTCCCCAATTCTCTGTTTATCTTTCTCACAGTATCGAGAAATTCTTCCGCAGCTATCGGATCCAGCTGTGATGTAGGTTCATCCAATATCAACACATCAGGTTGCATCACCATCACCGAAGCCAGATTCAGAAGCTGTTTCTGGCCCCCCGAAAGCTCCGCCACATCCTTATGGAACCATGCCTGGATCCCGAAATAGCTGGCCATTTCCGCCACCCTCAGCCTGATGGTGGCAGTATCCTCCCCTAAACTCTCCAGTCCAAAAGCCAGCTCATGCCATACCTTGTCCGTTACTATCTGATTATCCGGATTTTGCAGCACATAGCCGATACGCGATGCCTGTTCTTCATGGGACAATTCTCTTATATTCCTTCCGCAAAAGGTCAGAGATCCGCTGATTTCTCCAACAGGTGCCAGCGCAGGTTTCATATGCCTCAAAAGTGTGCTCTTTCCCGATCCGCTCTTACCACAGACAGTCATCATCTCACCGGGCTCTATTCTGAGGCTGATATCCTTGATGGCAGGCCGCGATGCTCCCGCATATGTAAATGTCATATTTTTGATTTCAAATACTTCCACAGGATCACCTCCTTCGCCTGCATCATCACAGGCATGAAACACAACAGCGCATATACCACGCCAGCGGCGATACCCAAAATATCAGGTTCCGCCATCACCACATCAGGATAGAATTCCATCCTGCACTTTCCGGATGCCAGGGCCGCCGCTATCACCCCCGCTGATATGAGGATGTATACCGTTGTCGCCGCGTCTCTCCTGTCAAACCTATATATCGAAAAAGAAGACCTCCCCTTGAGCCCATATCCTCTGGCCCGCATGGAATCCGCTGTTTCTATGGAATTTTCCAGAGCCCACGTGAACATTATCGATACTATTTTCGCCCCGTGACGTATCCTGCTTTTCAGAGAGCCGTCAGAGACCGATACTCCCATTCCCTTCTGTGCTCCTGAGATCCGCCCTATCTGTCGTCTGTAATTTGGCAGGAATCTCATGACCATGGAAAATATCAGAGACGCAGCCGGCAAGACCCTTCCGAAGAGGAACATCAGCTTATCTCCAGTCATCACTTTGCTGAAGCATGCGAACCACATCATCACCGCTGCCAACAACACGCCTGTAAGGATACCGAACACCATTGCTTCCATCGTTATCTGACTGTACTCCATATGATATATGACCGTATTTCCCCGTGGGTTGGTCAGCATATTGACCACCGTTACCACCAGTATGACCGGGATCATCCCTAAAACGAAAAGTTTCACCATGCTTTTTCCCATGAGGCTCACCCCGTAGGCCAACGCTGCCGCCAGAGCCACACACAAATACACGGGGTGGATGATGAATATCCCGAACCCTATGACCATGCAAAAGAAGAGCAGATTCACCACAGGATGATATGAAGAAAACACATTTTTCATGATCTCACCTCTGTCAATAACTGGTCACATAATACCAGCTGATGCTGTCTCCCGCTTTGACACTGTAACTTCCGGCCCCCACATTAGGAGTGTATCCATTTACCGAATATTTCCATCCGCTCTGAGGACCCTCGTCAAACTCGAATCTCCCGTTGATCCCCCGAACGTATGACCCTGATCCCGATACACTGGCCCCTGACCTTGTTAGGATGCTGTAAGCCGTATCCCCGCCTTGTATACTGATAGCTTTTCCGCTGCAATATCCGTCGATGCTTATATAGCATACCTGAGACTGAGTGGTCGCCGCGGTGGTTGCGGCAGTCGTCGCTTTCGACGTATTCGCCGCTGTCTTTGTCGTCTGCTTCGTCTTTTCCGAATCTGCGGACTTTTTCGTCTCTCCGGCAGCTTTGGCCGAAGTCTTCCCCTTCTGGCTCTCCTTTATCTTCCCGCTTTTATCGGTCTCATAGATCACAGTCTCCCCGTCTTCATCTGTAGCAACGATCACTGTTTCCCCGTTTTCGTTGGTCTCCAGCACCGTTTCACCCTTTATGCTGCCTGCGGTCCTCTCTCCTCCATCTCCACCGCACGATATGAGCGCAAAGGTGAGGGCCATCGTCATCACGACGATGGTCACTACCGTTACTAAATCTCTCCTGCCTTTTTTCTCCATTTTCCGTTCCTCTTTTCTCTGGATGCTGCTCCATGAGACTTCCCGCCATCCGTCATCTCCACTAATTATATCCTTTGATATTGCACTGTCAGGATGCTATTTTGAGTATATAAGGATATTATTATATCTTAATTAGGATATATTTTTGATATAATCTATACGCAGAGCCTGCTCCGATATTCACACCTCATCAAACTATGGCAACACACCGCTCACTTTCCGACATTATCATCCATATCAAAAAGCGCCTGTTTCCAAGCGCTTTTCCGTAACTAAAATATACCGCCGTTCCCGGCTCCCACACATCAGTCCCAGTCCCGCCTCAGAAGACTCGTCAATGGAAGAGAACAGGTCTACCGACTTGACCCTTGCAGCGCATGTGTGCGCTTCCTACCGGGACGCCTTCCCAAAAGTCGCCTTCGACCCTCAGTGGCTGCGGATCCCGTATCGGTCTTTACCGACTCTCCGCTGTCCTTTCGCAGGTATCACGGTTGCTGAGACACAGTGCCGGATTTTCACCGGCTTCCGATATGTCCTCTCCCTGTCTATTCTGTTTTTCCTGTCCACATTATATCCGCTGCCGTCGGGTTTTACAATGGAAGCGATGATTTTTGCCCCATTCGGTTTTGCTATGACAGGTATTCATGATTTTACCGATGCCCCAAAAAGAACGATCACGTACACAGCCTCAGCCCTATGACGCCAGCCACTACCAGACACATGAAAAATATCTTTTTTCTGTCACGGCTTTCCTTGAATACGAATATCCCGAACAATACGGTGAATACCGTGCCCAGACCTGTCCATACGGCATAGGCTATCCCCAATGGAAGAGTCTTTGTCGCTGTAGACAACAGGAATATACCCAGAGCCGTTATCAGCACCGTCAATACTGTAAATTTCTTATTCTTGAAGCCATCTGACAGCTTCATACACACGGTGAATCCCAGTTCGCAGAAAGACGCGCACACCAGTACTATCCACATCATCGGGCATCACACTCCTTTCCGTCGAGCACATCCGTCTTTGCCCCTTTGCCTCCATCGGCCGCGGCATCGCCTGATTTCCCGTCATTCCCTTCTTCGCTTTCCCCTTCGCAGAACTTCAGCCCGATGATACCTGTTATCAGAACCAGCAGTGAAATTATCTTGGCGACGCTGACACTCTCGCCCAGCAACGCTATCCCCAGCACGGTAGTCCCCGCTATCCCTATCCCGGTGAAGACCGCATAGGACATACCTATCCCGAAGGCCCTTATTCCTCTCTCCAGCAGGAAAAAGCTCAGCAGCAGGAATACAGCCGTTATGAGCGTCGGTAACAGCCTGGTGAATCCATGGGACTGCTTCATGAAATACGCCCAGACTATCTCTATCAATCCGGCGATGATCAGACATATCCAGGCTATCCTTCTTTCTCTCTTCATCTTATCTCCTCCTCTTCGTTTCCTCCCGAACCATCTGGCACCATAAAGCCCGGGAAAAGCATTACGATATCACTTCTCCCGGGCTTTTATCCCTCCGTGTCACCCTCTGGAAGTCTCCGGGATCCAAAACTCTGCTTCCGCCTCTACCGGCGGCAAACAGATATCCTGCTCCAGTGGGCCGTCTTCTCTCGGACCAGCATGCGCAGCAACGCACCGGAACCCTAGAAGACGCTTCATATTTACTTTCCACGCTATTCTATCATACCGCCATACCTCAGGCAAGGAGAAATTGCCATTGGGCGAACTTGCACCGGACGAACCTGCACGACTGCCTGAAGACACGCCTTGATTTTCACCGTTACCGTAGTATAATTTCATTAACGAGCGAACATAGGTTTCAGGAGGGATTTTATGGAACAGATGACATTTTTCGAACGTGACGACGCGGCTCCTCTGGCTGCCAGGATGCGTCCTCAGGATCTGGATGAGATAGTCGGCCAGGAACATCTTCTCGGGAAAGGAAAAGTCCTGCGGCGCCTCGTCGAAAGCGACCACATCTCCTCCATGATATTCTGGGGCCCGCCGGGAGTTGGAAAAACCACCTTAGCACGGGTCATAGCCAGGTGCACCAAAGCTGAATTCATCGATTTTTCCGCCGTCACCAGCGGTATCAGAGAAATCCGGGAGGTGATGAAGCAAGCCGAGGAAAATCGTCGTTTCGGAGGACGGACTATCGTGTTCGTAGATGAGATACATCGCTTCAACAAGGCACAACAGGACGCCTTCCTGCCTTTCGTGGAAAAAGGCAGTATAATCCTTATCGGCGCAACCACGGAGAATCCATCCTTCGAAGTCAACGGGGCGCTGCTATCCCGCTGCAAGGTCTTCGTCCTCCAGAGGCTCACCACGGAAGATCTTATACAGCTGATGGAGCGTGCCCTTACGGATAGACGCGGCTTTGGTGATCTTCACGTGGAAATGCCTGAAAATGCGCTGGAGGCCATCGCTGTCTTCGCTGACGGCGATGCCCGTACAGCTCTCTCCACATTGGAAATGGCAGTGCTCAACGGAGAAACTGACGGCGACAATGTGACCGTGACAAAGGAAACGCTGGAACAATGTACATCAAGAAAATCCCTCCTCTACGATAAAAACGGAGAGGAGCATTACAACCTCATCTCAGCCCTCCACAAATCCATGAGAAATTCTGATCCGGATGCAGCCATTTACTGGCTGGCCAGGATGCTGGAGGCCGGAGAAAACCCGCTGTACGTGGCCCGCCGTGTCACCCGTTTCGCCAGCGAAGATATCGGTCTTGCCGATCCCAGGGCGCTGGAAATAGCCGTATCCGCATATCAGGCCTGCCACTTTATCGGTATGCCCGAATGCACGGTCCATCTGACGGAAGCCGTAGTATACATGTCGCTGGCGCCTAAATCAAATGCCCTCTACACCGCCTATAACCGGGCAAGAAAAGACGCTCTGGATCAGCTGGCGGAACCTGTTCCCGCAGTGATACGCAACGCTCCTACCAGGCTGATGAAAGATCTGGGCTACGGAGACGGTTATCAGTACGCCCACGATACCGAAGAAAAGCTGACCAACATGCAGTGCCTGCCCGATTCTCTGCTGGACCGTCAATATTACCGTCCGACAGATCAGGGAGTGGAGGCACGTTTCAAGGAGAGACTTCAGCAGATCAAAGCCTGGAAGAAAAAGCACAGCAAGTGACAGTGAATAATGGAACGGAACCCTTCATCCAATGCGGAGACCCTTATACGAAAAGAGCTGATCCACAACCGACCAATCGATCGACTGCAGAGCAGCCCTTTCGCATTCATCACAGGACAGACATCTTCTCAAACCGCTGCCCCGTTCATCATCCCGATCACTGTCCGAATACCCGGTAATTTATACGGGATTTAGCTTTTTCGTCCATTTTCCGTGTAAGAATCTGCTGTTCATCCAGGCAAAAGGCGATGATTTCTGTACTGTTTTTGTCTATTGCGACCAAATCAAGTATAAAAATCGCCGAAAATCCGGCTTCCCCTTATACGGGAAATGGCCGGTATCGATCGAAAGAGTATAAGGGTTTGTGGTAATTTTTGGATATTTACGTTTCTTTCCCTATGATAACCGTTTATTTTGTAACTGTGCTCTACTTGTTCACAAAAAACAGAAATGCGGGGAGAACCCCGCATTTTACTTAAGATTCACAGGATGCGTATTTCACATGTACCGTTCCACGAATTCTTCATACCGCTGCTGCTTCAGCTCTTCCACCTGCTGCTGCGCTGCCTTCTCAGCAAAATGCATCGGTATGCTGGCCACAGCCAAGATGATGATCCCACCCACACACATGATGATAAGCCAGCGAGCGCCCGCTTTCAGTGAAGGTTTCAGCATCACGTCCTGTATCTCGTTGATGTTGAGGACCTGGGCATATCGCTTCCGTCGACAGCTCGGGCAATAAAACTTTTTCGCAAAGTATCTGTACTCCGGCCGATTTACCAGCGCTGCGCCTCTCAGCTTCGTTTTTGTCACGGTACGCGATTTGCTCGCATAACTTTCCGTGAACTCAGCGGCGCTGACCTCGTATTCCGTCCCACATTTTTCACATTTCACATGCCCGGTAAAGCTCGCTCCCGCTACCAGGTTCCTGCTGTGGCGAATAAACTGTATCCCACAGAATACCACCCATCCCATCAGCAGGACTCCCATCACCATCATGATCACAAATCTTGCATCCACTTCTATCTTCTCCTGTCTCCTGCTTAAAGCGGCCGCTTCCTAAAACTCAGCGGATTTCGGAGTCCTCGGGAACGGCAGTACGTCTCTGATATTGCTCATTCCTGTTATATACATGATGATACGCTCAAATCCAAGGCCATAGCCGGAATGCTTCACGCCACCGTACTTGCGGAGATCCATGTACCACCAGTAGTCTTCCTCGGTCATTCCCATCTCCTCTATCCTGGCCTTTAAGACGTCATATCTCTCCTCTCTCTGGCTTCCGCCGATGATCTCACCGACGCCGGGAACCAGCAGGTCACATGCGGCCACCGTCTTTTCGTCATCGTTGAGACGCATGTAAAATGCCTTTATTTCCTTAGGATAATCAGTGACGAAAACCGGCTTCTTGTATATCTTCTCGGTGATATACCGCTCGTGCTCCGTCTGGAGATCTATTCCCCACTCCACCGGATACTGGAATTTCTCACCTGATTTTCGCAGCATCTCTACCGCTTCAGTGTAGGTTATCCTCTCGAAGTCGGAGCTGACTATATTCTGGAGCCTGTCGAGAAGCCCCTCGTCCACGAATTTATTAAAAAATTCCATCTCTTCAGGAGCGTTTTCCATCACATAATTTATGATGTACTTTATCATATCTTCCGCTACATCCATGTCGTCGGAAAGCTCCGCAAAAGCCATCTCCGGCTCTATCATCCAGAATTCGGAAGCGTGTCTGGCCGTATTGGAATTCTCCGCTCTGAAGGTCGGTCCAAAGGTGTACACATTCCTGAAGGCCAGCGCGAAGGTCTCAGCCTCAAGCTGTCCGCTTACGGTAAGGCCGGCTTCCTTGCCGAAGAAATCCTCGCTGTAATCCACACTGCCGTCGGAAGTCTTCGGCAGATCTCCCATGTCCAGGGTAGTCACCTTGAACATCTCACCTGCTCCCTCGCAATCACTGGCTGTGATTATCGGCGTGTGGACATAGACGAAGCCCTTCTCCTGGAAGAACTTATGGATCGCATAGGCAACCATGGATCTGACGCGAAACACCGCCGAAAAGGTATTGCTCCTTGGTCTCAGGTGGGCTATCTCCCGAAGGAATTCCATACTGTGCCTCTTTTTCTGGAGCGGATAATCGGAGTCTGAGCCTGCCTCTATCACCACTTCCCTGGCCTTTATCTCGAAAGGCTGTTTTGCCTCGGGCGTCAGCACGAAAAGACCCGTCACCTTGAGCGCAGCAGCGATCGGAGCCTTGGATATCTCCTCAAAATTATCGAGGAACTCAGCCTCATACACCACCTGTACCGACTTGAAAAAGCTGCCGTCATTCAACTCTATAAATCCAAATTTATTGGAGCCTCTGTTGGTCCTGACCCAGCCGCGGACCGTGATCTCGCTGTCGGCATACGCCTCGCCGGATCTGTAGAGGCTTTTTATCTCAACATCTTTCATCTGTTCATCTCCTGTGTATATAAATCCTAGCAGATCCTGGTCCCTTCAGGGACGATGTCGTCCACGAAGATCACCTGACATCCGCAGGCGTTATTGGTTCCCGCCAGCAGCATACCTTCGCTGGTAACTCCTGTAAATCTCGCCGGAGCCAGATTAGCCACTACGATTATCTTTCTTCCCTCCAGCTCTTCCGGCTTATAATCGTTCTTGATGCTTGAAACGATTACTCTCTCCTTTATTCCATCGAACAGAGTCAGCTTGTAGTTGCTGTGGGATTTCCTTATCTCCTGACACTTCAGCACCTTGCATACCCTCAGATCTATCTCAAAGAACTGGTCTATAGAAACCTCAGGCTCTACGATAGGCTTCACTTCGTCAGGTTCGCCGTAGACCTTGATCTCCTCTTCAGGCTCTTTCTCCGCTTCAAGGGCTGCTTTCTCGAGCGCTTCTTCCTCTTCGGTCTTAGGGAAGCTGAAATCCAGAAGGTGCATGAATCTTTCCCTGTCTATGGCATAGAGGAACAGGTAAAGTCTCGGCCCCTTTTCCTTACTGATAAGAAGTCTGTATACGTTCTTAAAGAACTGGCCCTGTATTTTTTTCAGATTCTCAACATCGGTGCCGTATACTTCCTTAGGTATATCGTAAAGCTTGGCGTTGAGTGAATCCAAGTCGTACTCTCCTGCCTTGATGTAATCGTACAGGATCGTGATCTCCCGCTTCTCTTCGTCGGAGAAGGTATTGTAGAGGTCCCAGTCTCTCCATCCTCTCAGCTTGTTGGCGCTTTCCGGCGCGCACTGATAAAGCCAGTACTTGGCTTTTTCCAGCCTCGTATCGAAATCCTCGTATTTGTAAGGCGTACCGATCTTCTCGAATACAGTCTCCATCATCGGTACATTGAAGTCCACGATGGAACCCAGCTGTACCAGCAGGCTCATCGGCACTGTCTTTATCTTGTGGTCGTCTATCAGGCTGTATTCCATCACCGCCGTGTTGTGTTCGTTGGTCTTTCCGGCTATATAGTCGTTGTACATCTTGTCAAACTCAAAATACTGACGGAGGATCCCATCGTCGAAGCAGAAATCGAAAGCCTTTTTAGGATCCGTCTTCGAATAGAGCCACAGGATTATCTCCGGCTCATATATCCTGAGCAATGTCTCCGGCGTCAGATTGAGTCCCGACGACCCCGACATCTTTCCGGTGGAGCCCTTTATGCCGATGAACTCGTAGCCCTGGAACATCGGCGGCTCATATCCGAATATCTTTCTGGAAATGACGCTGCTTGTCTCATAGCTGCCTCCCGGGCTGGCGTGATCCTTACCGCCCGGTTCAAAATCGACTCCTTCGTATCTCCAGCGCATCGGCCAGTCTATCTTCCACGCCAGCTTGCAGTTGAATTCTTTCGTGAAATCAAAAGTTCCTCTGTGCCCGCATTCGCATTCGTACTCGGCGACAGTACAGTCGTCCGACAGAGACGTTATTTTCGTCGTGTCCTTGCCGCATTCAGGACAGAATACGCTGACAGGATAATACGCCTCCCGTTCTCCTTCCTCCGCGTCCTGAGTCCGGAAGCTGTCCAGGATGTCGAAGATCTCCTTCCTCTTCTTCAATGCCTCTATGACGTCATCTTTGTATTTCCCTGACGTATACATATCCGTCTGATATCTGTAATCCATCTCGATGCCAAATTTCCTGATGGAATCCATGAATTCAGCTTCGAAATACTTGGCGTAATTCTCGTGTTCTGTATTGAACGGGTTAGGTACCGACGTGTAAGGAAGACCCAGATACTTTTCAAACTCATTGTCAGGATCTACAGCTTTCACGTTGGCCGGTACTTTCCGGAATCTGTCGTATTCATCCCATGAAAAAAGAAGGCGCGCTTTTTTCCCTTTTTTCACCAACGCTTTCGCTACGAACAGACTCGTAGCTATATCTCTGAAATTCCCGATATGGATGGAGCCTGACGGACTGATCCCCGCCGCGCAAACATATTCCTCCTTATCCGGATTTCTCTTGATTATCCTATCCGCAATTTTTTCCGCCCAATGCAATCAAAACACCTCTTTCCGATCTAAACTGTCATCTATTCCTTAATTATATCCACTATCTCGTAGTTGATGATCCCGTCGGGAACTTCAACGGCCACCTTTTCACCTTTCTTATGACCGATGAGGGCGTGTCCCACCGACGATTCGTTGGAAATCTTTCCTTCAAACGGATCTGCCTCAGTCGCGCCTACGATGGAGAACTCTTCCTCCGCGCCCGTATCAAGATCCTTTACGACAACTTTAAGGCCCACGTTAACCACATCGCCTTTTACATCTTCATCCTGAACGATCTTGGCCTTCCTTATCATCGTCTCCAGCTTGTGGATGCGTTCCTCCAGCTCGGCCTGCTCATTCTTGGCAGAATCGTATTCGGCGTTCTCGGAAATATCGCCATAGGAGATGGCCTCCTTGATCCTTTCAGCCACTTCAGCTCTCTTTACGGACACCAGTTCCTCGTGCTCCGCGACGATTTTATCATAGCCTTCTTTCGTTAATAAAATTTCCTCATTCATGTTCTCTGTCATGTTTGATAAATCTCCTTTCGACATATTGTCGTATCGAATTATTATACTTTAAAACCCTTCTCTTGTCAACGATTCCGGCCTCTTGAAATCGTTGACAAACACACCTTTTCGATGGTATTGTAGAAGTGCTTATAGTAGTATAGTACAAGGAGGCGGCAATTATGAAAATTAGCGGAGCTATTTTTGATATGGACGGTACGCTGCTGGATTCCACTGAGATGTGGCAGGGAGCTGCCGGAAGGTACATAACATCACTGATGAAAACGCCCGAGCCGGATCTGGGGGCGAAGACGAAAGCCATGACTTTGGAGGAACTGTGCGCCTATCTGAAATCCGAATACGCCATAGCCACCACGGAGGAAAAGATAGCCAAGGGTTTCAACACCATCCTGAGAGAAGGTTATCTGTCCAGCGTAGGCATCAAGGAATACGTTCCTATCCTGCTGGAGAAATTCAAACAGAAAAGTATTGCCATGTGCATAACCACATCCACCGATAAGGCCATCGCCGAGGAAATACTGGCGCGACTGGGTATCCGCGATTATTTTTCTCAAATCGTCACCTGTAAGGAGGCAGGCGGCGGGAAAGAGGATCCCGAAGTCTTCCTCCACGCCCATGATATGCTGGGGACTCCTAAAGACGAGACGGTAGTCATCGAAGACGGCGTCCTGGCCATCAGAGGGGCCAAAGAGGCCGGCTTCTACGTCATTGCCATCGCTGACGAAAGCGAAAAAGAAAACGAGCCCGAGATAAAACAATTAGCCGACAAGTATATAGAGAGCTTCAAAGAGCTGCTGTAGAGGGCTGTGCCAGAAAGCAAAAAACGATGACGGTCCCTCATTTCGGCTGTCCCTCAAAGATAAGTCATATTAAGATCCCCAGACTTAAGAAAGGATTCAAAAGTCTGGGGATCTATTCCAATCAAAGCTTTTGGTGTCTGAGAATTTTAGAATTTCTCATTATAATCATTTGTCGCACTTCTCTTGTTCTACTGGTTATGCTTCCTTCTCGTCGCTACTGTTACCGCTATAGCCATAAGGGCAAGTCCCGCGGCAACGAACGGAATAATCACATTACTTTCATCCCCTGTGGCAGGAGCCTTGTCAGATTTCTCCGTATCCGTTGTCGCCTGGTCTGTGTTGCCACCTGCCGCTTCCACAGCCTCCACATAGACTGTTTTTACCGTTTCGTTAGCAGCATCAGCAACTACTTCAACTGTCAACGGAGTCTTGAAGCTTTCTTCATAATCGGTTATTTTATATCCTTCCGGCGTCCTGAGCTTGAAGTTTGCAGCCTCTCCCTGGTCTGTCCAGGTGAACTGTCCTTCAGGAGCTTTTTCTGTGAAGCTCTGGGTATCTACAGTCTTACCGTCCTTGGTATTATAATTTATCACCAGAGAAACGTCATACAGCTGTTCAAACCCCGTTTTATCATTAAAGATGATACCGGCGTTTTCAGGATTTATAACCGTATCTTCAGGCTTTGTCTGATCGCTATTGTCATTTTCCGTGATCTCGGCAAAGACTATCGGAGCCGCTTCCTTCACAGCATCTGGTCTTCCATCCGTGAAAGTCGCATTACAGTCATCGTTAAATTCAATAGTGGCATTCCCGTTCTTATTGTCGAGGTTGATGCCATACCATGAATTTTCTCCGGTAATAACATTAAATTCACCGCTTACTACCACACCGGACCCGTTGATTATGAGCGGAGCTCCGGGCTGAGACTTGCTGTGATCCAGCGTAACATTTTCAAGATTCAGGTTTTCAGCTCCATATACATCGAGAGTATGTTTCGTCTTTTCCGTCCCTATCAGATCCACATTTTTGATTGTCACATTATCGGTCTCGACTTTTACCAACTGTATCTGACCATGAGTTCCGGCAGCGAAATCTTCGCTGGCAGTTATCTGATGGCCGTTACCTTCTACAGTCACACCCGAAGTCTGGATATATAACATTTCATCGACAACAACGTTCTCTGCCAACGAAACTGTAGCCTGTTCAGGGATTCTGTCGATCACCTGCTTCTGGATATCCATCGCATCATCGACAACTACCGTAAGGCCTTTTTCAGCATTGAATACACTGTTGCTGCTCATAACACCATAGCTGCTGTTTCCAGCATATGCGTTATCCGTGAAATCAATTGTCGTGTTTACCAGGGCAATCGTACCCTCTGTCACAGTTCCCACTGGAGCCGATATCCACGAATGAACTTCCACGTTTTCCAACGTGGTGGCGCCTACATCTGCAGCATTGAAGTATACGGAGCCACTGTTTACCGTACCATCATCGTACTTCACAGGCTTTATGGTGGAATCCTTCAATGTAAAATTCTTCCCCATCACCTCTATCGCTTTGTTGACTTCCTTTTTGCAAGTAAAATCGACATTCTCAATGGTCACCCCATCGGCCCATACCGATACGAAATCCTGGCTGGCCCACGCCCCATTATCGCGTTCCACATCGCTCGTGATTGTGACATCTCCTTCACCTATAATGGTTATCGATTCCGTTATTGGAAAATACCAGTTTCCTTGGCCACTGTTCCCCGGGGTGATATCGGCATATTTAGCCAGATCAGCCTCTCCAAGATTATAGGTTCCGGCCTTAATCCTCCAGGTTTGTCCATCAGACTGCTGGGCAATAGCATTTGCCAATTCTCCGGCATTAGTTATGATGATATCTCCATCCCCCTCATCCGCAAAAGCAAAGGTATTGACAGAAAAGATCATCGCCATAGCAGTCATGCCTACTATGATTTTCTTCAACAGTTTTCCTTTCATTTTACTCTCCTCACTAAAACATTTAATAAAAATTCAAATTGATTATATCATCTATCCCCCCCCCCCCCCGTCAAGTTTTCATTATATTTTTCAAAAAGTGTTAAAATCAAATTCGCATAAAATCTCTATTTAGCATCCAAAATTTTCGTTTTCAGAACGTTACTATTAAGCGCCCGGGGGCATTTGGTTGTATAATAAATTTATATTTTAGCTATGCGGCCGCGGAAAATACGATTCAGGAATTTCTCAAGTTAAACTATTCCTTTACTGCCATCCGTTTTAAACCCTATAAACCTCCGTATGTTTATAATGGTTGTCCTGACAAAACCTCCCGCAGTCAGAGCCAATACATCTGCGAGACCTCTATCGCACACAGCGAATACGAAAATGATACGAATGTTGTACTTATATAGAAAATGGGAGAGCGAATCTAAAAATCCGATCTCCCATTTTGCTTTTTTGATTATTTCTGTCCCAAGAAACTTTGATTACTCCGATTTTCTATGTCTTTCTGTATGTTTTTACAGGCCTTTTTTAGTTGCTTCTCTTTTTTCTGCCATAAATCACTGTGCCGGCAGCTGTCGCAGCTGCGAGAGCCATCACAGCAAGCATCGCCGTCATGTTGAAGTCGTCGCCGGTAGCAACGGATCCATCAGTTGGCGTTGTCGTCTTCTCCTGATCAACAGCCGCTATAGCTTCCGTTTCCGCATATCCGCATATTGTACAGCTTCTCTCGCGACTCCCCTGTCCATCAATAGTCGGCTCCTTTGTTACGACCCACTCGCTGAAAGTATGTTTTACCATATCGGAAGGATCATTACAAATATCACATTCACGCCAATGACCTGTCTTGTCGTACTTCCATTCTCCAGTGTATTCATGAGCGGTTATCGTACACTCTGTAGCTGCGCTTTCAGCTGTCGCAGTAAGAACACTACCATCGTCCTGAGTCAGATACGCTGTTACGATCACTATATAGGAACCACCTTCAGAAACTGCAAGAGTATCCTTTTCCTCTCCCGCTATCAAAGAGCCATCCTTACACCATTCATACGTGTAATTCACACCATCGTTTTTATTTGCGACCTTTGCAGCTAAGGTGAGCGTTTCACCTATGTGTGCACTCTTCTTATCAGTTTCTACGCTAACCTCCGGGATCGCAAGTTGTTCGTCATTTGCCTTTATAAGCTCATATGTCTTGCTCCCATCATCGTTTGTCGTCTTCTTGACAATCATTCCATCCACATTAGAGCTTATCTTTAATTTGACTCCCTCAGCTGTCGTCAGCTTTACTTTCTCGCTTTCCAAAGCTTCTCTGCTGATTTCACTGTCATTGAGGATGTAAATATTGACATTCTCAGTTACATTTTCGTTATTAGTTGCCATCGCTTCATTTACATCGGTATAATACGAAGTCTTTCCATCTCGGTCTACTGCAGCCGAGACAACTTCAGACGAGACCGTCACCTTAGTTTTTGACTTGGATGTGGTGAACGAATTTGACCCATCCGTCTTTCCCAGCTCAGTTGTATTATTTCCCTTTGCCATGGTCACACTTACGCTAGCTTTTCCATCGACTGCGACCAGTTCGCCTCCGGTAACATTAACTACAGCTTTCTGAGCCTCGACACCTTCCGTGTTATAAACAGTAACTGCATTCCCCTGTCCACTCTTCAGGATCCCGCCTTCGATATTCACTGTTAAATTAGGACTTATCAAATACTGCCCCGCATTCTCTCCATACATCTGTGCCGACGTTAAAATCGCAGAACCGTCGGCCTGTGAGCCGCCTGAAAGAGGTGCGTCATCAAGATATTCCCCCGTACCGGTAATTTGAGCCTTACCTTTTATCGTAATGGTTCCCATCTTCGCTTCGATTCCAGTACCACCTTCAACTGTAGCATCACCGCCAATAGTCAAGTTTCCCTCCATCGGCCAATAGATACAAGTTTCTCTTGCTGTATTCGTAAGAGAACCGCCTGTAATTTCCGCACTGCATCCGGCAGATGAAAGGTTATTCCCTGACAAAGCGAAACCGTACGTCGCTTCTATGGTTCCGCCGGTCATGGTCAAAGACGAATGAACCGCATCTTCACTATTATCTCCCGTACTGTTGAAAAGCATTATCCCGAACTTGCCTGTAAGATATGCGTCTTCTGAAATGGTGATGTCTCCGCCGTTGGATCTCACTGCCGTATTATATCCAGTGAGGCGGGCGTTCCCGGAAATGGTCGTGGATACATCTTTGGACAAAAGCAGGGCAGAGTCCTCATTATTGGCGGCAGTATCTATATTTGAAATACTGCCACCTGAAATATTTACCACACATCCTCTTAGTGCCCGTATTCCATTCCAGTTTGCCACAATATTGCCAGACTCTATATTTAATACACCGCCTTCGCTTTCTATGGCATGGTTAGGGTATAATTCCCCTGTTGCTTCAATGGTTCCTTCTCCCTTGACAGTCAATGTTCCTCTGTTTGTGATCAGTACTTGTCTGCCAAAGGAATATTCTTCCGAAGCTGAAACAGTATATGTTCCTAAGTCGAGGGTAATATTCTGCCCATTTTCAACTATGATTCTATTGGCCAGCTTCACATCTGCGACCAGTTCTACAGTTCCTTCTCCGTCTATGGCCTTTATGGCATCGCTCAGCGTGTCATAATAATATGTGCCATCCACGCAGGCGACAGAGCTTTCAGTCTGTACTGTACTGCCCGACTGTGCGGCAGCAACCCCCGGCAATGATAGCACCATCGCAAGGCACAGCACGACCGGAAAAAGCTTTCTCAATCTCCTCATTTTTCTCACCTTTCTGTTTTGATAGCTATATCCTTTTTACATCGTACCCCCCTCCATATGCTTTTGTCAATATTTTTTTGTGCAAATATTCATCACCCTCAGATATCGTAAAATAACTATATTGATTCTGTAAAATATGCATCATGAAACACCTTACTGTACCCTGGGGCTCAATGCTTTTCCTCGTTGAAACACATAGTTTTCCTTATCCTCATACAAAAAGAACGGATCATATAAAAATCCGTTCTCACATTCTTTAAATGTACACGATCTGTATGTTCGGCGAGCTGGTCAGGTATACAAGATTAGAGTAGTGCGGGATGAATTCCAACACATCTCCCACCTGTATGGAGCGGGCGGCATCCTGTATGTCAAGTATAGTGTGATCGCTGGAAGCCCCCAGTATCGCCACCCCTTCATCTCTGGGGATCAGCTGGTCACAAAACGCGTAGTCCACCTTCCCCAAGGCAAGCAGAGCCCGCCTCCGCATGCCACGATCCTCATATTCAGGCTTTGCTCCGAAAGCATCGAACATTATCTCTCCCACAGGATGGGAAGGTTTTTCCTTGACTTCTATGACTTCTGCCCTCAGGGTGAACACATCACGGTGCATGAAACTCATATCATAGCCCCACAGTTCCTGAAGATCGGCGGCTAACAATATGCCCTCGCCTATCCTGAGCAGGTTTATCCTTGATGGCAGATTGTCCTCCCATATCCTGGGAAGGGTACTGGTAGCTCCTCCCGATATGAATTCCAGCTCTCTGCCTATCTTTTCCTCTATCATCTCGGCTCGTTCAACCAGCTCTTCCAGCTTTTCCGGAGTGGCGGCGACAGCGCCATAACACCCCAGGTTGGTTCCGATCCCGGCCAATTTCAGATTGTGCAGCTCGTTTTCGGTCAGAAGAGCCGCTTCCAGAAGCTCATCCTTGTCCCAAAATCCTTCTCTCAGATCTCCCAGATCCACCATCAGTATGACCTGGTGCTCCTTGTCCTGAGCACCGGCCTCCTCATTAAGTGCTTTAAGTACAGCTATCTCGCTGTTGAGACTTATATCGGTGACGCGCACCACATCAGCGACTTCGCTCAGCATCGGCACCCTTATCATCATCAGCTGCGTTTGTATCCCGCTGCTGCGGAGTGTCTCCAATTGCTCCAGCCTGGAAGAAGCAATGAATCTGCACCCCTCCCGGGCGAACTGTCTGGCGCATTCCGTAAGCCCGGTACATCCTTTTATGACTCCGGCGATCTCTACACCTTTGTCCTCACACTGGATCCTGATCCTGTCGATGTTTCGGCGCAGCTTATCCAGATCCACGACCAGTTTCGGATACTTATCAGATCTGCTCATACTCACTCCTCCTGATCGTCCTCTTCACGGATCGAGCTGCCCGTTCTCCTGATCTTACGAGTAGATGTCTTTTCGAACTCCTCATGTCTGACTTTGAACCGCTTCACCCTCTTATAGGCCGGCATCTTGTCATTCACCTCTTCTATGGCTCCTTTAAGTGCCTCCGAAAGTTGATGATCATCTGCGTGACCCAGTATTTCCTCAACGGCTGCAAAATCAGGGAATATCTCCGCCTTCACGATGATGTCCCCGCTCTTCTTATCGTTGACGCCGTACACCACCACTTCCTCTATCAGAGGTTGCTCCAAAAGCAGATATTCGATTTCTTCCGGATAAATATTTTTCCCGTTTTTAGCAACGATCACATTTTTCTTTCTGCCGCAGATATAGAGGAATCCCTCCTCATCAAATCTGCCGTAATCTCCGGTATACAGCCACCCGTCCCTCAGAACTTTAGCTGTCGCCTCCGGATCATTGTAATATCCCAGCATTACCGATGGCCCCCGGCATATTATTTCACCTACGCCGTCTTCGTCCGCGTCGACTATCTTCACTTCTGTTCCCGGCATCGGCTGTCCGACCGAATCGGCCTTGCTGTAATTGTCCCTGTTTACCGCTATTATAGGCGAATTTTCCGTCATGCCATATCCCTGTATCATCGGGAATCCCAAGGCCTCGTAATCCCGTATGACCTGAGGATTTATAGCCGCTCCGCCTGATATGAACAGCTCTATATTGTTTCCCAAGCTCGTGTGTATCTTCGAAAAAATGCGGCGCATCACCTTCTGGTTGTTGAAAAGGCCCGTCCTTCTCGCGACAGTCATCATTTTCTGCATCTTTCCCGCCATACCGGATGATTCCGCCTGTTTCCATACTCTCTTATGCATGGTCTCGAAGACAGCGGGAACGCCAAGCATGACTGTCGCCCTGCTCTCCTTCAGATTTTGCTGTATATACCGCAGCCCCTCGCATATGGCGATAAACATTCCCTGATATAAGCCGGTGAACACGTGGCAGGTCAGTTCATAGGTATGATGCATCGGCAGCACCGATAAACCTCCTCCCGGTTCCCTTATCTTGACATATTTCGACATGTTGTACACATTGGCGGAGATATTTTTATGTGAAAGCATGACGCCTTTGGACATACCAGTGGTCCCCGATGTGAACAGCAATGAACACATGGCTTCTCTGTCTATGATGGCATCCACAAATCGTCTGTCGCCATTTTCCCGCAGCGTCTTTCCTTCTGACAACAACTGATCCCAACAGACGATACCATCACCGCCATCACCATCCATACAGACTTTCGTACCGATGATATCCGTTTCAGCCATAGCTTCCATGACCTTCTCCCACATTTTAGCCGAGAAAAAAACGGCATCCGCCTCTGCTCTCTTCAGCAGATTGCCTATCTCAATAGCCGTAAGCTCTTTGTCCAGCGGTACTATGACTCCTGTACCGTTGGTCACTGCCAGATACGTGACCACCCATTTGTAGCTGTTTTCGCCTATGACAGCGACCTTTTTACCCTTCAATCCCATATCTATGAGCCTGGTGCCCAGATCATTTATATCTTCCTTCAGCTGTATATATGAAATCGGTCTGTACTTGCCGCCCGGAACATCCTTGACCAGGAATGCCGGCTTACTGCCGAATATCTCAGCGCTGGAATATATCATATCTCTGAGATCGTTGATGTACCTCGTCTTATACAGTACATTCTTGTATTTTTTGCTGTTCAATAGCCACACTCCTTACTTTTTCTGTTCCAGATACTCCTCCAAAAGTTCAGCTGCATCCTGGACACAACCATCACAGCTTCTGATGACTTTTTTTGTTTCAACTCCCTTGAGCTCTTTGCAGACTACCGTCCCATTTTTCTCCTTGAATTTTTCCGTAAGAGCCTTCATGGCTTTATAGCTTTCCTTTTTAGTCTTTGGTGCGTCGAGAGCTCCATCTGACTCAACCATACCTACTACCGCAGCCATGGCCGACACGGCTCCACATGTGCCCATCGTACCCATTCCCAGGCCAAATGCCTCCATCAACTCAAATACTTCCTTTTCATCTCTTCCTAATTTGTCACAGAAGGCGCATGCCACCGCCTGTGCGCAGTTATACTTTTTCTTGTGATTCGCAACAGCTTTTTCCGCTAACTCTCCCATTGTCTCATTCCTTTCCGCTCATACGCTTTTCCTGCCGTATTTTTCCGCTAAGATCCTCCCCACGTATACTCCGCTGGCCGACGCCTGAGAAAGAGAATGGGTCACTCCCGCTCCATCTCCCAATGCGTAAAGACCCGGTACCGCCGTCTGAAGATTCTCATCCACCTCTATCTTTGAATTGTAAAATTTCACCTCTACCCCATAGAGAAGCGTGTCCTCATTGGCCGTCCCGGGCGCGATCTTGTCGAGGGCATATATCATCTCTATTATATTGTCCAGCTGCCGCTTCGGTATCACCAGACTCAAATCGCCCGGCGTCGCCTGAAGCGTAGGCCTTGTAAAGCATTTTTCCATTCTCCTCTTGCTGCTCCTGCGCCCCTTCACCAGGTCGCCGAACCGCTGCAACAGTACGCCGCCGCCCAACATGTTGGAAAGACGGGCGATGGACTCTCCGTACTCGTTACTGTCCTTGAACGGCTCAGTGAATTTATTGGACACTAACAGGGCGAAATTAGTGTTTTCCGTCTTTAAAGCCGGATCGGCATAACTGTGGCCGTTTACTGTCACGATTCCGTTGGTGTTCTCAGCCACCACCTCGCCATATGGATTCATACAAAATGTCCTGACCATATCGTTGTACTTATCGGTCTTATAGACGATCTTACTTTCGTAAACATCATCTGTTATATGTTTGAATATCTCTGCCGGAAGCTCTACTCTGACACCGATATCCACTCTGTTTTTCTTCTGCTTTATCCCCAGCTTGTCGCATATCTGTGAGCTCCACTTGGATCCGGAACGCCCTGTAGCCATGACCAGATCCTTACATTTATACTGTTCTCCCTTGTCTGATGTGAGCAAAAATGTTCCGTCATCCTCTACCTCCACATTTTCTATGGCTGTACAGAATTCCGTCTCGATCTTTTGACTGCAGTAATCGAATATCCTCTCCAATATCTTCATATTCCTGTCAGTTCCCAGATGTCTCACCTTCGCTTCCAGTAAATGGAGATTATTCCTCAGCGCCATAGTCTTCAATTCAGAACTGGCCGTCGAATAAAGCTTGGCATCAGCGCCGCCCATGCCACACAGCACGTCGTCCACGTATTCCATCAGCTCCATGGCCTTATCCACTCCAACATATGTATGGAGATCGCCTCCGAACTGAGTCGTGATATTGTACTTCCCATCAGAAAGAGTTCCCGCTCCGCCATATCCGTTCATGATATGACACGGGGAACATTTGAGGCAGTTTTTCGCTCCTGCTTTTATGGGGCAAAGCCTCTTTTCCAGCCGTTCCCCCCTATCTATCATCAGGATATCCGCATCGACATTCAACTTTGCCAGCTCATATGACATAAATACTCCGCTGGCTCCTGCTCCGATGATTATTATATCGTAACTTCTCATTTTTCCCTCCAGCTCAATGATAACACACACATTTTAATATTATATTAAATCCTGCAAAAATACTATACCTTTTATTTTTGAGCATTATATGAAAAACCGACAAGCAGTCGTCACATTTCAGCTTGTCGGTCATACATCGCAATTTGATTTTTTCCTATACTTCTTCTACGGCCAGTTTCTCGAACTCGGCAACTACCTTGTTGAATTCATCGTCGTCTGTTATATCTATCAGCTCATACTCATCATCCAGATCCTTATAGCCATAGATATAC
This sequence comes from uncultured Eubacterium sp., assembly GCA_900543485.1. Classification (GTDB taxonomy): domain Bacteria; phylum Bacillota; class Clostridia; order Peptostreptococcales; family Anaerovoracaceae; genus Lentihominibacter; species Lentihominibacter excrementipullorum. The sequence goes on along the minus strand of UQRM01000012.1, from coordinate 31,769 downwards.
ACATCCTCGGTTCCCAGCGGGTTCAATGCTATATACTCCTTGTCCAGCGCATCGAATACGCCCAGTATACCACACTCCACATCTTCGCCGTCGTCAAATTCCAACGTGATTATGTCCTCCTCCTCGTATCCGTACAATTCCTTTTTATCTGCCATCGCGTACCTCCGTACTAAAAAAGTTTTTTCTTGCTTATCAGCATTACTATACCATTTTACGCTCTTTTTTACAATCACTTTATCAGCAGGCAAAGCCAAGGTTAACAACAAAATTATCTACATTTCGAGAAAAACAGGAAATGTAGGTAAAATCCAATAGATTTAGAGATAATGGACTTTTTTAGTACAGAGAAAAATCGAGATTTTACAGCATGCGGATCGGAATCCAACCAAAGAAGGCCCTGCAATCATTGAAAACTTTACCTACATCGCACAAAAAAAGTAAAATGTAGATAAAACCATCCGTTACATACACCCTTTTCTCAGGCCTTCGCAAAATTTAGTTGACATCACCTCGGAAGATACCTGAAAATAATGGATGAAGATAATTGTTCACCATATTTTATCAAGAACAGGGAGGAGCATCCTATGGATAACAACTTCGACTTTGAAAACAACGCAGATTTTTATCTGAACGAAGTTTACGGAATAATCGTCATCGATATGGAAGGGAAACTCAGATACCTGAACAAGCAGTGCATGAAACTCATAGGATATCCCCAACCGACTCCTCAACAGGCCCGCAGCCTCTATGGCAAGCCTGTAGATGAGGTTTTTCCATACACGCACATGCTTGAAAATCTTCCAAAGGACATCACTAAACCAAAGATCGTCTTCTACAAATCCAACTACGGCATGGGGATATCTATGAATGTACCACTCATATACAATGGCGAAAAAATAGGGCTGATGGAGTATGATCTGGTCAATGAGGAGAGGGTATTCCTAAATCTCACCGACGACTACAACGCATTCCTGAAAGATCAACTGAAAGAGCTTCACAAAGAGATAATAAAACTGGAGCGAAGCAAATACACAATACACAACATCATCGGCGATTCCAAAGCCATGATGGAACTGAGAGCCAAGATAAAACGTGTCGCCCAGTCCAATTCAACAGTCCTGATACTGGGGGAAACAGGCACAGGGAAAGAACTGGTAGCACATGCCATCCACGCTCTCAGTGACAGAAAATACAATCCGATGGTCAAGATAAATGCCTCGGCCTTTCCTGAAAACCTGGTGGAAGCCGAGCTGTTCGGATATAAAAAAGGTGCTTTCACAGGAGCAAATAAAGAAGGGCGGATAGGAAAATTCGAGTACGCCAATCACGGCACCATATTCATCGACGAGATACAGCAGATGGCCATGACAGTCCAGCCCAAGCTGCTGAGGGTCCTTCAGGAGCATGAGATCGAACCTATCGGCAGTAATGAATCCGTCCCTGTGGACGCCAGGGTCATAGCGGCATCCAATCAGGACATCATCAGCATGACGAAGGACGGAACTTTTCGCAAGGATCTCTTCTTCCGTCTCAACGTCATCACCATCGAGATCCCACCGTTGCGGGACCATATAGAGGATATCGACGAGCTGGTGGACTATTATATCGATCAGCTCAACAGCGAGATGGGATTCAAGGTCACAGGTGTTGAACCGGCCGTCATAGATAAACTGAAACAGTATGACTGGCCCGGCAACGTGAGAGAACTGAGGAATGTGCTGGAAAGAGCTATGAACTTCGCAACGGCAGATACTCTCACATTGAAGGATTTTGACTTTTTCATAAAGCCACGGAACAAACGTCTGCCTGATTACAGCGCCAACAGCAACCTTATAGAGGACACCAAGAAGCAGGCGGAAAAAGAACTGATAGAAAGCGTCCTGGAGCGATTCGACTACAATAAGACTCATGCAGCCAATTTTCTCAACATCTCCAGGCCTCTGCTCCATCAGAAGATGAATCGCTTAGGAATACCTCTCACCCCCCCCCAGGCAAAATAACTTCCTCGAAAAACTCGTGTCGCTGAAGCTGCTGGTTCCTCCGGGCACCGTAAGTATGTACTTACAGTGTCCGTATTTACTTACATCATAAGGCGTTCAATGACTTTTCAACGCTCTTCACGTCTCTCGCAGCCCGTGTAAGTATAAACTTACACGGTTTTTCTTTGTCCGGAGATCAGAACGTTGAATTTTCAATATTTTCTGTTTGGCATGATAATTGCGATATATATTGCCAGCTGGAAAAGAGGTGAACAAATGAAAGCTGATTTGATTATCAAAAGCGACTGCATCTTCGACAGCATTAGCGCGGAGCCATATCCCGGGTTCGTAGCCGTCAAAGGCAACAGGATCCTGGCTGTGGAACGGGGTTCCGATCCCTCCGCCTACCAAGGACAGGATACAGTCGTCAAGGAATTCGGTGCTAATACCGTGATGGCCGGATTCCACGACAGCCACACCCATCTCATAATGGCAGGGCTGTTCAAAACGTATGTCAATCTGGCAGAGGCAAAAAGTGAGGAGGAAGCGGCTCTCATGGTAAAAAAAGCCGCCGACAAAGATCCTGACAAGACAGGTTGGGTAAGAGGATTTTCCTGGTACCACGTCTTCTGGGACAACAGACAGATGCCTACGCACGCATCACTGGACAAGTATTTCCCCGACAGACCTGTATGCCTTCTCCACGCAGAAGCCCATGGAGCCTGGATCAACAGCGCCGCCATGAAGATCATCGGCCTTACTGCCGATACTCCTGATCCTGCGGGCGGAAAGATAGTCAGGGATACCAACGGTGATCCTACAGGTGTGCTGCTGGAGGCCGCCACCGGACTGGCTACCAGATATGCCTTTGATTTCACGGAGCAGGAGGAAAAAGCCATCATACACGCCTTTATGGACGCTGCCAAAAATCTGGGCATCACATCCATAAACGATGTGCAGCCGTACTATCACGGTAACATGGGAGATCTGGAAGTCTACAGCCAAATGGATCGGGCCGGAGAGCTTACTGTCCGGATACATGCGGCGCCGGACCTTACAGGCGACCTGGACAAGGTGGTCGAGGACAGGGAGAAATATTCTTCTGACAAGCTAAAGGTAGATCAGGTAAAACAGTTCCTGGACGGAGTTGTAACGACCCATACAGCCCTGGTACTGGATGAATATGCCGACGAGCCCGGCAACATCGGAGAAGAGCTGTGTGATCTGGACTCCATCAGCAAGGCCGTTCCCGAAGCTCATAAACGCGGACTTTCAGTGAAGCTGCACGCCTGCGGCGACAGAGCTGTGCGATATGGCATCGACTACATCGAAACAGCCGTCAAGACCTATGGGAAAAACCAATGCCGACACGCCATCGAACATCTGGAAATGGTAAGCGATGACGACTTCTCCAGAATAAAGGAGTTGGGCATCATCCCTTCCGTACAACCGGAACATCTGGCGCTGACCCAGACTTTTGATGCTAATCCTTATCCTGAGGTCCTCGGAAAGAAGCGGGCAGACAAGACTTTCCCTTACAGATCGTTGTACGAGGCCGCTGGTATACTGGCCATCGGAAGCGATTGCCCCGTAGTGGACAACGATCCATTCCTGGAAATATTCAGGGGCATCACCAGAGTACATAACGACGGCAAGCCTGAAGGCGGGTGGACACCTTCCGAAAAGCTGACGCTGGCAGAAATGCTTAAATTTTACACTCACGGCTCCGCCTACGGAGTACATCGGGAAAACGAATTAGGCTCTCTGGCTGAAGGATATTTCGCCGATATCATCGTGATCGACAAAGATCTGTTCAGCATCCCTGATACGGATCTGATGGAAAGAAAAGTCATCATGACTGTGATGGACGGGAAGATCATCTACGAAGATCCTGCGTCCGTCTGATTTTTCAATATGGCGGCCGACCGCCGTATCTGTCGCAATCGTACTTATTATCATTTTCTGAAAAGGAGAATAACGATGTCAATCAATGAAAAGAACGGAGCTGTCGAAAACTCCAATAGCGGCCTTGAAAAATTCCATTATAAACAGGAATTGAACAGGGTGATGAAGCTGCCTTCGGTAGTTTTCTTCGGTGTCGCTTATATGGCGCCTATAACCATATTCAGTACATACGGTCTGGTCTGCAATATGACTCACGGAATGCTGGCTCTGACCTATACGGTAGCCACACTGGCCATGATGTTCACGGCTATGAGCTACAGGCACATGGTAAAAGCGTACCCTATCGCAGGGTCCGTATACGCTTACACCCAGCGAAGCCTCAACCCCCACGTAGGATTCATGGCCGGCTGGGGCATCCTGCTGGACTATATACTGCTCCCTATGTTCAACTATGTCACACTGAGTCTTTATATGAACATACTGATCCCGCAGATCCCTACGACAGCCTGGATCGGTATATTCATCGTCATCGTGACTATAACGAATCTGGTAGGCATGAATTTCACTAAAGTTTTCAACAATACGCTGATAATCGTACAGCTGGTATTCGTCGTCGCTGTTATCATCCTCTCCCTCAAATACATCTTCGGAGGGGGCGGCCTCGGCACGATCCTGGATACGACAGCCTATTTCAATCCTGAAGAGTTCGCATCTCCTGATGTTGGCTGGGCCGGGATATTTGCCGGAGCATCCATACTCTGTATGTCTTTCCTGGGCTTCGACTCGGTAACGACCATTGCCGAAGAGACGGTGGAACCAGAAAAGACCATCGGAAGAGCGCTGCTTATCACTTGCTTCGCGGCAGGCGGCTATTTCATCATCATGTCCTACATGATGCAGTCAGCATGGCCTGAAGCGTGGTATTCCTTCGAGGTTCCGGATTCGGGAGCTTATGAGTACATGTTCCACGTGCTGGGCAACGTGATGGCTCTCATATTCTGCGCGATGATGGTCATTGGAGCCACCGCATCAGCAGTGGCATCTCAGGCTTCTGCAGTAAGGATACTCTTCGGTATGGGAAGAGACGGACTGCTGCCTAAAAAGATATTCGGCTACGTCAACAAAAAGACGAAGATACCTTCCATCAACGTTATAATCGTAGCCGTAATATCCCTGTCGGCGATGATACTGGACCTGTCGGCAGCCGCTTCCCTGGTAAATTTCGGAGCGCTGCTGGGCTTCGTAATGGTAAATATCTCCGTTATCTCCCATTATTTTATAAAGGGACAACAGCGAAACGGAGCAGGTATCGTAAAATACCTCATTTGCCCTATCATAGGCGCTGTCATCTGCGCTGCCCTGTGGATCAGCCTTGACAGCCTGTCGAAGATACTCGGTATCATATGGCTGGTACTGGGCTTCATAGCCCTGGCCGTTGCCACGAAGTTCTTCAGGCAGCTTCCGCCTGACATGAATCTCAACGAATAGCCGCGGGACATCAGACCGCTGCAAGCGCCAGCTGAAATCCAAAGAGGATAAACTTCGAAAAAAGAGGCTGTTACATCTTTTACCTGATGTGGCAGCCTCTTTTATTTTTCCTTGTTTCGATTCTCAGTTGTCGTCTCCCTGCCATGAAAATACTGCCATACGGCCTTCGCCGCGCCGCCATTCATCTCAGGCAGCTTTTCCATCTCCTCCGCTGTAGCTGCCCTGATGGCATCCACACTCTTGAAATGCTCAAGCAGCGCCGCTTTCCTGGCAGGTCCGATACCCTTTATATCATCCAGCACTGACCTGGACGCGTTCCTGTTTCGCAGGCTGCGATGATATTCTATAGCAAATCTGTGTACTTCCTCCTGCATGCGCCCGATGTATTTGAATAGCATAGGCTTTCCCTTGAGGGATATTTCGGCATATCCGTCCACCTGGCCGGAAGTATCCTGTCCCAGCCCGCGCCGGTCCTGTTCTTCGGCACCCGGCCGGTCATCCGCCAAGCCATCTGCAGCGCCGACTCTGCGCCCCGTCCTGTATACCAGCGCTCTTGTCCTGTGCCTGTCATCTTTGACCATACCTACCACAGGGATGTCAAGCCCTGTCTCGTCTATCACTTCAAGAGCTGCGGAAACATGGCCCTTTCCCCCGTCCATGAAAATTATATCAGGCAGCACCTCAAAAGCAGGATCTCCCTGGAACACTCTGCTAAAACGTCTGGTCAGCACTTCCTTCATCGCTTTATAATCGTTTTGCCCGTAAACACTCCGGATCTTGAATTTCCTGTATCCGCTCTTATCAGGCTTAAGGCCGTTGAAGACCACCATGGCGCCCACCGTATCGACGCCATTTGTATTGGATATATCATATGATTCCGCCCGGAATTCGCGCCCGTCGTATTCACCTGAGACCGCACCCATCTCCTTTAAAATGCCGAAAATATCCGCTCCCAGGCTTCGCCGTCTCTCTCTGGCATTGGCCGCCCTATCGTCGATAGTCTTGACCATTTCCAGCACATCCTTATATGCCATATCCACTAACGCCTTCTTTTCGCCTTTCTGCGGCTTTACAAGGCTGACATTATGACCAGCCAGTTCCGACAGATAACGTTCCAGCAGCTCTTTGTCGGCCGGCATCCGCGTCAGGAGTATCTCTTTGGGGAAGTTAGGCAATTCACTGTAATGTTGATTTATAAATGCTGATATCAGTTCACCGCTATCCTCTTCGAAAGACGCTTCCATCTCATACGATTCCCGCCCCACCAGCTTTCCGTCCCTGACGAAAAACAGCACCATGTGGGTCTCTTCCGTTCCCTTTGCCGGTATCACGATATCGATATCCTTGCTGTGCTGTATGACTACCCGCTGAGTCGCTGACAGCGCCTTCGCCGCCTCTATGTAATCCCTGTATACGGCGGCTTCCTCGTATTCCATCTTTTCCGCGGCCTCATCCATTAGGCTTTTGAGCCTGTCCAGAAGCTTCTTGTTCTTTCCGTTGAGAAAGTCCCTGGCACCCTCCACGACCTCGCTGTAGCTTTCCCTGCTGACGCTGCCTGTACATATACCTCTGCATTGGTTTATATGAAAATTGAGACACGGCTTGAATCCGCTGGGAAACGCGACTGCCGAGCATCTCTTGAGAGCGAAGCTGCTGTTGAGAAGATCCACTATCTTGTTGACAGCCCCGGCATCGCTGTAGGGGCCGAAGTAACGTCCGCCATCCTTTTTCACCACCCTCGTCTTTATGACACGAGGGTAGTCTTCGTTAGTTATCTTGATATATGGATATGTCTTATCGTCCCTCAGCAGGATGTTGTACTTAGGCCGATGCTTCTTTATGAGATTGCACTCTAAAATCAGCGCCTCCATCTCGCTGCCTGTGGTAATATACTCAAATTCCGCTATCTGCTCCACCATGCTTCTGACCTTGGGAGCCATGTTCTTCTTGGATTGAAAGTACTGCCTCACTCTGTTTCTAAGAGAAACAGCCTTTCCCACATAGATGATATTGCCCAGCCTGTCCTTGTGCATATATACTCCCGGTCCATCCGGGAGATTTTTCAGATTTTCCTGTATATCGAACATCTTATTTCATCAATCTGTCAGTTAGTTTCCAAATGGGTTTTTCTCTTTCTCCCATTCCTTGCGCCGTACATGTCTTGTTCGTTCCGCACGTCTTCTCTTTCGCTTCTTCCGTCTGCTCCTGACGTATAGCATCCGGATCAGTATCAGAAGGATCAATATGCCGATTATCCCGAGCACGAAAAATATTATATCCTCATCGGCAATACCTATATATGAGAGGATACCGCCTTTCTCCACGCTTTCCATGGCGACGAGATCGGCTGTGGCCACCGCTTCTCCGTTTTCATCGTATGCTATCAGCTGTCCCAGCCTGTCACCCTTCTCCACCGGCGCCTTTATGGCTCCGTCATCCTTGACTGCCTCCACGGTGATATTGTCACTGTCATATCCTTCGTTGAGGGTTATGTCCATATCCTCCGATATGCCTACAGCCACATGGCTTTTCTCCCCCTGCCATACCCTGAATTCATCCAGGTTCTGACGACCGGCAGCCGCTGTATATGTATAATATTTCGAAAACCCGTAATCCCACAGCGCCATCACATCAGCGAATCGCTGCTCCTCCGATGTTGAGTTGAGACTTACGGCGATAAGCTCCGTATCATCTTTCTGTGCGGAGCCGCAAAAACAATTCCCTGCTGTTCCCGTATATCCCGTCTTGATTCCTGTGGTCCCATCGTATTTGAATGGGCGTTCGATACCACTCACCTCAATTGTCTCGTCTTCCTCGTACAGGCAAACATCAGTATTCCTCAGCGTCCTTCTGTCCGACATATTGGTGGCCGGTATGGTATATCTGGCTGTACTCACGACCTGACGAAATTCAGGGTTCTTCATCGCTTCCCGCGCTATCATCGCTATATCGTAAGCTGTCGTCAGATTATGATCCTCCCCGTATTCGCTGAGGCCACTGGCGCTGATGAAAGTCGTATCCTCTGCTCCGCAGGCGGCAGCTCTCTCATTCATAAGCTCTGCAAAGCTTTCTATCGACCCGGATATGGCTATAGCCAGGGTATCCGCCGCATCATTGCCTGATTCAAGCATCATACCGTATAACAACTGTTCTACAGTCAGCACCTCTCCTTCCTTCAGGTCTATATTGGTCCCGCTGTCATCAGGAGCTACCGCTTCAGCGGGAACTGTCACCTCCTGATCCATATCGAGCGTCTCCAAGGTTATGAGAGAAGTCATTATCTTCGTGATGCTTGCCGGATCCCGGCGTTCATAAGCATTTTTCTCATAGAGGATAGTTCCGCTGCCTGCATCCATTATGATACCGGAAGTCCCTTCTATGGACGGAGCATCCGACCAGTCGATATCAGCGGAAGCTGCTGTCTCCGTACTTTCACCGGAATTTTCCCTTTCATCAGCAAAAGACGGCGCCGCTCCTGCCAGGATAAGCGCCATCATCATTACATATACTGTGATCTTTACTAATATGTTGCTACTTCTCAAAGAAAAAGTCTGCGAGTTCAAATCCACTATCAAAATACATCCCCTTCTCACCCGATTTTTCGCAGAAGCATTTGCTTTCGTCGTAAGGCTCTTCTTTAGTGCTGTCGTATATCACGAACGGTACCGGAGTCGCCGAATGGGTCCTGATGGACAACGGCGTTCTGTGATCAGGTACCACCAATACTCTGAAGTCCTCATCTGCTTCTCTCAAATAATCAACGATAGGTTTAAGAACTTTGGTATCTATACTTTCCATGCACTCTATCTTGCCTTCCATATCTCCCTGGTGGGAGCATTCGTCCGGGCCTTCCAAATGCATATATACGAAATCCATTCCGTTTTTGAATTCTCTGATAGCGGCTCTGGCCTTACCATCGAAATTGGTATGAAGGGTTCCCGTTGCCCCTTCAACATCTACCGAATTCAGACCGGCACAGATAGCTATTCCCTTTATCAGATCTACAGCGGAAATGGCCGTTCCTTTTATACCGTACTTGTCATAAAATGACGACAGGCTCGGCTTTCTTCCCTGACCCCATATCCACAGGGAATTAGCAGGGTTCAGGCCTTTTGCCTCTCTCGCCTTGTTTACAGGATGATCCTTCAATATCTCGTAGCTCTTCTTCATCATCTCTGTGATAAATCCCGAGCCCTCACCCTTTGGCAGATGATCGCCCACTCGCTGAGTCAACACGTCATGGGGCGGTGTCAGCTCATACTCCGTAGAACCGTTATGTACGATCATGCAATGCCTGTAGCTGACGCCTGTGTAAAACCTGATATTTTCATCAGCGAAAGCCTCATTGACAGCCTTTATCAACTCATCGGCCTCCTCCGTCGTGATATCGCCGGAGCTATGATCGGTTATTATCAGATCTTCGTAATCACCATTCCCCGTCAAAGTTATGATATTGGTCCTGAAAGCCACATCGGTATCCGACATATCGATGCCGATGCTAGCCGCTTCCAGAGGTGATCTTCCTGTAAGATATACGGAAGGATCGTATCCCATCACCGAGAGATTAGCCGCGTCACTTCCCGGCGCTACCCCCGGCGGGATGGTTCTGACCATCCCCACCGTACCTTTGTGGGCAAGTTCGTCTATGTTCTCTAGGTTAGCTACCTCAAGAGGAGTCTTTCCTCCAAGAGCCTCAATATTGTCATCGCCCGCTCCATCGGGAACCAAGATAAGATATTTCATTACTTATTTTCCTCCTGGAACTTCTTCATGAATGCGATGAGAGCATCCACCCCTTCTTCCGGCATTGCGTTATAAATGCTGGCTCTCATGCCTCCTATGGATCTGTGGCCATTGAGGTTGTGCAAGTTAGCTGCTTTTGCTTCCGCTACGAATTTCTTGTCCAGGTCAGGATCCCCTGTAACGAAAACGACATTCATCAGCGATCTGTCTTCCTTGTTGACAGGGCAGTTATAAAGCTCACTGCTGTCGATGAAATCGTAAAGCTTCTTGGCCTTGGCCACATCTCTCCTGTTCATCTCGGCGACCCCGCCCATATCCTTTATATATTTGAATACTTCTCCCGCAATGTAGATGGAGAAGCAGTTAGGCGTATTGTAGGTGGAGCCGTTGTCCGCGTGGATCTTATAGTCCAGATAAGTCGGGACATTATCCTTTGCAAAGCCTATCAGATCTTCCCTCATGATAGCGATAGCTATGCCGGAAGGCGCTATATTCTTCTGAACGCCCGCGTAGATGAGCCCGAACTTGCTCACATCCACTTCCTCTGAAAGGATGCAGGACGACATATCAGCTACAAGAGGGATATCTCCCGTATCAGGGATATACGGATAATGAGTCCCGTATATAGTGTTGTTGAACGTGATATGCACATAGTCGGCGTCAGGTCTGAAATCCTCTCTCTTCACCTTCGGGATGTATGTGAAGGTCGACTCCTCGGACGACGCGACGATCTTTATATCTCCGAATTTTTCAGCTTCCTTGGCAGCCTTCTTTGCCCACGTTCCCGTGATTATATAATCAGCCTTACCGGATTTTCTGAGCAGGTTCAACGGTACCATGGCGAACTGCAACGTACCTCCGCCCTGTATAAACATCACCTTGTAGTTATCAGGTATATTCATGATATCCCTGAGGTTCTTCTCAGCGTCCTCAAGGATGGCCTTGAACTCCGCCGACCTGTGGCTCATTTCCATCACCGACTCACCGCAGCCCTTATAATTGGCCAGATTTGCAGCTGCGTCCTCTATGACACTGAGGGGCAGCATGGACGGACCTGCCGAGAAATTATACGCTCTTTCGTTGCTCATTTGATTACCTCCACTCTATACTGAAAATTTATTTATCCCAATGCACATTTAAAAATACTTATACTGTTTTTTATTATATCACTTTACTGAGTTGTAGTAAATAAAAGAAATTTTGCAGGACCGTATCGAGTTTTCCTTGACCGTTAATGGGATCAGACCACTTGTCTTACTGTCCTGGGTCGCCTATGACCTTGTTGTCTTCTCTTTATCAATTTTTTCAACACCGTGATCGCCCAACCGTGATATAATTGTATCGGAACATTCGACAAAACGACGAGGCTGGCGCGGCAATAGCGGCAGCCGTATGATATATAATGACGAAAGGATGTGTTTTGCAATGACAGAAAAAGAAAAAATGCTCAGCGGCGAAAATTATAATCCACGTTCCGAGCAACTCCTGAAGCGAAGATACGAAGCGAGAGCTTTGATAGACAGATTCAACAGCATACCGTCGGATGCCAACGAAGAGCGTCAGGAGATACTGGAAAGTCTGCTGGGCTCCATCGGAGACGGTGTATGGCTGGAAAAGCCGTTTCGCTGCAATTACGGCGAGAACATCACCATAGGCGAAAACACCTTTATCAATTGCGACTGTTATTTCTCCGACGATAATCTCATCACCATCGGGAAAAATGTCATGATCGCGCCAAGAGTACAGCTTTATGGAACGCTCCATCCTGTTCCTGCTTCCGAAAGGATCCTCGATATCTCAAAGAACGAGCACGCTGACCACCTTCCTTACCGAGTCTCATCCAAGCCTATCGTGATCGAAGATGAATGCTGGCTGGGCGGCGGCTGTATCGTCCTGCCGGGAGTCACTATCGGTAAAGGATCTGTCATCGGCGCAGGAAGTATCGTGACCAAAGATATTCCGCCTCACTCCGTAGCTGTCGGCAATCCGTGCCGCGTCATCAGGACTATAGAGGAGGAGTAGGATTCAGTTACTGAATCTCCGCCGCCGCATTATTTGCTGTAGCGGACGTGCCTGCCACGATAAAATTGCCTATTCTCTGATTTTTTTTGACGTATTAGGCATAAATGGCTACCTTGGATCATCTTTATTCACGATGATATGCTAAATAATAATTTTTTTCCTGAGGTTTTTAGCATTCTTTCATGAAAAAGCTGGCATAACCATGCCAAGAATGAGCTCCTGCATTGCTGTTTTTGGCAATCAAACAGTAGATCAAGCTGAAAATCAGGCTGGCTATGCCAATTAAACCTCAAAAAAACATCGTTTTGGCATTTTCGATAACGTCAATCGAATCCTACAGCTTCAGACTCCTGTACCTGTCAAAGCAGGCAAATATCTCCTGCCTTCTCGGTCTGGCCATATTGGCGACACTGGATCGGCTTTCGCAGACTGCCGCCATCCCCTGTTTTTCCATAACGGCTTCAAGCTGATCGACCACCTGGATCAGAGTTGTCTTCCCGTCAAATATGTTCTTCTGAGCGTATTTGACGCAATGCCCCAGGGCTGTGACCTGTTCACTGTCAACGATCTGTTCCACATATCTCAAGTCTATAGTTTCTCTGTCTATGGAAACAGCTTCCCTTCCCATAGTCTTCAGCTTTATCCTGCTGCCTCCTTTGAAGGCTCCTGAAGCTTTGGGGCACCTGCTGAAGTCAGGTTCCCCGGCTGGTTCATCTACTCCGCGTATAGCTGGAAAACCCTCTGCCTCCCGCTTTGCATATCCCGTTATATCCTTCGGTATATATCTATCCATCTGTATTATGTTATCAGCGACATGAAAATAAGCGCCGGAGCTGCCTGCTACGATGACTGTGGAAATCCCATACCGGTCATACAGTTCTCTGATACGGTCGATAAAAGGTGTGATCGGTTCCATATCGCGATGAATGACACGCTGCATCAGCTCATCTCTTATCATGAAATTAGTAGCGCTGGTATCCTCATCTATGAGAAATAAAGACGTACCTGCTTCCATACTCTCTATCACGTTTGCCGCCTGAGACGTACTGCCACTGGCGTCCTCAGTAGCAAAGGACACCGTGTCCTTTCCATTAGGCAGATCGTTGATGAACATGGAAATGTCGGTGTCTTTGATGCTCCTGCCATCTTCCGCCCGTATCTTTACAGCCGTATCGTCAGTGATCACATACTCCCGTCCATCGCCCGCGATATGATCGTATACTCCCAGTTCGAGAGCTTTGAGCAATGTCGATTTTCCATGATAACCTCCGCCGACGATCAGCGTTATTCCTTTTCGCATGCCCATACCTGTGATTTCTCCCCTGTGAGGCAGCTGGATAGACACTTTCATTTCTTCAGGCGATTTGAACTTGACTCCCCCTTTCATAGGGCGGGAAGAAACCCCGGATTCACGCGGGAGCACACTCCCGTCTGCCACAAAAGCACAGAGGCCCATTTCAGGCAGCACCGTCCTGATATGATGCTGATCATCCGCCAAATCAGCCACTGCCTGAAGTTTTTCGCCATCGGCATTTCTGTACAGCAACGCTTGCTCGACACACTCAGGCAAGAAATCAAAGAATATCTTTTCCGCTTCTCTTGCGTTGATGGTCCTGCCATTGGCAGGCAGTCCCACCTCGAATCGCATTACGATCCTCCCATTTTCCGGATCTATACTGCAAGCAGTCCGTTCCAATATTTCCTGACCACATCGGCTCACCGATATGAGTCCGCTCTTTCCCGACCCTTTCGCTTTGAAAGCGACGCGTTCCGCCTGTCTGCCGAACCCTCTTGTCAACTGATCCTGCAAAGCTATTCTCCTGTGGCGAGTATCGTAAAGCTTCCTCGGGAAGCCCCCGTTCCTCCCATCAACGTAGACACTCAGCTTCGAAGGTGCCGCGAAAGGATCGCCCTGCACATGATCTATAGAAAGCACATACTCAGGAAAGCTGTACATTCCTCTGATGTCCTTATAAGCCGGATACCCCCTGCGGTCTATCCTCGTCAATAAACTCTTCAACTCTGCCGCTGTTTTCATTCCCTCACTCCTTGTCAAAACCAAATCGAATCATCTCTATAACGACTTTTTTAATGTATTCCATTATCTCATCATTGTCAAGGCGCGGCAGCTCACAAACATTGAAAAAATCACATATATCACATGTTTTATGGATCTTGCACATAAAAGCGCGGAGAAACCTCCGCGCTATCTCATGCTTCTACAACTTCACACCATATTCCTCTAAAGCAGCTTCCTTTGAAACGAGACCGTTACGAACATCCTTTTTCACCAGCTCAGGATCTCTCTCCTTCGGATCACCGTATCCGCCGCCGCCCTGGGTTATCATAGTCACTGTGTCTCCAGCCTTCATAGGGTAATTGTCGAACATGGTCATCAGATATTCATGATCCTCCGTATATCCGCCTATGACCTCTTCCCTGTCAGTTCCCATATTGAGGATGACCGAGCTTGGCTTCCCATCCTTGCCTCCGCAAACTCCCGGAGGGCCGAACCTGCTCCTTCCCATCCCTACGTTCATCGTGGAATTCTGCAGCAGCTTCCAGCTCACCTGAAGAGCAAGACCGCCTCTGTATTTACCGGCACCGGCCGAGTCCTCCTTGAATTCCCTTTCAGTGCATATCACCGGATACAGCAGCTCCATCTGCTCCGGGGTGAAATCCATGCAGTTACCGTGTCTGCTGTAAGTGGCGCTCATGCCGTCTCCGAACGGCGTCCCGCCCCAGCCTCCCGGAGGCAGTTCTCCGAAGGTATCTGATACTCCTTCTCTGGCGTTTACCACACCCCACGAGATAGGGTTGCAGTCAGCGTACGGCATCCCCACTATCTGTTCAGGTATTGCCTGCTCCAGGCACTGCCATATCAGGTCAGCCACCTTCTCGCTTGTTATCAGGTTCCCATAGTACACCGGCGCAGGCCATCTCGGATTGAACACTGTATTTTCCGGTACGATGATGTGTATCGGTCTGTACATCCCCGCATTAGGCGGCGCGTCAGGATCCAGGAAGAACTTGAGGCCAAAGTATACGCCTGAGCAGGTCCCCGCCAGCGGGTAATTTACCGGGCCATCGACGGTAGCACTGCTCCCCGTAAGATCTACGGTGATGTCCTCATCTTCTATGGTCACTGTCGCCTTTACGAATATGGCCTTGTTGTTGACTCCGTCAGCATCGATGTAGTCGTCTGCTGTATAAACTCCGTTAGGCAGCTTCTTTATAGCGGCTCTCGTCCTTCTCTCCGTGTAGTCCAGGGCCTCTTCCATACACGCCCTTACCGTATCCTCACCATACTTTTCCACCAGCTCGAAGAAATGCTTCTTCGCCGTATTGAGCGCACCCATATGGGCCCTGATGTCGCCATCTATGAAGTACGGCGCTCTCGTGTTATTCCTTATGATGTCTATCAGCCACGTCACAGGCTCCCCGGCGATGTATATCTTGGTCGGCGGAAGTCTGAGCCCTTCCTCCGCGATGTGTACTGCTGTAGGCGATTCGGACGATGCTGCCTTTCCTCCCATATCCTGCCAGTGGCCTCTGCTGCATGCGTAGGCTATCAGCTTTCCGTCCCAGAAAAGCGGTGTCACAAAGGTAGGTGTCTCCGATTATATCCTCAAAGAAGACGAGTTCACGATAATCAATCCTTTCGAGCTCCACGCTCTCTACAGCTCTGACGAGGACAACCTGACTTGTATATTGGAGATCAACTCCGACTTCTACGACCCCATCGCCGAAGAGACCATATTCGTATCATATTACAACCTCTACCGGGATGCTGCCGGAGTGGATTTCGACAAGATAGTCAATACGCTGAAAAGGCTCTTCACCCTTCATTTGACAGCAATACGCGAAAACACCCGAGGCGACACCGTGACCTTTCCCACATGTACCAACGATAGTGATGCCGAATACGAAAAGGTGCTGCTCCGCTCGCTGATAAATTACTTTGAGCTCCACTTCACGTCCGAGTTCTTCCTTTTGAGCGACCACAGGGAGAACACCCTGAGAGACAACATCGTTCAAGCCAATAGGCTGAAAAGCATCATGATATATTTTTATGAACACTTTCCTCAGAAAATACAGCTCCAGGACGTGGCTGACCTGACCTTCGTCAACAGGTACCATATTTCCCACCTGGTCAAAGAAGGTATCGGCTATACCTTTTCCGAACTGCTGCAGCATATACGAATAGAAAAATCGGAGGTATACCTGTTAGGCACTGATATGCCTATCAACAGGATAGTTTTCGAGCTGGGCTTTTCTTCTTACAGATATTTCAGCCAGCATTTCAAAAAACTATTCCATATGACACCTACGGCATACAGGAAAAAATATGGCCCTGCCACCATCAGACACAAAGAGCTTTCCTACAGGCATGATACCAACGCTTCCGATCTTCAGACTGTTCTGGATATCCTTGGCTGCGAACACCCGGCCGAAACCGGAAAACGGTCTTCCGGGCGTTCACCTGTACACCTCATCATGTCGTCAGAAGTAAAACGACTGCGTTCGTGCCGGCAGCCGCTGACATCTGTTTCAGACATAGTGCTGCCGGAGAAGAGTCTCTTGTACGATTCTCCCTACTTCCCGGCGCTGATGCTCCACATGATGGGCAATAACATCGCTGGTTTCATTCGTCGGTTCCCTCAGTTTTTCAGCCCGGAAACCGGCAGCTCATCACATCCTTTCACAGGGCTCTCAGGGAACATCACCGCCTCAGGTATCAGAAAATCGACCTTTTATCTGTCTCAGCTGCTGGAGCCCTTCATCGCCAGAGGCTCTGTGTCCCTTCCGGGGTTCCTGTCCCACAGATCGGAAGATTGTATCCATCAGCTTTTCTTCAACTTGCCCGCGGAATTCGAACATCTGACGACGGAACAGCTCTCAGCGCCCGACATACTCAAACGGGCTGAAATGGCGGCATCTTCCCCTGAGCGAAAATGGACAGCGGTCTTCGATGAGGCCGGCAGCAATCCCATCCTGATAGAGATCCACACACTCCAGCTGGATCTGGATGCCTTCATTCAGTGGCAGCGACTGGGAAAGCCTGCTTTTTCCGGCTCCTCCGGCGATCACGACAACTCTGACAGCAGCGTAAAAAATCTCAGCAGTCTATTGAACCAGGGCTCTGTACCGCAGATACGGCTGGAAAAATCAGCGATTTCAAACCTCGGCGCGTCCTTTGATATTTCCCTGCCTCCTTTTGGCGTGCGATATATCGCCCTTCGGGACTTTACCTCATCATTGTAAAGTGGTATAATTATCACAATTATTAGTAATTAGTGAGGTAGAAAAAATGTACAAGATAGGCACTTTAAACAAGATTTCACCGGTAGGACTGGCAAGACTTACCGATGATTACACCATAACCGAGAACGTGCAGGAGGCTAACAGCATAATCCTGAGGAGCTACAACATGCACGACATGGAATTCTCTCCTGATTTGCTGGCTATAGGAAGAGCCGGCGCAGGAGTCAACAATATTCCTCTGGACAAGTGCGCCCAGCAGGGCATCGTAGTTTTCAATGCTCCGGGAGCTAACGCCAACGCTGTGAAGGAGCTGTGTCTTTCAGGAATGTTCCTGGCCGCGAGAAATATCCCTGCAGGTCTGGAGTGGGCAAAGACCCTCGCAGGTACTGAAGACGTAGGCAAGGCTGTGGAAAAGGGCAAAGGCCAGTTCGCCGGCACTGAGATAAAGGGAAAGACACTGGGTGTCATCGGTCTGGGAGCTATCGGAGCCATGGTAGCCAACGCCGCCGAAAGCCTGGGAATGGACGTCATCGGTTATGACCCGTTCCTGTCGATAAAGGCCGCCCTCTCCCTGTCCAACACCATAAAGATAGTGGACTCTCCTAAGGATCTTTATCCTCAGTGCGACTACATAACCATACACGTTCCGGCCAACGATAATACGAAAGGAATGATCGATGCCGCCGCTTTCGCTCAGATGAAGGATGGCGTCGTGTTCCTCAATTTTGCCAGAGATAAACTGGTAAACGATGCTGACCTGCTGGTTGCCATCGGATCAGGCAAGGTGAAAAAATACGTTACAGACTTCCCTAACGATACCGTAATAGGCAAGGAAGGTGTCATCGCCCTGCCTCACCTGGGAGCATCATCGGCGGAAGCGGAAGACAACTGCGCCGCCATGGCTGTCGATCAGGTGATGGACTATCTGGAAAACGGCAATATCGTCAACTCAGTCAACATGCCGGCCTGCTCGCTGGGTCCTAAGAAGGGCACCAGAGTATCGGTCATCTCGAAGGCCGACGCCGGCGTACTGGAAAAAGTGGCCGAAGTCTGCGACGGAGACGTTATCAACAAGGTTCGCGGCGAATACGCCTATACCCTGGGCGAAGCATCGGGCGACATAGACGGATCCGCCATCGCAGGAGAAGGCGTCATCAGAGTGAGGATACTCAAATAGCACAGATTGTTCAGTATCCATGGAAACTGTGAGGGCAACGCCATAAAAATCACAAAGGGCAACCGTATCGACGAAAAAATCAACGCCGATATGGCTGCCCTTTTTATTTGAAAGTTTCCTGCAAGATCATACCATCAAAATCCCAACGCCGTTCCTGCCAGCATGACGATGAAGGCAGCTGCCCATGCGACAGCACACTGGCCGACTACGACGCCCAGCGCCCATCTACCTCCCAGCTCACGCCTCACCGATGCCACGGCGGCGACGCAAGGAGTGTAAAGCAGGCAGAACACAAGTAGCGACAGTGCCGTCAGCGGACTTATGGCGCTGACCAGCGCACCCGTCGAGCCAAACAGTACCGACAGAGTAGATACCACGCTTTCCTTAGCCATGAATCCCGTTATCAGTGCCGTTGATATCCTCCAGTCGCCGAATCCCAGCGGCGCGAACACAGGAGCGATAACTCCGGACACAGACGCCAGCAGGCTGTCCCTGGAGTCGGTCACCACATTCATATGTATATCGAAGGTCTGCAGGAACCAGATGACTATAGTGGCGATGAATATAACGGTAAAGGCCCTCTGCATGAAGTCCTTGGCCTTCTCCCAGATGAGAAAACCCACATTTCTCGCCCCGGGCATCCTGTAATTAGGCAGCTCCATCACGAAGGGAACAGGCTCACCGCGGAAAGCCGTCTTTTTCAGCAGCAGCGCTATCAGCACTCCCACCACCATTCCCGTTATGTACAGACCTATCATCACGACAGCGCCATGCCCCGGGAAAAAGGCGGCTGTAAAGAAAGCGTATATAGGTAATTTGGCAGAACAGCTCATGAAAGGTGTCAGAAGTATGGTCATCTTCCTGTCTCTCTCCGACGGAAGCGTCCTGCTTGCCATGACACCCGGAACTGTGCAGCCGAAGCCAATGAGCATGGGAACGATACTGCGTCCCGAAAGTCCTATCTTCCTCAGCAGCTTGTCCATGACAAAGGCCACTCTTGCCATGTACCCGCTGTCCTCCAGCAACGACAGGAAAAAGAACAATGTCACTATCGTAGGGAGAAAGCTCAACACGCTCCCAACCCCGTTGAATATACCATCTATCACAAGAGAATGAAGGACATCATTGACGTCCAACGATGCCAGCAGACCGTCCACCATAGCGGTTAGCGCGCCTATGCCTCTTTCCAGCCAATCCGAAAGAAAAGCCCCTATGACATTGAAGGTTATCCAGAATATTGCTGCCATCACAGCGATGAACGCAGGTATGGCAGTATATTTGCCGGTAAAGATCCTGTCTATCTTGTAACTTCTCTCCCTTTCTCTGCTCTCCTTTGGCTTTATCACCGTCTTCTGACAGACCTTCTCTATAAAACTGAACCTCATATCGGCAATAGCCGCAGCCCTGTCCAGACCACACTCCTCCTCCATCTGAAGGATTATGTGCTCCAGCATCTCCTGTTCATTCTGACTGAGACCCAGACGCTCCAGGATCAAGCCATCGCCTTCGGCCAGCTTGCTGGCGGCGAATCTTACCGGGATGCCTGCCTTCTCCGCGTGATCCTCGATAAGATGCATGATAGCGTGGAGACACCGGTGGACAGCGCCGCCCTTATCGTCAGCATCGCAGAAATCCATCCTTCCCGGTCTCTCCTGATATTTAGCTATATGTACGGCATGGTCGATGAGCTCTCCGATACCCTCTCCTTTGGCGGCGGAAATAGGAACTACCGGGATCCCCAGCATATTTTCCATCTCGTTGACCTTTATGGCTCCTCCGTTTTCCCTGACCTCGTCCATCATGTTCAACGCCAGTACCATAGGTATATTGAGCTCCATCAACTGCATGGTCAGATACAGATTGCGCTCTATGTTGGTAGCATCTACGATATTTATTATCCCTCTGACGTCTCCATGAAGGACAAATTCTCTCGTTACGATTTCTTCGCTGCTGTACGGCGACATGGAATATATCCCCGGCAGATCTGTCACCAGCGTATCATCATGGCCTTTTATCACACCATCCTTCCTGTCCACCGTGACGCCCGGGAAATTCCCCACATGCTGATTGGCACCGGTCAGCTGATTAAAGAGTGTAGTCTTGCCACAGTTCTGATTCCCCGCCAAAGCGAAGGACAGCGTCTCTCCCTCCGGCAATGGATCTTCATCGGCCTTTACGTGATACTTTCCTCCTTCTCCGAGGCCCGGGTGCTCCATAGGTCTGGATCCGGCTCCGTTCCCGGACATGTCAGGATCCGCCCCCTTCGTTCCTGTGCCTCTGGCCTCCTTCGCGTCTCTCACGTCGTTGACGATTATCTTCGCTGCGTCATCCTTACGCAACGTCAGTTCATACCCATGTATCCTCAGCTCCAACGGGTCCCCCATTGGGGCGTATTTCACCATGGTCGCCTGAACGCCCGGTATCAGACCCATGTCGAGAAAATGCTGCCGCAGCGCCCCTTCTCCGCCCACTGATACGACAGTGGCTGTCTTTCCGATATCCAGATCCTTCAACGTGATCTTTTCCCTGTCTGTAATTTTCTTATCATTATCATTGCTCATGCGCCCGTAAATTCCTTTCGACACCGTGATCTCACATTCTGCGTACAGGAGGAGTCCTTTTGCTGAAATCCACCCTCGTATCATCCCATACTTTTATGCACAGGACGCCGAGACACAGGACCCATGCCAGCAAATAGAACCAGAACATTATACCTACTACCGACGACAGTGCTCCATACAGCAAGTCGTATTCCGCCAGAGAGCTGGCGTATTTGGAATAGCCCACCGTCACCAGCAACATACCTACCGAAGCAAATAAGCTGCCCGGAAGCATCTTCCTGAACGGGATCTTCTCCGTAGGCAACAGATAGTAATTATAGCTGACCATAAGGAAGTAAAGAAGAAAGCCCAGTATCCATCTGAGCCACATCCATATGTTGTCGGCATATACTTGTGAATCCAGCCTGAGTACCGACAGGATGGCTTCCAGTATCAGCTTGCCGTAAGCCAGTATTATCAGTGAAAATGATATTGTGAATATGGTTATCACAATGGTCTTTATGGCCCTGAATCGCTCGATGAAGTAATTCCTTCCGGTGCTCTTGCCTCCCGTCAAAGTATAATTGGTTATCCTCATGATGGAGAAGGACGCCCTGGATCCGGCCCAGAGGGCTATGGCAGCGAACACTACAGAGCTGAGGCCAGCTGACCTGAACTCGAACAGTTCTCTGAACATCGCCGACATTTCCCGCCCTGTATAAGATTCTATCAATTTCAGCGCGCTTTCCAGTGATATGTCAAATATTCCCAGTATCTGTGTCGTCAACAGGAATATGGGTACTATCGACAACAGCAGATAAAAGGACACCTGCGCGGCAAATCCCTGATAATACGGATCCTGCAGCTGCTTTATGGTCAATATGAACATTTTAAGCAATCTTGCTCTCAATCTGGCCATCTAACGGCTCACCTCTTTGTCCATAAGCTTCTTTCTGAGATTTTTGAGAGCATTGGCTCTGTGGCTTATGGCATTTTTCACTTCCGGCGCAAGCTCTCCAAAGGTCTGCTCATATCCATCCGGTACAAACAGCGGGTCGTATCCAAAACCTTCACGTCCCCGCTTTTCCGTGATCAGATGACCTTCCACTTCCCCCCTGGCAACGATGGACTGTCCATCGGGGAATACCATCGTTATCACCGAGACGAACCGGGCTGTCCGGTTTTCGTACGGTACATCCTTTATCAGCCCTATCAGCTTCCTGTTGTTAGCGTCGTCGTCTCCATCTGTTCCCGCGAATCTGGCGGAATATACTCCCGGAGCGCCATTAAGACAGTCAACGACCAGTCCCGAATCATCGGCGATTGTCGTTCTGCCGCAGAGCTTCATTATCTCATACGCCTTTTTGTATGAGTTTTCCTCGAAAGTCTCTCCGTCTTCGACGATTTCCACGTCAGGAACACCGGCCTCGTCCTTTGATATTATGGACATACCGAATTCTGCCGTTATCGCTTCTATTTCCTTTATCTTGTGCTTGTTCCCGGTGGCAGCAACGATCGTTTTTTCCATTTTTCATCACCTTATCTGTCCTATAGATCAAAACAATGCTTTGACTCCTATCACTATGAGGATGATACCTCCCAGTATCTCGGCCCGGCATCCCAGCATATCGCCAAATTGCCGCCCAATGAATATGGCAGCGACGACAATAAGCACGGTCACTGCCCCTATCAGAGCCGACGGTCCGAGTATACCGATGCCTGCCGCGCTGAATCCGATCCCCACGGCAAAGGCGTCTATACTGGTAGCAACAGCCTGTAAAAACAACACCTTCAGCGTCATCACCTTGACGGGACAGACCTCATGAGCCTTCAAATCATCGATACCCTCTTTCAACATCTTCAATCCTATGATGCCCAGTATCACGAATATTACTATGCCCGAATACCTGGTTATCACACTTGCGAACAATCCTCCCGCGTAATACCCCAGTATAGGCATCAACATCTGAAACACTCCGAAAAACACCGGCATCATCACATATGTAAATCTGCTCAGGTTCTTGTACACCATTCCGTTAGTCATGGATACGGCCGCCGCATCCATCGCCAGCCCCGCGCCTATCAGCAGTATATCGGCAAAACTCATTGGATCCCCTTTCTGTCAGCGAAATGCATACAAACGATTATACCATACATGACCTGGACTTTCCAACTCTCATGGTGTAAAATACTTTCTGTAGTTTCGAGTAATAAACCATTGACAATTGGAGGTCAATACATGGATATTGTAATTTTCGACGGATATACCATAAATCCCGGAGATCTGAGCTGGAGCAAACTGGAAAAGCTGTGTGACAGACTGACTGTCTTCGACGCGACGCCGCCCGATAAGGCGCTCTCCCGTATCGGCAACAGTGAGATACTGATGACCAGCAAATGCCGCATAACGAGGGAGTTCATGGAGCAATGCCCTAATTTGAAATATATAGGCTCCACAGCTACAGGGTACAACAACATTGATGTTGAAGCGGCCGCCGACATGGGGATCGCTGTCACCAACATACCTGCTTACTCTACCGACGCAGTAGCGCAGCATACTATCGCCCTTATCCTTGAGCTGGCCAACAACGTGGGTCTCCACAATCGATCTGTCCAGGAAGGCCAGTGGTCCGATTGCAAATACTTCTGTTACTGGAAAAAACCGGTGACTTTGCTGACAGGGAAATCGCTGGGGATAATCGGATATGGAGCCATCGGCAAACGGGTAGCCGAGATCGCCAGAGCCCTGGGAATGACGGTGAATATCTATCGCGAAGATCCTGAAGGCGCCATGAAATCCGATTTCGTATCCCTCCATTGTCCGCTCACAGAGGATAATAAGAGGATGGTCAATGCTGATTTCATCGTCAACATGAAGCCAGGCGCTGTTTTCATCAACACCGCCAGAGGCGGACTGGTAGATGAGCGAGCTCTTGCTGACGCCCTCAAATCAGGTTTTCTCAGCGCGGCGGCTGTAGATGTGCTGGAAACAGAGCCGCCTTCCATAGACTGCCCGCTGCTGGGTATAGATAACTGTATCATCACGCCTCATATGGCCTGGTCTCCTAAAGAGATGCGTCAGGCTGTGATAGACGTGCTGGCTGAGAACCTGCAAAGCTGGCTGAACGGCGGCAGGCTCAACAGAGTGGAATAAAGGCCGGTATATGACGCCTCATTTCAGGCCGCGAACGGAGACCGTCCAGTAACTTAATGTCGCATTTCACGCGTTAGATCAACGAAAGGATCTTCTATGAAGTATCGTGGTTTTGCCCTGTTGCCTTTTTTCGTATTCATCGTAGTCTTTGCCGGCGCAGGTATAATAAGCAGAGATTTTTACAGTATGCCAGCCTATGTGGCTTTCATCATAGCTCTATTCGTTGCCCTTCTCCAGAACAGAGGAAAGTCTTTCGAAGAAAAGCTGAAGACTGCCGCCAAAGGCGCAGGCGATACCAATATCATAACCATGGTGCTGATATTCCTTGTGGCCGGAGCTTTCTCCGGCATCGTCACCGCCTCCGGCGGCGTCGAAAGCACAGTGAATTTCGGCCTTTCCATGATCCCGCCTCAGTATATGGTCGCCGGGATCTTCGTCATAGGCTGCTTCATCTCCCTTTCAATGGGAACATCCATGGGAACCATCACCGCACTGGCGCCTATAGCGTTGGGAGTCTCCCAGCAGGCTGATATACCCATCGCCATCTGTGTTGGTGCCACAGTATGCGGCGCCATGTTCGGCGATAATCTTTCCATGATATCCGATACGACTATCGCTGCTGTACGGACTCAGGGCTGTCAGATGAAAGATAAGTTCAAGCAGAATTTTTTCATCGTCTTCCCGGCCGCCTTGCTGACAATAGTCATCTTTTACCTGCAAACATCTCACCTCACCTACAAGCCCGACACTTACGGCTACAATTTCGTCGAGATCATTCCATATCTGATCGTGCTGGTCGGCGCGCTGGCCGGTTTCAACGTTTTCGCCGTGCTGTTTTCCGGCATCGCGTTGTCGGTGATGACAGGAGTCTTCAATGGCTCCTTCACATTCCTCGAATCTTTCAGCATCATCGGAAAAGGTATGACAGACCTGTTCGAGATATCCATCATCTCTATCATTGTCGCCTGCATGGTATCTCTTATACGTGAAAACGGCGGCATCGCTCTTATCATAGAGACCATAAAGAGATCTGTGAGCGGAAAGCGCGGAGCAGAACTTGGGATAGGCCTGCTGGTGCTGCTGGTCGACATGTGCACCGCCAACAATACGGTCGCTATCGTCATGTCAGGTCCTGTTGCCAAGGAGATCGGCGATGAGTTCGGCGTCGAATCTAAACGTGTCGCGTCTATACTGGACATATTCGCCTCCGTAGGCCAGGGACTGCTTCCCTACGGCGCCCAGCTCCTGACAGCTGCCGCTCTGACAGGGATCACGCCGCTGGATGCCTTTCCGTATCTCTACTATCCGATACTGATGCTGGTGAGCGTATTGCTTTTCATCGCCTTCAGGCCCCAAAAAAGCAAGCTTGACGGCGCGCCTCCGCAAAAAAATCACAAAGTATAAAAATAACGTGGCAACAGCAACACTTTATGGTCTAAAATATGATATCATGTAATCAGTTACAGTTAACAGCAGAAGATTTCTTCTATGATTTTGAAAGGTGTGATATATGATGATCGGTTTTGATGTCAAGAAACATATTCAGCGGAACGTCCAGAAGACGATGGAGGAATTTGCAGCAAGGGAGGATATCGTGACGAAATTCGGAACGCCTCTCATCGGATACGTGGATGCCCGTCATCCCCTCTTCAACATATTCATGGACAAAAATATGAGCGATCACCCGAAAAATATCTATCGTCCGGGCATAACGCTGATAATCCATGCTATCCCATACGATATGGAGGCGATGAGAAGCAACGAGGAAGATGGCGCTCCTTCCCCACAGTGGGTAAGGGCTTTTACGGAATCCACCTGGCTTTCCATGGCTATCAACAGAGCTGTAAGAGGCGCCCTCGACATGGCCGGACGTCTCTCCTCCTGTCTCAATACGCCAATGGACTGGAATGAGAAGACATTCCGTGGTACGTGGTCCCATAAACTGGCGGCTTACGCGGCCGGCATGGGCGACTTCGGACCGGCTGAATCCTTCCGTACCGCCGATGGCTGTTATGGACTCCGTGTCGGTTCACTGATAACTGACGGCAAATACGCGGAGGAGGTGGAGCCTATGAGCGATGAACAGCTGGAAGCCGCCTATCTCCACATCCTGAGAAGCAGCATGTATCAGGAAGCCGATGGCATCTCCTGCTCTGCCGAGATGATAGCTGCATGTCCCGGAAATGCCATTTCGGAAAAGGGTATAGACCGCGCCAAATGTCAGGCATACTGCAAAACTATCGACGAATACATCCCATGTCCTGATGTGTGCGGCAAATGTTTCAGATTCAAATAAGCGCATATACAGACATTTCTCATCACCTGAGCGATCGACATGATAGTCTGTCGTTCTGCGGCCTCTCAGCGGGATGATAAATAATACGCAAAAGAGAACCCCGGGAAAGGAGTCATCCTTGAGATACTCGCCCTCCCGGGGTTTTATTTTCTGTTCTTTATCGTCGGCCTTACATCATTCCAGGCATTCCGCCGCCCATGCCGCCGCCCATAGGCATTGCAGGCTCTTCAGCCGGAACATCTGTTATACCCGCTTCAGTAGTCAGCAGCATTGCCGAAGCCGATGCAGCGTTCTGAAGAGCAGATCTCGTTACCTTAGCCGGATCTACGATTCCTGCGCCTATCATATCTACATATTCTTCGGTGGCTGCGTTGAAGCCTACGCCTTCCTTGCTGTCCTTGACCTGAGCCACTACTACACTGCCTTCGAATCCAGCGTTTTCAGCGATCTGTCTTACAGGCTCTTCAAGGGCTCTCACGATGATAGCGCCGCCTGTCTTCGCATCGCCTTCCAGTCCGTCAACATACTTGGAAACTGCAGGGATAGCGTTTACCAGGGCAACTCCGCCGCCCGATACGATACCTTCTTCCACTGCTGCCTTAGTTGAGTTGAGGGCATCCTCTATTCTCAGCTTCCTTTCCTTCAGCTCGGTCTCAGTAGCTGCACCCACCTTGATGACTGCTACGCCGCCTGCCAGCTTGGCAAGTCTCTCCTGAGTCTTTTCTCTGTCGAAATCGGAAGTAGTGTTCTCTATCTGAGTCTTTATCTGGGATACTCTCGCTTCTATCTCCTTGGCATCTCCCGCACCGCCTACGATAACGGTATTTTCCTTGTCGACCTTCACTGTAGCTGCGCTTCCCAGCATATCCAGCGTCGTCTCCTTCAGCTCATATCCCAGCTCTTCGGAAATCACTGTGCCGCCTGTCAGGATGGCGATATCCTCAAGCATAGCCTTTCTCCTGTCTCCGAATCCAGGAGCCTTTACAGCTACGCAGTCGAATGTACCCTTCAGCTTGTTGACTATCAGTGTAGCCAGCGCTTCTCCTTCCAGATCATCACAGATTATGAACAGCTTTCTTCCCTGCTGTACGATCTGCTCCAGTACAGGCAGTATATCCTGGATGTTGGATATCTTCTTATCCGTTATCAGTATATATGGGTTCTCCAGCACGGCTTCCATCTTTTCAGTATCCGTCACCATGTAAGGCGAGAAATAGCCTCTGTCGAACTGCATTCCTTCTACTACCTCGAGGGTCGTCCCCATTGTCTTGGACTCTTCTACAGTGATGACGCCGTCTTTGCCCACCTTTTCCATAGCCTCTGCTATCAGTCCGCCGATCTCTTCGTCGGCAGCCGATACGGACGCTACCTGAGCGATGCTCTCGCTGCTGTCCACAGAGTTTGCCAGTCTCTTTATCTCATCTACGGCAACATCTACAGCTCCCTGGATCCCTCTCTTGAGTACCATAGGATTTGCTCCCGCAGCTACATTCTTGAATCCTTCCTTTATTATTATCTGAGCCAGCAATGTAGCTGTCGTAGTACCGTCACCCGCTACATCATTGGTCTTGGATGCCACTTCTTTTACTACCTGGGCTCCCATATTCTCTACCGCGTCTTCCAGCTCTATTTCTCTGGCGATAGTCACGCCGTCATTGGTGATGAGAGGCGATCCGAACTTTTTATCGATCAGCACGTTCCTGCCTTTAGGCCCTAATGTGATCTTCACTGTATCCGCCAGTTTATCGACACCTGCCTGAAGCTTCCTTCTGGCATCTTCTCCGTAATGTAATTCCTTTGCCATTGTAAAAATCCCTCCTTATGTTTGTCCAGCGGAGCTGGACATCAGCGTCCCCCTCGGGGCTCCTCAACTATTCAACTGTTGCCAGAATGTCTCTCTGACTCATTATCGAGTACTCTTCGCCGTCGTATTTGACATCAGTACCGGCATACTGGGAGAAAATAACCTTGTCTCCTACTTTGAGTTCCATCTTCTCATCGTCAGTTCCAGGTCCTACGGCGACTACTTCCGCCATCTGTGGTCTTTCCTTGGCGGAGCCTGTCAACAGGATCCCGCTGGCCGTCTTTTCTTCGGCTTCGATCTTCTTGATAACAACTCTTGCCCCTAAAGGTTTGATTCCCATACTCATTATTGCCATCTCCTTTACTTTTTCGTTTAAATTTTATACAGAGCATCGCCGCTTCGCACCATGCGGTATCAGCTCTGCTGATTTACACGCCTGTTTGTTAGCACTCATTATTTATGAGTGCTAACTATAATTTACAGCCATTTCTCGTTTTTGTCAACCACCTTTTTCAAATTTCTTTACAGTGAGTTATGTAATAGAAAAGATACTGCTGGGCGATGCCTCCGTATTCCCCGAAAGTCTGCTCTGCGAACCGGGCCATTCCCTTCATATCGCCCTCGTCTATACCGTATAACCTGTGCATGACCTTTCGCACCCACACATCTATGGGGAATCTGTCCAGCTTTCCCATGGAAAACAGAGCGATGCAATTGGCCACCTTCGGTCCGACACCACAGTATCCATTGAGCGCCTCGAAAGCCTCCTGCGACGTGACCTCCGGCGCACCCAGTCTCTCCAGGCTATCGAGCCCCGCCTCCGCTACCTGACGGGCAGTTTCTATCAGATATTTGCTCCTGTAACCAAGTCTGCACGGCGCCAGCTTCTCCTCCGTGGCTCCCGCCAGCACTTCCGGCGAAGGCAGGTCATAGAATTCCCTGCCCATGAACTGACCTGAAGGGGATCCCAGTGTACGCGCCAGATTATCGATACACTTCTTGATCCGCGGTATGTTGTTGTTCTGAGATATGATAAACGAGAGCAGGGTCTCCCACTTTTCCTGGTTTAGTATCCTGATGCCCTGACCATAATCTATGGCCCGCGCTATGACTTTATCCCTCTCTGCCAGCTTCTCCTTTATCTTGCCATAATCTCTGTCCAGATCCAGGTACTTTCTCCACACCGTCTGAAAATCCTCCTCGTCAGCGCCGTGTATGATCAGAATCTGACTGCTGCCATCGTACTCCATCAGCGCATGTCTGCCGAAAGCTGTCCCCACATACCTGCCTTTTTCATCCCGTTCCCATCTGAAGCACTGGCCGCAATCGAAGATGTTGTCCAGATCGAAATCTCTCACATCTTCGACGATGACGGCATTGCCCTTTTCCTTAACTATCATATCAGCCCTCTCACCTCCAGATCCAGTCTGTTGACGTTGAACGACGTCATCTCTTCTATCCTCTCAACGGCTGTCCTCTGAAACCGCGCGGCTGCTTCGTCCAGTCTTTCTCCGCGGCGAAAGGTGGCGGCCACATATATATCTATCCCATCCTGCATCCGCACGACTCCTACTCTGTTGATCTCCGCTACCTGTCGGTTCTCCCTCCTTACACACTCCACGATATCCGCCATGACTTTTTCCGATATCTCATAGTTCCCCAAATAGCTGTAAGTGGGTCTGACGACAGACTTCTCCGAAATATCTCTCCATGGGCCCAGCTCCTTCAGCAGCCGTCTGACAGGGATCATGAAGTAACCGGAAAACTGGCGCTTGAGCTGGAAAGTAGGAACGGGTATGACATGCTGCCCCATCTCATACCTCTGTCTTCTGGCGATGTCCCTCTGAGCCTCCGTCGTTATCTCCTCTATGTATATGCTCTCGCCTATACGCCCTATGCCCAGACGTGCCGCTATCTTATCGACCATCCTGTCAGAAGTCCCTATTATCAGTATCGAAGACGGCTTCATCTTCCTGATGGCCGCCACCGTCTCATCTCTGTGGTCATCATCGGTGAACAGAGCCGTCTTGACAGCGCCGACCTTGGTCTTCTGCCGTTTGGCGGATATCCCGGCTACGACCTTATTGCGACAGATGAACAGCCCGTCATCTATGATACTCTCTATGTTTCGCTCCTTACACAGGTTCACAGCCTGAAAACTTTTTCCTGTCCCGCTTTTCCCTATAAGTCCGTAAACTTTCATCTTGAATTCCTCATAAAGGTTTGTTATAATCAGTTTGTCATTTAATGATATAATCTTAAAGGAGGTAGTTAAAATGGCTTATGTAATTAAAGACTCTTGCATCAACTGCGGTGCTTGCGCTGATGAATGTCCTACGGATGCTATTTCGGCTGGTGATTCCATGTACGTTATCGACGCTGACAAGTGTATTGATTGCGGTGCTTGCGCAGGCGCATGTCCTGTTGACGCTCCGGTTCAGGAAGACTAAGAGCGAGCATATATCATCTGAAAACAATAACCGTTTCGAAACGAAACGGTTATTTAATTTTACCGATATTCTTATGTATTATTTCTTTTCTTCCTGGCCTCTGTTCTTGTTCATATGATAGGCCAGAGAATGGAGACTGTCGCTTATATGCATGTTTTCCACGGCTACATGGTTAGGCGTCTCTATGTCTATCGGCGCAAAGTTCCACAGTCCTCTGACACCTGCGAAACATAGCTTATCCGCCACTTCCTGAGCTGCTTCCTTGGTGGTACATATGATACCTATATCGATATCGTTATCCTCAACGAACTCGACTATCCTGTCATAGTCCATGACTTCGATATCGTTTATCTTCATGCCTATAAGCCGGGGATTTATCTCGAATATGCCGCAAACGATGAATCCCGTCTTATAGTAGTATGTATGATTAGCGATGGCCTGGCCCAGGTTCCCTGCGCCTACGACCACCATCTTATACTGCTTATCCAGCCCCAGAATGGCGCTTATTTCATTGTAAAGGCCGTCCACGCTGTATCCGTACCCCTGCTGGCCGAACCCGCCAAAATTGTTGAGATCCTGCCTTATCTGGGATGCGGTATACCCGGTAAGATTACTGAACTCGCTGGAAGATATCTTGTCTATCCCCTTCTTCTGCAGCTCTCTCAGATACCGTCTGTACCTGGGCAGCCTCTTTATCACCGCATTGGAAATCTTCGCCTGTCTTTTCATGATAAAGCCTTTTGCAGTTTACGCTCTGGCCTCGACATAGCTTACGATATCGCTTACTGTCTGGAACTTTTCAGCATCTTCGTCCGGAACTTCGATATCGAACTCATCTTCGATAGCCATAATGATCTCAACAGCATCGAGAGAATCAGCTTCCAGATCCTTCATCAGATGAGTCTCCATCGTGACCTTATCCTCGTCAACTCCCAGCTGCTCAGCG